>NZ_FOVI01000075.1 GCF_900115115.1 Paenimyroides ummariense
CTCCAGTTTGACAATTTCCGCGGATTCCGGTCTTATTCCTTTTCGAAAGTACTTCTTGTCCAAATGTATTTGAAAGAGGTTAAGGATATAGCCGCGTTTTGAGCCCAACTTTTTAATGCTGTATAAAAACGGGACGTTCAGTACGGTAATCGAAGGTGTTTCAATAGCTGCAGTACCGTTGGTTCTAAGATAATTTAGGTACTCGGAAAAGGCTTTCTGTTCTGATGCTCTGATAAAGTCAGTAATTTTATGACCGTCTGTAAGATCATCATCAATGTTCATAAATTGAGGAAATAGTTCGTCGGTATCCTTTATATACAGTTCGTTGTCTAATATGATCTCAAAATGGTTGACGAATTTCTGTGATTCACTGGGCTTCGTAAAGGTCATGTGGAGTACGCGCTGCCTCCATTCGTCGTTTATCCAATTTAAAAGGGCTTCTAATCCCTCAAAATCATCGTTTAAATTACTGAGGATTAATTTTTTGCTAAGGTTTCCCTTAGCAAGCTCCAGCATGCTTTCGTTATAGTTGCGCCAGCGCTCAAGCGAACAGGTAAAGTTTTTCATATCAGATATATTTTTTTAAAAAGGTTTCAGCTTCTGTCAGGTTATCAAAAATGTTTGTAGGGATTTTTGGTTTGTTGATGGCTACAAAATAGTTTGAGAGCGTTCGCAGTGTGTGCGCTGAAGAATACAGAGCCACAGCCTTCACCATCGAATATCCGTAATCTGCAAGATATTCCCTTGCATCTGCACTGATGTCTTGGACCAGCGAAACATCGCAAAGGATAGCATATGATTTATATGACTGAAACCGAAGGCGGTCTTCAACGATTATTGTCGCGGCATCATAATCTATATATCTCCCTTCTTTGTAACTGATGTAAAGCAGGGAATCTTTCAACTCGTAAGAGGCGAAATCATTTTCATAGTTAGTTAACATAATTTGGGGTGTTTTGATTGTATGTTTAACAGTTAATAAAATTATAACTAAATTTTTTTTAAAAAGATAAATCTAAGCTTAAAAGTTATCAGAAAGGTATAAATAGTTATTCAAAAGGTATTATTTGGAGTTAGTATAGGAGCTAACAGCTTTATTTTTAGCAATTTTAGGATTTTATAATACGGATTATGGCTAAAATTAACCACAACAATTTATTGGAAACAATTA
>NZ_FOVI01000073.1 GCF_900115115.1 Paenimyroides ummariense
AAAAATAAGTAAATTTATCATAAAGAGAAAAGTGTTTAAGTAAACTATTACCCGCTCAGAGAAAAACTCATAGTTCGATTTAGACTTAAACACTTCTTATCAAAAATCTCAAATAGAAATTCGGGCTAATGACCCATTATAAAGGAGTTGAGTTAATGATAAGTTCTCTTTAATCACTCTAAATTCAAAGATATGGAAAAAGTTTTTATAGGCGTCGATGTCAGTAAATTAACATTAGATTTTTATGTAAAATCAAATTCTTCGCAACAGCACTATCGAATAAACAATAGTGTAAAAGCTATTAAAAAGTTGCTTAAACCCTTTCAGAACAATGAAAATACCATTATTGCAATGGAAAATACAGGCAGATATAATTTTGCGTTGTATGAATTCTTGGCAGTAAACAATTTTAGTGTTTTTGTTGTAAATCCGCTACATTTAAAAAGAAGTATTGGTTTATTGCGCGGTAAGAATGATAAGATAGATGCCCAAAGAATTTGCTTGTTTATTGAAAAGAACCATATGGATTTAGAATCGTGGAACCCAAGCAGTATCGATATTCAAAAAATATCTTTATTAAATACAGAAAGAAGACATCGAGTGAAATTAAAATCCGGATTATTACGCCAGACACAAGATTTAAAGCTCTTAAAAAACATTGCAGACAAAGAGATTATTAAACTTAATCAACAATTAATCAAGACAATAGAAAAACAGATAAAAGTTATAGAAGATAAGATTTTAGAGCTGATTTTTTCTAATGATGAATTAAAAGAACAGTTCAACAGAATGATCTCGATTCCCGGTGTAGGAAAAGTATTGGCAACATTGATGATTATTAAAACAAAAGGATTCTCTGAAGTGAAATCAGCACGGAAAATGGCTTGCTTTGCAGGTGTAGTTCCTTTTGAACATAGGTCAGGTTCTTCTATTTACTATAAACCAAGAATATCGACAATGGCTGACAAAGAATTAAAAAAAGTACTGCATTTAGCAGCTCTAAGTACCATAAGGTTGAAAAACGATATGGCGGCTTATTTTAACAGAAAAGTTAATGAAGGTAAAAACAAAATGTCGGTCTTAAATGCTGTAAGAAACAAAATCATACACAGAATATATGCAGTTGTTAAAAATAAATCTGTGTATGAAAATTGTTTGGTAGTGTCATAGAAATCGAA
>NZ_FOVI01000071.1 GCF_900115115.1 Paenimyroides ummariense
CTTCTTTTACACAATGTAGCTTAAATGATACATTGTATTTTACTTTTCTTGTCATAAAAAATGCCCCCAAAAGTGTCTAACTTTTTGGGGGCAGTCCATTTTAGACACCTTCTTTTTTTAATCGTGATGTGGCCAAACCAGTTTATCGGTATCATACCCAAAACTTTGCGCCTTTAAAACAAAATATTGTCTAACAATTTCGGGCATTGTTTTTTCTCTTGATAAAATCCACATATAATCGGTATTCTTTCCAAAAACAAGCGCATACTGATAATCGTTTGTAATTTCAACCACATTGTACTCGTCATAAAAAGGTCCCCAGAAAGACACCTTTAAGGCTCCTGTATTTTTCTTGCGTGGTTTTGCCTTTCCTTCGGCAACTTCCCATTCTTCCTTCACATAATTCCAACCCTGGTTAACTACTTTTATAGAATTGTCTTTGTTTAAACTATAATGAGCGGTGGTATTATCCAAGTTTTTTTCGTGACGAAAATCTAAACGCGCAATTTCGTACCATCTGCCTAAATACCTCATGGTATCAAACGGAGTGACAACAGTAATATCGTCGTTCTTTTTTCGGTTTTTTAGCATCATATAGGCAACCGATCCAATACCTACGGCACCTGCTGTTAATAAAATTTTCTTTCTTTGCATGATTTTTTCTTTTAAAGTTACAAAAAAAGATACTGAAAATCAAAATTGCACTTATAAAGAATGTTTATATTTGATCTTTAAACGATATAAATACCAAATGGGAGTAGCAGAATTATTACAAAAACGCAAGCAGGAATTGGCTGCTAAAAATATAAACGAAGGAGAAATTTTTAGAACAAATTTTGCTTCTGAACCGGATGTTGTAAAATTAGAAAGCGGTGTATTATACAAAATTATTGAAGAAGGTTCGGGAATTTTACCTACTGTTGATAGTAAAGTTAAATGCCATTACCACGGTACTAATATTTACGGTGAAGTGTTTGATAGTTCTGTGGACCGTGGAAAGCCAGCCGATTTTCAAATCAGCAAATTAATAAAAGGTTGGCAAGAAGTGATGCCGCTGCTTACAGTTGGATCTAAAGCTAAAATTGTAATTCCGCCACATGCTGCTTATGGCGAAGAACAAATTTCAAAAGAAATTGGTCCAAACAGTACCTTGATTTTTGAAGTAGAATTGTTGGAAGTTTTATAAAACAAAAGAGGCTGTCTAAAAAGGTCTTTGGTATAATCCCCGACATGTTTTTTGTCGGGGATTTTTTTTATTGTCCTCAAATTTTGTTAACTTGAGGT
>NZ_FOVI01000067.1 GCF_900115115.1 Paenimyroides ummariense
AACGGCGATCATCGACGTACCTGCATCAGTAGTGAACCAGTTTGAGAACATTTACAACGACATTGTAAACGAACAGATTACCGTTGGTGGAGCTACCTACAACAGCTTTGAAGAGTACCTGACCACGATAGCGAACGATGCCATCAACATTGGCGGCAGTGCGTTTATCGATGTAACGGGCACGGGAACAGCAGCCGATCCATACCAGGTATCGATCAAAGAAGGCGCAGCGAATTCTATGCTGATCACCAATGCGGCAGGCAATGTAGAATGGGCAAGCTTATCAACAATCGTAAAAGCAAACGAAACAATCACCACGATCGTAAACAACAACGACGGGACGTATACTTATACCAACGAAGCAGGAGCAACGGCGATCATCGACGTACCTGCATCAGTAGTGAACCAGTTTGAGAACATTTACAACGACATTGTAAACGAACAGATTACCGTTGGTGGAGCTACCTACAACAGCTTTGAAGAGTACCTGACCACGATAGCGAACGATGCCATCAACATTGGCGGCAGTGCGTTTATCGATGTAACGGGCACGGGAACAGCAGCCGATCCATACCAGGTATCGATCAAAGAAGGCGCAGCGAATTCTATGCTGATCACCAATGCGGCAGGCAATGTAGAATGGGCAAGCTTATCAACAATCGTAAAAGCAAACGAAACAATCACCACGATCGTAAACAACAACGACGGGACGTATACTTATACCAACGAAGCAGGAGCAACGGCGATCATCGACGTACCAGCATCAGTAGTTAACCAGTTCGAGAACATTTACAACGACATTGTAAACGAACAGATTACCGTTGATGGGGCTACCTACAACAGCTTTGAAGAGTACCTTACCACGATAGCAAACGATGCGGTCAACATTGGCGGCAGCGCGTTTATCGATGTAACCGGCACGGGAACAGCGGCCGATCCATACCAGGTATCGATTAAGGAAGGCGCAGCGAATTCAATGCTGATCACCAATGCGGCAGGCAATGTAGAATGGGCAAGCTTATCAACAATCGTAAAAGCAAACGAAACAATCACCACGATCGTAAACAACAACGACGGGACGTATACTTATACCAACGAAGCAGGAGCAACGGCGATCATCGACGTACCTGCATCAGTAGTGAACCAGTTCGAGAACATTTACAACGACATTGTAAACGAACAGATTACCGTTGGTGGGGCTACCTACAATACTTTTGAAGAGTATCTGACCACGATAGCGAACGATGCCATCAACATTGGCGGCAGCGCGTTTATCGATGTAACCGGCACGGGAACAGCGGCCGATCCATACCAGGTATCGATTAAGGAAGGCGCAGCAAACTCGATGTTGATTACCAATGCGGCAGGCAATGTAGAATGGGCAAGCTTATCAAGTATCGTAAAAGCGAACGAAACATTGACGGTATTGTCTTACAACAATGCGACCAATGAATTGACGTATACCGATGAAAAAGGTACTGCTTCTGTAATCAACTTAAACGAAGGATCGGTAAGCTATGATGGCGC
>NZ_FOVI01000066.1 GCF_900115115.1 Paenimyroides ummariense
AAGCTCCGGGGAATACCTGTAATAATGATAAGGCACAGCCGTATGGATGAACTGGAAAATTATTTGAAAACACTTAACAACAGGTATGAAAAGGTCTGGTACATGGCAGATGGAATTTATTCTATGTATGGTGATTGCTTACCCGTAGAGAAAATAAAGGAACTGATGCATCGGTATAAGAGGTTATTTGTATACGTTGATGACGTGCATGGTATGAGCTGGAAAGGTGTCAATGGCACCGGATTTATTAAAAGTCACTGGGATTCCATTCCCGACCGTATGGTTTTGGTGAGTACCCTTAGTAAAACCTTCGGAGCCAGCGGTGCATTCGTCGTATCGGGAGATTACCTTCTTATGTCGAAAATCAGGAATTTCGGTGGTCCGCTGACATTTTCAGCGCAGTTGGAACCATCTGCAGTGGCTGCTGCAATCGCATCTGCGAAAATCCATTTGAGTACTGAAATTATAGAAAAGCAGCAAAAGCTCCAAAAACGTATTGATGCACTACAAAATGCACTGGTTCACGCAGGAATACCATTGATGTCAACCGGTGATACTCCTGTTTTTTTCATTCCGACAGGTATGCCCGATACGGCTTATACGCTGATGAGAAAACTGTCGATTGATGCCTGCTTTGTAAACCCGGCACTTTTTCCCGCAGTCCCGGTTAACAATGCCGGCTTAAGAATTACCGTCAGTAACCATAACAGTCTGCAGGATATTGACTATCTCGCCAGACTGCTGGAAAAACATTATGACAAGGCACTTGTTGCTACAGGCAACAGCTACAAAAAAGTCGGCCGTGCCTTTAAAAGACAGTTCGTACCCAAAAAAGAAGAACCTGCTAAAAAAGAAGATTTATTTCACTCTGCGGTTTACAGTTCGATTGCTGAAATAGACGAAGTCTTGTGGAATTCGGTGTTGGACGACCAGGCTTTCGACTATGCGGGCACAAAATTTCTGCAAGGATACTTTTCGAGTTTGCCTTCGGATGATCCGAACCATATGCAGTTCAAATACTATTTGGTTAGGAACAGCAGTGGTTCGGTTGAAGCACTTACCTATACCACTGTTTCCTTATGGAAGGAGGATATGCTGTCGCATGAAATGGTTTCTGAAAGAATAGAGAAGATTCGTTTGGAAGATCCGACCTTTCTCACGGAAAGGGTAATGGGTATGGGCTCCTCTTTTACAGAAGGTAGTCACATGTATATAAACAAAGGCTCAAAAGATCTTCGGTTTCTTCAGAGAGCTTTTTTC
This sequence comes from Paenimyroides ummariense, assembly GCF_900115115.1. Taxonomy (GTDB): domain Bacteria; phylum Bacteroidota; class Bacteroidia; order Flavobacteriales; family Flavobacteriaceae; genus Flavobacterium; species Flavobacterium ummariense. The sequence goes on from NZ_FOVI01000066.1 coordinate 1,261, forward strand.
GACTGTATAGAAGGGGAGTTTGAAAAAGGTGGCTACGGTAAGCTGGTTTTGAGGGATTTTAAAAAAAGATACTTTTTATATCATACGGCACAAGACCGCGGTTACTTGGTTGCGGACATGCCGGACGCTGCTGTTTTCTGCGATTTTAATTGGAATACTTTGGAAGAATTTGAACAACAGCTTTCAAAACGTTCCCGACGTCACTTTCGTAAGGAAGTACTTCCGTATGTTGATTATTACGATGTGACAGTACCTGATCAGTTGTCAATACGTGACCTAACTGTTTGCTATAAGATGTATTGTGAAGTAAAAGCAAATAACTTTTCCATAAACAATTTCGAATATAGCATG
>NZ_FOVI01000065.1 GCF_900115115.1 Paenimyroides ummariense
AAGCTCCGGGGAATACCTGTAATAATGATAAGGCACAGCCGTATGGATGAACTGGAAAATTATTTGAAAACACTTAACAACAGGTATGAAAAGGTATGGTACATGGCAGATGGAATTTATTCGATGTATGGTGACTGCCTACCAGTAGAAAAAATAATGGAACTGATGCATCGGTATAAGAAGCTATTTGTATACGTTGATGACGTGCATGGTATGAGCTGGAAGGGTGTCAACGGCACCGGATTTATTAAAAGTCACTGGGATGCCATCCCCGACCGTATGGTTCTGGTGAGTACCCTTAGTAAAACCTTCGGAGCCAGCGGTGCATTCGTCGTATCGGGAGATTACCTTCTTATGTCGAAGATCAGGAATTTCGGTGGTCCGCTGACATTTTCAGCACAGTTGGAACCATCTGCGGTGGCTGCTGCAATCGCATCTGCGAAAATCCATCTGAGTACTGAAATTATAGAAAAGCAGGAAAAACTGCAGAAACGTATTGATGCACTACAAAGCGCACTGGTTCACGCAGGAATACCATTGATGTCAACAGGCGATACTCCTGTCTTTTTCATTCCGACAGGTATGCCCGATACGGCTTATACGCTGATGAGAAAACTGTCGATTGATGCCTGCTTTGTAAACCCTGCACTTTTTCCCGCAGTCCCGGTCAACAATGCCGGCTTAAGAATTACCGTCAGTAACCATAACAGTCTGCAGGATATTGACTATCTCGCCGGACTGCTGGAGAAACATTATGACAAGGCACTTGTTGTTACAGGCAACAGCTACAAAAAAGTTGGCCGTGCCTTTAAAAGACAGTTCGTACCAAAAAAAGAAGAACGTGCTAAAAAGGCAAATTTATTTCACTCTGCGGTTTACAGTTCGATTGATGAAATAGACGAAGTCTTGTGGAATTCGGTGTTGCACGATCAAGCTTTTGACTACGCTGGCACAAAGTTTCTGCAAGGATACTTTTCGAGTTTGCATTCGGATGATCCGAACCATATGCAGTTCAAATACTATTTGGTTAGGAACAGCAACGGTTCGGTTGAAGCACTTACCTATACCACTGTTTCCTTATGGAAGGAGGATATGCTGTCGCATGAAATGGTTTCTGAAAGAATAGAAAAGGTTCGTTTGGAAGATCCAACCTTTCTCACGGAAAAGGTAATGGGTATGGGTTCCTCTTTTACAGAAGGTTGTCACATGTACATAAACAAAGGCTCAAAAGATCTTCGGTTTCTTCAAAGAGCTTTTTTCGACTGTATCGAAGGAGAGTTTGAAAAAGGTGGCTACGGTAAGCTGGTTTTGAGAGATTTTAAAAAAAGATATTTTTTATATCATACGGCACAAGACCGCGGTTACTTGGTTGCGGACATGCCGGACGCTGCTGTTTTTTGCGATTTTGATTGGAATACTTTGGAAGAATTTGGACAACAGCTTTCAAAACGTTCCCGACGTCACTTTCGTACAGAAGTACTTCCGTATGCTGATGATTACGATGTGACAGTATCAAATCAGTTGTCAATACGTGACCTAACTGTTTGCTATAAGATGTATTGTGAAGTAAAAGCGAATAACTTCTCCATAAACAATTTCGAATATAGCGTG
>NZ_FOVI01000063.1 GCF_900115115.1 Paenimyroides ummariense
CCTGCACTTGGTTTAGCAAGCAGGGCATCCAACTGTGTAAAAATGGCTCGTAAGGGGTCATTTATTCCCAGATCGGTTAACTGCCCGTCTTTATACAAATCGGCATCCGACATCATATACTCCTTATTTTCCATAACATTCTTTTTTAACTATCGTAATATTCTAAATCTCTCTGTGCAATGGCTGTTGGGTCGCTGTCTTCGGGTTTACCTTCCATGTATATATAGCACTTCACCCAGTTGTTGTATTTGTCGTATTCGTACTTGTAATAAATAGATTCAGGTAAAGTAATTGGACCTGAACTTAAATATTGTTTTGGGTAGTTTCGTACGTATTTTTTTTCAATAATATCTCCATTTTCATTATGATAAAAAACCATTGTCTGTGTTCTGTGTGTCACACTGCGCATAGATGATTTTATAAAGCGGGTGCGCTCAGTTACGTACTCCTTTTCGGGATGATAAACATATTTTTCAAACGCCAACGTATCTTTACATCCATAGTACGTTACTTGGGTCATACGGTCTTTTTTATCGTATTCATATGCAATATGTAAGTCAGGACAGAAACCTGTTTCGGTATCTAAAAAATGAAAAGGTATCGGATCTTTTTGTTTAGTCGTAATATTTAGTTGCTTAACATTATTGTGTTTATCATAAATATATTCTGCTTCTGTAAATGGTAACTTATCTCGATTCCTATAATCACTTTGCAATTTTTTGATATCATCTTCACTTAGCCCTTCAACTTCACTAAAATCTGTTATTACACCGTAGTAATGTATTTCATTTCTTATTCTATTTTGGTTATCAAGTAAGTATTCCCATTTTCTTTCGTGAATGTTTTTACTATAACCAAGCTCTATTTTGTTGTTAATTTTTATTAGAATTTCGTAATCGTAGACTGGATATATTTGCCTTCTTTGTAATTTTATTTGTCTTTTTTGATCCAAATCATTTTGTTCATATGAGTATATTGAAGCAGTTTTATAGTTAGGCTTCGATTTGCCGAAGTATGATCTATCAATATCCATGTCAATGGTAATTGTTAACAGTCCATTTTTGTCAAATTCTCGGAATACACTCCATCCTAATACATCTTTATTTATGTGCATAAGAGAACTTCTTGCATTTTTCTGTACTATACTGTCAGATGAAGAAGATAAGGGAATTGGCTCGACAATATAATTATAATACCAAAAAGAACTTTTTATTGGACCATTATAATTATTTAAATGTGCTGCTGAACGCTTAAAATCTAACATCGCATTTTCAGTAAATGCTTGCGAGTTTCCAATCTGTACACATAGTAATATTAATAATATGTATTTATATTTTTCTAACATTTTTAATCTTTTACAATATCAAATAAGGTTCGTACCGGTATTTTTTTGCCAGCACTTGCTTTAGCAAGTAGGCTGTCTAACTGAGTAAAGATGGCTCGTAAGGGGTCGTTTATTCCCAAATCGGTTAATTGCCCATCTTTATAAAGTTCTGCATCATAGATCATATACTCCTTATTTTCCATAATATTCAATTTTAACTATCGTAATATTCTAAATCTCTCTGTGCAATCGCTGTTGGCTCGCTGTCTTCGGGTTTACCTTCCATGTATATATAGCACTTCACCCAGTTGTTGTATTTGTCGTATTCGTATTTATAATAAATAGATTCCCGCAAAGCAATAGAACTTGCGCCCAAATATTGGTTAGGATAGCTTCTTACAAATTTTTTTTCGATAATGTCACCATTTTCATTATGATAAAAAATCATTGTAGGTGTTACGTGTTCCACACCCCTCATAGACGATTTTATATAACGGGTGCGCTCTTTTACATAATCCTTTTC
>NZ_FOVI01000062.1 GCF_900115115.1 Paenimyroides ummariense
GCAAACCCGCTGAACTGAAACATCTAAGTAGGCGGAGGAGAAGAAAACAAAAGTGATTGCGTAAGTAGTGGCGAGCGAACGCGCAGAAGCCCAAACCAAAGTTGTTACGGCAATTTTGGGGTTGTAGGACCACGATATTGTATGCAAAGCGAATAAGAATCATCTGGAAAGATGAACCGCAGAGGGTGATAGTCCCGTATTGGTAAGCGATGTAATGCATAGTGGTATCCTGAGTAGGTCGGGGCACGTGAAACCTTGATTGAAACCGGCGGGACCATCCGCCAAGGCTAAATACTCCTGAGAGACCGATAGTGAACCAGTACCGTGAGGGAAAGGTGAAAAGAACCGTGAATAACGGAGTGAAACAGAACCTGAAACCATACGCCTACAAGCGGTCGGAGCCCATTCGTTGGGTGACGGCGTGCCTTTTGCATAATGAGCCTACGAGTTACCGTTGCTGGCAAGGTTAAGTACTTCAGGTACGCAGCCGAAGCGAAAGCGAGTCTTAATAGGGCGCTGTAGTCAGTAATGGTAGACGCGAAACCGTGTGATCTACCCATGGGCAGGTTGAAGTTTGGGTAACACCAAATGGAGGACCGAACCGGTTGACGTTGAAAAGTCTTCGGATGACCTGTGGGTAGGGGTGAAAGGCCAATCAAACTCGGAAATAGCTCGTACTCCCCGAAATGCATTTAGGTGCAGCGCTGATATAGTTTATTAGAGGTAGAGCTACTGATTGGATGCGGGGGCTTCACCGCCTACCAATTCCTGACAAACTCCGAATGCTAATAAATGATTTACAGCAGTGAGGGCATGGGTGCTAAGGTCCATGTCCGAGAGGGAAAGAACCCAGACCATCAGCTAAGGTCCCCAAATGTATGCTAAGTTGAAAAAACGCGGTTTGATTGCCCCGACAGCTAGGATGTTGGCTTGGAAGCAGCCATTCATTTAAAGAGTGCGTAACAGCTCACTAGTCGAGCGATCGAGCATGGATAATAATCGGGCATAAGCATACTACCGAAGCTATGGATTGTACATTGTACAGTGGTAGGGGAGCATTCTAAACCGGGTAGAAGGTGATTTGTGAGAATTGCTGGACTGTTTAGAAAAGAAAATGTAGGCATAAGTAACGATAATGCGGGCGAGAAACCCGCACACCGTAAGACCAAGGTTTCCGCAGCTATGCTAATCAGCTGCGGGTTAGTCGGGACCTAAGGCACACCCGAAGGGGGACGTCGATGGCCAACGGGTTAATATTCCCGTACTTGTACTAGTTGTGATGGAGTGACGCAGTGGTGAAAGTACCGCGAACTGACGGAATAGTTCGTTAAAGCACGTACCTATAAGATCTATAGTAAAATGCGTAGATTTTGGAGAAATGCGATAGTACTCGGAGCCTTCGGGCAAAGAGATAGTGTACCTAAAGGCTGTCAAGAAAAGCTTCTAAACTTAGATTATTACAACCCGTACCGCAAACCGACACAGGTGGTCGAGGAGAGTATCCTCAGGTGCTCGAGAGATTCATGGCTAAGGAATTAGGCAAAATAGACCTGTAACTTCGGGAGAAAGGTCGCCAGCGCAAGCTGGCCGCAGTGAAAAGGTCCAGGCGACTGTTTATCAAAAACACAGGGCTCTGCCAAATCGTAAGATGAAGTATAGGGCCTGACACCTGCCCGGTGCTGGAAGGTTAAGAGGAGATGTTATCTTCGGAGAAGCATTGAATTGAAGCCCCAGTAAACGGCGGCCGTAACTATAACGGTCCTAAGGTAGCGAAATTCCTTGTCGGGTAAGTTCCGACCTGCACGAATGGTGTAACGATCTGGACACTGTCTCAGCCATGAGCTCGGTGAAATTGTAGTATCGGTGAAGATGCCGATTACCCGCAGTGGGACGAAAAGACCCTGTGCACCTTTACTATAGCTTAGTATTGTTCTTGGATAAGTGATGTGTAGGATAGGTGGGAGACTGTGAAATGGCGTCGC
>NZ_FOVI01000060.1 GCF_900115115.1 Paenimyroides ummariense
AGTTGTAACGGCAAGAACGACGGATCTGCCAGTGTGTCACCAAGTGGCGGTATTGCACCTTACACGGTGTTATGGTCAGACGGAGTAATAGGATTGAGTAGAACGCGAATGTCACCGGGTGCTTATTCTGTAACGGTAAGAGATGCCAATAACTGTCCAATCACACAAAACTTTACCATTACAGAACCATCTGTTATTACAACAGGAGTTAGTACTCAAAGCAATGTAACGGTTTATGGAGGTAATGACGGATCGGCTACGGTATCAGCAAGCGGCGGAACAGCACCTTATACGTATGCGTGGACACCTTACGGAGGAACAAGCGATACAGCAACGAACCTTGGAGCAGGAACATTTAGTGTTTTAGTAACCGATGCTAATGGCTGTACTGTTACACAATCAGTAGTAATAACGCAACCGGCTATTCCTTATGATATCGTATTGGTGTCTCAACAAAACATTTCATGTAACGGCGCGAACGATGGAAGCATAACAGTAAATGTAACAGGAGGAACTCCACCATACAGCTATGTTTGGTCAAACGGTGGAGGTAATACAGCTGCAGTAAGCAATTTAGCAGCCGGTACTTATACTCTTACAGTAACCGATAGTGATTCAAGTGTATTAACAAGAAGCTATACAATCACAGAGCCTACTGTTTTAAATGTAACAAGTTCACTAACCAATGTTACCTGTAACGGATTAAGCAATGGAACAGCAACGGCATCAGTAAGCGGCGGTACTGCCCCATATACTTATTTCTGGTCAAACGGTATGACTACGGCTAATGCGAACAACTTGACAGCCGGAACTTACAGTGTAACGGTAACCGATGCTAATAATTGTAAAGCAACCGCATCTGTAACAATTGCACAGCCGGGGGTACTTTCTTTAACACCAACAGTTACCAATATCAGCTGTTCCGGTCAAGTAGACGGATCGGTAAGTTTAACGGTAAATGGCGGAGCTGCACCTTTTACGTATGTATGGTCAAGCGGACAAACAACAGCGAATATCAGCGGATTAACGGCAGGAACTTATTCAGTAACGGTAACCGATGCTAATAATTGTACTGCAACTGAAACGGTAACCATTACCTCCCCTGCATTTGTTCACGCACCGGTAGCTACAAACCAAAGTTTCTGTACAGGTCAAAATGCAACATTAGCAAATGTAGTTGCAACAGGCAGCAACATAAAATGGTACAGTGCGGCAACAGGAGGTGTTTTATTACCATCTTCAACAATCTTGGTAAACGGAACTACCTACTACGCATCGCAAACTGTTGGTGCATGTGAAAGCAGTACCAGAACCGCTGTTCAGATTACATTAGGTCAGGGTACACCATTAACCACAACACAGTTGAATGTGTGTAACAATACGCGTGTACAGAATATGACTATCGACGGTTTTAACTATACACAGTTAAAATGGTACACAAGTGCAACAAGTACCACAGAATTAGTACCGAGCCAGCTTTTGGCAACAGGAACTTATTATGTAAGCTCTTATGTAGGAACATGTGAATCTACCAGACAGGCAATAACAGTAAATGTAGCAGCAATCGTACCTGCGCCAACAGCATCGTCACAAACAATTTGCAACAACAGCACTTTAGACGATTTGGTAGTAGTAAAAGATCCGTCTGCGACATTAAGATGGTATAGCTCACCACAAATAATGACCCCATTAGCTGGCACAACAGTTGTTTCAACAGGTACTTATTATGTACAGCAAGTAATAGGGAATTGTGAATCGGTACGTATTCCGGTATCAGTACAAGTTGTAAGCGTAAGCGTACCAGCAATGACATCTATAGCAACCTGTCAGGGGAATACTATTGCAGATTTACATCCAAGTGTGGGTAAATATGTTTGGTACACAAGCAATAGTTCAACAACAGCATTGGCAGAAACTTTTGTGATAACAGCAGGAACCTATTATATCGCGTTTGAGAATTCAGGATGTACTTCTGCAAAAACTCAGGTTATTGTAACGGTGAGTCCACGTCCAACAAG
>NZ_FOVI01000064.1 GCF_900115115.1 Paenimyroides ummariense
CGACATGTTTTTTGTCGGGGATTTTTTTTATTGTCCTCAAATTTTGTTAACTTGAGGTTCCACCAATAAAGCTATGAAAGTACAGTTTAAATCCTTACCATCCAATAGTCCAAGTCTATTTCCAGAAAATATTTTTGATAAGATCCCCTTTAACCATCCAGTTCGTTTGGTTAATCAGGTTGTTGACCGCCTAGATATAGAAGATATCATTACAAAGTATAAAGGAGGTGGTACAACAAGCTATCACCCTAGAATGCTTATCAAAGTTCTATTTTATGCCTATTTGACCAATATTTATTCATGTCGTAAGATAGAAAAAGCACTTCAAGAGAACATCCACTTTATGTGGCTTTCAGGTAACAGCACGCCGGATTATCGCACGATCAACTATTTTCGGGGCAAACGTCTTAAAGGCGTTGTCCAAGCACTGTTTGCAGATATTGTACGCATGCTTCATGAATTAGAATACGTCAGTCTCAAAGTTCAATATATCGATGGAACGAAAATAGAATCCGCTTCAGGACGATACACCTTTGTGTGGAAGAAATCTGTAGAGAAAAACAAAGCCAAGCTGGAAGCAAATATCGCTACCGTTCTCCAGGACATCGATGCTCAGATAAAACAGGATCAAACGGAACTTCATCTTGATCAAAACTCCAAAGCGATAGACAGTAAAGAGCTAGCGCAAAAGATGGAGCAGATTAATACCAATCTTAAAGAACGTAGCAAATCTACCCGGAAACAGTTAAAGAAGCTGGAAGAAGACTATTTGCCCCGATTACAGAAGTATGAACAACAATTGGAAATCTTGGGTGAACGCAATAGCTACAGTAAAACAGATCAGGATGCTGTATTTATGCGCATGAAAGAAGACCACATGAAAAATGGTCAATTAAAACCTGCCTACAACACACAGATCAGTACCGAGAATCAGTTTATTACCCATTACAGCATCCACCAGACCACAGCCGACACGATTACTTTAGCCTCTCATTTAACAAGTTTTGAGTCCAATTATCATACCCAAAGCGAAGAAGTCGTAGCTGATGCAGGTTATGGAAGTGAACAGAATTATGAATGGATGCAAGACGAAGGTATCACCTCATATGTAAAGTATAATTACTTTCATATGGAACAAAAGCGAAAACAACAGAGCAATCCCTTTTTGGTTCAAAATCTATATTACAATAAACAAGAAGATTTTTTGGTTTGCCCGGCAGGACAAAAGATGTTATTGCTAACCAAGTCCAAACGCACAAGTACCAATGGTTATGTTAGCGAAGTGAGTATTTACCAAGCCCAGCGCTGTGAAGGATGCCCAATGCGGGGACAATGTCATAAAGGCAAGGGAAACAGAACAATTGAAATCAACCACAGACTCAATGAGTTAAAAGAAATAGCAAAAGAACGGTTGCTTTCAGAAAAAGGTCTTTATCACCGAAGTAAACGACCTGTTGAAGTGGAAGCTGTGTTTGGACAATTAAAAAGCAATAATAAGTTCAACCGATTTACCATGCGGGGATTGGATAAGGTGAATGTGGAGTTTACTTTAATGATCATTGCACACAACTTAAGAAAATGGGCTAAAAAAATGAATTTGCGAAACAAAAACAGCTCTCTTAACACAAAAATTAGTTGCAAATCTGGTGTGGACACTAAAATCAAACAAATGAGAAGTCTTGAACTTCTCGCTGCTTAATAAAAATAGATATTATAAAAAA
>NZ_FOVI01000058.1 GCF_900115115.1 Paenimyroides ummariense
ACCTCAAGTTAACAAAATTTGAGGACAATAAAAAAAATCCCCGACAAAAAACATGTCGGGGATTATACCAAAGACCTTTTTAGACAGCCTCTTTTGTTTATAGTGTTTTTTTGAAATTAGTTAAAGTCTAAACGCAATGTTAAATATATTTTCATTCTCTATTATTTTTTTTATATATTTAGCGAATATTTAGAAAAGTAAAAATTGTTTCTTTTAAGGGCGATATAGTTTAAAACTTAAAGTTGAAAATTTTTTAAGATTCAGCTTCTCAAATGAAATTAACTCAATTCTCACAAGATACTACTTTCTTTTCTTTAATTATTTTTTAATTTTTAATTTATGAAAAAAATTTACGTATTATTTTTAGTACTTTTTCTCTCTGTGAAAGTCTATAGTCAGGTTTCTAACTATACCTTTTCGCAAAGTAATGGAACTTATCAAGAAATAACAGGAGGTACAGTTTTGGCCACAGCTACGGCTGCTGACTATTCTTCTAGTTTTGATAATGTTGTGTGGAATTTACCATCAGGAACAATTCCTTTTTCTTTTAAGTTTAATGATGTATCTTATACAGGACTTAATGTAAATAGTAATGGGTATATTACGTTTGGAGCAACTACATCATCAACTTCCTCATATACACCTATTTCTAGTACAACTGCATATGAGGGAGCAATTTCAGCTTGGGGAAGAGATATTAATGGCGCATTTCATTCTTCAATTGTTTCGGATGTTAGTTGGAAAGTTGAAGGGGCGTCACCAAATAGAGAATTTGTTATTCAATATAAAAACGTAAGACCAAGTCCAAGTACTTCTACTACGGCTATTTATGCAATGAATTTTCAAATAAGATTGTTAGAGAATGGAAATGTTATTAAGTTTATTTACGGATCTCATGGTTTTGTATTAGGTACTACAAATGCTACAGGGACACCACAGATCGGACTTAGAGGATTGACAAATAGTGACTATTTAAATAGATCAAATTCTACTAGTGTTAACTTTACTTCTTCTGTTGCAGGCACTTCAAATTCATCTACTCAAGCTTATAATACTGCAACAGGAGCTCCTGGGATGCCTACAAATGGTTTAATATATACTTTCACTCCACCACCAATATGTACGGGAATGCCAAACGGTGGAACAGTTTCGTCAGCAACACAAGTAGGTTGTTCACCAACTGCTGTGTCAGTTCCTTTTGCTAATTCTGGATTTTCAGGTTTTGTCTATCAATGGCAAGAGTCTGATGATAATGGAGTATTAGATCCATGGTCAGATGTCACTGGAGCAACAACATTATCCTATACGCCGCCACCGATTAATGGCTCAACGAACAAATATTATCGTTTAAAAACAACATGTTCGTCTTCAGGGCAAGTTGCTTATTCAACTGTTCATACAGTTACTATTCCACCAGCTCCTAATGCTGCTACGGGTATGACTTTTACAAATGTTACTGATAATGCAGTTACTGTAAATTGGACAAATGGCAATGGAGACAGAAGAGTGTTATTAGTAAATACAACTAACAATTTTAGTTCATTACCGGTTTCGGGTGCTGCTTATGCCAATGGTACCGTTTTAAGCGGAGGCGATATTTTAGTATGGGATGGAACAGCAGCTAATACTACTATTTCTGGCCTAAAATGTAATACCACATATTATTTCAGATTATATGAATACAAACGTTGTGGTTCTTCACCAAACTATGCTTTTTTCCCTGCTGCGCATATAAGTGGGAATATCACTACAAGTGCTTTTACACCAACTATTGTGCCTATGCCTGCTACAACTAATTTTACAGGTTTTACAGGAGCTAATCTTTCAACTGTATTTCCTGGTTGGGAAGAAAGAGTTGGAGACGGACCAATTGCAGCGGCTGCAGGTGCGTCAGCTTGGACAAGTAGTTCTGCCTTATCAGTTCCTACTGCAAAAGTTAATCTATATACAAATACACGTAATGAGTGGATTATTTCTCCTATAGTAAATATAACTTCAATTTCTAGAGTTCGTTTTAAAGCAGCAATTACTAATTTTGCAAGCGGAGCAGTAGATCCTGATAGAATGATTGGGACTGATGATAAGGTACAAGTGATGATTTCTTCAGATGCTTGTGGAGGAGGGCCTTGGGTTTCCTTATACACTTTTGACGCTTCCACAACAGTTAATTTGACAAATGTGTTAACAGAATATGAAGTTGTTATTCCTTCACAGTATATAAACCAAAACATTCGTATAGGTTTTAAAGCAACTGATGGACCGATTGATGATGCACCAGATTATGATTTCCATATAACAGATGTATTTGTTGAAAATATTCCTCCCCCAAGTTTAACGGTTTCTAAAACTGATATATTATGTCATGGGGGTACTGGTAGTGCTACAATTACAGTTACTGGAGGATTAGCACCATTTACTTATTCATGGTCACCATCTGGGGGAACGGCAGCTACAGCTACAGGGTTAGCAGCCGGAATTTATACCGTAACTGTAACTGACGCAGCCAATCGTACTGCAACCGCAAATGTTACGATTGATGAACCGGATGCTCTTGTATCTAATATGGCATCAACAAGCATTACTTGTAACGGAGCAAATAA
>NZ_FOVI01000056.1 GCF_900115115.1 Paenimyroides ummariense
AGGGCAATCTCAAAGGACATAATAACTTCAGATCCATTTAAAGCTTTTAAAAACAAAAAGGTTGCTGTTAAAAAGACGCCCTTAAGCTCTCATGAGCTTTCAACTTTGGAAAATAAAATATTTGATTCTGAAAGATTAAGTGAAGTAAGAGACATTTTTGTTTTTCAATGTTATACAGGCTTAGCCTATATAGATGTAAAGCAATTTAAAAAGGAAGAATTAAAAATCGGAATCGATGGGAAACAATGGATTATTTCAGAAAGACAGAAAACAGGATCTTCAATAACCATCCCGCTACTTGCAAAAGCAATAGAAATTTTAGATAAGTACAAAGACCATCCTCATTGCAAAGCAAATAATGTATTACTTCCTGTCAAATCAAATCAAAAGATGAACGAGTACTTAAAGGAAATTGCTATATTATGTGGAATTAACGATAATCTTACCACACACAAAGCAAGAAGAACATTTGGGAGTACGGTTACTTTAAACAATGGTGTTCCTATGCATGTAGTAAAAGAAATGTTGGGGCATCAGTCTATTAAGCAGACAGAAGAATATGCACTGACTGAACAATCCACTATTAGTAGAGAAATGCAAATTTTAGAAAATAAAATTTCATCTGAAGCGAATAAAGATCAACATGATCCAATATCAATTCTTGAAAAGATTGAAAATGATCTAAAATTTCTAAAAGTTAAAAGTAAGAACAAGGAGAATTCAGAAATAACTTCTCAGCTAAAAAAGTATGAAAAAAAATTAAAAAACCTAAAAGCAAAATTAGCTTAAAATCTGTAAAATTACTTTATCAAAAAGAAGACCCATCAACGGTGGTTAACGGGAGCTCTACCGAACCACTTATATTACTTTTAAGATTTCTTGAAAGTGTAGTAGCTTAAAATAATTATACATAAAGAAAGCCATTGTAAAATAATGGCTTTCTTTATACAGTAATCTTTTATCTGTTATTTGTACATGTACTATTTTCCGCAATTAGCATTATAATCCGTAAGGATTTCCAATGCCATTTTCTGAATTTTTTCTCCGTCCAATTCCATCTCGCTTTTAAGTAACGCGCCCATTTTAGAACGTTTTTTTTCTTCTTTGTCTGGATCGTAGCTCGTATATTTTTTATTCAGCATTTTAGCGCGTACATATTCACAGTCTTCTGTAAGCTTCTTCATATCACTGCTGTTAAGCTCTTCGATCTTACCTCCATTCTTTGAAACAAGTATACTTGGCGTACTTCTTAAGCGTTTTAAATCATCCTCCATCTCCTGCACCTGTTTGTTACCTACGGCTACAGCAGTTGGAAGTCCGTAAAGTCTGTAAACTGTAATAGGTCCTTTTATCATTACCTCAGCGATATGGTTACTGTTGCTCAAATTTTTTATACTTTTAATACTACCTCCTATTCCGCTGCCACCTCTTGACGACTCGCGAACATTAGTATATTTTATAAGTTCGAATTCGCGCAATACATCTCCATCATAGGCTGCATAACCTTTTAAATCATCAACATCAAGTACCTTAAGTTTCTGGCGTTTTTTACTAGGGTCAATATCAGATTTTGCGATAAATCTAACTTTTTGCTGGTTGACCCATGGAGAATCTTCGGAACCCATTAATCGTAAGACACCTTCGATCTTTTCACCCTTTTTATTAATAATCCAACCTTCCTTTTCGTTGGATCTCAATTCGTATTCCTGGTCTGCGTCCTGCGCAACAGAAAGTAGTGGCAACAATACGAATGACACTATACATAACAGTTTTTTAAACATATATCTTTTATTTTGAATTTAATAATTAAATTACTTGATGATAACTTTTTGATCTGCCTTACCTATATTGGTGGTAACTTCTACAAAATATAATCCTTTTGCTAGTGTACTAACATCAACAACAGTTGTTTTTGCAGACTTTATTTTTTGACCTAAATTATTATAGATTGTTACATTTTCTAACACCGCATTATCATCCAGTTCAATATTAAGTACATCACTTGATGGATTAGGGTAAACATTAAAATTAACAGCGTTTATTTTTTTTGTAGAAAGTACTCCAGATAAATCATATACTTTAGCGTAGCCTTTCTTAAAATTTCCAGTTGTTGCGGCAGCTGCTCCAACAATTAATTCAGAACCGCTTGCCGATAATGCAACATCACTACCAAATTGGTCGTATGCCTCCTCCGCGTCAATATCTGTTCCCATTTGTACCCAACTGTTCGATACATTTTTAAAAATCCGTACGTGACCAGCATAAGGTCCACTTCCTTCGTTTATAGATGCTGCAACTGCTAAAATAGTTCCATCTGATGAAAGAGAAAGTGCATTACCGTTCGCATCTGCAGTTCCTTCTGCGTTTATATCTTGACCTATTTGTGTCCATGTACCCCCGATATTTTCAAATATTCTTGCCGTTCCTGAAACATTGGCATTAATAGCGCCAATAGCAAGAATATTTCCAGCAGACGAAAGCGAAGTACTATATCCACTCTTATGATTTGGACCGGTGCCATAAATTACCTGTCCCAATTGTGTCCAATTTCCTGCTACATTTTGGTAAACAACTGTGTAGCCAGTTGGACCTCCTGCTGTGCTTATCGCATTTGCACCAATTGCTACAATACTTCCGTCATCTGAAAGTGATAAGCTAATACCTAATCCATCCCCTGGTTGAAGTCCGTTAATATTTTGCCCAAGTTGTGTCCAACTACCCTGTATATTCTGATATATGCGAACCTGACCTGAATTTTGCCCGTTACCATTATGTTCTCTAAGTCCAACTGCAAGTATATTTCCATCAGCAGATAAATCTAATGTTTCTCCGAAAGAGTCACTTGTAGCAATACCCTCTATAGTATTTCCTAATTGAATCCAACTACCCGAAGAATATTGAAACACACGTACATTTCCCGCTGATATTCCGTTAGAATTATTGTTGGTTGGTGATCCAACAGCTATAACATCACCATCGGCAGAAAGTGCAATACTGCTTCCAGAGCGATCATTAGCAGCAGTTCCTAATATATCAGCTCCTAGCTGTGTCCATGTGCCTGATACATTTTCGAAAACACGAACATGTCCTGTAAATGAATTATGATTACTAGCCGCAACTGCGACAATATTTCCATCGTGTGACATCGAAACTTTTCGTCCATAATTATCAGTTCCATTATCTCCCTCTATCTTTTGTCCGATCTGCGTCTGGCTTATCGCCATCATTGGGATTAATAAAAAAAAGTGTAAATATTTTTTCATAGAATAAATTTTTTTGAGTTTATCTAATTGTTATTGTTGCGTAAAATAAGAAAAAACTATGCCATACTTTTATTAAGGCATAGTTTTAACAATATTGTATTCATTTTTAATTAAACTAAATAATATTTAATAACAATTAAAAAAGTAATTATTTAACTATCAGGTTCTTTATCTGCCAGTATATCGAACTTCAGTCCACTATTACCTTCACCTCTTCCTCCTCTTACTGTTCTACCTATCCATGTGTAAACTTTACCGTCGTACCACCTTGCGCGTTGAAAATTAGATGAAATTACAAATCCCGATCTACCAACAATTTCTTCAT
>NZ_FOVI01000054.1 GCF_900115115.1 Paenimyroides ummariense
TTATGTGGATGTTGATGACACATATACTACAGATCAACTTATAAAGGACATATTAGTAGGTTCTAAATGCGACTTGGTATCTAATGTAAGATACCAATATGGTAGTGGTGTTCCTGCTTCTAATTCAGTAAAAGCGGCAGCTTACTTTAATAGAAATGGCAGTACATTCCCATTTGAAGAAGGAATTGTATTGGCAACAGATATGGCAACCGGAGTAGAGGGACCTTGCACACCAGGTGGAGGTCCGACAAGCCCAAATCAATTTCGATGGACTGGAGATCAAGATTTATTAGACTTGATAAACGATGCTGGAGGATGGCCAACTACACCTGTTAATCCTGCTAATATGAGGTCTACCGTTATTGACTTTGAATTTGTTCCAATGCAAGGCACAGTAAGTTTTGAGTATTTATTCGGTAGTCACAGTTATAACAGAGGATGTAATTTTGATTGTGGAAACGGAGCTCTCTTTGGAGCTTGGTTAATTGATTTAACTACAGGGATTGGAGAAAATCTTGCAAAAATTCCCAATACTAATGACCCAATTTCTATAAGCACAGTGCGCGACAATAATAAATCAAATCCGTCCAATTGTGCAGCTGGTGCAGGTTCTATTAATCCGCAATATTTTGGTAATTCTTATGGAAATGGAGCAAATCAAGTACCGCCATTAACAGCACCAATCAATCTTTCAGGTCACACTATCCCTATGCAGTCTTTAACAGCAAATGTAGTTGTAGGTAGAAGATATAAAATTAAATTAGCCGTAATCGATTTCTGTCCTTCTGCTAGCCACACCAGCGCAGTATTTTTCAAAGCAGGAAGTTTTGATATTGGCGATTTAGATTTAGGTGATCCACAGTTAATTGGCAACGGAGATGGTTTGTGTGTAGGCGATAGTTACACTTTAGAATCAGGTTTAGATCCTTTGTTGTTTACCTTTGAATGGTTTAAAGACGGAGTAAAAATTCCCGGACAAACAGGTCCTAATTTAATAGTAACCGAAACCGGTGATTATAGCGTAAAAGGTTTTATACCTAATGTAAGCAGCTGTGTAATGGAAGCAGATCCTGTACGGATCGAGTTTTTCAATTATGTAAGCATCTTACAGCCTAAAAACCTGTTTTTATGTCCAAGTGCGGGAAACACTACCCGATTTGATTTAAAAGATGCGATGGTAGGAGTTACCACCAACCCTAATATTTTGTTTAAATTTTATGAAAACCAACAAAATGCAGAAAATGATGTAAATGCGGTTTCAGATTTATACAACCTACCAAATAATGCCAATGTTCCAAGAACAATCTGGGTTCGAGCTTACGAAGTGAACAATCCGTGTCCTTTTATAGGATCATTCACCATAGAGTTCAGCAATTGCGTACTAACATTGAATCCGTTACCGGACTTATCGATCTGTGAAGGAGAAACGGTACAAACATTCGATTTAACGGTTCAAACACCTATCGTATATAATAATGCTGCAGGATACACAGTAAGTTACCACTTAAACAAACCAGATGCCGATACCAACCAAAACGCAATACCTGCGGGTAACTTGGCAACGTATAACGGAACCAACGGAGAGCGTATCTGGGTACGTGTAACAGATAATAACAATCCGCTATCGTTTGGTGTTACTTCATTCTATCTGTACAGAAACCTTTTACCATTGGTAAATACAAATGCTTTACCATTAACAGCATGTGAAATCGGGAACTCAGGTTTAGGTGCTTTCAATTTAAATCTGGCATATAATACTATACCTGTAACTCCTGTTGGTGTATCGTTGGAATTCTACGCTACCCAGCAAGATGCCCTTACAGGCAATACTGGCTTAATATTACCAACAAACTATACGGCAGCAGCAGGAACTATTTATGTACGTGTACGTAATTTAGACGGCGACTGTTTCACGATAGTGCCTTTACAGTTACAGATCATTAATACCCCAACGGCAAACAGTTTACCGCCGTTAACTTATTGTGATTTAAATAACGACGGTTTCGGAGAATTTAATTTGGATGCAACACGCGTATTGATCGCAGGTAATCCAATGCCGGCAAATTCTATTGTAACTTTCCATGAAACACAAAACGATGCCGATGCCAATGTTAATGCGATATTCAATACCGGAACGTATGTAAACAAAGTAAAAGACCAACAAACCATATACGTTCGTGTAGGCTTTACCAATTCAAGCTGTTACAACACCGTAACTTTGGTATTAAAAGTAAACAAAACACCTGCGATTACCCCGGTTAGCCGTTTAGTATTCTGCGATACCAATAACGATGAGGTAGAAACAGTAAACTTGCGCAGTAAAGAAGCCGAAATGCTAACAGGCTTAAACGGTGCCAACTATACGGTAACTTACCATATCAGTTCATCAGCTGCCATGGCAGGAACAGGAGCAATAGGTAATCCTACCACCTTTTCAACCAATGTATCAAAAGTAGTTTACGTTCGCGTAAGCGATAATGCTACGGGTTGTTTTGTGGTAATGCGTATGGATATAGAATTGGTTAAACTACCCGTAGTTGCCAACCCGTTACCTGCTTATGTAAAATGTGATACCAACGGCAACGGATTTGAAGTGTTTGATTTGGCAAGCCAAAAAGCGGCGATCATTGGTACCCAGTTAGGGTTGGATGTTACTTTCCACTATACCAATGCAGATGCGCAAACAGGTGCAAACCCACTGGCAAACCAATATCAGAACGTATCGCCAAACGTACAAACCATTTATGTGCGCGTGTTCAACGCAAGCAGCAATTGTTTTGTTGTTACCACTTTAAAATTAGAAGTAAAAGCTAATCCTGTTATTAATGTTCCAACAACACCTTTTGTTATATGTGGTGAATTGTTCGGAAAAGTAAACATCTATTTATTCGGAAAAGATTTAGTAGATGCAACAGGTATCAATTACAACTTCTTGTTTTTTGAAACACAGGCAAATGCAGAAAACGATGTAAGCCCTATAAACAATCCCCTTGCATACGATTTAAATCCAAACAATCCAACAGTATGGATTCGCGTAGAAGATCCGGTTACAGAATGTTATGCCGTATATCCAATTACATTCCAGTTGGTTATACCTCCGGTAATACCTGCAACGTTACCAAAATTAGTAGAGTGTGACGTTTTAGGTAACCCGCAAGACCGTACTACTTTGTTTGATTTAACCCAGCAGGATGCCGCATTGTTGGCAGTACAAACAGCACAAGGCACATATCAAATAAGATATTTTACAACACAAGCATTAGCTAACAGCAATACCAATTGGATTGTAGATCCAACACAGTTTGAAAACACGGCAAACCCGCAAACAATCTGGGTACGAATAGAAGATACGGCAAAACCGGGTAGTTGTGCACGTGTGATGAGTTTCCAGATAGAGGTTAATGCACCATTTGTTTTAAACCAACCACCACCAATTATATTGTGTGATACCGATTTACCTAACGACGGTAAAATGGAGATTGATTTAACAGTACGCGAGCATGATCTTTTTGGAGGACAACCACCTTTTGGAGCGATCATAAGATATTACAGATCACTTCAAGATGCACAAAACGGATTCAGCCCTATTGCCGATCCTAAAAAGTTCTATAACACGGTAAACCCACAAACAATTTATGTGGCAGTAGAAAACCAATTCGGCTGTATAAGCATTACCACTTTAACGGTTCGTGTGTTACCTGTTCCGGAACCAAACATGAACCCAACACCATTGGAATTATGTGAAACCGCAGTAGGATCACAACAAGCAATTTTCGATTTAACCTTGGCAGAGCCTAATTTGAGTAATTTCTCAAATTACACTTACACCTACTATTTCTCAGAAATGGGTGCGCACATCGGACCAACAGATTCTAGCCGTATCACTACGCCTACTGCAGTTTTAAGCGGAACATCACATGTGTGGGTACGTGTAGAGAACTCTTTTACCGATAGCACTTTAAGATGTTACACCGTTGTTAAGTTAGAATTAGTGGTAAACCCATTACCGGTTGTAGGTCCAATGACGGCATTGTTAGCGTGCATGGACAACCCTACGCCAACAACAACCTTTAATTTACACGATAAAGATGCACAAGCATTGGCAGGAGAAGATCCGGC
>NZ_FOVI01000051.1 GCF_900115115.1 Paenimyroides ummariense
GGATAAGTCTAAAAGCTTTGCAGAGCGAATGGTGTACTTTGCCAGTTTTGGTTGTTAATAAATTTATGAATTTTTCAAAGAACAAATCTAAAGGCTGGCGCGAGCATCTTGCTCGTGCAATAATTAAACCAACAGCCTCTTTACAAACGTATTGAGGCTGTTTTAATATAAAACACTTTACTGTTATTGCACATTTAATAGTTGTTTTTTAACACAGGAAAAAAAATATACCTACGATGCCACAGGCACACGCTTAAACAAAAAAGTACAACCTGGCGGTGGTGCGTTAGTAACCACCGATTACCTGTATGGCTTTGAATATGAAAACGGCGTATTGCAAACTTTTCCGCATGCAGAAGGATATGTTAAAAATAATGGTGGCAATTATGTTTATCACTATATTTACAAAGACCATTTAGGCAACAATCGTTTGGTTTATGCCGATTTAAATAACGACGGAACCATAAACCCTGCCACCGAAATTGTAGTTGAAAACAATTATTACCCGTTTGGTTTAAAGCATCAGGGATATAACAACTTGCCGGGCGATGGGTATAAGTATAAGTTAAATGGTAAAGAATACGAAGACAGTTTCGGGCTGAACATTTACGAAATGGATCTTCGCCAGTATGACCCTGCTATCGGGCGTTGGACGGTAATGGATCCAATAACACACCACGAGTTTTCGCCCTACAGTGCTTTTGACAACAACCCTGTGTATTGGAGTGACCCGAGCGGAGCAGATAGTGAAACATATGTTACAATTGCTGATTTGTTTAATAAAGCTAAAAGTGGAGTAACAAGTTTTGAATTTGAAAATGGACAACTTGTTGGAGAATCCTTTGCAAAGACTATAGAAACAACACTAGAACAAGTGTACTTATTTTTAGACAAACCAACGGATGATACTGGAGGTGCAAGTAGTAGTGGAAACGGTAATGGTGGTGGAGATCCTAAAAAGTCTATTTGGATGTCTCTATCAAAACTTGTTATGTCTGGTTACCCGAGTGGTAATGTAAAGTACGATGGGAATATGTTATTCGGAACTAATTTTATTGGACCAGGACCTGATGTCGACCCCAAAACTTTGGGATTAGAGCCTAAAGATATGTTAGATTTGGCAGCTTTTTTTCATGATATCTCCTATTATAATGCTAAAGTAGGAGGAATTGATGGAGCTCTTAATAGTATAGAAGTATTAGCTGCAGATAAAAAATTAGCTTCTGATGCGTATAAAATTATAATTGGATATTGGCTAGGAAAAACCGATCCTGTAACTGAAAATAGGATAAGCCCAAGGACTTACAATATGGCTATAGCTGTTTATGGCGCATTTGCACCTATTAGTGAAATAAAGTCTGTTCGCCTAGAAACTAATATGATAATTAATTCTTATTATCAAACAATACTTAATAGTATAAAAAACAACATAAGGTATTAAAATGAAAAGAAATATTGTATTGACAATTACGTTACTAATTTCTTGTATATTATTTAACTGCAAATCAGATAATGAAGATACAGAACATTTATTAACATTTGACATTGACCCTTCTGGTAGTCATCTCATTTTTTCTTGGAAAACAGATAATAAAACATCTATTTACAGATGTGATATAGATGGGGAAAATGTAAAAAAAATATTAGATAATGATTCATTGTCATATTATGCACCGAGATATAGTAAAGAAGGAGATTCAATAATTTTTATCGCTACCGATTACCCTAATTCATTGTTAACTTCTATAGGTGTGTGGAATGTTAAAGAAAACAGCAGTAAACTAATTGTAAATGATTCGTTATTAAAAACAGAAGCTGTTTTATCAGAAGCTGGAAACAAATTGATTTTTTTAGGAGCAAATGAGTATGGCAAGTATTCTCCAATTGGAAGAAAAGCCCCACACGGTTTTGATATTTATGAATTAAATATTAAAAAGAATGTTACGAAGAGAGTTACAAATTTCAATGCATATCAAATGAACAATCTTAATTATATACAGAAAGATAAATTTACTTTTAGTTCATTTTTAGATGGAAAAGATGGTGTTTTTCTTTATAACAATCAAACAAAGAATATTAGCATGATAACTGTTAAAAATGATTCATTGAAAAGTCTAAACGGTTTTTCAAAAGCAGAATACATTAATGATACTGAATTAGTATACACTTCTTATTATAAAATTAATTTGGTGGATTTTAGAAAAAACACAAAGAAAAAAATTTATAGAAGTAAGTCAGGAAATCATATAAGTAATCTATCTTATTCTAAAAAACTTAATAAATTATTTGTATCAGAACAAAAACAAAATTTAATATACGTATTAGATTTAGATGGAAAATTGATAAAAACTATTACAATAAATATTAAAGCTAATTAATTTTCTGATAATATTTTATACATAATAGAATAGAATAACAATTATTGCCAATAGTTGTCGCAACGAAGAGGCAGGGGCTTATAAGTTCTTAAACAAAGAATACGAAGACAGTTTTGCTTTAAACGTAACCGAAACCGACTTTAGACATTACGACAGTGCATTAGGACGTTTTAATGTACTAGACCCAATGGCTGAGCTTGCGCCTGACTTTACACCGTATCGTTACGGGTTTAATAATCCAGTGTTTTGGCAAGATGCAACAGGTTTGTTTGAAACAGAAGCACAAGCAAGAGCCTTTGCTCTTGATAATGACATTGGAAATTATAAATTAGAATATGATAGACAATCAAAAGGTTATACTTTAACGATAATAGGAGGAGAATTTGACGGTAGATCTTTTTATGATTTTGTAGAAGTATTACCAGATCTTTTAATTGACATAGATGGTTCCGGCTCTGGTGGTGGTAGAAATGGAGGTGGCTCTAATAGTAATTCTTCGTTTGGAAGAGGTGAACTTTCGGCGATGAATGCTACTTCTGGAGCTTTAGCAATGGGAGAATTAGCAAGACAAGCAAAAACATATCATTTTTTTGGAAAAACTACACAACAAGTTGAAAATGCTCTTGCTAACGGTAAATATGTTCATAAAAATGGTAAGGTTTACAGCCAAAAGTTTAGAGGAAATCAATACATTAGTTCACAATCTGTAAAAAATAGTTTAGGAACTGCTAAATACTTAAAAGGTGCTGGTAAATTAATGACGGGTGCCAGTGTTGGAATTGCTGCTTATCAATTTTATGAAAGCGATAAATCAGGTGCGGATTACGCAAGATTAACAGGCGCAGGAATAATTACTGCTTCTGCCTTTATTCCTGTTGTTGGACCATTTATTTCGATAGGTTTAGGTGTTGCAGACAGTTTTGGAGCATTTGATTCTATATATAATTCTTTTGATTAAATTAATATACTTATGGGTTTCTTTTTAGTTTTTTTTGGACAAATAATTTTATATATTTTTCTATTCAACAGAAAAATATTAGTTGACAAAAAGTATCAATTTATTTTTCTATTCGCTTGTATAGTTCTATTTGTTTTAGGGTATATTCTTCAAAATGCAAATGTCAAAGGCGGAGAAGCATTGAAAATACCTCTTTTACAATGGGGTATATATAGAATATTTTATTATGCTTTTGTGAAAATATATAAAAGAGAACCAAAAGATACTTTTTGGACTATGGATAAAACTTTAATGGTTGATGGTGTATTTAATGCTTTATTTTGGTTTATCGCATTTATACTACCTGTAATTTTAGTATTTACAAATAGAATATAATTCTATGGATTTTATTTTTATTGCTTTAGGTCTTAGCACTATGTTACTGTTTATGTTTAAAATAGAGTGGCTGTTTAATTATAAATATTTTTTAATCAATATATTCTATAATATAGTATTATTTTGTGGATCATTATTAATGATAAAATATCAATTAGGAAACCCTAAAATGGTTGTGGCATTGAAAATGCCGTTGATATCATCTATTGTGTTTTTTCTCTTATATATACTATTTCAGAAAATTTATAAAAGAAATCCAGAAAATACTTTCTGGACATTTACCAAAAAACCTGTTCAAGATGTAATATTTACTCTTTTGTTTTGGTTTTTAGGAGTTGGATTACCAATATATATAGTAGCTTAATAATCTTTTTTCAAAAACGAATGGTACGGACTTGTTTGTAATCCGTTTCGTTAATATCAACACAGCCTCTTTACAAACGTATTGAGGCTGTTTTGAAAGAGAATAACTATTATACGTTTGGGTTACAGCACCAAGGGTATAACGATATAGCCAATAGTTGCCGCAATGAAGAAGCCGAAGCTTACAAATACAACGGTAAGGAATATGAAGATAATTTTGGGTTAAACATGTATGAGTACGGCGCACGTAATTATGATCCTGCTGTTGGAAGATTTTTTAATATAGATAACTATGCGGAGAAGTTTTCTAATATGACTCCGTATCAATATGCAGGAAATACACCAACATATTTCATTGATAAAAATGGAGATTATATTTATGTTTGGGATGAGGGGAAAAGAGATTACCTGAAATTTGAAAATGGGAAACTATATGAACAAGATAAAAATGGTGGATATACGATTGAAACAACAGCCACAAGTGGTAGTTTTGCAGAAGTTGTTTACCAAAATTTAATGCAAATTTATAATTTTACTACTAATGCTGGCGGCGGTAGTGGAGGAAACGGTCGCTGGTTTTTAAATTTATTTAATAATAACCAATATAATGTAAATATTCACAGGTCAGATTATGGGGAAAATGGTTATAGACATGGAGAAATAAATTTATCTGGTATTTTCCCTAATTTTTTTACTACTGAAAATAAATTTCAAGGAACCGATTTTTTTATACCTTTAACTCATGAATTGGCACATGCTTTTAGTGCACAATTATCTTTTAATAATTTTAGACATGAAGTTTGGGTAGATAATATACCTGGAAACAATCCACAAGCTCACTTTGATGAAATATTTGCAGTATTTATTGAAAATATGATAAGAAGCGAGCATAATATACCTTTACGAACGCATTATGGAACAGAAAGTATTCAAAAATCTTCGCCTGAAAAATTTGAAGAATTACGAATATTAGAACAAAATGAAAATAACAATTTTCAGTTGACCCCTAAAGCAAATGAAATTCTAAATAATTATAAAAAGAGTTTACCTTTAAACGGAATAGAATGGAAAAATTACTAAAAATAATAATGTTAGCATTTTTGTGCAGCATATATAATGCTTGTAAACCAACCAATGCAAAACAGTTTTATAATAAAATAAGCAATTTTGATGCTAACAATAAAAATGACAGATATAGTGAATGGTTACATTTTGGCAAAAAAGAAATATTAAATACAGATAAATATGTACTTAAATTTTTAAAAGACAGTTTAAAAAACACCAACCATATATATTATGTTTATTCGTCTATAGATTCAGGTCCCTCTAGAGTTATAATTTTTGATGTTGATAATCAAAAAAAATATGTAGTTACTAATAATTTATATAAAAATAAAAATTTCTCTTTTAGGAAATATCTTTTTATAGATGAGGCTGATATTGAAGAGTTTTATTATGATTTTGTATTAAATAAAGCTATATCCAATAGATGTGATGAGCTTCTTGAAATAAACAAAAGCCAAGCTGATGCTAATTTTTCGAGTGGAGGGGTTCAAGCTGTTTATGAAATAAATTTAGAAAAAAATGAAATTTCACGTTGTGTTTTCGGAAGTATACTTATAAGCAAATATTATATGGAAGCTAAATATCCTAATAAAATCCGCTAATATCAATACAAAGATCATCTTGGTAATGTACGCTTGAGCTATGCAGATTGCGACGGTAACGGAACAATTAATCCTGCTACTGAGATATTAGAAGAGAATAACTATTATCCGTTTGGGTTACAGCACACAGGCTATAACGATATTGCCAATAGTTGCCGCAACGAAGAAGCCGAGGCTTATAAGTTCTTAAACAAAGAATACGAAGACAGCTTTGCACTTAATGTAACAGAGACAGACTTTAGACATTACGACAGCGCGTTAGGAAGGTTTAATGTACTCGACCCAATGGCTGAGCTGGCACCCGACTTTACACCGTACCGTTACGGGTTTAATAATCCTGTGTTTTGGGAAGATTCAACGGGACTTTTTGAGACAGAGGAACAAGCAAGAGCTTTTGCGCTTGATAATGATATTGGAAATTATAAATTATCATTTAATAGAGAGTCAAAAGGTTATACTTTAACGATAATAGGAGGAGAATTTGACGGTAGATCTTTTTATGATTTTGTAGAAGTATTACCAGATCTTTTAATTGACATAGATGGTTCCGGCTCTGGTGGTGGTAGAAATGTTGGCGGTGCTATGGATTCATTTGGACTTGGTTTGGGTGCTCTAGGTACTATTAGTAGTGCCACATCTGAATATGCAATGTATAAAGTTGCTAGTGGTTTTAAATCAAACAATAATTTATGGGATTTCCAAAAATTGTCACCAAAACAACAAAATTGGAGAATCAATGCTGAATTAGGTCCAAAAGGTAATGCAGTTTTAGGAAAGCATGGGCTTAAAATTTTAAAATATTCTAAAGCTGCTGGTGTAGTAGGAACAGCTGTAGGGGTAGGTTATTCAGGATATAAAATCTATAATGGAACAGCAACAACTATTGATTATGTTGATGCAGGTGTTGGTACTGCATCTATAGTAGCCACTGTTTTCTTAGCTAGTAACCCTGTTGGATGGGCAATTGGTGCCGGTGCAGGACTTTATTTTGCCGGGCGATTTATATATGATGTAACTCAAGAATAAAAAGATATATATTATGAAAAAAATATTTTATTCTGTTTGGGCAGATGCTATTAATTATGAAAGAATAAAAAACGGAGGCGAAAGTCATTGGAAGTTATTTACTTTTGCATACATGTCTGTTTTTCTTGGTTTGAATATTTTGGCAATCTTAACTGCTATCAGATTTTTTTCCGGATATAATTTGGCAGACAAGCTAATGGAACAATTGGGAACAATAACGACAAACGAAAAGTTGCAGAATTTATTATGGTCAATGATTGTGATGTTTATGCCTGGTTCTGTAATTAACTATTTCTTGGTATTTTATAGAAAAAAGTATGAGTATATTTTGAAAAATTATGAATTTAAAAATGGTAGACTACTAATTATTTATGTGACTGTAACTATTATTGCTGTTTTTGGTTTTAGTTTACTGAATAAGTTTACTAGATAATATAAACTTTATCAAAATTAAAAATCCCAAACTTAAGTAGTGTATCAGAAGATGTTTATAAAATTTGAAACCCTTGTAAACTGTAGTTTTTTAAACTAAAAATGAATAATTTCATAAAAATAAAGACGAACATTTGTTCGTCTTTATTAATTTAAGTGGCTTAAAACAGCTAAAAATGGTAAGTAGTAGCACCTCATGTATCAAATGTGTTGATAGAAAAAATATATGTGTTTGCTGACAAGGTATATTAGTAAAGAATGGATTTTCAAAAGCCGGAAAACAACGATATAAATGTAAATTATGTAATAAAACGATTGTTTTAAATTACAAGTATAATGCATACTTAGCCTATATAAACAACAAAATTATTCTTTACATAAAAGAGGGTTTGGGTATTAGAAGTATGGCACGTATTTTAAAAATATCCCCCCGATAACTATGGTTTTTCAAAATAAAAAATGTTAAAATTCTCACTGTTTTTTTTACGAATAATTTAATAATTTTACGTTGGAACAAACAAATAA
>NZ_FOVI01000061.1 GCF_900115115.1 Paenimyroides ummariense
TCTTTGTTCATTTGCACAAAGTCTTCTTTGGTGGTGTACTCGTTCTTCTCGACTTTTAAACGGTAACCCTCACCACATTTGAATTCGTTGTTGAAGGTGTATGTGTTGTTTTCATAACGGTTGCTTGTTTCCAATTGGTTGTACAACTTGTCGTACAATGTTACATTTGCATCGGTGATGATGTTGCGTGTTTTAGAATCTACTACCGTTAACAATAATTTCTGGATACACTCCAATTGCAACGGTTTGGTTTCGTAAAAGCTGTAAATATCGTCGTTTCCTTTACCTCCGTCGCGGTTGCTTGAAAAGAATCCTTGTTTGGTGGCTGGATCGATATAATACGCAAAATCGTCTGCGTTGCTGTTGATTGGTGCGCCTACGTTGTGGATCTCGCCCGGGTTGCTGTTTCTGTCTAACTTGGTTGCATAAACATCTAATCCGCCTAAACCTACACGGCCGTCGCTTGAAAAATACAATTCACCTGTTTCGGTTACATACGGAAAGGTTTCACGCATTTCGGTGTTGATCCCCGATCCCATATTCACAGGTCCGCCAAAGGCGCCTGACGGGTGGATCGCCACCTGCCAAAGATCCGATCCTCCGAATCCGCCCGGACGGTCGCTTGAAAAATACATCGTGGCTTCGTCTTGGCTTAATGTTGGGTGTGCCGTGTTGTATCCGTCCATATTGAACGATAACTCGGTTACGTTTTCCCACTTTCCGTTGACGTTTTCTGCTCGGTAGATTTTAAGGTTGGTGTTTTTGTTGGAATCGTACTTTCTTTCGTTATTGATGTAATTGTTTCTTGTAAAGTACATCGTGTTACCGTCTTTGGTAATCACCGCTGTTGATTCGTTCAAAGGTGATTTTACTTTGCCCTTCAACCTTGTTACTTTGTCGTCTTTTGTTGCCGTGCTTGCTACGCTGTACAGGCTGGTAAAGGCATTGCCCGTCCAGGTGTGTTCGCGTTTGTGGAGGCTACCTGTATCGCGTGCGCTGGTAAAGTACAATTGGTTGTTGTGCACATAGCTGCCGTAATCTGCAAACTGCGTGTTGGTTGCCAGGTTGTTTACCTGATCGTATCTACCTGAATTTTCTTGGATTTGTGCTTTTAGCTGCGCTTCGTTCTTGCGGATCTGTGCAATCTGCGTGTTACTGCCTGCCTTGCTTACAAACTGGTTGTAATAGTTTTTGGCTTCGGCTTCTTTGCCGGTGTGCTGCAAGGTTTGTGCATAACGGTAGTAGTACTCGCTTGCAGGTGCTTCGCTTGCGTATTCGGTAAATAAGCGTTCGTAGTGTTTTTCGGCTTCGGCGTAGCGTGCGTTGAAGTAGTAGGCATCGCCTAATTTCTCTAACAGATCTTTGCTTACGTAACCGCGTTTGGCTACTTTTTCGTAGATGTTCATTGCATCTATATACGCCCACTGATCGTGTTCTTTATTTGCTTTCTTTAAGCCTGCCTGTGCCTGTACATCCGTGTTCCCCAGTAAAAAGGCGGTGAACAAGGCTAATGTGTATATCCCTTTTTTCATATTTCTTTCCTTTTTAATACCTCACAAAAAAATTCATAAAAATGTTTTTTAACCACATAGTTTTTTTTAACTTCTTTTGCTTTTATTTAAGGTTACATAGTTTGTTATCCTAACAAAATACATAGTACTTTTTTTTAATCTATGTTTCTATGTGGTAAATCATTTACTAAAAATCAATTGATATTTCTTTCTCTTTTCACCACATAGTTTTTAAATTTCTATTGCTTTTATTTAAGGTTACATAGTTTGTTTTGCTAACAAAACACATATTTCTATTTAAAACCTATGTGCCTATGTGGTAAATTATTTTGTGTGTATCTGTTATTGTTAGAAGAAACGCGGCGAGTTCACGCGGCGGTATTTGTTAAACAATTCAAAGCGTACAAAGATCTCGTGCGAGCCGTTGTTGTAGTTCCTAAGCGCTTTTATGTCGCTGTCGTAACTATAACCTATGAACATGCCGTCGGTTACCTGGAA
>NZ_FOVI01000048.1 GCF_900115115.1 Paenimyroides ummariense
TGAGAAGTCTTGAACTTCTCGCTGCTTAATAAAAATAGATATTATAAAAAAATCGTTATAAACAAAAGAAGGTGACCTTTTTAGACACCTTCTTTTTCTATAATTACTTTTTATCCTGCATTGCAAAAACTGATTTTAATAAATTGGTAGATCTTGCAGAAACATTTGTTCTAATATTCGCTTCTTCTTTTTCAATCATAGTGTAAACGCCGGTTAAAGCTTGTTGCGTTACATAATCTGTTAAATCAGGATTTATCTTTTTTACCGTTGGTATCGCATTATATTTTGTAATAATATTGCTCCAAATTTTATCGGCACCTACTTTAGTAAACGACGATTTTATCACCGGATTAAATTTAGTATATAACGATGTTTTGGTCGATTTTTGTAAATACTGTGTCGCAGCATTTTTATTACCCATTAAAATATTCGTAGCATCAGAAATAGTCATGCTTGTAATAGCATCCACAAAAATAGGGGTAGCTTCTTTTACAGCGTTACTTGCAGCTTTGTTAAGCGATTTAATACCCTCGTCTGCTAAGCTTCCTAAACCAACATCGCGTAAGGTTTTCTCTACTTTTTGTAATTCGCTTGGTAAGCCAATTCTAACTAAAGAATTATTATAAAACCCGTCGGTTTTTGTAAGATTTACAACTTGTTTGTCAATACCTTGCTGTAAAGCTTCTTTTAAACCTGCAGCAATCTGAGTTTGCCCTAACCCAGATGTTTCTAAAATTTGTGGTAATTGACTTGCAGCTTGCTGCAATTGTGCACTTGTACAGCCAGATAATGCTAATGAAACAACTGCAATTGGAATGATCATTTTTTTCATACTAAATTTTTATTTATGATATACTTGTGAAATAATTTCGTAACAAATCTCGGTTGATCTTACTCGGAGTAAAAACTTCCAAAATTTGCGGTTGATCGTTTTGGGAAAATAACAATTTTAATGCCAAGTTTAATTCTTCTTCGTTGTTTGCGATCAAATAATTAAACTGATACATTTTAGCCAAATGTTCGGCAGTTAAATTATGTTCTGTTTCAAAAAACGTATTAAAGGTTTTGTTTTCAACATGTCCGGGTAAAATTCTAAAAATTCCGCCACCACTGTTGTTTATAATAATAATTTTAAAATTTTTAGGTATATAATTATTCCACAACGCATTACTGTCGTAAAAGAAACTGATATCGCCCGAAATTAAAACGGTAGGTTTGCTAGAAATTACTGCTGCACCAATGGCTGTTGATGTAGATCCATCGATACCGCTTGTACCACGATTGCAGTAAACATCAATGCTTTTGTCGGTTTCAAATAATTGTGCGTATCGAATCACAGCACTGTTGCTAATTTGCAGTTGAATGTTTTGTGGAAGATTGTTCCAAATGATATGAAACGATTTTAAATCGGAAAAAGGAATGGCATCTATATAGGTTTGATGTCCTTTTTTTCGATTGATCATTATAGTTTGAATTTTCTCTGAAAAGTCAGAATTTACTATTGAAATTCGTTCTTTTATCTGACTGAGAAAATCATCAGGCGAAACATTTAGGTGCTTGGTTAATGCTGAAAAAGTGTCATAAGCACGTAATTCATCTACATGCCAATGATTTTTAGGCGGATAATTTCTAAACATTGCTTTTACACGTTTTGATACAATCATTCCCCCAAAAGTCAGCAATAAATCGGGTTGAAAATCTTTAAAATCGTCTTCAGAAAAAGTGGTAATCAACGTATCAATATTCGCAACAATATTTTTATGATGGATATTTGAATTGATTTCGGTCAGAATCACCACATTTGGCAACGACGCCAAGTAATCAATATTTTCCTTTGAAATAATATTAGGATTCTGTGATCCAATCAAAACAACAATTTTATCGGCATTTTGAATGACAGTTGTATCAAAATCTTCTTCAAATTTAACTTCAGGTTCATCATTCAATAAAACAGGATTATAGCTGTATTCACTCACAATATTATACAAAGGTTCTTCGAACGGAACATTTATATGTACAGGACCTTTTTTATTTTTTGCTGTAGCAATGGCTTTCTGAATCAATTCATCGTTTTGTTCCGATGCTTCGTCCAATAAATTCGCATTAAAAAGGGAATGATTTTCAAAAACATTTCGCTGACGAATGGTTTGTCCGTCACCAATATCAATTTTAGAAGTGGGACGATCTGCTGAAACAATAATTAACGGAATCTGGCTGTAAAAAGCTTCGGTAACTGCAGGATAATAATTCAACAACGCCGATCCCGATGTACACAACAAAGCTGTTGGCTGGTTCAATTGCTGGGCAATACCCATGGCAAAAAATGCCGCGCAACGTTCATCAACAATGCTATAACATTTAAAAAAAGAATCGTTTGTAAAACCAATAGTTAAAGGTGCGTTGCGAGAACCGGGTGAAATTATAATATGTTGTATTCCCTTTGCTTTAAAAAGTTGTAAAATACTTTGAGCCAAAGGTATTTCGGGATAATTCATTTCTAAAAATTAATTATTCAAAGATACGAACTATCCTTAAAAAGAAGAATTTTATCACTGAAAACTCTTGTATTTAAACAAAGACCTCACAGGTTTTTAAAATCTGTGAGGTCTGAAAATTTATAACTTTTACAATATCTTATTTTCCTTCAATCCAATTGGTAATTTCGGCATCGGTTGGCGAAACTTTCGGGTTGATTACTTTTGCCAGTTTTCCTTCTTCGTTTATTAGGAATTTCTGAAAATTCCATTCCACATCAAAATCGCCCAAACCATTTTTATCTTTTTGAGTCAAATATTGATATAAAGGTTCTTTATTATCGCCTTTTACAACAATTTTGCTCATCATTGGGAAAGTAACGCCATAATTTAATTTACAAAATTCTGCAATTTCTTCGTTCGTTCCGGGATCCTGACTCATAAAATCGTTTGTTGGAAAACCAATAATTACAAAGTTTTGATCTTTATATTTTTGATACAATTC
Source organism: Paenimyroides ummariense (assembly GCF_900115115.1). Lineage (GTDB taxonomy): Bacteria > Bacteroidota > Bacteroidia > Flavobacteriales > Flavobacteriaceae > Flavobacterium > Flavobacterium ummariense. Next base: position 2,980 of record NZ_FOVI01000048.1, read on the forward strand.
TTCTAATTGTTCAAATTGTGGCGTTAATCCGCATTTAGATGCCGTGTTTACAATTAACACTTTTTTTCCTTTTAAATCGGCAAGATTAAATTCGCCTCCCGTAATATCTTTTACTTTGAATTGATAAATCGGGTCGACATTTTTTTGTTGTTCCATAATAACTTCGGGTTTTTCTGTTATCGGTTGATTTTTTGTGCAACTTAAAGCCAAAACGGCACTTGCAATAAAAATATATTTCATAATACTTATTTGTTGTTTAATTTAATAAAGTTATTGTTTATTTGCTTGCAATGCAATAAAAAAGCTTTCCATTTGGAAAGCTTTTCATGTTTATTTTTTATAATATTTTTTGTACTTGTAGAAAGCCAATGTACCAAGTAAAAGTACAGATCCTACAGAAATCCATATAAATGTTGGAGTTACCACTTGATCGCCTTTAGCATATGAATGCAATCCCGATAAGTAAAAATTCACTCCAAAATAGGTCATTAAAATACTGTAGAATGCTATAACCGATATAAAGTTGTAAATCCATAAACCGCGTAAAGCAGGTACAAAGCGCATGTGAATTACAAAGGCATAAACCATGATTGATATCAACGCCCATGTTTCTTTAGGATCCCAACCCCAATAACGTCCCCAGCTTTCGTTTGCCCATTGTCCGCCCATAAAGTTGCCAATTGTAAGCATAACCAAACCAACGGTTAAAGCCATTTCGTTAATATAGGTAATTTCTTTAAGGTTTAGTTCCATTTTAGCTTTGTTGCTTTTTGTTGTAAAAATCATTAAAAGCAATGCAACAACACCTAAAATCATTCCTAAAGTAAATGGTCCGTAACTACCAACAATAATTGATACGTGGATCATTAACCAATATGAATTTAAAACTGGCTGTAAGTTTCCAATTGATGGATCCATCCAGTTCCAATGTGCAATCATTAAGATCATTCCAACAACAAAGGCTGTAGATGCTGTTGTTAAGCTTGATTTTCTTCCGAAAATTAAACCAAACAGCATAGTTGCCCATCCAACAAAAATCATCGATTCATAAGCATCAGACCATGGAGCGTGACCAGAAACGTACCAACGTGCAATTAAGCCTAAAGTGTGCAGTGCAAAAAGCGCAATAACAATACCTGTGAATATTTTTGTTACAACACGTAACGCTTTGTTATCTTTAAAAATGCGAACGATTACAAGGATAAACATTAACACAGACACATACATATAATACGAAAACAGCTTTTTAAAGATGTCGTATTTATTGTACATAATTTCTGCTTTTACTTTATCATCGCTTGGTAAAACATTGCCACCAAATTTCTTTTGAAAGTTTATGATTGATGTTAAAAGATCGTCTGACGGTTTAAAATCTTTTGTTTCGATTGATTTTAACAACGATGTAGTGTACATAGGTAAAATATTCTTCATGTAAATGAAAGCAGAATCTGTTTGTTGCATTCCTGCTTCATTCAATTCTAAATATGAAACCCACTTATCGTTTTCATGACCAGGAATAGGGAAAATTTTCATTATTTGTCCACTAACTGCAGAGTACAATAAATTAACTTTTTCATCTGAAGAAATGTAATCTTTTTGAAATTTATCTTTAACAGATGCCTGATGTGCTTCGTCTAAAAATTGATCTAATTTGTAATTTCCTTTATCGTCAAAAAAATCAGCTAATGAAGCGAATTTAGCATCAGAAGCAACTCCAATCAACGAACGAATACTGTCATTTCCTTTTGGAAGATTAATGATCGGCACATGATACCACAACTGCGGAAACTGAGTTATAGAAAGCATTACCTGATCAGAATCCATACCACGGAAATGATCATCTTTACTTACTTTACGTAGTAATTCAGACGAAAACGTGTTGATAGGTTTCATACGTCCACCAGTATCCTGAATAATAATCGATCCAAACAAATCGGCATGTTCCTGCGAAACAGTTGTTTTAATCAATAATGAATCAATTTGAGCTGTAGATGGCTTATTGTGTGCGTGCTGAGCCGTTGCCGAAAGCAAACCAAACAACAAACCAACAATTGTTAAAGCAGCTTTTTTTGCGTGAATCTTGTTTAGTTTTTTACGTAAATCGCTAAAACGCGTGTTTTTGTTAAATAAAATGCACAACATGGCAATATAAAGTAAGGTGTAGCCAATATAAGTAATCCAAGTTCCCCAGAAATCGTGGTTCACAGATAAGTGTGTTCCTTTTTCGTCCGGATCATAAGATGCCTGAAAAAAACGATAACCTTTATGGTCTAAAACGTGGTTCATGTAAATGCGGTAATCAAATGATTTGTCAGGATCTATAATTGTTACCTGACTTTCAAAGGCTGAATAACTTTTCTCGGTTCCAGGATATTTCGTTGCAATAAAATCGTTCAATTTAACCTGGAAAGGAGTAGTGTAAACTTTTGATCCGTAGATTAAAGTAAATTCTAAATCGCCAATGATAAAAGACTGTGGTACACCCATTTGTCCTTTAGACCCCATTAAGGTAACTTCTTCTTCTTTTCCTTGTGAACGAACCGTTAATACCAAAGCATCGGTTGTATTTTTCGCCTTATAATCACCTTTTGATTTTAAAGCTCTTTTTCCTTTTATAGGTCGATCCATAACAAACTGAACTCCTTGCAAATCGTACATCGAACGATAGTTTAGGGCTTCCGGAGTGTTTGCAGCAATTTCGCCTGTTGCCTGTGTTGCCATAACGCGGTAACTTCCAGCAAACGGAGTATTAATCTGCATTTCGCCACTTTCGTTAGTATAGAAATTTACAGCGCCTTCGGTTTCTTTGTTGTAAGAATATAATATGTTGTGAATACTTTCAACGGTACCTTCTTCGATAAAATGCTCGTGACGTTCACCGTGGCTTGATTCAACCAGTTTCAAAAAGTTTTTGCCGTCTTTAGCTTCTTCAATCACTTCTTCGGCACCCATTATAAAGTCTTTAAACTCTACTTCGAACGGAATATCGTTAAAATCGTTCTTAATTTTAAAATGATTTGAAGCAAAATTGCTTATAAAATTATCTTTATCAAGTGCAGCCGAAAAGAAACGTTGTTCTTCAAAAGTTCTACGTTTCGGTTCTCCGTTCAAATCACCGTCAACCATTACGGTTAAAAATGTTTTATCAGAAAAAAACTGACTTGAAGTTTCTTTTTCACGAATCGGCATCATTCCTTCAAAACTAATGTAACGTGTTACAAATGCGCCGATTAATATCAAAATAAAAGCCAAATGCAATATTAAAGTATCCCATTTAGCTTTACTGAATAAATTGTATCGTTTAATGTTGCCAATGAAGTTAAAAACAAAAATCAGCATTATTGCTTCGAACCATTTGGTGTTGTAAACTAAAATTCGTGCTGTATCGGTGTTGTATTCATTTTCTATAAAGGTTGCAACTCCCATAACGGCTGCAAAAACAATGAATAAAACAGCCATTAACCTTGTAGATGACAAAAAAGAGATAATTTTGCTCATAGTGAATAGTTGTTGTGTACTTAGAAATTTCCCAAAAGTACTTAAATTAAATGGCTTGCTGGGTATTTTAACTTAATTTAAACAAATAAAAAATCATTGTGATTTCATAGAAAAAACTAAATTTGTATTTTATTTAAATATATTAGAATAATGCCTAAAATTTCACATAAAGGTGTGCAAATGCCTGAATCACCAATACGTAAATTGGTTCCTTTTGCAGAAACAGCAAAGAAAAAAGGAAATAAAGTGTACCATTTAAATATTGGTCAGCCCGATATTAAAACACCAGAAGTAGCTTTAAATGCGGTTAAAAATGCTGATATTACTGTTTTAGAATACAGTCATTCTGCAGGATTTGATTCGTACCGTGAAAAATTAGCGGCATATTATCAAAAACAAGGTTTACCTATTAATAAAGAAGATATCATTATTACTACGGGTGGATCTGAAGCTTTGATTTTTGCAATGGGATCTACCATGGATGAAGGTGATGAGATCATCATACCTGAACCTTTTTATGCAAATTACAACGGGTTTTCTACTCAAAACGGAGTAAAAGTTGTTCCTGTAATTTCTGGTATTGAAACAGCATTTGCATTACCACCTATAGCCGATTTTGAAAAACTAATCACACCAAAAACTAAAGCAATTTTAATTTGTAACCCAGGAAATCCAACGGGTTATATGTATAGTAAAGAAGAAATTCAACAGTTAGCTGCTTTGGCAAAAAAGCACGATTTGTTTTTAATTGCCGATGAAGTTTACCGTGAATTTGCTTATGATGGATACAAACATTTTTCTGTAATGAACGAAGAAAGCATCGCAGAAAATGCCATTATGATTGATTCTGTTTCAAAAAGATTCAGTATGTGTGGTGCACGTATAGGATGTATAGTTTCTAAAAATAAAGAATTAATGGCTACTGCCATGAAATTTGCACAAGCTCGTTTGTCACCACCAACCTATGCACAGATAGCATCAGAAGCAGCTTTAGATACGCCTCAATCTTATTTTGATGATGTAATTAGTGAATACAAAGACCGACGAGACACTTTGGTAAATGCTTTAAATGCTATAGATGGTGTGCAGGTTGCTATGCCAAAAGGTGCGTTTTACTGTATTGCTAAATTACCTGTTGCAAACGCAGAAGACTTTGCGAAGTGGTTGTTAGAATCTTATGATTTAAACGGCGAAACAGTTATGGTTGCACCAGCAGCAGGATTTTATTCAACTCCGGGTGTAGGTTTAAACGAAGTCCGTCTGGCGTATGTTCTTAATAAGGAAGATTTAATTAAATCTGCCGAAATTATTAAAGAAGCATTGAAAGTTTATAATAAATAATAAAAGAGGTGAAAGCCTCTTTTTATTTTCTACCCAAAATATACCCCAAACAAGCCATTGGAATATATGCCAGAATTAAATCAACGCAATTAAACCACATTGGTGAGGGTACCATAAAAACCATTGAAATTCCGCCTGCTAAAAATAAAACACCGATTAACATTGGTCCAACAATTGATTTAGGATTTGATAATTTTGTAGCAATAAAAGCTCCAACCAACGTTCCTAAAGCATGAGCCAAAAAAGGAAAAATAAAATGTTTAGATTCCATTAAATGCATACCAGCAGCCAAACCTTCGGCTGTTTTGTTATCTACACCCGCAGGTAATGGTATTATTTTTCCGCTTACAGCAACAAGAATCATGTTTACTAATGATCCAATAATAAAACCAGCAACGGTTGCTAATATATTTCTGTACTTTTTCATAATATTACTTCTTCGCTAATTTATCATTCCAGCTTTGAATAAATTTTTGTTTTTCGATTTTTAATTCATCGGCTTTTTCATCTAAATTAAAAGGTTCGATACCGTCTAACTCTTCGTACGTGTAAAAATTGTATTGTATGTTTTCTTTTAAATGATCTATATGAAACTGGTACTCATCTAACAAATAACCAATTTCTTCTTTTAGTTCTTTTTTAAATTCTTTTACAACTTTTAGTTCTTCAAAAATCTGATCAATTGCTTCTTCAGTTTCTGTAAAACTATACGGAGTATAAATGGGTGCAAGTGATTTAAAATCAGAACTATTTTGTAAGGTACTTAATGTTTTTATCGAACCAAAATCAAAGTTTGAATATTCCTTTAGTATGTTTTCGTTTTAATGATATGGTTGATAAATTCAGCATAAAAAGATTCGATCTCCACTTCAACATCCTTTAAATTATAAAAATGCTGTAACAGTACAAAAGCATCGTTATAAAAGCCAATTACATCATCTTCAATAATATCGGATGTATAATTTTCTTTAAACTGTAATACAAAATCGTTAATAGGCACGCTGTTATTTTCCATAATTCTGATATTTTTTGTAAAGATATTTCTAATACTTTTATCTTTGGTTACAATGTGATAAAATTCGATAGATGAAACTTTTAAAATCTTTTTGTATTAGGTTTTTAATAATTTCTATTCCTCTTGCAGGATTGTATTTTTTCGCTCAAACGACATTTGAAAACAACAGAAAAAGTGAACACCCAACCGATGTTGGTTTAGCTGTTGCAATACTTTTTGCGTTTATATTGATAATTTTGTTTGGTGGCTTTTTTATTGATTTAATTGTAAAAATTACAAAGAAACAATATGATGTTGCTTTCTTAAATACTTTATTTTTATTACTATTTTCACTGCCAATTTTATACATTAGTTGCAGAATGAGCAGTTATTGTGAAAGTTGCTTTTGTAGCTGGATTATTGATGTTTTTAAAGATTTAATTTAAAAGCATTTAAAATTAATACCAACGTTTTTTATTTTTTTTAGAAGCATCGGATTTTCGAGATGACGAATTCTTTTTATTTGAATTATTAGAAGATGCTGATTTGCCTTTATTTCTAAAATCTTTTTTTGCATTTGGGTTTGGTTCACGCCACGGAAAAGGATTGTCTTTTACCACTTTTACCTGTAAGCGGATCAGTTTTTCAATATCCTGCCAATACGTTTTTTCATCACGACCAACAAACGAAAGTGCCAAACCTTCTTCGCCGGCACGACCTGTTCTACCAATTCTGTGAATATAAATTTCAGGTATATTCGGAATATCGTAATTAATCACAAAAGGCAGCTGCTGAATGTCAATTCCGCGTGAGGCAACATCTGTGGCAACTAAAATATCAATCTGTTTGTTTTTAAAATCTTCTAAAATTTGTAATCGGGCAGCTTGCGATTTATCGCCGTGAATAGCATCGGCTTTATAACCTTCTTTCTGTAAAAAATCAACCACATTACCGGCTCCTTGCTTGGTTCGAGTAAAAATCAGAACATTTTTTAGGTTCTGAGTTTCTAAAACGTGTTTTAAAAGCTTCTTTTTGTCTTCTTTTTCAACGAGATACGTTTTCTGTGTAATATTTGCACCCGTACTAGAATCGGGATCAACTGAAACATACACGGCATTGCTTAAAAATTCGTCGGCTAATTCCCGAACGCCCATTGGCATGGTAGCAGAAAACATCAGTGTTTGTCGGTTTGGTGGCGTAAGTTTTATAATCTTTCGAACATCATTTATAAAACCCATATCCAACATTAAATCGGCTTCATCGATCACCAACTGCTGCAAGGCATCGGTTTTAATAAAGTTCTGTTTGTATAAATCTAAAAATCTGCCGGGTGTCGCAACCAAAACATCAATGCCATATTTAAGCGTTTTAATTTGAGGCTCCATATTTACACCGCCATAAATAACGTAGGTTTTAATCTGCGTGTATTTGCTTAAGGCTTCAAAATTTTCGGCAATTTGTATAGCTAATTCGCGGGTAGGAGAAAGGATAATAGTGCGGATCTGCTTGCGTTTTTTGCCCGATCCTACTATTTTATGAATATGATTTATAATAGGAATGGCAAATGCAGCCGTTTTTCCTGTTCCTGTTTGTGCACAACCCACCAAATCTTTCCCATCAATTAAAGACGGAATTGCTTTTTCCTGAATAGGCGTGGCGGTGGTGTAACCTAAGTCGTTAATAGCTTCGGCAACATTGTTGTTTAATGCAAAATCGGTAAAATTCATATCAAAATTTTAAGCAAAATTACGTTTTTAATTTCGTACTTTTATGAATTTCTAATATCTTCCGTAAAATTTCGGTTTATGAAACAAACAATACTTGCAATAAGTTTACTAATATCTTTAAATAGTTGGTCGCAAACAAAACCAAAAGTCGACTTTACTACTGCCAACGCTTCTATTAAATTTGATATTGCCGAACATATGGTTGCTGGCGATGTTACCTATCAGTTTACCGTAAATGAAGCTACCGATTCTATTAAGATCGATGCCAAAAATATGATGATTCAGGGAGTGAAGTTGAACGGACAAACACCTAAATATCATTACGATAAAAAACAAATTGCTTTTACGCAAGGTTTTAAAGAAGGTGAAAATACAGTTACAATAAGTTATAAAACCAATCCAAAACAAGCATTGTATTATGTAGGATCTGGGACCGATTTACAGATTTGGACGCAAGGACAAGGGAAATACACCAGTCATTGGTTGCCAAGTTTTGACGATTATAATGAGAAAGTTGTTTTTAATACCAAAATTACCTTTGAATCGGGTTACGATGTGATTAGCAATGGAACTTTAGACGGAAAAACCGTTAGCGGAAAACAAACCACTTGGAGTTATAAAATGACGAAACCAATGAGTTCGTATTTAATGATGATGGCGATTGGTAAATTCGAAAAAAAGATCGAAAAATCTGCATCAGGCATAACTATTGAAAATTATATTCGTCCGGTTGATGCTTCAAAATATACCACAACCTATCAGCATACAAAGAAAATGTTCGATTTTCTTGAAACTCAAACCGGTTTTTCGTATCCGTGGCAAATTTATCGAAACATTCCGGTAGAAGATTTTATGTACGGTGGAATGGAAAATACGACTTCGACCATTTTTAACAGTGATTATGTGGTTGATAATATTGGTGTGAACGATCGCGATTACGTGAATGTAAATGCACACGAAATGGCGCATCAGTGGTTTGGAAATCTGGTTACGGCAAAATCAAACAAAGATCATTGGCTTCAAGAAGGTTTTGCAACGTATTATGCTTTGCTTGCTGAACGTGAAGTTTATGGTGTTGATGATTTTTATTGGAAATTATACGAAATGGCAGAATTGATTACAAAAGATGCCAAAGAAAATAAAAACACAGCGGTTTACAGTGAAAAAGCTACAACTACAACCTATTATCAAAAAGGAGCTTGGATGTTGTTTTATTTATCAAGCCAGATTGGCGAAGCTAATTTTAATACCGTTGTAAAAAATTATCTGAACAAATATGCCTTTAAAAATGCATCGACACAAGATTTCTTAAATGAAGTTACTGCTGTTGTACCTAATTTTAATGTTGATAATTACAAACAAAATTGGTTAGAAAATAAAGGTTTCAACACAAAAGATGCTTTGTTTTTAATTGAAAATTCACCTTTAGTAAAATCGTATTTTGAAGTTTTGGCATTGCAGGAAAAAGGGTTTGAAGTTAAAAAGGATCAATTGCTTAAATTGTTAAAAGATCCAAATACGTTTACCGATACCAAACGCGAAATTATTTTTCAGTTGCACAATGTTCCTTACGATCAGGCAAAAGAATTTTATCAAACCGTTGTACAGTCGAATGATTTAAAGGTTCGTCAGGCTTTGGTTCAGGTTGTAAGTGAAATTCCTACAGATTTTATGGAAGATTATAAAAAGTTTTTGAACGATAATTCGTACATAACCCGTGAAATTGTATTGAAAAATTTATGGTTGCAAGATGTTGCCGGCAGAACCGATTTATTAGATAAAACTGCTACTTGGAAAGGTTTTAACGATTACAATTTGCGAATTACTTGGTTAATGTTTGCCTTAGCAACCGAAAATTATAAAAACGATAAAAAAGCACATTGGTATTCAGAATTAGAGAATTTTGCTTACAACAAATACAATAGTAATATTCGAACTAACGCCATAAATGCCTTGTGGTATTTAAATAAGTACGACAGCAACACGTTGCCGCATTTGGTAAATGCTTTGGTGCACCATAACAGTCGTTTTCAAAAATTTGGTCGCGATGCCATTGTTCGATTGTCTGAAAAGAAAGAGTTTAAAGACCACTTTAAAAAACTAATTCCATACCTACCACAAGACGAACACGACGCCTTAAAAAAGTTAATGGAGGAGATATAAACAAAGAAGGTGTCTAAAAAGGTCACCTTCTTTTGTTTATAACGATTTTTTTATAATATCTATTTTTATTAAGCAGCGAGAAGTTCAAGACTTCTCA
>NZ_FOVI01000047.1 GCF_900115115.1 Paenimyroides ummariense
AACCAAAGCCTACGACTCCATTCCAAATTGCTCTCATAGTTTCTTTTTTAATTTATACCGCAATTTTCCTTCCAATGTGGTTTAAAATCAATACATGTACGTCTTCAAACTAAATTGGACACTTTTTTGTAGAAATTAAGATAGTGTTTGATTTATAAATTTAGTATTTTTTCTTGATTATACAATTGCCTTCTTTTAGCAATTGTTTTTTGTTTAATAACGGCTCTTTGCTCAAGTATTTTATCAGATCTTCCATAATATACATCGGCTGGTGTTAAGTTGTTTAAAGACTCGTGATATCTTTTATTATTGTAATTTTCAACAAATTCATTCAATGCTTCTATTAATTCTTCTGGATGATAGAAATGATTGAGTTTTACCAAATTTCTCATTTATGGCTTACTTTTTGTTTTTATAACTACTAACTTGAATTAATTAGAATAAAGGTTTACCATTCTATACGAAATGTTATGTAAATTAATGAGCGACAAGTTGGATGGTAATTATCTTAAATCTTATTGATCATTTATACTTAGATCTATATTCTATATCAAACCTTAGCAGTACCAATAAAGGTACGTCTGTATTATCCTAAACTCTTTACCATTTCAAATTGATTGATATCGTTAATCAAACCTTGTTTTTCTAAGAATAATTTTAGATTTTCAGCGGCTTCGTCCATATTATTCATTTGCACTTTTTCGCCTGATAGTTGTTTTTGTACTTCGGCTAATAGTTGTGTACCGATGCCGTTTCTTCTGTGTTCAGAAGTTACCGCAATATGATAAATACGCTTGTTGATTGGGTTAAATAAAATATAGCCTATCAAAACTTCTCCAACAAAAGCACCCAAAGCCTTAGGTTGAGCGATATCCATACTTGGAATGGCACTTTGCCAGCTGGGCAAAATATCCCAAAAAGATTGGAAATCTTCCCAAACAAAATTTTGCAAAGGTTTGATGGTAGCTCTATTCAGATGTTGTTTTGGTTGTAATTCACCACCAAAGCACAGTAATTTCCTTCGGATCGTAAATCCATTTTTCTCGTATGCACGGATGGCTGATTGGTTACTTTCAATCACTTCCAAAACCAACTGATTTACGTTATGCTCCTCAAAAAAAGGTTGGATATAATCGTACATTTTCCCTACCAATCCATGACCACGGTACTCAGGCAATACACCCGTTCCGGCATTGTACACCACAGTTTTTTTGTTCACTGTTCGTACACCGTGCATAATGAAAGCGATTAGTTTTTTCGCTTCGAAAACACCGATTGACCATTCGGGTACAATGTTTTCCGATCGCATTTTAAATTGCAACTGCTCTGCATTAAGTTGAAAAGGAACGATATAATCAGCAAATGCACCGTTAATAGCATTTAATAAATCGGGAATATCTTGTTTTGTTAATTGACGTATCTGCATTGTTTTTAATTTTTTAAGGATATCTACTCCTGGTGTTTTATTTCAGTTTTCCAGTCAAAAGGTATTTAATTCTTCTAATGTTTTGAAAATACCGTTGTGGACTTCCACGATTGCTTCACTATTATCGGGAGATAGCTGGCTCATCAGTTCACGACATCTTCCGCAAGGGGGCACTGCATTTCCCATACTGTCCACAGCCACTACGGCCTTTATTCGGTATTCCCCATGTTTCAGCATTTCCGAAACCGCACTATGCTCGGCACAATGCCCTAACGAGTAGGCTGTATCAATACTAATACCCGTATAGACGTTTCCATCAATGGTTTCAATAGCAGCGGCAACATCTCCGTAAGCGATATAATCGTTCAATACAGTTGATTTTACCCATTGAACAGCGACTTCTTTTAGATTCATTTTTTATCTTTTCTTTCTATAATACTCCACCTTCCAATATGGAAAACGTATTCTCTATACAATTGATTTCTGCCAGTCTTCCGTACGGAAGTGTAAACGTTGGACAAGTATGTCCAAAATCCATCTGGGTAATAACAGGCAAATCCGATAAGCCTTCTTCATCCAAGACTTTCAGTAGCTCTATTTCATATTGTTCTGCATAGAAATTGTCATAGGGTCTACCAAAAATAATTCCCTTGGCAAGTTGGAGAATACCCAAAGATGCATAATTTCTCAACCACCAACGGATGTACTCTGGTTTGGGCATGGCTTCCGAAGTTTCAAAAAATAGAATGCTGTCCTTCCACATCTTCAAATCAGGCCAATAATCCGTCCCTTTCAGCATTTCCAACACCTCCATACAACCACCAATCAAGCGCCCTTGTACAATAGAACTGCCTTGCAAAAACTTCCACCCTGTTGCAGGACTTAACTTTCGTTTTATATCTTGCAGCGAAATATCAAACCAATCCAAAAATTCACTTGTCCAACCTTGCTGGTTGGGATAAATTCGTCCAATTACTTCAGCAGAAAACAACGTTCTTTTAACGTCTTCGATTTGGTAATCGTGCATAGCATAATTTTCTGCAAATCCTACCAACAATGATGTGCCGTAAAACGAACTTATTTCTGCTTTAAGACAAATAAAATGCGTGACGGTGCTATCGGAAAATCCAATAAATATTTTAGGGTTTTGCTTTATAACTTCAATGTCAATATATTTCAGTATCCTTATACTGTCATCTCCACCAATGTTGGAAATAATTGCTTTAATGGACGGATCCGAAAAAGCCTCCATTAAGTCGGTTGCCCGAGCTTCGGGGTTTTCGTAAATCCATTGTGCCGGCTGTAAGGCATGTTTGGTTTCTACAACATGCAGATTAAAAACTTGCTCCAAACGTTCTTTACCTTTTTGATAACGATGCGTTAACTCGCCCGCAGCACCCCACGATATCGAGATAGAAGCTACTTTATCTCCCGGATTTAAGCGTTGGGGAATTTTTAATTTTACCATTTTACTCTTTCATTGAAATAACTAAATTAAACATTTGGATTTTCTTAAGCTACTTGTTTGTCGCAAATTTCTTAGTTCCCACCACGCACAGTATAACACCCAGCGTAACCGCTAACATGCCTATGCTAACCTGCTCATGCAACAGCCATGCCGCCAATGCCAAGCCAAAGAAGGGTTGCAATAGTTGTAGTTGTCCTACAGTAGCTGTTCCGCCTTGTGCTAAACCTTTATACCAAAATACAAATCCAAGAAACATGCTGAACAAAGAGACATAGGCCAATCCGCCCCAGGCTTCTACGCTCACATTTTCAAATGAAGACGGCATATAAATAAATGTTAGCGGCAGCATAATCGGTTGTGAAAGTACCAATGCCCATGAAATAACCTGCCATCCGCCTAATTCTTTGGTTAGTTTTGCACCTTCGGCATAGCCCAATCCACAGAGAATCACGGCTAAAATCATCAAAATATCCCCCAAAGGAGAAGCTGCAAGACCTTGAGAAGCGGCATAACCAACAACTAAAAGGCTGCCAATAATTGAAAAAAGCCAGAAGATAGGTTTGGGGCGTTCGCCACCTCGAATAATACCAAATATTGCCGTAGCCATAGGCAAAATTCCGATAAAAACAATGGAATGTGCTGATGTGATATACTGCAATGCCAAAGCACTCAGCAAAGGAAAACCCACCACACAACCAATAGACACAATAGCCAACGGGAGCAATTGCTTACGGTTCGAACGTTTTTCTTTAAATAGCAACAAGATAGCGAGCGCCAGTAATCCCGCAATAGAAGCGCGAACGAGTGTTACAAAAACGGGATTGAACTCCATAACAGCTAATCTTGTTGCGGGCAAAGAACCGCTGAACAGTACAACGCCAATGAAACCGTTCAACCAACCCTGTGTTGTGTTTTCCTGTACTTTATTAATGATATAATCCGAAATAATTAAATCTTTAGTTGCGAATTTCGGAAACTTAAACAAATAAACACAGTCACATTTTTTGATATTTTAATAGACACAGTTATCTTTGGCAATTAGAAATTATTTCCTTTATTATGCGTAAAAGCTATCTATATAATGAAATTGCAGACAATATTGCCGATAAAATTAAATCCGGTGTATTAAAAGCAGGTGAAAAACTGCCGTCTGTAAGAAATTTAAGCCGTGAACATGGAATTAGTATCAATACGGCAAAAAGGATCTTTCTTGAATTAGAAGCTCGTTCTCTTATATGGTCTAAACCACAATCTGGATATTATATCAATTCGGTTAGTTATCTAAAATTACCTTTGGCTGAAGCGAGCCAACCCATACCCATAGCTAATACCAGAGAACCTGATTTATTGATGAATGATATTTATTCAACGATGAGGCGTAAGGATTTGACACTTTTTTCAATCGGAGTACCTTCGGGAACACTTCTGCCTTCTGCAAAATTGAAAAAAGAAATTCAGCTTGCCACGCGAAATCTTCAGGATGGTGGTACGGATTACGAACCATTACAAGGAAATGTCAAACTACGCCGTATGATAGCTGCACGTTCGCTTGCTTGGGAAGGTAATCTGAAAGATGACGATATTGTTACTACAAACGGTTGTATGAATGCATTATCATTGTGCCTTATGGCACTTACAAAACCGGGAGATACAATTGCACTGGAAAGCCCATGTTATTCAGGTATTTTACAACTTGCAGTCAGTCTTGGATTAAAAGTGCTGGAAATTGACACACATCCGATAACGGGAATAGAAATTGACGCCCTTAAGAAATTGCTTCCTGAAATTAATGTTTGCCTTCTTGTTCCTAGCTTCAACACGCCTTTGGGATACTGTATGCCAGATAATAATAAAAAAGAGATTGTTTCGCTTCTTTCAGAACACAATATTCCACTGATTGAAGATGATACTTATGGAGATCTTCATTTTGATGCAAAACGCCCCAAATGCTGTAAATCTTTTGATAAGGATGGTAATGTGCTTTGGTGCGGTTCAGTTTCTAAAACATTGGCTCCGGGCTTTCGTGTTGGTTGGGTGGCTCCCGGAAGATACAAAGAGCAAATCCTTAAATTAAAACTGATCCATTCCATATCATCTAACTCGCTTATCAACGAAGCTATAGGTAACTTTCTTTTGACCGGGAAATATGAAAACCATCTCCGCAATCTCCGCAGGACCCTGCAGGAAAATTATCAAAAATATGCCTCTGCCATTGCTACTTATTTCCCTGCAGGAACCAAAGTAAGCCGCCCACAGGGAGGTTTGGCTCTTTGGATTGAATTTCCAAAACATGTTGACACCGAAAAGCTGTACAATCAGGCGCTTAAACATCATATCAGTATTTCTCCCGGAAAAATTTTCACCCTGCAGGAGCAGTTTCAAAATTGTATGCGTCTTTGCATAGGTTTGCCATGGACAGATGATTTAGAATTAAAGTTGAAACAGCTCGGACATCTTGCTAAACTCAATTAATCTAAAAGTTTAACTTAATACAGTTATGGAGTAAAATATAAAAGCACTTTGTCTAAGTTGCTACGGGAATAATTATTTTAAAATCGATAATTTTGATGCATTCGAATTCTAGATCGAATGAAAAAAAAAAAAACAATTAAACTATATGAAAATAAAAAACTTTGAATTTAAGGCAAAAGTAGGTGACCATGAAAAATACGAAAATTTACTGCTTAAATTAAACCCAATCGATTATGGAACCGACCATCAGATAGATACTTACTTTAATACTCCCAAAGGAAGACTTAAGCTTCGGGAAATTGAAGGTAAAGAAAGTAAGCTAATTGATTATAATCGTGAAAATGTGCAAGGAAGCAAAAAATCTGATATTTTTTTATACAAACACGAAAAAGATGAGGCGTTAAAACAGATTCTTTCTAATCAAATGGGTATTAAAGTTATTGTGGACAAAAAACGAAAAATATATGGAATTGATAATGTGAAATTTCATTTTGATACCGTTGAAAATCTTGGAACCTTCATTGAAGTAGAAGCAATAGATGAAACGGAAGCATTTACATTAGAAGAACTGAAAGAGCAATGCGACTTCTATTACGATTATTTCAGCATCCAAAAAGAGCAGGTGGAAAAATTGTCTTATAGCGATTTGCTTCTTCAAAATTTAGGGGTTATTAAACAGTAATAGCTTACATAATAAGATATCGATTGTTTAGATTTTCAATGTCATTAACAGGAAATTTAATAATGTCGCTATACAAAATGTCTTAAGGTTTAAATAAAAGAATCCTAATTCCTTAGCCTTTCGAATAAAAAATGTTGTTTATGATCATTATATTGTTCATTTTGAAAAGTATTTTTAATTAAATTCAATATCCTTATGGTCCTTACTTTCTCCTTTTCTTAGTATTCATTTTTAAAAATTTATTTATTATTTAGTTTATCTCGACCAATAAATTTGTTTTTTCCTAGAAGAAAACCAATAACTTTATCTATATTTTCAGTCCGCTTCTCAGTTGTTTTGAGCGCGTTAATATACCGGATAATTCCTTTTTTAGAAATGGTGGAAGTTGATAAAAAACGTTTTCAGCTGTTTTATTTTCCTCTAGAGCCTTAATAAAATCTACATGAGGCATCAAGCTACGTTCTCGTAGATCAAATTTAATTTTTACTTCTAAATATTCCCAAATTCTTCTTGGTGAATCATTTAACATAATTTTGTTGATATACAATCGCCATGCACCTTTAAACCTTACTAAAGTTTGTATGTATTCCTTTTCGTTTATAGTTCCATTTACCGGAAAAGGACCTTTATTTCGTCCTGCCTCTTGGAAAACAACCTCCAACACCTCATCGGGGATAAAAACAAAGGGGTTAATTCCTATAATTTCTAACTGTGCTTTAAACTTCAACATCTATGCTATAAAATTCTTTAATTCAACCTCATAATATAAATTTGTAATTTCCGCATTTCTTTAAATGAACCTGCCCAAGCGGCTTCAAACAACAAAGGCGGTAAAAAAATAAAGAAAATTAAATCTGGATCTATTTGAATATGAAGCATTTCTGTGATTATACTAACAAATAAACCCGCTACAACTAATAATATGCGGTAGGCAATTTTTAGTTTTTTGGCAAGAATATTAAGCAGTATAATTCCTACAATCATTGCTATTATAAAAGGTAATGGTATATACATTTTTGTTTTTATAAGAGTGAATAAATTACATTATCACGTTATTTATGGATTGAATAGGCTTCAAAATATCTATTCTTAAACCATTAAACTGATTTTCAGTATAATCGCCGAAATTCCCCTATCACATAAATACAATATAAAACCTATTAAGCATAGTAACAATGAGCGTATAGAGACAAGTTAACAAATATAGTGCCCTATAAACTCAATAATTCCATTGAATAAAATACTTTCTTACAATCATAAGATCTTTAAGATGGTTTTGTATTAATTTATTTAATGTTAAATATTTTATATTAATATCCTTTAATTCAGAATAGAATACACATATTATCTAAATTATATTAATTTTGTATACTAAATGATTTATAAAAATAAAATAATCTCTAAAATAAGTTTAAATTAATCGTTAAGTAACAGAAAGTTATATAATTCAAAGAAAAAATTTAATACTTTTGAAGAGTTGGAAAATTTGAATAAACATATTGCAGTTCTTATATTTTTTTGTTTGGGCTTCCTTTTGATGCCTAATCAAGGTTATGCGTGTTCAAAAAAAACAACAAAGACAGAACAATCTTCTTGTTCTACTAAAAAAGACAAAAGTTTAAAAGAGAAGAATTGTTGTAAAACCAAATCCTGTAAAGATAATAAAGAAGATACCGGACATTGTAATGGCAATTGCAAAGATAAAACTTGTACTAACAATACACCATCCCCCTCTTTAGCCCTGTTCTCGTACTTACAGATCAATGAATTACATTTTGCAGACGTGAAAAAGCAAAAATTCGGTTTCAAACAAGTCTATTATTCTTCTAACTATTCTACTATTTGGCAACCGCCTAAAATAAGCTAACATTAAGGCTTCCCAGCCACAATTGTGTTTTGTCGAAAACTAAATCCTGTTTTCGCAACCCTTTCGTATATCTTATTAAATTAAAATTTTCAAAATGAAATCAATATCAAGAATATTGATGGTAATTACTATATTACTATCATCTATAAACAACTTTGCACAAATCAAAAATTTAAAAACAGAAACCGTAAAAATATATGGCAACTGCGGAATGTGTAAAACCACCATTGAAAAAGCAGGAAATGTAAAAAACGTAGCTACTGTAGAATGGAATAAAGATACCAAAATGGCTACACTCAGCTATGATGATAAAAAAACAACTCCCAATGAAATACTGAAACGCATTGCTTTGTCAGGTTACGACAGCGATAAATTTTTAGCACCAAATGATACTTATGCTAAACTACCGGAATGCTGCCAGTACAATAGAGATTTAAAACCAATTGCAAAATCTAACACTACTAGTATGGATATGAAAAACGAACACGTAAATCATAACCATCATGAAATGTCTAAAACTAATACTTCGAAAGATCAAAATGTAACACCACTGAAAGCCGTTTTAGAGAGCTACTTTGCAGTAAAAGATGCCTTGGTAAAAACTGATGCAGCTACTGCTTCTATAAAAGCTACAGAATTGGAAAAAGCCATCAAAGCGGTAGAAATGACAAAACTTTCTACCGAAGAGCATAACGTTTGGATGAAAATAATGAAAAACTTAACCGCCAATACGGAAAAAATTGCTGTTTTCAAAGATGTTGCAAAACAAAGAGAAACTTTCGCTTTGCTGTCAAAAGATATGTATGAACTAGCTAAAGTATCGAAACAAGAAACTCCGGTTT
Source organism: Paenimyroides ummariense (assembly GCF_900115115.1). Classification (GTDB taxonomy): domain Bacteria; phylum Bacteroidota; class Bacteroidia; order Flavobacteriales; family Flavobacteriaceae; genus Flavobacterium; species Flavobacterium ummariense. Next base: position 8,758 of record NZ_FOVI01000047.1, read on the forward strand.
ACTATCAACATTGCCCAATGTACAATGGTAAAGGTGCTAATTGGTTAAGCAAAGAAGCAGCAGTTAAAAATCCATACTATGGTTCGCAAATGCTTACTTGCGGTAGTGTACAGGAAACGATTAAATAACTCATTCTTATTAAAATGGATATAAAAAACATTTCTCAAAAGATACTGTTGTCAATAGTACTCTTACTATTAGTTACAGCTCAGTTATTTGCCCAGAAAGTAGTGCGGTACGATTTGTACGTTAAAGACACGCTGGTAAATTACGCCGGAAAAGAGAAAAGAGCCATCGCCGTAAACGGACAAATACCAATGCCCACGCTTACATTCACAGAAGGAGATACTGCCGAAATTGTAGTGCACAATCAATTAAAGGAAAGTACGTCTTTGCACTGGCATGGGGTATTTTTACCAAACAAAGAAGATGGTGTGCCATTTTTAACGCAAATGCCCATAAAGCCTGGCACTACCTATACCTATCGCTTTCCTATTATCCAAAACGGTACGCATTGGTATCATTCGCATTCTGGTCTGCAAGAGCAGATTGGAATGTACGGCAATTTTGTAATGAAAAAGCGAGAGAGTGATAAAACTTTTAGAAAAGGTATTGACGATTTGCCCACAGTACCTATTATTTTAAGTGAATGGACAAACCTTAATCCCAATAACATCAACCGTATGCTACACAATGCCAACGACTGGGCTGCTATTAAAAAGAATGCAACACAATCATATGCAGAAGCAATCAGAGCCGGAAAATTTAAAACCAAACTCACAAACGAATGGAAAAGGATGCTGGCAATGGACGTAAGTGACGTATATTACGATAAAATATTAATTAATGGAAATAATATAACAGATTTACATACTGTTGATGGAAAAAAGCTAAAAGCCGGTGACAAAGTTAGATTACGTGTTTCCAATGGTGGTGCTTCTTCTTATTTCTGGTTACGTTATGCTGGCGGAATAATAACCGTTGTAGCCAGCGATGGTAATGATGTAACACCTGTAGAAGTAGACCGATTAATCATTGCTGTTTCCGAAACTTACGATATCGTTGTCACTATCCCCAATGAAGGTGTGGGTTATGAATTTTTAGCTACAACAGAAGACCGTACCCAGTCTGCCAGTGTGTTTATCGGCGATGGAATTAAACAATTGATTTCTCCCCTGCCCAAACTAAAATATTTTGAAGGAATGCAGATGATGAATGATATGATGAAAATGAATGGCGATTTGGATGACATGGGTATGAAAATGAGCCTTAATCAAATGGATATGAATGTGGTCATGTATCCAGAAATTACAGGAGAAAATAGACAAAATTCAAATCACAGTAATCACGATATCATGAAAATAGAGGAAAATTCCAATAAGTATAATGCTAATGCTTTAGGAGATATAACAACACTCAACTACACTATGCTTGCTGCTCCACAAAGCACCACTCTGCCCAAAGAAGCACCTGTAAAGGAAATGAAATTTACCTTAACGGGCAACATGAACCGATATGTTTGGAGCATGGACAATAAAATTCTATCGGAAATTGATAAGATACCTGTAAAAAAAGGGGAAATACTACGTATTACCATTTATAACAATTCTATGATGCGTCACCCTATGCACTTACATGGTTTTGATTTTAGAATAATCAATCAACATGGGGAAAAGTCTCCCTTAAAAAATGTGATGGACATTATGCCGATGGAAACCAATACCATAGAGTTTTTAGCCAATGAAGAAGGCGATTGGTTTTTCCACTGCCATATCCTTTATCACATGATGGCAGGTATGAACAAAGTTTTTGCTGTAGACGATTATCAAAATCCCTACTTACCTAATAAAGCAAAAGCTTATAAAATGTTACAACGCGAAAGTAACATGTCTCACTTTATGGGTCAAAATGATTTTTCTACTAATGGAAATGATGGGGAAGCAATGTTACAAAATGCAAGATGGAGCTTGGGCACAGAATGGCGTTTGGGGTATGGATCAATGCATGGTTACGAGGTAGAAACCCATTTAGGAAGATACATTGGTAAAATGCAATGGTTTATGCCATTTGTCGGATTCGATTACCGTTACCGAAAAATGGGAATGGACGAACACGAAAAAAATATTTTCGGACAAGAAAATAAGAAAGACAGCAGGTCTGCTGTTAGTTTAGGTTTTATGTACACTTTACCTATGCTTGTCAATTTTCAGGCAGAAGTTTATCACGATGGTATTGTAAGACTATCTTTAATGCGTGAAGACATTCCGATTTCAAAAAGGTTGCGAGCTGGTTTTATGGCAAATACAGATTTAGAGTATATGGCAGACTTAAGCTATATTCTTAACAAAAACATGGCTATTAGAACACATTATGATAGCGATATGGGATTGGGGATTGGTTTAAGGATTAACTATTAAAATAATAAGCAGCATCAAAAGGCATATCATGCTAATTGAACAACAGTATGTATAAAAAAACAGGTATAATAAAATAGATAGGCAATAAATGGATGATTTTCAAATTACCCGTTATTAAGCAATGCCATATTATCTTGTTTTAGATATTAATTAAAATAGCTTAGATAAATTTTTAGATTTAAGAATGGTGGCTTTGATATTTTAACCGATCCATCATTCTTAAATTAATTTTTAACTTTAAAACTATAGTTACCATTTTATTATCAACTTTTGTTAAATATTCAAAAAAAAATATACCTTTTGGTATATTTTATTATTTTTGGATCAAATACAATCTGTAAATATGTCAAAAGCCAACCAAACACGCCAGTTCATTATTGAAAAAACAGCACCGATCTTTAATAAGAAAGGATTTGCGGCTACATCATTGTCTGACATTACAGAAGCAACAGGGCTTACCAAAGGCAGTATTTACGGAAATTTTGAAAATAAGGATGAAGTAGCTATTGCTGTTTTTAAGTACAATGCAGACAGATTATGGAAGAAAAAGGAAAATTGGATAACGGTTTACAGTGACGCCAGATCACAACTAATGGCGCTTGTTGACTTTTACCGAAAGAACTGGAAAGAACTTTTTGAAAGTGGTGGCTGTCCGGTTATGAATGCTGCGACAGAATCAGATGATATAATGCCCGCAATGAAAGAACGTGTAAAGAATACGGTTGATAGTTGGGTTAGAAATGTTGCAAACATTCTTGAAAAAGGTATTAAAGAAAATGTATTTCGATCAAATATAAATACAGTGGAATACGCCCGTTTGTTCATTATGACGATTGAAGGTGGAGTTCTGCTTTCTAAAATTTCAGACAAGCCAGACAGCCTGTATCTGGCATTAGACAGAGTTAATAAAATTATAGATGATGAAATAATAATCTAATTTTTTTACACAAAAATATACCGTTCGGTATATAAATTGATTTAAAATTATATAAGATGACAGCTTTAGAAAAAATAAAAACTTTTACAGGAAAAGAATTTTCAGCATCGCCATCCCCTTTTATGCGCTGGTTGAAACCTATTGTTTTAATTGCAGAACAAGGTACATTAGAATTTGAATATTTTGTTAGAAGCGAATGGCTAAACCCGGCAGGAAACCTGCATGGTGGCGTAACTGCTGCAATTATTGACGATATTATCGGGGCAACGGTGTTTTCATTAAACGAACCTATTTTTTACACAACCATCAATATCGCAGTGGATTATTTTTCTTCGGCAAAAGCAGACGAAAAAATAATCGCGAAAACACATATTATTAAAAAAGGTAAACAGTTTATTAATGTACATTGTGAAGTTTGGAACAGTGACAAAAGCAGAATGCTCGCTAAAGGAACATCCAATCTATTTAAAACAGAAACTAAAATTGAACCATGAAAAGAGTCGTAATAACCGGATTGGGAACAATAAACCCACTTGGAAACAATATAGCCGATTTTTGGAATAATGCAGTCAACGGTAAAAGCAGTGCTGGAATCATTACCCGTTTTGACGCATCCAAATTTCGTACACAGATAGCATGTGAAGTTAAAAACTTTAAACCTGAAACATATCTGGACCGCAACGAAATAAAGCGAAGCGACCTCTTTACGCAATATGCCCTCTACAGTGCTTCACAGGCATTAGAAGATTCAGGTCTGGATGTAAAGCAAATGGATCCTTTTTACATAGGGGTAATATGGGGCGTTGGTCAGGGTGGTATGGAAACCTTTGAGAGTGAAGTTGAAAACTATGTAACAGGTAATTATGTACCCAGATTCAGTCCGTTTTTTGTACCTAAGCTTATTGTTAATATGGCTTCGGGAATGATATCTATGAAATTCGGATTACAGGGAATAAATTACACTACCGTATCGGCTTGTGCTACTGCCAACACAGCAATGATGGATGCATTTAATTACATTCGTTTGGGCAAAGCGAAAGTATTTATTTCGGGCGGCTCTGAAGCTCCTATAACTCCGGCTTCGATAGGAGGTTTTTCTGCCATGAAAGCCATGTCTGTAAGAAATGCTGATCCACTTACTGCCAGCAGACCTTTTGATAAAGACCGTGACGGTTTTGTAATGGGAGAAGGTGCAGGTGCCCTTATATTGGAAGAATATGAACAGGCTAAAAAAAGAGGTGCAAAGATTTATGCCGAACTGGTAGGCGCATCAATGACAGCAGATGCTTACCACATGACTTCTCCACATCCGGAAGGATTGGGTGCTGCAAAAGCAATGCAGCTTGCCTTGGAAGAAGCAAAACTAAATCCAGATGAACTTGATTATTTGAACTTACACGCAACTTCTACTCCTGTGGGAGATAT
>NZ_FOVI01000022.1 GCF_900115115.1 Paenimyroides ummariense
TATTTGTTTGTTCCAACGTAAAATTATTAAATTATTCGTAAAAAAAACAGTGAGAATTTTAACATTTTTTATTTTGAAAAACCATAGTTATCGGAGTGGGAATATCGCTTTTTTGAATTGTTAGAAATTATAATTAAAAAAAGGAGAACTTTATATTTCTCCTTTAACAAGTTGTTTTGACGATATGATGTTAGTGGAATTTTTTTTAGCAGTATTGTAATAAACTTTCAATTCTTCGTTTTCTTCTAGCTGTACTTTTAGTCCCAGCTGACATTGTCGTCTTATATTGTTGAATCAGTTCTTCTTGTGATTTTCCTAAATATTTTGTGTAAAAATCTTCTAAGGTTTGATTTAAATTGTTAAAATCAATTTGATCAATAGTATTATTTTTAAGTTTTTCAATTGCAAATCCCCATAGAGCATAAAAGTGACTGACTCCATCTATTTTTAAATTTTCAAGATTTAAATTTAATTTTCTAATAAATTCTGAATATTTGATAAAATCATTTTCAAACTCTTGTAATGTATCTGTAGATGAATTTGAATATTCTTCTATTTTTTGATCAAGCATTTCAGGTTTATCACCTGCTATAACTTCTTTATTTATTGAAGTGATAAGTAGTTCTGTTATATATTCTTCATCTTCTAATCTATTACGTTGTAATTTGTTTAATACAGGCTGCAGGACATCAGTTAATGCAAGCTTTTTTATCAACTTATAGAATCCACTAGAATTATATTTGGCATTTCTTAATTCTTGTTTTGTCAGTGGTTCTCCATTTCTATTAAGTCTATCAAAAATATTATTGACAACATCAACTTGATTTGTATCAATGTATTCAATAGTTATATCATATCTCCAAAATGCTTTTTTCCAATCTGATAGATTACTTTCATCTAAATCTTTAAAAGAAATATCAGATAACTCTTGAATACCAAAACCATCAGAATGGAAATCCTCTGGAGTTCTAATTTCATTTTTAATAAAGCTTAAAATTGCTCCTAATCTTTGTTTTCCGTCAATAACATCATACATGGTTTTACCAGTTTCTTCATCAATATGCTGATGGAGAAAAATAGGAGGAATAGGGAAATTTTTTAAAATTGTATCGATTAAAAATGATTTTTTAGATGGACTCCAAACATCACTTTTTCTTTGGTAATCTGGTTCAAAATTATACTTATTCAATTGATAATTTTCCCAAAAATTCGCAATATTTATTGTAGTACTATTTCTATTTAAAATATTCATTATAATAAAGGATTTGAGTTACTGTAAAAAATAACTTTATCAAAAAGTGTTGTTATAATAGCATTAAAAACTTTTGGTGTAAAGGGATTAATGACTTTAACCTCTTCAATTTCGGGATTAATGCTTGTTAAAATTGAATCTATTTCAAGTCTATCTACATGCCAATAAGAGAGCCCACAGATTAATAATTCATCTTCTTTATCTAAACTCTGAGCTATTTCTTTAGCTTTATCTCTGATTTCTTTAGCCCATTTGAAGTCTAATCTACTAGAATCACCGGCAGGTGGAATAATAGCATTTACAGAATTTAATGTGTCTATATTTTCATAGTTTAATGTAAACTCATCCATATTACCATCATTAGAATCGCTATTATATCTTATTTCAAATGCTTCTTTTTCTTTTTTTATATTATAAGAAAAACTAATTGAGCCATGTGGTTTATATACGATAACTTTCTTTTGGCGATCTTCTAGATTAGAAACATCAAATTCAATGTTGTGTTTCTTTAATATTCTTTCCAACCAAATATCATAGTTGAAAGTAACTATATGTATTTTTTCTACATCAGGTGAATTATACAATTTATTTATGAACTTGAACCATGCCCAATCTGAGAAATCTTCAGAATCTATATCTAAAATATTATTATAGTATGTGAAAAGAGCATGTAAGTATGTTACTAATTCTTTATATGCTTTGATGTAAATATTGCTTGATTTTTTATTATTTCTGTGTAAGATATTTGCACAAGTAATAATATCTTCAATAAGATTTATAGCTTCTTCATCTGACATATTTGGTCTAGCCCCAAGTGTCCATAGATTTGGACAATATCGATAGGAAAGAAAACCAGGTTTATCATTACCTGGCCAAGGCACAAGTTCTCCATTAGAAAATAGATTTTTTACATTAATTTCTCTCTCTTTCTTCTTTGAAAGAAAGTTAATTAAATCAATTGTAAATCCATTACCTAAAAGTATATAGTAATTTTTACTCATTTATTAATTTGCAGGATTTGTTAAAATTTTCGCTAACGTTTATCATCGCAATATACTATTTAAATTCAAATGTTAAAAAAAAGTCTAATCTCTTTTATTTTATAAATCTCAATATATTGGTGTGTGTGTTTATAATAATTAATAATAGCATTCCTCAAAAAAAGTAATGAAAACTTTTTCGTTCTTAATTTTAAGCTTGTTATATTTGTTACTTATCAAAAAACGAAATCATGCACAAAGATTCAAAAAGAAGAGAAGCTTTATTATATCACGCAAAACCAAAACCCGGTAAAATTGCCGTAGTACCAACAAAACCTACAAGTACACAACGCGATTTGGCATTGGCTTATTCACCCGGAGTTGCAGAACCTTGTTTAGAAATCGAAAAAAATCCTGAAAACGCTTACAAATACACTGCTAAAGGAAACTTGGTGGCTGTAATTAGTAACGGAACGGCTGTTTTAGGTTTGGGCGATATTGGCGCGCAGGCATCAAAACCGGTAATGGAAGGTAAAGGTTTGTTGTTTAAGATATTTGCCGATATCGACGTTTTTGATATTGAAGTAGACACAAAGAATATCGATGATTTTGTAAAAATTGTAAAGGCGTTAGAACCTACTTTTGGTGGAATCAACTTAGAAGATATTAAAGCTCCCGAGTGTTTTGAAATTGAACGTCGTTTAAAAGAAGAAATGAATATTCCTGTAATGCACGACGACCAGCACGGAACGGCAATTATTTCCGGTGCGGCATTAATCAATGCGTGCGAATTACAGAAAAAAGATATTAAAGACGTTAAAATTGTTGTAAGTGGTGCAGGTGCCGCAGCAAATTCGTGTACTCAAATGTATATTTCGGTTGGTGCAACAAAAGAAAACATTGTAATGTTAGACAGTAAAGGTGTTATTCGTGCCGATCGTGAAAATTTAGATCCTTCTAAAGCGGTTTGGGCAACCAAGCGCGACATTCATACGTTGGAAGATGCCATGAAAGATGCCGATGTGTTCATTGGATTATCTGCCGCAAACGTGCTATCGCCAGAAATGTTGAACACCATGGCTCCGGATCCTATTGTTTTGGCAATGGCAAATCCAAACCCTGAAATTGCATACGATTTGGCAATGGCTACTCGTAAAGATATCATTATGGGGACAGGTAGATCAGATTTTCCTAACCAGGTAAACAACGTTTTAGGTTTCCCATTTATTTTCCGTGGAGCGTTAGATGTTCGCGCTACAAAAATTAACGAAGAAATGAAGCTGGCTGCCGTTTACGCTTTGGCTAAATTGGCAAAAGAAACAGTGCCTGAACAAGTAAACATAGCTTACGGTGCAAAGAAATTAAGCTTCGGTAAAGATTATATTATTCCTAAACCGTTTGATCCACGTTTAATGACCGAAATTCCACCGGCAGTTGCAAAAGCAGCTATGGAATCGGGCGTGGCTACAGAACCAATTACCAATTGGGAAGCATATCGTAACGAACTTTCTGATCGTATGGGATCCGATAATAAATTGGTACGTTTGTTAATGAATCGTGCGAAGTTAGATCCTAAAAAAGTAGTTTATACCGAAGCCGATCAGTTAAATGTACTAAAAGCAGCACAGATTGCTTACGAAGAAGGTATTGCCGAACCAATTTTATTAGGAAATAAAGAAATTATTTTAGAGTTAAAAGAAGAAATTGGTTTTGATGCCGATGTAATGATAATTGACCCTAAAACCAAAGAAGAAGCCGATCGTAGAGAACGTTATGCAGAATTCTTCTGGAATTCAAGAAAACGCAGAGGTGTAACTTTAATCGATGCTCAAAAATTAATGCGAGATCGCAGTTATTTTGCATCAATGATGGTGTTGAAAGGCGAAGCCGATGCGATGCTTTCGGGTTACTCACGCAGTTATCCAACATCGTTAAAACCGGTTTTAGATTTAATTCCGCGTGCAAACGGCGTATCAAAAGTAGCGGCAACTAATTTAATGCTTACCAATCACGGACCAATGTTTTTGTCTGATACTTCTGTAAACCCAAATCCAGCAGCAGAAGAAACAGCAAAAATTGCTTTAATGACCAGTCATGTGGTTAAAATGTTTGGAATGGATCCGGTGGTGGCAATGATTTCTTTCGGAAACTTTGGATCATCAAAAGAAGAAACTCCAAGAAAAATGCGTACAGCAGTTGAGTTGTTGCATGAACAACATCCGGAGATGATTGTTGACGGTGAAATTCAAATGGATTTTGCTTTGAACCAGCAAATGTTAAAAGAGAAATTTCCGTTTTCAAAATTAGTCGGTAAAAAGGTAAACACGTTGGTTTTTGCCAATTTAGATGCTGCAAATACCACTTATAAAATGTTGAAAGAATTAAACGGAGCAACATCAATCGGACCTATTTTATTAGGGTTAGATGCACCTGTACACGTATTTCAGTTAGGTGCAAGTGTAGATGAAATGGTGAATATGACGGCGGTTGCGGTTATTGATGCCCAGGAAAAAATCGCACGAAAAAAGAATATATAGTTTTATAAAAGATACCAAAGCCAATAAGCGTTAATTTATTAATAAAATTTTCTATTTTTGATGAAAATTTAAAGTAAAAAAATGATTGCGTTTTTAAAAGGTCGTTTGGTAGAAAAAACTCCTACAGATATTATAATAGATTGCAACGGAATTGGCTATCAGGTTCATATTTCGTTGCATTCTTATTCTTTAATTAAAGATTCGGAAGCAATTCAGATCCACACTTACCTTCAAATTAAAGAAGACGCACATATTTTATACGGATTTATCGAAAAAACAGAACGCGAGCTTTTTAAGCTGTTGATTTCTGTTTCTGGAATTGGCGGAAATACGGCTCGAAACATGTTGTCGTACGTTTCTCCAAATGATTTAATACAGGCAATTGGATCAAACGATGTAAAAACAATACAGTCAATCAAAGGTATCGGACTAAAAACCGCACAACGCGTTATATTAGATTTACAGGAAAAAGTGCTGAAATTGTATGGTTTAGAAGATTTATCTGCTCCTGTAAACAATACAAATGCAGAAGAAGCGTTATCTGCTTTAGAAGTTCTTGGTTTTGTACGAAAAGCTACCGAAAAAGTAGTGAAGAAAATCGTTGAGCAAAATCCGGAAGTTACTGTAGAGCAGATTATTAAGTTGGCATTAAAAGGGTTGTAGCATTTTGAGAGCATCTTCACGTATATACATTTATTTAAAATACTTTTTAGTCGTTATCTTTTTGGGTAACGCTGCGCCTGCTTTGGCACAAATTGAAGAAACCGAAGAAGAAAGCGTAATTATTCGCGGAGCTATTTCTTTGAAAGATGTAGATAGTATCATGAAAATGTACACCTACGATCCGGTTTCAGACAAATACTTGTACACCGTTACCAATAACGATTACAACTTGGAATATCCTATGGTTTTAACCCGTAAGCAGTACGAGGATATTTTGCTGAAAGCTGCCATGCGCGAATACTATTCTAAAAGATTAGCTGCAGCCGAAGACCGATTAACCGAAGATGAAAAGAAAGATTTATTACCGGGATATTATGTAAATTCTAAACTTTTTGAAACCATTTTTGGCGGTAATACTATTGATGTAAAACCAAGCGGTAACGTAGAATTAGATTTGGGTATTCGCTTTACAAAGCAAGATAACCCAATTATATCGCCAAGAAACCGCCGTACGTTTGCGTTAGATTTTAACCAGCGCATCAACTTAAGTTTACAGGGAAAAGTAGGAACGCGTTTAAATACCGACATTAACTTTAACAACCAGTCAACATTAGATTTTCAAAGACAAATGCTTAAGTTGAACTACGAACCAGACGAAGATGCTATTCTTCAGGGGATCGAAGTGGGTAACGTAAGCATGCCGGTAAATAACTCGTTAGTTCGTGGGGCACAAAATCTTTTTGGTGTAAAAACCAAGTTGCAGTTCGGGCGTACAACAATTACCGGTGTGGTTTCTAAACAAACATCAGAACGTAAAACTATTGTTGCAGAAGGTGGCGGAACAGTGCAAAACTTCGAAATGTTTGCTTTGGATTATGAGCAAAACCGAAATTTCTTTTTATCGCAATACTTTAGATACCAGTACGATAATGCCTTAAGAAATTATCCGTATATCGACAGCCGTGTGCGTATTACCCGTGTAGAAGTTTGGGTAACCAACCGCCAAAACCGTGTTGGGCAAACAAACAATAACATGCGTAACATTATCGCGCTTCAAGATTTAGGTGAGGCACGATTAAGCAACGCAAGTACCGATCGTATCATTGGGTTGGATCTAACGGCGAATCCTACATTCTTTGGTACTTCACAAGTAAATGCACCGGTTGATAATAAGAACAACCAATTCAATCCGGGAGCTATTGGTACTAACTTTTTAAATGAAGGCATCCGTCAGATCAACACGGCACAAGCAGGATTTAATATTCCTGTAACAGAAGGTCGCGATTATGTGAAATTAGAAAATGCCCGAAAATTATTAGAAAACGAGTTTAAGTTTCATCCGCAATTAGGATACATTACGTTACAGCAAGCGTTGAATAACGATGAGGTTTTGGCTGTAGCGTTTGAATATACCATTGGTGGAAAAGTTTATAAAGTTGGGGAATTTGGAACCGATGGAGTAGATGCTACCGTAATTGGTCAAGACGGAAACAATCAGGATATCCCAACAACACAAGGTTTGGTTTTAAAGATGCTGAAAAGCACCCTGGCATCGGTTGATGAACCTGTTTGGGATTTAATGATGAAAAACATGTATCAAATTCCAAATACAAGTTTTATCGAAAAAGAAGGTTTCCGTTTTAACATCATGTACACCGATCCTTCGCCGTTAAATTATATTTCGCCGGTTGCAGGAACAACTTTACCGGAAGATGTGGCAAATACGCCTTTATTGAATGTATTTAATTTAGATCGATTGAATGCTACCGATGATCCGCAAGCGGGCGGTGACGGTTGGTTCGATTATATAGCAAACAGCCCAACAAGTAACAATCCGTCAAACAATAACAATAATCAAGGCGGTGGCGGTGGCTATGGTAATAACAATAGTAATTCGGCACTGCAGAATATGAATAAGTTCGAAGGTATTACTGTTGATCAGGAACGTGGACGAATTATTTTTACAACGGTTGAACCTTTTGGGGAACACTTGTTTAAAAAGCTTTCTAACGGAACAGGCGAAAACTATGATGTTGACGCAAGTTACAACCCTAACCAGAAAAAATACGTTTATAAAAATCTGTATCGCAATACTTACATAAAAGCGATGCAAGACAGTGAGAAAAATAAGTTCCAGTTAAAAGGAAAAGCCAGCAGTTCAAGTGGCGATGGTATTCCTATTAATGGATTTAACATAGCACAAGGATCGGTTGTAGTTACCGCAGGTGGTAGAACATTGATGGAAGGTGCCGATTATACCGTTGATTACCAACGTGGAATGGTTAATATTTTAGATCCGGGTTTACGTGAAAGCAATACACCTATTGAAATTTCTGTAGAAGAAAATTCAATGTTTTCTCAAACTCGCAGAAACTTTTTCGGGGTACATGTTGATCATCAGGTAAACGACAAATTAATTTTAGGTGCAACCTATTTACGCTTAACAGAACAACCTTTAACCGTAAAATCAAACTATGGCGAAGAATCGGTAAATAACACTATTTACGGTTTCAATATGAACTATTCTACCGATGTACCTTTCTTAACACGTTGGGTAAACAAGTTGCCAAATATAGATACCGATGTAATGTCAACCTTAACTTTTAAAGGAGAATTTGCGTATTTAAAACCGGGTGCATCGAAAATGGATCAACTTAACGGAGAAGCAACTTCTTTTATTGAAAATTTCGAAGGAACGCAAAGTAACATTGATGTGCTGAATCCTACCATGTGGTTTCTATCATCTGTGCCTGTAGGTTTCGGCGAGAATTTTACCGATTTACAATCTGGCTATCGTCGTGCAAAAATGTCGTGGTATAACATCGATCAAATTTTTTATAGTCCATACCGTCGCCCCGACAGTGTTACCGATGCTATGATTTCATCGAACAAAACCCGCCGTATCAATAAAGAAGAATTATTCCCTACCATGGATGTGGCACAAGGCGAACTGTTAACGGTAAATCCATTAAACTTAACGTATTATCCAAAAGAACGCGGACCTTACAATTTTAATCCGCAGTTTTTAGCAAATAACGAATTACCAAATCCACAGCAAAACTGGGCAGGTATTATGCGTTCTATCGCATCAACCAATTTTGAACAGGCAAACGTGGAATACATTGAATTTTGGATGATGGATCCTTATACAGGTAATACCGGCGATGTTACAAGTACAGCAAATACAGGTAAGGTTTATTTCAATTTAGGATACATTTCAGAAGATATTTTGCAAGATGGTATGAAGCAATACGAAAACGGATTGCCTACACCGGGAACAAATGCACCAACGATTAGTTCGGTTTGGGGTAAAGTTCCGGCATCAACTGCTTTAATTTATGCGTTTGATACCGATGCAAACAACCGTATTTATCAGGATGTTGGTTTAGACGGATTGAACGATGAGGAAGAAAAAGCGAAGTTTACGCAATTTTCTGGTTTAGCAGATCCTGCGGCAGATAACTACGAATTTTTCCTAACGGCACAGGGCGATATCATTTCGCGCTATAAAAATTACAACGGTTTGCAAGGCAACACGCCAATTCAGTTTTCGGACACAAACAGAGGAAACAGCAATTTACCCGACGTAGAAGATATCGATAACGATAATACCATGAACACCATTAATGCGTATTATCAGTATGAGGTTAATGTAAATGCCAATCCGGTAATTGGTGAAAATTATGTGGTAGATATTCGTACAACTACTGAGAAATTTTTAAACGGAAATACAACTCCGGTTAAATGGGTGCAGTATAAAGTGCCAATTATTGCAAGTCAGGAATACGCTGTGGGAGCCATTTCAGATTTACAGTCGGTACGTTTTATGCGTATGTTCTTAACAGGTTTCTCTGAAGAAGTAACGTTGCGTTTTGCGACTTTGAATTTGGTTCGAAGCGATTGGAGAAGATATACCGATAATTTGGTTGAAGATCCTAATGTAGTAGTGCAAGGAACCAACACCGGTTTCGATGTTACCACACTGAATATATTAAACAACTATTCACGTACGCCAATTCCGTATGTATTGCCTCCGGGAATTACCCGCGAACGCGTAAATCAAAATAACACTATTATTAACCAAAACGAGCAGGCGTTATCGCTACGTGTGTATAAGGCAAATTCTACGGTGACTCCCGATGGTTTAGAACCAGATGATTCCAGAGCGGTATTTAAAAATGTAGGTAATATTGATATGCGCCAGTACAAAAAACTGCGTATGTTTTTACACGCCGAAGCATTAGAAAGTGCGACAGATGCTTCAAGGTTGAAAGATGATGAAATGGTAGCATTCATTCGTTTTGGTAACGATTTTACAAACAACTTCTATCAGGTAGAAATTCCGTTGAAGTTAACAGAATGGGGTACAACTATTTCAGAAGAGGTTTGGCCGTTAGCCAACGAAATTGAATTACAGTTAGAATTGCTTACTAAGTTAAAGTTGATGCGTAACCGTGATCAAAATCAAGATCCGAGTTTTATTTATTTTAAAAACGAAGATGAACTGGCACCGGAATTGGCAAGCAAAATCAATAAACTGCGTATTGGTATCAAAGGAAATCCAAACTTTGGTATGTTAAGAACCATTATGATCGGGGTTCGAAACAATACAAGAATTCTGTATCAAGATTCGCCACAATCGCCAAGAGATATTCGTGGGGAAGTTTGGTTTAACGAATTGCGTATGTCTGATATGACCAATAAAGGCGGTTGGGCAGCTGTTGCAACGGTTGATGCTAAAATTGCAGATTTTGCAGCGGTAACGGCAACGGTTAACAAACAAACAATGGGCTTTGGCGCGTTAGAACAAGGTCCGCAAGAACGCAGTAGGGAAGATGTTTTTAATTACAATGTTACAACGGCAGTAAATGCACATCAGGTATTGCCTAAAAAATGGAATTTGAATATTCCGTTCAGTTATTCTATTGCCGAAGAAAAAATTACACCAGAGTACGATCCTAACGATCCGGATGTTCGCCTACAAGCAAAAATGGATGAAGCACAAAGTGCCGATGAACGCAAACAAATTAAAGATCGTGCCATTGAATATACCAAACGTACAAGTATCAACTTTATTGGGGTAAACAAGCAACGCAGTCCAAACCAAAAACAGCGTTTTTACGATGTTGAGAATTTAACGCTTTCGCATTCGTTCAATCAGGTAGAACAACATAATTTCGAAATTGAACAACTGTTAGATCAACAGGCACGTTCGTCTTTAAATTATGCATATTCGTTCAAACCTTGGAATATCGAACCATTTAAAAAAGCAGAAAATCTTAAAAAGAACCGCTATTTAAAATTGTTCAGTGATTTTAATTTAAATCTGCTGCCAACAAGTGTTACTTTTAATTCGGATGTATTGCGACAGTACAACCAGCAAAAGTACAGAATGATCGATGTGGAAGGTATCGAAATTCAACCATTGTACCGCAGAAATTATTTCTTTAATTACAATTACGGTCTTAATTTTAATCTTACAAAAAGTTTAACCCTTAATTACACGGCATCAAATAATAATGTGGTGCGTAATTTTATGGATGAAAACCGATTTGTAGATAACTCTTTGGGAATATGGGATGGTTATTTTGATCCGGGAACGCCTAATTTACGCATGCAAACATTACAGTTAAACTACAAATTACCTTTTGATAAAGTTCCGTTTTTGGCATTTCTTAATAGTGATTATTCTTACACGGGCGATTACAGCTGGCAACGTGCAACAGATGCTTTTTCAAATGTTGATTACAACGGCGTAAATTACCAATTGGGTAACACCATACAAAATGCCAACAGACATAGTTTAAATACCAACGTACAAATGGAGGTGTTGTATAAGTATTTAGGCTTGGTAACAAGTAAGCAAAAAAATAAAAAACCAACAGCATTAGCTAGCCAAAAGCCACAACCGGGACAAAAAGTTGAGCGTAATAAAGAGTTAACCGATAAAGAGAAAAAAGAACAGGAAGATCAAGGTTCGCCGGTTTTAGATGCACTTATTAATGTGGTGACCATGGTTAAAACGGCAAGTGTAACCTACGAACAATCAAACGGTACAGTATTGCCTGGTTATTTGGGTGGTTTAGGTTTCTTTGGAACTTCGAGACCTACCCTGGGTTATGTATTTGGTTCACAAGAAGATGTTCGATATGAGGCTGCGCGTAAAGGTTGGTTAACACAATACCCTGAATTTAATCAGGAATTCAGCCGTATGCACACCGAAAATTTACAGTTTAGAGCCGAAGCACGTCCTTTTGCAGACTTGTTAATTACAATTGATGCCATAAAACAATACAGTACCAACATGTCTGAACAATACGATGTTACCGATGGCATGTACAATTCGCGTTCGCCTTACGAATACGGAATGTTTCAAACATCGAACATCATGATTGGAACTGCTTTTGGTAGAAGTGATGTAAACGGTTCGGCTGCTTTTGAACAGTTTAAAGCAAACCGTATTGTAGTAGCAAATCGTTTGGCTGCAGCACGTGGTATCGATTTATCTGATCCTGCAAATATCGATGAGTATGGATACCCGGTAGGTTATAGTAGAACCAATCAAGAAGTATTAATGCCTGCATTTTTGGCGGCTTATTCGGGCAGAGATATATCAAAACAAGATAATGGATTTATGCGAAATATTCCTTTGCCTAATTGGAAAATCGAATATCGTGGTTTAACAAAATTGGGTTGGTTTAAAAACCATTTTACCAGAGTAACCTTGTCACATAAATATACTTCAGGTTATGCAGTAAACAATTTCCAGACAAATTATGAGTATTTGGAAAATCCGAATGCGTTGAATGCAGGTGGAAATTATCCTACTAAAAATGTAGTTAGTAATGTTACTATGGATGAACAATTTAGTCCATTAATTCGTGTTGATTTCTTAACGAAATCAGGAATTGATTTTGGATTTGGAGTTAATAAGGACAGAATACTGTCTATGAGTTTTGATAATAACTTGTTAACGGAAGTTCAAGGAAGCGAATACAGTTTTAAATTAGGATTTATTATTAAAGACGTTGGTTTTACTACCAATTTTGAAGGCGTTGCCAATGGTGGTAGAATTATTAGCGATATGCGTTTTGCAACCGAATTTTCATGGCGACGCAACCAAACACTTATTCGATATTTAGATTATAACAACAACCAAATTGGGGCAGGGCAGGATATTAAAAATATTAGAGTAACTGCCGAATATGATTTAAGCAAGAATTTTACCGCTCGTTTTTATTACGAACACATGTTTAGTAAAGCGGTAATTTCAACCAGTTACCCAATTACCAATTTACGTTCGGGAATTACATTGCAATATAAATTTGGAAATTAAACCCTAAAAATTTTTCAATTATCAATAAAGTTATACATTTGCCTTAAAATATTAACACCATGAATATACCAGCTAATTTAAAGTACACAAAAGACCACGAGTGGGTTAGTTTAGAAGGAGAAATTGCAACTGTAGGAATTACAGATTTTGCACAAAAAGAATTAGGAGATATTGTTTACGTAGAAGTAGAAACACTTGACCAAACATTAGAGCAGGATGAGGTTTTTGGAACGGTTGAAGCCGTTAAAACTGTATCTGATTTATTTTTACCTGTTTCTGGCGAAGTGGTAGAATTTAACGAAAACTTGGAAACAGAACCAGAATTGGTTAACACCGATCCTTATGCTGCAGGTTGGATGATTAAAGTTAAAGTTGCCGATACTGCTCAAGTTGATGCTTTATTAACAGCTGATCAATATAAAGAATTAATTGGTGCTTAATAAAAAGCTTATTGCCATAAGCTGGAATGTTTTAATATTGATTTTCTGTTTGATAAATTTATCAAACATTAACGAAGTTCAAAAAATAAGCATTCCTAATTTAGATAAAGTTGTTCATTTTATATTTTACACAACATCGTCTTTTTTATGGTCTTGGGCGTTGCTGAATAAGAAGGCATCCACTTTTAAATTAAATCTTACCTTAATTGTTTTTGGTTTGATTTTATTTGGATTGATGGTCGAGTTTTTACAAGATATACTACCAACACAGCGTTCGTTTGAATGGTTAGATGTATTGTGTAACACCTTGGGCGTTTTATTTGGAACCACCGTTTATTTAATATATACAAAATTTAAACCTCACAATTCGTGAGGTTTTTTTATTTTAGTACCATGAAGAATGTAAACGATTTTTTAGACGCTACCTATCTTAAAACACCTGAACAGGCAAATATTTCTAAACTAGAAAACGATGCCCTTGTTGAGGAATTGTTGCAAAATGCCGTAAAACATAAATACAAATGCGTCATGATTCGTCCGGAATATGTCGCAACTGCTAAACAGTATTTTGTAAAAAATAAAAGCAAAGTTTTGGTGGGAACTGTTATTGATTTTCCTGAAGGAATGGCAAGTTTACAAGAAAAATTATTGCAAGCACAATTGGCTATTGATAACGGAGCAGATGATCTGGATTTTGTGATCGATTATCAGGCGTTTAAAAACGGAGCGTTTGCTTTGGTTCAAAATCAGGTGAAAGAATGTACCCAATTGGGTTTGCAACATCATAAAACAGTAAAATGGATTATTGAAACCGCAGCCTTATCAAACAAAGAAATTATTCAGATTACGGCTTTAATCAAAAATGTAGTTATTCGAAATTTTAAAGAAACTGATTACGGAAACGTGTTCGTGAAATCATCTACAGGATTTTTTAAAACAGCCAGCGATCAATCAAACGGAGCAACTCCAAACTCCATTACCTTGATGTTAGAAAACGCCACACCTTTATCTGTAAAAGCATCGGGCGGTATAAAAACGTTGGAAGAAGTTCTGTTTTATCTGGAAATGGGCGTAAAGCGTATTGGTACTTCGGCACAAAAAGAAATTATTGAAGACGCATTAAAATCGTAATTGCAATTTGTTTACAATGTGAAAAGGATGATCGTCCTTTTGAATACGAAAGACTGATTTTTTAGGATATGAATAGCAACGGACTTTAGTCCGTTGTGAATATTAAGATGAATAAATGGTTTTAGCCAAACCTTTTTCGGTTTTGTTTAACACTTTAAAAGCGTAAATAGTTAGTTTTAAGATTTTTTTTAAAGTATATTTGCAAACCAAATTTCATCAGCAAATAAGTCATTTTGGAAACACCTTCATCAACAATAAAAGTTTCAGCGCTATCAGAATTTAAAAGCATAACCAAAGCAGGGTTAGCCTTCAGTGTGGTTTTTTCTACTTTGGCAGGATATCTTTTGGCGGTGGAAGACTGGCAGCAAATCGATTTTATAAAACTGATGATGTTGGCTGTGGGCGGATATTGTATGGTGGGTGCATCAAACGCATTTAATCAAATCATTGAAAAGGATCTGGATGCTAAAATGGATCGAACCAAAAACCGACCAATTTCATCTGGAAGAATGTCGAAAAACAATGCATTTGTTTTGGCTTCTGCTTTAACGGTTGTTGGGTTGATCATTTTGTACGTTGTAAGTCCTAAAACGGCAATGTTCGGTGCTATTTCCATCTTTTTATATACAAGCGTTTACACGCCTTTAAAACCGTTAACACCATTGGCTGTCTTTGTGGGAGCTTTTCCTGGAGCCATTCCTTTTATGTTGGGTTGGGTGGCACATACCGATCAGTTTGGTATCGAAGCCGGAACTCTTTTCTTAATTCAGTTCTTTTGGCAGTTTCCTCATTTCTGGGCATTAGGTTGGTTCTTATTCAACGATTACGAAAAAGGCGGATTTTATTTATTGCCAACCCGTAAAAAAGATAAAAAAACCGCATTACAGGTTATTCTATATTGTGTTTGGTTAATCATTGCATCTTTATTACCAGCGTTAGGTCATATAGTTAGATTGTTTTCTTCTGGAGAAGGACCTGTGAGTTACACCGGCAGATTGTATTTATCGCCAATTGCAGCAGTTTTGGTATTGGCAGCAGGTTTATGGATGTTGTATGGCGGCGTGCAGTTGTATAGAAAACAAACTGATAAAGCTGCGAAAACATTAATGTTGATAAGCGTAACCTATATTACTTTAATTCAGATAATTTTTATTTTAGATAAATTCCTGCGATAATGAATATTGAAGAGATTAACAGAGAACAAATGCAGAAAGGTAAAGCATATAAAACCATGCTTATTTTTGCAATGGGAAGCATCGTAATGATTTTTGCGGGCTTAACAAGTGCTTATGTAATCAGTAAAAACCGTCCGGACTGGCTGAAAGATTTCGATTTACCACAAGCTTTTTTATGGAGCACTCTGGTAATTGTTTTAAGCAGTGTTACATTTCATATAGCTAAAAAAGCAATCGAAAAAAATAACCGATCTTTAACAAGCATTATGTTGGGTGCAACCTTGATTTTAGGTTTAGCATTCGTAGCATTACAGTTTGAGGGGTTTAATCAGGTTATCAAGGCTGGATATTTTTTCACGGGTAGTCAAAGTACCATAACAACATCATTTTTATATGTGGTGGTTTTAGTACATATTGCCCATTTGGCAGGTGGATTAATTTCGTTATTAATTGTAATTTATAATCATTATAAACAAAAATATAATGCATCTCAAACCCTTGGAATTGAGTTAAGTGCAATGTTTTGGCACTTTTTAGGTTTCTTATGGTTGTATTTGTTTTTATTTTTTACTTTTTACAAATAGTCTTTTTACTTTTCTTTAAAAGAAAAAAGATGTAAATTTGGGAACTTTTTAACAACTTAAACTTTTTATGGGAGCGACAGTTACTACAGCAGCGACTAAAGAAAAAATCTGGGAAGGTGGAGAAGATATCCATCCTCTTGGAGCGAGCTATGGGAAAATGATGATGTGGTTTTTTATCTTGTCTGATTCATTAACTTTTGCAGGATTTCTTGCGGCGTATGGATTTACAAGATTTAAATTTATGGACTCTTGGCCAATTGCCGATGAGGTTTTTAATCACTTTCCGTTTATGCATGGTGTTGATGCGCCAATGTATTACGTAGCATTAATGACATTTATCTTGATCTTTTCATCGGTAACAATGGTATTGGCAGTAGATGCTGGTCATCAGATGAAGAAAAAGAAAGTGGCAACTTATATGTTATTAACCATTGTTGGTGGTCTTGTTTTCGTTGGATCACAGGCTTGGGAGTGGAAAAACTTTATAACAGGTACTTACGGTGCTGTTGAAACAAGAGGTGGCGAAATACTGCAGTTTGTTGATAAAGACGGTAAACGTTTAGCTTTGGCAGATTTTGCTGATACTACAATGGCAAGAGAAGACGCTGCTTTAACAAGAAGTAAAGGTGTTTGGGGAATGACAGGTGGTAGCAATACTTCTGTTTCTTTAAACCAAGTAAAAGCCGGGTTAGAGAAAAATCCAGATGTTTTAATTAGAACGCAATATACTGTTCCGGGTAATAAGCATGAGAAAATTACGTTAAACCGCGAAGAAACTTTAAAACGTGCTAACGATTTTAAATTTGTGGTAGAAGGTGCAAACTTGGTTCGTAACGAATACGGTCACAAAAGTTTTGGAGATTTATTCTTCTTCATTACAGGTTTCCACGGATTCCACGTTTCTGTTGGGGTATTGTTAAACATCATTATTTTCTTTAATGTGTTGTTAGGTACTTACGAAAAAAGAAGAACTTACGAAATGGTTGAAAAAGTTGGATTATACTGGCACTTTGTAGATTTAGTATGGGTGTTTGTATTTACATTCTTCTATTTAGTATAATCTATAAAAATTAAAAAAATGGGAGCACACGCATCAAATACAAAAAGAATTTGGCAGGTATTCATTTATTTATCTGTACTTACTATAGTTGAAGTTATCTTGGGTATTTTAAAACCAGATGCTTTATTTCATAACGAATTATTTAGCTTAAGTTACTTAAACTGGATATTTATCATCTTAACAATCGTAAAAGCTTACTACATTATGTGGGCGTTTATGCACTTAGAAGGCGAAAAAGCATCATTCCGCTGGTCAATTGTTGCACCAATGGTATTCTTAATAGCTTACTTGGCTTGTTTGTTGTTAATTGAAGGAGAATATATTCACGATGTATTTAAAACATCATCAATGAGATGGATATTTTAATCTATAAATAAGAGTTAAAAAGGCGGTAATTACACCGCCTTTTTTTATTTTTGTAAAAACTTTTTAGAATGAAAAAAGTACTGCTTTTGGTCGCTCTTTTTGTTGTGCCTGTTGTTGCTTACCTGTTTTTTGCCTCAGGTGTAAACTCGTTTATTAAATTACCCGTTGTTACAGAAAAAATTCCAGAACTTCCTATAAATTGGAAACCACTTTCCGGCAACGAAACTCAATTAAAAAATAAAATTACTATTCTTGGTTTTGTAGGAAACGATATTAAGTATGTAGAAGGTAATATTACCAATTTAGCTCATAAAATATACGATAAAAACAAAGACTTTGTAGATTTTCAGGTTGTTATGATAGCACCTAAAGGAACCGAAGAAGCAATAATAGATTTAAATCGGCAGTTAAGTGTGAATATCGATTTAAAACATTGGCATTATGTAATGGCAGATGAAAAGGAAATTCAAGAGTATTTTAAAAAGCTGAATTTGGTTGGTGGATTAGATTCTAAAGTCGGTACATCAAACGTATATATCATCGATAAAGAACTAAATCTGCGTGGTAGAAAAGGCAAGAACAAAAAAGGGGAAGACGAGTATCGTGAAGGATATAATACCATTTCAGCAGCCGATCTTCACAACGAAATGTCAGACGATGTAAAAGTGATTCTGGCAGAATATCGTTTGGCACTTAAAAAGAACAACAATAAAGACAACATAACAAATTAGTAATGAAAAAAAATTATTCGTACATCTGGATTTCGCTGATCGTTTTGATTTTCGGAATCTATTTTGTTCCAAAAATTGTAGATCGCTTTAAAAGTGCTTCGGTAGTAGAAAGCGATCGTTTAAATGTAGCACACCGTCGCGAACTGAAAGAAATTGGTAAAGCACCTGCTTTTTCGTTCACCAATCAAAATAACGAAACCATTACGAATGCCGATTATGAAGGAAAGGTGTATCTGGTTGAATTTTTCTTCAGCACATGTCCTACCATTTGTCCGGTTATGAATGAAAATATGGTGAAACTTCAAGACGAATTTGGTAAAGATGATCGCTTTGCAATTGCATCTATCACGATTGATCCCGAAACCGATACACCAGAGCATTTAAAAGAGCACGCCAAATTTTTGAAAGTAACTATGAATAACTGGCATTTTTTAACAGGATCTGAAGATGCTATCTTCGGTCTTGCTAAAAAATTCAATATGTATGTTGGTAAAAACGATGATGCTCCGGGTGGTTTTGAACATTCAGGCTTGTTTGCTTTGATCGATAAAAAAGGAAAAATCCGTTCACGTAATATGGAAAACATGGATTATCCGATAATTTATTACGATGGAACTACAGAAGAAGGTGTGCAAATGCTTCGCGAAGATATTCAACAATTAATTAAAGAATAATGGATCATATACAAACTGAAAAAAAATACAGCATCTGGATTTGGATTTTATCAATAGCAATACCAGTTGTTGTAGCCATATTATTTAGTGTAAATCTGCATGATTTAGGATACGATGTTAAACCACTTTCTTTTTTACCGCCCATTTACGCCACAATTAATGGTTTAACGGCAATATTGTTGTTTTGGGCAGTTAGTGCAATCAAAAAAGGAAATCAAGTATTACACGAACGTTTAATTAAGATTTGTATAGCATGTTCGGTAGCCTTTTTGGCTATGTATGTTGCATATCACATGACATCGGTTGAAACCAAATTTGGTGGCGAAGGCGCCATTCGTTACATCTACTTTTTTATATTGATAACCCACATTTTATTATCAATCATCATTATTCCGTTTGTATTGGTAACATTTGTTCGCGGAATTTCGGGATCGTACCAACGTCATAAAAAACTGGCGCGCATTACGTATCCAATGTGGTTGTATGTTGCTGTAACCGGCGTTATTGTTTATTTAATGATCTCTCCATATTATGTTCACTAAAAAAACATACTATTTATTTTCTATTTTCTTTGTTCTTTTTTCTATTGAAGGATTCGCTCAATGTGCCATGTGTCGTGCAGCATTAGAAACCGAAGAAACCGGAAATCAGGCTGCGGCAGTAAACGATGGAATTGTCTATTTAATGGCATTCCCTTATTTATTGTTGTTGGTTGGCGGAATTGTTATTTACAGAATAATGAAAGGTAAAAAGAAGAATAAAGCTTAGCTTGATGGTTTATATTTTAAATATTGAAACAGCTACAAAAAACTGTTCGGTAAGTTTAAGTAAAAACGGACAAACAGTTGCGCTTAAAGAGTTGAGTGAAGAGCAATTTAATCATGCGGAAAAACTCAATTTGTTTGTAAAAGAAATTTTAGCATCAGAAAGTATTTCATTTGCAGATTTAAATGCTGTAGCTGTTAGTAAAGGCCCGGGATCTTACACAGGCTTACGAATTGGAGTTTCGGCAGCAAAAGGACTTTGTTATGCGTTGAATATTCCTTTAATTGCGGTTGATACATTGGCTGTTTTGGCTGAAAAGATATCGATTGATTCTGGAATGATCGTTCCAATGATTGATGCTAGAAGAATGGAAGTTTTTACCCAAATGTTCGATAAAGATTTTAATGTATTATCAACAGCCGAAGCCTTAATTGTTGATGAAACCGCCTTTGCTAATATAATTGAAGATATTCATTTGGTTGGAGATGGATCATTAAAATGCAAAACTGTTTTAACAGATGCCAAGTTTATTTTTCATGAGGATGTTATCTATCCGTCGGCAAACGAAATGAATAGATTATCTTATAAAAAATACATAGAAAATACTTTTGAAGACGTCGCTTATTTTGAGCCTTACTATTTGAAAGATTTTATGCTTACTACAAAAAAATAAAGACTCCAAATTTGGAGTCTTTTTTGTTATTAGATAGTCGCTAAGAAATTTCCTAACTTAATCATATCACTATCGTTTTCTTTAATCTTATTTTCCTTATAAAAAGCTTTGATTGCATCGCTCTTACCAGAAATAATTTTCTCTAAAGATTTTTGTTTTCCATCAAACTCAAATGTTTGATTGTTGTAAGTTATAAAATAAACTTCTTCGTTTTCTTTATAAGTAGCTTGTTTGTCACTTTCATAACTATTTGCTGCTTTAGTTGCAGGTATCAATTTAATGCTTTGATATTTAGATATCGTTGCGTTTTTGTTACTTACTAAAACTCTGTGGTAACGCTCAACTGCTTTTTTATTAAATTCGTATTTGAATAATTCATAAACTGATCCATCTTGGAATTCAAAATGAGTATTCTTATCTTTTACTAATTCTAAAATATCGCTACCATTTTTATATTCCATTATGTCGTTATAAGCGTTATAACGAATCAGAAAATTTTGTGTTCCTTTATTTACTTTAGTATTTTGGTATTGTTCAGTTAGATACCTTGATCCAGCTATTGCAGCATCATTAAAATCGGCACTTTTTCTGAATGTTAGTGTTCCTTCACCTCCACTTTGTAATGTCATCTGAGCATTAGTTGTTACGGAAAAAATACCAAAGGAAAGTATAAAAATTACTTTTTTCATTTTTATTGTTTTATGAATTTGTTGTTACTTAAATATTTTTAATTTCATTTGTTAATAATCTGCAACTGTTGATATTACAGATTTGAAATTTTTTGTCTTGATTTTTATAGTCGATTAAAATAGGTATGTTTAACGAATTGTCTAAAACTATTTTAAACGCATTTTTTTGATTGATAATTGTTAATTCTTCTTTTGAAACATCTTTTAAAACGATATATTCAAAATCATCTTTAAAAATTAAGTTGTTTGTTAACCATTCTGAATAGGCGCTCGCGTAATTAATCTGACCTAAAATTCGATTGGTCATTTCTTGTGACAGCTGCATGAAATAGTCGTTTTTAAATAGAAAGCCTACATAAAATAAATTTCTTGCCATTATTGCATTTGCAGAAGGTATTACATTGTCTTCGATTTCAAAAACTGTACCAATTGTTTCATTTTCAGAAGATTTAAAGAAACCTTGTTTTGTGTCAAAGAATAAATCAAGTGCTTGAAAAGTAAGATTTTGTGCAAATTTTAAATGTTGCAGATCTTGCGTTTCATTGAATAATTCTAAAAAAGATTTAATTGTGAATGCGTAATCTTCTAAATTCCCTGAAATGTAATTTTGGTTGTTTTTATAAACGCGCCCTAAATTATCATTTTTATATGCTTTAAACTGTAAAAATGTTGTTAAATTTTCAATTGCAGTATTTAATTCTGTTGAAGAAATGATTTTTCGAGCACTTAAAAATCCACTCAAAAGCTGAGCGTTCCATGAGATAATTATCTTATCATCAAGCAATGGTTTTATTCGCTGTTCACGATTTTTCAAAAGAAGATTTTCCCATTTTGTTTTTAGAATCTGAAGTTGATCTAAATCGAAATTATGCTTTTTAGCAATGGTTTTTAAATCTTCTTTATGAAATAAAACATACGCATTTGCTTCTTCCCAAAATCCATCTTGATTAATAGAGAATACATCTCTAAACAAATACCATTCATCTTTGCTGATTAACTCTTCAAGTTCCGTTTTCGTCCAAAAATAATACGCACCCTCTTCTAATTTATTGTTATTGTTTAAGCTGTCGGCATCGTAAGCGGTATAAAATCCACCCGAAGAATCCTGCCAATTATTCAATATAAAGCTCACAGTTTTTTCAACTACTTCTTTAAAAAGTTCATTTTTTGTTGCAATGTAAGCGTTCGTATAAGTGGTTAAAAGTTGTGCGTTGTCATACAACATTTTTTCAAAATGTGGAATATGCCATTTGTGATCTACGCTGTATCGCGAAAATCCTCCTTCAATAACATCGAACAAACCGCCGTAAGCCATTTTGGTAAGCGTTAATTCTACATACTCGGTCAAAAAAGTATCCTTGTGAATCAAACCATATTGATAAAGAAAATTCAAATTGGTAGGCATCATGAATTTAGGCGCACGTTGATATCCTCCCAATTCCAAATCGAAACTTTTTTTCCAATTATCAAGCAACGGATCAAGGTTGAAATCAGTTGTTTCTTTAGGATAAATCTGTAAGGTATCATTCGCTAACGCAATCCCGTTTTGAAGTTTGTCTGCATAATCGTACATCTTTTCAGGATCTTCTTCAAACAATACATTCAATTGTTGTAAAATATCGATCCATTGATTTTTAGGAACATAAGTTGCGCCCCAAACCGGTAAACCATTCGGTAACGCCACAATGTTCAACGGCCAGCCACCCTGTTTGGTCATAAGCTGCAAAGCCTGCATATAATAAGCGTCAACAGCTGGTAATTCTTCGCGATCGATCTTAAAACTCGTAAAGTAAGCATTCATGACAGCTGCTACTTTATCATCTTCAAAACACTCTTTTTCCATAACATGACACCAATGGCAGGCTGCGTAACCAATGCTTATAATGAGCAACTTGTTTTTGCTTTCTGCTACATGAACGTTTTCATTGTTCCAAGGTTGCCAATGCACCGGATTTTCTGCGTGCTGAAGCAAATACGGAGAGTACGAATTGATTAACTGATTGCGCATAGAATTTTTATAAATGAAAAGGTTGAGAAAACTCAACCTTATTTTTTAACCGTTTAAAGCTTCAACAACAATATCGTTGTTGTGTAGCATTTGGCGTAACATGTTTTCGATGCCGTTTTTCAACGTAAATGTTGATGACGGACAACCGCTACAAGCTCCTTTCAGCGTTACGGTAACGCGTTTGGTATGGTCGTCGTAATTTTCAAAAGTGATGTTTCCACCGTCTGATTGAACTGCCGGTTTAACATATTCTTCTAAAATATTGATGATTTGTTGCGATGTAACATCTAAATTGTCAAAGTATTGATCTTGTTGTTGTTCATGAGCCTTGGTTTCAACAATTAATGATTCGTCTATAACTGTTCCACCGTTTTCAATGAATTGTTTAATAAAAGTACGGACTTCAATCGTTATTTCATCCCAAGAATAACTTTCGAATTTAGTGATTGAAACATAATTCTCATCAATAAAAACTTCTTTCACATAAGGAAGTTTGAACAATTCTACCGCTAAAGGCGATGGTTTTGCTTCGTCGATGTTTTTAAACTCAACTGCCGTTTTGGTAAGCGATTTGTTTGCAACAAATTTTAAAACTGCCGGGTTAGGAGTAGTTTCTCCATAAACCGTAACCGGAATTTTTTTAGTTGTTTGAGTTTCCGTTTCAATTAAAACCTTTCCGCCATTGGTAACAAAATCTTCGATTTGCTTTTTAACATCGTCTTGCACATCTGCCCATTCTACAATAGAAAAACGCTCAACTGCTACGAAATTTCCTGAAATATAAACCGATTTTACAAAAGGAAGGTAAAATAATTGTCGTGCTAAAGGAGAATTTGCGGTTTCATCGATGTTTTTGAACTCAAAATTAGATCCATAGCTAATAAAATCAGGGAATTCAAACTTAACTATAGCTGGGTTTTGGGTTTCTTTTATATTTATTTTAAACATTTTTTAAGATTTTTTTCAAAATTAACAAAGAAATATCAATTGAATATTTATATTTGGAAATTAAACGTAAAATTAACATATTTGAATTCGTGATTTTTCTAGAATATTTTAATGTCATGATATTAAATATTATACTTTTTATATATATTTGTTAACCATTTCTAAAGAGAAAAAAAGAATTTATGAATATATTTACTAAATCCTTAGTAGTTGTTATATCTTCATTATTTGTGTCGCAAGTAAGTAACGCGCAAGAAGGAATTGCAGTGTATCAAGATTATTTAACAGATAACTATTACCTTATACACCCTTCAATGGCAGGTATAGCAAATTGTGCAAAAGTTCGATTAACGGCTCGTCAACAATGGTTTGGTGAAAAAGATGCGCCAGCTTTACAAACCGCCAGCTTTAATACATCGATTTCTGAAAGATCAGGTATTGGTTTTGTAGCATTTAATGATAGAAATGGATACCATAAGCAAGCAGGAGCAAAAGTAACCTATGCGCACCATATTACTTTCTCACGAAGTGATTATGATTTGAATAAACTTTCGTTTGGTATCAGCGGGGGAATGGTTAATTCTCAATTAGATCAATCTGAATGGGGTAATGGAGTATTTGATCCATCCGTTAACGGAGCTGAATTAAAATACAATTATTTTAATGTGGATATTGGTGCATCATATCATTATTTAGATTTTTATGCACACGGTACCGTTAAAAACGTAATTACTTCTGATCGTGAAATATATTCACAGATAGAAAGTGATAATTTACGTAAATATATTGTTTCTGCAGGATATGTTTTTGCGAAGAATAGAGGGTACAGATCTTACAGAGATCAAGGTTTTTCTTGGGAGCCATCGATGTTGTTCCAATATACAGAGCAAACTCAAGAAAAAATGTTAGACGTAAATTTAAAAATGTATAAAGAATTTGCAAACGGGCAATTCTTTGCAGGTGTTTCTTACAGAACAATGTTTGAAGGAGCTGAATACATGGAGAATAATTCAGATGTTAAAAAACAAAACTATCATTCGGTTTCACCATTGTTAGGTGTTAAGTTTAAGCAGATCATGGTTGGTTATACTTACTCACATCAGTTTGGAGAAATTGGATTTGCAAAAGGAGGATTCCATCAGTTAACACTAGGATTTAACTTCTTATGTAAAGAAAGTAATTACAAATGTAACTGTCCGTCAGTTAACTTTTAATATTAACAAAAAATCCCGATCTTTATCGGGATTTTTTATTTTATAATATGGCTTTAATTAAATCTATAAACGGAAAAGAACCTAAATTTCCCGACAACTGTTTTATTGCAGAAAATGCAACCTTGTTAGGCGATGTTGAAATGGGCGAACAATGCAGTGTTTGGTACAATGCAGTGGTACGCGGCGACGTTCATTTTATTAAGATGGGCAATAAAGTAAATGTACAAGACGGTGCTGTAATACATTGTACGTATCAAAAACATCCAACAATTATTGGTAATAATGTTTCTATTGGTCACAATGCTATTGTGCACGGTTGTACTATTCACGACAATGTATTGATTGGCATGGGTGCAATTGTTATGGACAATTGTGTTGTACACAGCAATGTTATTGTTGGCGCTGGTTCGGTTGTAATACAGAATATGGAATTGCTACCAAACGGAATTTATGCCGGAATTCCTGCTAAAAGAGTAAAAGAATTAAACGCTTCTGATTTTGCCGGAGAAATTGACCGTATAAGTAATAATTATGTATTGTACAGCAGTTGGCAATAATCTTTGATGAATAATACTAAAAAAATCGTTTCAAAATTGAAACGATTTTTTTATGCTTTCTTTAAAAAGTTCGATTTGCTGTAGAACAAAATAAACTGGTAAATGTGTAGTGAAGCTTCTCCTTCTGTCATTCCGTTATAAATTAATCTTCGCATTAATTTCTGGTATTCTGTACTTTGTTTAAAACGTTTATGCTGATAATCTTTAAAAAGCTTTAATTGATTGTAGTTAAAAGTTTCGGTTCTACCAATGTTTCCCTTTTGAACTTCAAAAACAATGTAATTGTCATAAATTGGGTTTAAAGAATCGTTTGCTAAAAACTTTTCATTACCCAGACCAATATCAAACAAACCGGTTACCCAACTTAAAAACATAGGTTCGTCTTTTTTGTTCAGTTCTACCAATACCGATAAATCTTTTGTTTTAGGATTTCTTCCGTTGATATACATATTGTTTAAGTAAAACTTGTTTTCTTTTACTTCAAACGCTGCAATATAATTTCTATTTACGATAGTAGTATCGATATTAGGAACAGGGCGTTTATCGGGATAATATCTGAAATATTGTTCCATGTGGTGGTAGCGGTACGGATAAGTTGTGCCGTTCCAGATTATATTTTCGGATTCGTACTTTTTTTGTGCCCATGTAAAAAGGGTACTTAAAAGTAAAATAATAGTGTAAAGGTGTTTCATAAGCTTAAAAAAAATACCGACAAACGCCGGTATTAATTATAATGAAAACGATATATTAAAAATCGTCGAATTCTACGTTTGTGTAGCTTTTTTCAGCAACTAATTCTTTCTTAAAATCTTTTTGATGTCTTTCAGAAATAACCTCTTCACCTTTTTGTTCCAAAACATAATCAGTCATTTCGTTTAAGATTTCTTTGAAAGAAACAAAATCTTCTTTATAAAGGTAAATTTTGTGCTTTTTGAAGTGGAATGATCCGTCTTCTTCAGTAAATTTTTTACTTTCGGTAATTGTTACATAGTAATCGTCTGCTTTAGTAGATCTTACATCAAAAAAATAAGTTCTTCTGCCGGCTCTTAATACTTTAGAGAAGATTTCCTCTTTTTCTAGCATTTCATGGTCTCTCATAGTCCTTTCGTTCTGTTAAAATTTTTACATCCCTTCAAAAGTCTAAAAAAAAACTAAAAAAACAAAATTTAAATTACATCTTTTTCGGCTAATTGCTTATTATATAAATTGTTGTAATATCCTTTTTGGTTTAGTAATTGATTATGAGTGCCTTGCTCTATAATTTCACCGTCATTCAAGATAATAATTTTATCGGCATTTTTGGCAGATGATACTCTATGTGTTACAATAATGGTAGTTTTCTTTGCCGAAATATCTTTTAAATTATTTAAGATACGCTCTTCGGTTTCGGTATCAACGGCAGATAAACAATCGTCTAACAATAAAACGGGAGCATCTTTAATTAAAGCTCGGGCAATAGAAACACGCTGTTTTTGTCCGCCCGACAAGGTAATTCCACGTTCGCCCAAAATAGTATCGTATCCTTTTTCAAAGCGCATAATGTTTTTATGAACATCGGCAATTTTAGCAAAATGTTCAATTTCTTCTTGCGATGCATTTTCTTTACCAAACTGAATGTTGTTTTTAATGGTATCAGAAAACAGAAAAGCATCTTGCGGAACAACAGCAATCTGATCACGTAAATTTTCAACATTTAAATCTTTAATATCGATATTATCAATAGAAATCGACCCGGAAGAAACATCGTACAAACGTGAAATAAGCTGCAATATAGTTGATTTTCCCGATCCGGTTTTTCCTAAAAAAGCAACAGTTTCTCCTTCGTTGATAGTAAAGGATATATTGTTTAATGCGTGAATTTTTGTGTCTTCGTAAATAAAATGAACATTTTTGAATTCGATCTTTCCTTTTAAATCGTGTTTTTCTAATGTTGTTGATTGGATTGATGGAACTTCGTTTAAAAATTCATTGATACGTTTTTGAGAAGAATCGGCTTCCTGAACCATAGACGATACCCAACCTAACGAAGCAATTGGCCAGGTTAACATATTAATGTATAAAATAAACTGCGCAATGACACCAATTTCTGTAATAGTACCATTGATGTACATACGTGCGCCAATGTAAATTACCAGTAAATTACTTATTCCGATCAGGAAAATCATTAACGGACCAATTAATGCGTTAGTGTAGGTTAAACGCATGAACTTGGTTTTACTTTCGGTTGTAGCTTCATCGTACGCTTTGTTTTGCTTACCTTCTAAAGTATAAGCTTTGATAACGCGTATCCCTGAAAAAATTTCTTGTGAAAACGATGATAATTTTGATAAATTCTGCTGATAAGCAAAACTTCGGTTGTTGATTTCGGTACTTAATTTATACATTAAAATTGCTAAAAACGGTACAGGAATCAATGAATACCAAGTTAGTGTTGGCGATATAATATACATTTGCACAATTACTACTGCCATTCTAAAAACGGTATTTATGGAATACATAACAGCAGGACCAACATATTGTCGCACTTTTGCAACATCTTCTGAAATGCGACTCATCAAATCGCCGGTACGCTGACGTTTGTAAAAATCTAAACTCAGTTTTTGGTAATGCTCATAAATTTCGTTTTTAATATCGAATTCAATGTGGCGCGACATTACAATAATGGTCTGACGCATTAAAAAAGTAAGGAAACCCGCCAATAATGTTGTGCCCACAATTAAAAGCATATTGTGCCACAGGGCTTGTTTAGTGGCTTCGGCAGTTAATTCATCTTTTAAAAAATGCTGTAAAACAGTAATAGCATCACCTATATACTGTGGTGTAAAAACAGTAAATATTTGCGATGCAATGGTAATAACGATACCCAAAAGGAATCGGTATTTGTATTTTACAAAGTATTTATTAAGTTTTTGAAGTTCTTTCATTACTTAGCTTCTATTTCTTTTAAATATTAAAAAACGCAACTTCTTTTTTGTTAACTTTTTTAACAATTAATTATATGATTATTGATTTAATAATAATGTAATCAAAAAATAATAATAAAATAAATTGTTTTATATTTGAATCTATCCAAATTATTAAAATTATGACAACAAACGTATATACTCCAGACGAGTTAAAAAAAGTTGACCCGGTTTTTGGTCAGATTTCCTTTGATCATCACGAACAAGTTGTTTTTTGCCACGACAAAGATACTGGTTTAAAAGCAATTATTGGTATACATAATACAGTATTAGGTCCGGCATTAGGAGGTACGCGTATGTGGAATTATACTTCTGAATGGGAAGCTTTGAACGACGTTTTACGTTTATCGCGCGGAATGACTTATAAATCAGCAATTTCAGGATTAGATTTAGGTGGTGGAAAAGCGGTTATTATCGGTGATTCTAAAAAAGATAAAAATCGTGAATTAATTAAAGCATTTGCTAAATATGTAGATTCATTAAGCGGACGTTATATTACTGCAGAAGATGTTGGTACTACAACACCTGACATGGATTTAATTCATACAATTACGCCACACGTAACAGGTATTTCAGAAAGTTTAGGCGGATCTGGAAATCCATCGCCAGTTACAGCTTACGGTGTTTACATGGGATTGAAAGCTGCTACGAAATTCAAATACGGATCTGATGACTTAAACGGTAAAAGAGTTTTGGTTCAGGGAATTGGAAACGTGGGTGAAACGTTGGTAAAACACTTGGTAAACGCAGGCGCATTAGTTACCATTACAGATATTAGCAAAGACAGAGTAGAGGAAGTAGCAAAAAAATACAACACGGCTATTTACATGGGCGAAGATTTATATTCGTTAGATGTTGATATTTACGCTCCATGTGCTTTGGGTGCTACGGTAAACAACAATTCTATCAGTAAATTAAAGGCACAAGTAATTGCAGGTGCTGCAAACAATCAGTTGGCAGAAGAAGCTGTTCACGGTAAAATGTTACAGGAAAAAGGAATTGTTTATGCTCCGGATTTCTTAATCAACGCAGGTGGAATCATTAATGTTTTCGGTGAAATTGCTAAATATGGTTCAGACGAAGCTATCCGCAGAACAGAAAATATCTACAACACTACGTTAGATATTTTAAATTTAGCAAAAGAACAAAACATTACGCCAAACCAAGCGGCTATGAAAATGGCAGAGCAGCGTATCGAAAAGAAAAAAAAAGAAAATAAATAAAAATTAAAATTTTGTTTTAATTTTGCAAAGCGAAAATCAAATAAGGTTTTCGCTTTCTTTATAAATAAGTTCTTAGTAGCATGGTAAACAGACGTCATATCCGTTCAAAAGTATTGCAGGCATTATATGCAATGACTCAAAACCAATCCGATCAATTAGATGTTTATGAAAAATATCTTTTCAACAGTTTAGAAAACATCCGCGAACTGTATCTTTTAATGTTGTCTTCATTAATTGAATTGCAGAAAGTAGAGAATGATTTTCTGGAAGTATCGGCACAAAAACATTTAGCTACACCACAAGAAAAAAATCCCAATAAAAAGTTTGTCAATAATTTAGCGTTGCAGGTTTTATGTAAATCTGAAACATTAAATAATTGGCTGAAAGAATTGCACATCAATCAGTTTCATGTAAACGATCAATACATAAAAACGTTGTTGCAAGAAATTAAATCGAGCGAATTATACAAGCATTACATGCGTAACGGCGTGAATACTTTTGAAGAAGATAAAGATTTCTTAATTAAGTTATTTACCGATTTTATTGCTCCGAACGAAAAGATATACGAGTTTTTAGAAGATTATAAAATTTCTTGGATTGATGATATTCCGGTTGTAAATACAGCGATTTTAAAACAGTTGGAAGGATTAAAGAACGAAACCAGCTATTTTAAACTGAACAAAGTTTTTAAAGATGATGAAGATAAAGAATTTGCAAAGCAGTTGTTTAGAAAAACAGCGTTGAATGCAGATGTCTTTGTTAAGGAATATGAAGACAAAACGCGTAATTGGGAATTAGATCGTATTGCCGAAATTGATACTATTATTTTGAATTTAGGTGTTTGCGAGCTGCAAAAATTTCCATCGATTCCTGTAAAAGTAACAATTAACGAATATTTAGAACTTGCAAAAGAATATTCAACACCAAAAAGCAGTATATTTATCAACGGAATTTTAGACGCTTTAGTTAAAGAATACCGCGAAGAAAATAAATTAAACAAAATAGGAAGAGGATTAATCGAATAATTATGAAAAAATTAATGTTTGCAGCAGGTTTCGCTGCATTAAGCTTAATGGCTTGTAATAAAAAAGAAGACGCTTCGTCACTTATCAAAGATGGTGCTTCTACAACAACTGAAACTACAACAACATCAACAACAACTGATGGTGTTACAGAAACTTCAAGTTCTACAAGTGCACAAACAGGTTTTCCTAAAATTGCATTCAACGAAACAACTCATGATTTCGGTGAATTAAAAAAGGGATCTAAAGGCGAAGTGGAGTTTGAAATCAGAAACGAAGGAACTGTAGATTTAGTTATTATCGATGCTAAGGCATCATGCGGTTGTACGGTTCCAGAAAAACCAACGGAACCAATCAAACCAGGTAAATCGGCAAAAATGAAAGTTATTTTCTCTGCAAACAGTGCAGGTTTACAAAGTAAAAACATAACATTAACAACCAATACCGAAGCAGGTAGCGAAGTGTTAACTGTAAAAGCAAACGTAACAGAATAATTTAAAATGGAAAACATTCAACAGTTTTTACCTTTTGTTTTAATAATGGCGGCAATGTATTTTTTAATGATACGTCCGCAACAACAAAGAGTAAAAAAAGAAAAAGAATTTGAAGGAAGCTTAAAAGTAGGCGATAAAATTGTAACTAAAGCCGGTATCCACGGAAGAATTTCTGAACTTGCAGAAACAACAATGGTTGTAGAAACAATGGCAGGAAAAATTAAAATGGAAAAAGCGGCAATCTCTTTAGATTTAAGCAGAAAAGTAAATGCTTCTCCAGTAGTTGAGAAATCATAAATAAAAAACTCCTAAATTTCTTTAGGAGTTTTTATTTTTAAGGTCTGTTTCCAGTAATTAATCGGTATAGGATAGCAATAACTGCTAACACCAATAAAACGTGTATAAAACTTCCTACGGCATCTGCGAAACCAAAATATCCCACAGCCCATAAAATGATCAGTACTACGGCAATAAGCCAAATTAAATCTCTCATAGCATACTATTTTTAAAAATTAGTATCCTAAAGTTAGTAAAAAAATAATTTAATACCACTTTAACTTTTATATTTTTTTTGCAATTTTTGGTGACTACCGCACAATTTTGTACTTTTATCCAAATACATTTAAGTAAACAAAAAGCTATAACATGCTTACAAAAAATAAAGATATTGCAATTGCAGGTGCCGGTTTGGTAGGCACGCTTTTGGGTATCTATCTTAAAAAGAAAGACTACAACGTAACCATTTTTGATCGAAGTGAAGATATCCGTAAAGTAAAATTTTCAGGTAGATCTATAAATTTGGCAATGTCAACTCGCGGGTGGCATGCTTTAGATGAAGTCGGAATTGGCGATGAAATCAGAAAAATTGCCATTCCAATGGATAAAAGAGCCATTCATTTAAAAGACGGATCTTTATCTTTTCAGCCATATGGCATCAATGGCGAAGCTATTTATTCTATTTCGCGCGGTGGTTTAAACAGAATGATGATTGATCTGGCAGAAAAAGCCGGAGTAAATTTTGAATTTGGTCAGAGAATTTGGGACGTAAATTTAGAAACCGCAACCTTATATATAGGTGAAAACGAACACGGACCTTTTGAAAATAGACAATTCGATCAGATTTTTGGTGCAGATGGAGCTTTTTCGAGAATTCGTCACCGCATGCAACGCCAGAACAGGTTTAATTATTCACAATATTTTTTAAATATCGGCTACAAAGAATTAACCATTCCAGCAAACGAAGATGGTTCGCATAAAATCGATCCTAATTCTTTTCATATCTGGCCTCGTGGTGAATTTATGTTGATTGCACTTTCTAACGATGACGGATCGTTTACTTGTACGTTGTTTATGCCTTTTGAAGGTGATAATTCCTTTGAAGAAATCAATTCAGAAGAAAAGCTAACGACATTTTTTAATGAATATTTTTCTGACACAAAAGATTTAATCGTAAACCTTAAAGAAGATTATTTTTCAAACCCGACATCTTCGCTGGTTACTATGCAATGTTATCCTTGGACCTATAAAGATAAGGTGGCATTAATTGGTGATTCGGCCCATGCAATTGTTCCTTTTTACGGACAAGGAATGAACGCTGGTTTTGAAGATATTACTGCTTTGAGTGATTTATTGGATGAATTTCCAAATGATATTGAAACGGTTTTTGAAAAATATCAAGAGATACGTAAGCCAAATGCCGATGCAATTGCCGAATTATCGTATCGAAATTTTATTGAGATGAGTATAAAAACGGCTGATGTTGATTTCTTATTGCAGAAAAAAATTGAAGCTTGGTTTACAAAACAACATCCCGATAAATGGTTGCCGTTGTACGATCGCGTTACTTTTAGTTTAAATCCGTACGAAGATGCTTTGGCAATTGGCGATTTGCAGAAAAAAGTTATGGAAGAAGTAATGCAGTTACCCGATATTCATGAAAATTGGCAAACTAAAGAAGTTGAAAAACACATTTTAGATTTATTAGATAAAAATAAAGCAGACATATAGTCTGCTTTTTGCTTTATATTACTTTTTAAATATTTTGGTAAGTACACCAAATGCTCCACGTATAAACGTTGCGCTGGTTAAAACTTTAATAACCTGTTTGGTAAAATAACTTTCTTCTTTTTTCTTTGGTGCAGTATTGGTTTTCGATTCTTTAATAACTGCAGGTTCTGTCGTTTTTTCTATGGTTAGCTTGCGGTTCAGAATTTCGTACGCACTTTCACGGTCAACCACACTATTATACTTGTTTTTAAGGTCCGATTTTTCTATCAACCCTTCAATTTCAGTAGGCGATAAAACATCCATTCTACTCATTGGTGCTAGTATCATACAAACAGCCAAAGGTGTAGGAATTCCCTTTTCGTTTAAAACGGTAACCAAAGCTTCTCCCGTACCAAGCTGTGTAATAATTTCGTTGGTTTTGTAAAATTCGGTTGTTGGGAAATTTTCCGATGCCAGTTTAATCGCTTTCCGATCTTTATCAGTAAAAGCACGCAACGCATGTTGAATCTTCAATCCTAATTGCGCTAAAACACCGTCGGGTACATCGGTTGGATTTTGTGTGATAAAATACAGACCAATTCCTTTAGATCGTATCAATTTAACAATGGTTTCAATTTGATCTAACAGTGCTTTGCTGGCTTCTTTAAAGATTAAGTGTGCTTCATCGATAAAAATAACCAGTTCCGGCTGACCGCTGTCGCCTTGTTCCGGCATGGTATTGTAAACTTCAGCCAAAAGGCACAACATAAAAGTCGAGAATAATTTAGGTTTGTCCTGAATATCGTTTAAACGTAGAATGTTTACGTATGCTTTACCATTTTCGTCAATTCGCATTAAATCTTTAATATCGAATGATGTTTCTCCGAAAAATAAATCAGCATCTTGTTGTTCCAATTCAATAAGTTTACGCAGAATTGCTCCGGTTGAAGCAGTAGAAACACGTCCGTATTCTTTTTCAATAGCCTCTTTACCTTCATTTGTTATAAACTGAATTACTTTTTTAAGATCCTTCAAATCTAATAAAGGCAGCTGATGATCGTCGCAATATTTAAAGATCAAAGACATTACACCGCTTTGCGTATCGTTCAAATCTAAAATACGAGATAATAAAACTGGACCAAATTCAGAAATGGTTGCCCGTAGCCGAACGCCGTTTTGTTTTGATATAGTTAGTAATTCTACAGGAAACGCTTTAGGCTCAAAAGGTAAATTCATTTTAGCATGACGTTCTTCTATAAAAGCAGTTTTTACGCCTTGCTGTGCAATTCCGCTGAAATCACCTTTAATATCCATCATTAAAACAGGGATTCCTTTGTTAGAGAGTTGCTCAGATAGTACTTGAATGGTTTTAGTTTTACCCGTTCCTGTAGCACCCGCAATTAATCCGTGGCGGTTCAGTGTTTTTAAAGGTATGTTTATAAATAGGTCTGCAACGGGTGCGTTTTCAATCATTGCACCGCCAATAGTGATAAAGTCGGTCTTAAAAGTATAGCCTTCTTTAATTTGTAGTTTGAATTTTTCGATATCCATTAAACAATTATTCATTTTTTGATAAAGATATAAACTTCTTTCAACTAAAAAAATGCAATAAAACGGCAGGTTATGTAATTGTTAAGAAATATTTGAGACTAAAAAACAATAATAGTGAAAGTGAAACGTTTAATGATTAAGGATTTGATAAAAAAATATTAAAAAGTAAATTAATTGTTTCTTTTTCGTTAATTTTAAATTCTTGAATTATTACAGGTGAAATTTTATTTTTTTATTTCAACTAAAAAAGTAAATTTGCCTTGCTTCAATGAAAGCAAACTAATTTTAAAAATTGAGTAAACATTAAATTTAAATTTTATTAAGATGACACAAACAGTTGAGAAAAATCCAAGTGGTTCAGGATTATCAAACGTGGCTGCGGCGATTACCATTATCCTATGTTTAGTTTTTGGTTGGGTAATTTGGAGATTTGTATTAGGAAATGCAGACAACTTCATGAACGGCGATCGTAACGGCGATCCATTACCAGGAGACTTAATGGGAATGATGTACAAAGGTGGTTACGTTATTGCTGTATTAATTGGATTATTAACAACAACTATTGTATTCGGCATCGAAAGATGGATTGTAGTAAGTAAAGCTGCAGGTACAGGTGATGTTAAAGGTTATGTAGCTAAAGTACAATCTTTAGTTAATGCTAACCAAATTGACGAAGCTATTGAACTTTCTGACAAACAAAAAGGTTCAGTTGCAAATGTTGTAAAAGCAGCGTTAATTAAATTAAAAGAAGTTAAACGTGAAGGTTTTGATGCTGACAAAGCAACTGAAACTATTCAAAAAGAAATCGAAGAAGCTACGGTGTTAGAAATGCCAATGTTAGAGAAAAACATGATCATTTTAGCAACATTAGTGTCTATTGGTACATTAGTAGGTTTATTAGGTACAGTAACAGGTATGATTAAAGCATTCTCGGCTTTATCTACAGCTGGTTCTCCTGATTCATCTGCATTAGCAACAGGTATCTCTGAAGCCTTGATGAATACTGCTACAGGTATTGGTACATCTACATTAGCTATTGTTTTCTATAACGTATTCACAACGAAAATCGATAAATTAACACATTTTATCGACGAAGCCGGATTCGCAATTACACAATCTTACAGAAGACACAATAAATAATCTTTATTGTAGTTCGTAAAATAGTGTATAATTCCAGATTAAATCTGGTTAAAAAAGAAGAGAGAATATGGCAAAAATGAAAAAATCAAGTACAAGAATAGATATGACCGCAATGTGTGACGTATCATTCTTATTGCTAACATTCTTCGTTTTAACCTCTACAGCAAAAACACCAGAAGTTCATCCTGTTGATTTGCCTGCATCTACAAAAGAAACAAAAATTCCATCAGAAGATATATTAACTATTACTGTTGGACAGGAAAATGTATTTGTAGGTTTAGCAGGAAGAGAAGATAGAATGGATGTTCTTAGAAGAATGGGGCAGGAATATAATATTGAATTTTCTGAAGCAGAGTTGAATGCTTTTGCAGGAATGGAAAATTTTGGAGTTGATATTCGTGAAATGAAGAGCTTGTTAGCGAAACCTGCAGGTGAACGTATGGATAAAGATATTCACAAAGGTGTGCCTTATAAAGATTCTTTAAATAATCAATTGGCGTCTTGGGTACGTAATGCAAGAGAATCATCTTACATTAGAAAATCTACTGATGAGAAAAAGAACTTCTTAAAAGTAGCTATTAAAGGTGATGCAAACGAGCAGTTTGGTACAGTTAAACAGGTAATTGATATTTTACAAGAACAACGTCAAAACCGCTTTTACCTTGTTACAGGTTTAAGAACTGATGACTTTTAATCTACTAAAATTTAAAAAGAAATGGCAGAATTAAATACTGGTGGTAACGAAGGAAAAGGCGGTAAAAAAGTAAGAAGTAAAAAACAAAATGCCGGGGTTGATTTAACAGCCATGGTAGATTTGGCATTCTTATTGATTACGTTCTTTATGTTAACCACTTCCTTATCTAAACCGCAGTCTATGGACTTGCAAATGCCGGATAAGAAAGATGTTGAAAAAGAGGATCGAATAGATGTAAAAGAGTCTAAAACGATGACCATACTTTTAGGTAAAGATAATATGTTAAAATATTATGTAGGTATGTTTAGTTCTCCTATTGAAGGACCTACTGATTCAACTTATGGTAAAAACGGTATAAGAAAAGTTATTTTGCAAAAAATAGCTAATCTAAGAGCTCAAGGTTTAACAGGAGCTGAAGGTCAAATTGTTATTATTAAGGCTACAGATGAGGCTACTTATACTAATATGATTGATATATTAGATGAAATGGCAATCACTGGAATCGAGGTATATGCAATTAATGATATTACTGATGCTGAAAAAGCAATAATGCAGTAAGCATAAAATAATAAAATAGACTACTATGGCTAATATTAATTTATTTGGAAAGGATTGGATTAACGTTGTGTTTGAAGGTCGTAACAAAGCGTACGGAGCCTACAAACTACGTCAAGAAAATCCTAAAACAACATTACTAGCATTATTGTTAGGAGTTGTTTGTATTGGTTTGGCTTTTGGTGGATCGGTAGCTTATAAATCTCTATTTGGTGAAAGATTTGGTAAAGACAAAGATGAAACAGGTGTTGAGATTTTAGATGTGCAATTACCTGAACTTCCAGAGCCTGAAGAGCCCATCGAAGAGATAAAAGAAGAACCAGTTGTTGAACCTCCAAAAGAGGAACCTGCTGATGCTTCAAAATCTGTTCAAGATGAGAAAAAATTTACCGAAATGGAGGTAAAGAAAGATACAGAAGTTAAAAAAGAGGAGCAGAAGTCTCAAAAAGAGTTTGACGATGACACTCAATCTGGTCGTGAGGACAGAAAAGGTGATGATAAAGGTGATTTTAAAACAAAAGGTGAACAGACCGGGGGTGCTGAATCTGGTTCCAAAGGAAAAGGAAAAGGTGACCAATTTTCTGAAGAAGATTCAAACAAAGTTCACAGCTTTGTACAGCAAAAAGCTGCACCTAACGAAGGTTTACAAGCTTTCTTTAGCAGCTTTATCCGTAAGTTTAACGCACCAGATGTTGGTGGAAATGTAAATGAAATCTCTGTTCGTTTAAAATTTGTTGTAGAAAAAGACGGTTCTTTTACTGATGTTCAAGTATCAGGAGCAGATCCGCACAACATGGGTAGAGAAGCCATTAGAGTATTGAAATCAATGCCTAAATGGAAACCAGCAGAGCACAATGGTAAAAAAGTGCGTTCAAGTTTTACATTACCTATTAAAGTTAGAGTAAATAACTAGTATGTTAGAAAACTTTATAAATAATTTTAAACAAAAATCGCTTTTACAGCGATTTTTGTTCTTTATTGGTTTGGTGTTCCTAATTCTGTATTTTGTATTGGGATGTATGTTTATTTTTTGGAAAAGCATTCCGTTAGAATTATCGTATAACCGCAGGCTACTCTTTGGAATACTGCTCATTGTGTACAGTATCTTCAGATTTTTTAGAATCATAAATATAAGACAAGATTAATTTCTTGTCATTTTTGTTTTACTATATA
The DNA here is from genome assembly GCF_900115115.1 of Paenimyroides ummariense. Classification (GTDB taxonomy): domain Bacteria; phylum Bacteroidota; class Bacteroidia; order Flavobacteriales; family Flavobacteriaceae; genus Flavobacterium; species Flavobacterium ummariense. The sequence continues at coordinate 38,585 of NZ_FOVI01000022.1, forward strand.
CTAAATAAAATATATTTACGTTAATCTGTAAATGAGTGTTTATATTTTGTATATTTAGTTAAAACATTTTTATATGGTCTGATTTTTACGCTTTAACTTAAAAACATTTTAATTATGAGTAGTTTAAATTTATTTGGAAAAGAGTGGTTAAATATTGTATTTGAAAACCGCAACAAACTTTACGGAGCGTACAAATTACGCCAGGAAAGTACTAAAACAACTTTTACGGCTTTGGCTATTGGCATAGGATTGTTAGGTTCTATTTTTGGAAGCTCTTATCTGTATGCATCTAAAAGTAATCCGAGAGTAATTGAGTATATATTAGAAAATGATCCTGTTGTTCCAGATATTGTTGATCCAATAGTTGAGAAACCACCTGTAGAAAAACCAGCAGATATTGAGAAATCGGTTGAGAAAGTTATCGAAAAGTCAACAGTAAAAGATGTCATGGAAAATAAAAAATTTGTAGAAATGACAGCGGCTAAAGACAATGATGTTATAGATGATAAACTAAAAGCACAAAAAGATTTTAACGATAATATAAATTCAGGTCAAAATAATACCAAAGCACATACTGACGGTACTTTAAATAAAGATGGAAGAGAATCTGGTGATATAGATACCGGAAAAAATATAAAATCTGGCGATGGTGATAGTACAGAAGGAAACACAACTTCAAAAGGAAATGAAATAGTTACGTTAGTTCAAAAGAAAGCTATGCCAAATGAAGGTTTTGAAAAATTCTTTGAATCATATATCAGAAAATTTTCTAAGGATGTTGGAGGTAATGCAACAGAAATGGTAGTTAAGCTAAAATTTGTTGTAGAAAAAGACGGATCGTTTACAGACATAAAAATCATTGAAGATAAGCATGGTTTGGGTAACGAAGCAATCCGCGTTTTAAAGTCAATGCCAAAATGGAAAGCAGCACAACATAACGGTAGAACGGTTCGCTCTCAATTTACCTTACCAATTAAAGTTAAAGTAAATAACTAAAAAGAAACCCGCTATTTAAAAGCGGGTTTCTTATTTTTTGTAAACATATTATTTGCAATTTAACGTAAGGTAAAACCATTTTTACTGCATCAATAATTTTTGTTTGTTAAAAATGCAAAATTTGTAAAGTTTATTAAAAAAAAAATTAGTAGATTTAGCAATCAATTAATATCTAAAATTATGAAGCAGATAATTTGGTCTGTGTTGGGGTTAAGCCTTTTAATTTCTTGTAAAAAAGAAAGTAAAGATGGGGTTGCAGAAGTGAAAGAAGCGTACGACAGAGGAACAACAGAAATGTATGTAGAATCGTCGGTTTATCCTATAGTTGAAGATATTAATCAGGTTTTTAAAACCTATTACAACAATGCCGATATAAAATTAAAGATGCTTTCGCAGAACGAAATTTTAAATTCGGTTTATAAAGATTCTGGTCGTTTGGCAGTAATGCCAAAGTCGTTCACGGCAAAAGAGCTAGAAGCTTTCAAAGGTCGCGTGGTGCCTAAAATAACACCGATTGCAAAAGATGCAGTATTGTTCATCACACAAAAAAACGCTACGGATACATTAATTAATTATAAACAGGTTATTGATATTTTTAAAGGAACTAAAAAATCCGATAAAATATTTGTTTTTCACGATGCCAATTCAAACATTGTAGATCAAATTAAAACAGATGCCCGCGTAAGTGAGTTAAGCAAGAATGTTTATTATGTAAAAACAGTCGGAGAAATTGTATCATATATTAATAAAAATAAAAATGCTGTTGGTGTGGTTGGTATCAATTGGATGCTTCAGCCCGATGAAAAAATAAAAGAAGGTATTAAGCAGTTGCGTTCTATGTTGGTTTATAACGATTCGTTAAAAAATTATTATGCACCATCGCAAAGTACCATTGCAGATAATACTTATCCGTTAATAAGAACAATAAATATTATAGACGTTCAGGGAAAAACAGGTTTAGGTACCGGTTTTGCAAGTTTCGCAGCTTCAGACAAAGGACAGCGTATTGTTTTAAAATCGGGTTTAATGCCGGTAACTTTACCAAAACGTGAAATTAACATAGTAGAATAAATAAGGTTTTTCAATATAATTGTAAATTATGAATAAAAAAATTACCCTAAGTTTAGCTTTATTATCATTCATTTTTAGTGCAAACGCACAGAGTAGTGCTAATGATATTGATACGGCAATCAAGTACGGTCGTTACGATGTTGCAAAAAAAGAATTATATAGGCTTATTAGATCACAACCAAACCAAGGAAAAAACTTTTATCGTTTAGGGGTAATTCATTTAAACGAGAATAATCAAGATTCGGCAAATTATTACTTTAAACAAGGGTTAAGAGCCGTTAAAGATGTTGATGTTAACAATCTTGGATTGGGTAAATTAGGTTTACTTACACAGAAAGATAAAGAAGCGAAATCAAAGTTTAATGCAGCAACTTTAAATATTGGGCCAAAAGATTATCAAACTTATTTGGATATTGCACACGCTTATACCTTCGCTCCAAAACCTGATTTCGATTTGGCATTAGAATTTGTGAACAAAGCATTGTTCGTAAATTTAGAAACTCCGGAACCGCACATTGCCCGTGGAGATATTTACTTTGCAGAAAAACGTTTTGTTGATGCACGCCGTGTTTATTATGAAACATCGAAAAGATTTCCAAATAGTCATTTGCCTAAAATGAAGCTGGCTGATGTTTTACGTGCAGGTAATGAGTTTGAAGATGCTATTAAAGTATATGATACCATTGTTTCTAAAGATCCTGCTTATGCTGATGTTTACAAGCAGTTGGCATTAACCCATGCAGATTACGCGCGTTTTAAAGACGATAAAGCTCTTTTACAGCCTGGTGTAGAAAACTATTTCAAATACCACGGAATGATTGGTGAAAGTATGGATGTTGATAACGAATTGGCTGCATACTTAATCAAAAATAAAGATTACAAGGCTTTAGGAGATTTAGTTAGAACAAAATGGTACACACGTGGAGATAACTTCTTTATGTACCGTTACCGTGCAATTGCCGATTTCCAAAACGGTAAATTTTTAGACGCTAAAGAAAACATCAACATGTATTTTGATGTTCAGGATAAAAAAGATCAATTATTGCCAATCGATTATTTATACAAAGGATTGTCAGAATTAGAAGCTTCTCGTAAAGAAGACGGAACTTTTAACGAAGCGGTTTATAAAAAATCGATCGATGAAATGGCAAAAGCGGTTAAAGAAAATCCTAAATTGGGAGTTGCTTTACACGAATTGGGAATGGATTTGTTTAAAGACGAACATTTTGAACAAGCTTATTTTGTGTTCGATTTAGCTTCTAAAGACGAAAAATCGCCTTACTACGTGTACGATATGTATTACAAAGGAAACGCTTTGTACATGGCAAGCGATAAACCAATGTTTAACGATCAGTTACAAAAAGCAAAAACCGATTTAGACAGCTCATTAAAGAAAACGCCAACTTTTGAGGCTTATTTAATCAGCGCGCGCGTAAACAGAAACTTGAATACGCCAACATCTTTAGCTAAAATGGAAAAAGATTACGAAGGATTTATCGATTTGTTAACTCAGAAAGGATTTGCAAACGATGCTGCTTTTAAAGATGCTTTAATTGAAGCTTACACCATGATTGGTAATTACAACCAAACTACAAACAAAGCAAAAGCAACAAGTTCTTTCCAAAAAGTACTACGATTAGATTCTAGTAACGAGTACGCAAGAAAGCAAGTGCAAAACGCTAAATAGATAATGAAAGAGCAACTTAACGGTTGCTCTTTTTTTATGAAAAATTTTTACGATAACTATTGTATCTTTGCAGAAAATATTAAAATGACAACTACAGAAACTATCGTTGATAAATTACCTTTAATGGAAGCTTTTTACACCATTCAAGGCGAAGGTTTTTATACCGGTCACGCGGCGTATTTTATCCGTTTGGCAGGATGCGATGTTGGTTGCCATTGGTGTGATGTAAAAGAAAGTTGGGACGAAAACCTGCATCCTAAAATTTTGGTAAGCGATATTGTTTCGCAAGCCGAAGATAACGGTAAATTGGTTGTGATTACAGGTGGCGAACCATTGATGTGGAATTTAGATCATCTTACCTCAAAATTAAAAGAGAAGGGAATTCAAACCAATATTGAAACATCAGGAGCTTATGAACTATCTGGTTTTTGGGATTGGATCTGTTTGTCGCCAAAGAAAAAGAAACTGCCTACACAAAGTGTTTACGATGCTGCGAACGAGTTAAAATGTATTATTTACAATCATCACGATTTTAAATTTGCTGAAGAACAAGCTGCCAAAGTAAACAAAAATGCTAAATTATATTTGCAGGTAGAGTGGGGTAAGAAGGAAGAAATGCTGCCTTTAGTTATTGATTATGTAAAGAATAATCCTAAATGGGCAATTTCTACTCAAACTCATAAATATTTGGATATTCCTTAAAATATTTTAATTTTACCTTAAAAAAGTTATGAAGAAAATTATGTTATTGGTGATGCTGTTTGTCGCAACGAACAGTTTTGCCCAAGCTAATAAAACCGATGTGATTAAACTGGTTGAATTATCGGGTGAAGTGCAAGAGTTTTACAATATTGCCGACGAGATTTCTAAGCAGCTTTCTGTGAACAATCGTGAAAGTTTTAAAAAGGATATGGAACCTTTAATTGCCAAGCAGAAAAAGAATTTGATTGCTTATTATTCACAAAATTTATCACAAAGCGAGGTTGAGAATTTAATTGAGTTTTACCAGACACCATTGGCAAAGAAATTCATGATGATCAAACAAAATTATGCTACGGTTTTAAGCAATAAATCAGAAGATTTTAAAAGCGAAATACAAGGCATTATAATGAAATATATGATGTAAAAAGAGAAGCAGCTGCTTCTCTTTTTTATTCAAGTTTCTGTAGTTTTATCAAACACAGATTTTTAAGATTAAAAGGGATTTTAAATTTGTGAGAATCTGTGAAATTCGTGGTAAAAAATCTACGTAATTTATTTTGTAATTCTAGCCAGATAATCAAAATTAGATCCTTCTAAAATCAACTCGCAGTTTAAATTTTGAGCTATACAGGCATTTTGCAACGTATTAAAATCTAAATACAACCAATTAAAAGGTTCTTCATTTTCGCCTTTGTATGATATGTTAAATGTAAGTTCGCCATAGTAATCGCCGTACATAGGAATCCATTTTCCACCGTCATCGTCTTCATCAAACATATAAATAATGTCCGAACTGTCAATTAAAATTTGTCCGTTATCTGTCAGTAAACTTTTTAATTTAGATAGGTATTGATCGATATTCTTCAATCTGCCAAAAATTCCGGTTCCATTCATCAATAACAAAATAGTATCGAACTTTTCAGATTCATCAACTTGTAAAATATCAATCTGCATCGCATTTTCAACACCACGAATTTTACAGGTTTCAACAGCATTTGCAGATATATCAATCGCTAAAACATTCAAACCTTTTTCCTGTAAATACAGTGCATGACTTCCAGCACCGCATCCAACATCCAAAACACTTCCTTTGGCAAGTTTTAATGCTTTTTGTTCTAATTTAGGCATATCTTTAAAGGATCTAAAAAGATAAGAAACGTCCATTTCATCGGCTTCGCTAATGTTTGTTTCGGTAATTAAATTTTCGGGCTGATTATTTTGAACATAATCCAGCATTGCTTTGCCAAAAAGATCTTTAAACATATAATTGTTTTTTTGTAACCACATAGTAACTTAGTTTTAATCTTTAATAAAAACTATGAAAATTCTATATGGTTAAAAGTTTAAATGTAGGTATTTATTTTTTGTAATTTTGTATTTTAAAATTGCAATGGAACAGTATTTAAAACAATTGCCAAAGTTAGCAAAAGATAAGCACACAGAAAACAAGAAGTATTTTGATAAGCTAAAGAAAAAAACGCCTAAAGATTTAGATTACAAAATGCAGCTTATTCATGACGATGTGTTTAAAAAGACCGATTGTTTAAAGTGTGCTAATTGCTGTAAAACTACCGGACCTTTGTTTACTTTGGCAGATATTGAGCGTATTGCAAAACATTTGCGACAAAAACCACAACAGTTTATAAGCCAGTATTTACGAATTGACGAGGATAATGATTATGTGCTGCAAAGTGTTCCGTGTACGTTTTTAGATCACGAGAATTATTGTATGATTTATGATGTGCGACCGAAAGCTTGCAGAGAATTTCCGCATACCGATAGAAAAAAGTTTCAGCAAATAAGCAATCTTACCTTAAAGAATGTTGAAATTTGTCCGGCAGCGTTTGCAGTTGTTGAAGAAATGAAAAAGAAAATGCCTTTGTAAAAAAGGCATTTAAGTTTTATATGAAACTATGTTCGTTATCTAAATAGTTCTTTAAGAAATTGTGCGCATCTTCTTCATTATCGAACGTGTTTATAACGTATTCAACCAGATTTAAGATAAACTCTTTAAAACGTTCAAATAAGTCAACCACTCGACCTAAAATGCGAAGAAACCACTCATAAAGAGATTGAAAACGATCAATGATAGCAATTATAGCGTTTGTTGTATTCATAACAAATTACCTTTTTTTAACTTTTAATCAAATATAATAAAAAACTTGTGATTTGTTAGGTTTGTAATGATAAATTGAAGTTAAAAATCGGCGTAAAGCAAATACTTTTTACGTGTGTTTTTAAAATCTTCAATACCGCTTTTCCAGGTTTCTCTGATTTCTTTTTCTGATAGTTCTTTTTTAATTTGTTTTTGCAGTTGATCGGTTCCGGCAAGTTTGATAAAAAAGTTATTAAAGAACTTTTCTTTATCACTTGTGTTTTTGTAAGCCTTTAAAAGCCATTCTAATGATAAACCGTCGATTGTTTTATGTGTCGATAAATCTTCGCCAAAACATTTTACACCGTTATGAACCGGATCTTTAGCACCTTCGTTAGGCTTTGGTGTAAAAGTAAAATCCATATTCTTTAAAAAGGGCGATCCGTAAATTTGAAACTGCTTTTCGGTTCCGCGCCCCATACTTACATTGGTTCCTTCAAAAAAACACAAACTGGTGTACAGATTTATCGATGTATCATTAGGTAAATTTGGCGATGGTTTAACAGGCAATGAATAGTGCATGCTTTTGTTGTAATTCTTGCAAGGAATAACAGTTAATTTACATTGAAGAGCCTGCCCTGAGCCTGTCGAAGGGTTCAACCATTTTTCGCCGTTAATCATTTGAGCATATTCGCCAATGGTCATTCCGTGCAAAATAGGAATAGGATGCATACCTACAAAACTTTTGTTTTTCATTTCCAGAACAGGACCGTCAACCGTTGCGCCTTTCGGATTTGGTCGATCCAAAACAATCAAAGGAATATTATTTTCGGCACAAGCTTCCATTAAATAGTGTAACGATGAAATATAGGTGTAAAATCGCGCGCCTACATCCTGCAAATCAAAAATCATAACATCAATACCGGTAAGCTGTTCTTTTGTCGGTTTTTTGTTGTTTCCGTACAACGAAATAATAGGCAAACCGGTTTTGGTATCTTTTCCGTCTTTAATCAATTCACCGGCATCGGCAGTTCCACGAAAACCATGTTCAGGCGCATAGATTTTTTTAAGGTTTATTTTATTTTGAATTAAAAAATCAACAATGCTGATGTCATATTTTCTTGCACAATCTGATGTTACAGGATCCACTCCTTTAGGGCAAGGACCTTTTTCCATTAAGAATGTTATTCCCGTCTGATTTGTCAAAATACCTACTCTTTTATCTTTTAATAAAGGAATATAAATCTTTGATTGATCAGCTCCTGTCTTTATGTATTTTTGAAAATCTTTTGACTTTTGACTTTCGACTTTTGACTTACTTTGAGCATTACAAACAAAACTTAAGCCTGTAAATACTGTTACAAAGAAAAATAAAAATGTATTTTTGAAAAGAATTATAGCTTTCATTGTTTTGAATTTATCTTATTTTATAGCTAAACGTTTAGCAACTTCTAAAAAGTATAAAAATAGTGTTTCTGCGCCAATTATAAAAATTGCCATTGCTGCGGTTGCTATCAGTGTGGTTATGATGCTGGTTTCTATTGCAACGGGCTTGGGTTTGCAGCAAAAAATACGCGATAAAATTACATCGTTCAATGGGCATGTGGTGATATCTAATTTTGATAACAATCAGTCCGAAGTTACTTTGGAACCTATTTCAACCCAACAGAATTTTTATCCGAAGTTTACAGAAGTACCCGAAGTTACTGCGGTGCATCCGTTTGCTACAAAAGCCGGAGTTGTTAGAACCGATAAATCGTTTGAAGGAATTGTTTTTAAAGGTGTAGATAAAAATTATCAGTGGAATTATTTGGAAGATTATTTGACCGAAGGAAAATTACCTGAATATAAAACGGAAGGAATGACCAATGAAGTGATTGTTTCGGGTTATTTAGCCAACCGTTTAGAATTGAAAGTGGGTGATAAGCTGGATACTTATTTTTTAAAGAACGATGGTGAAGGTTTGCCAAATGTGCGCGCTTTTACCATTTCGGGAATTTACGATTCGGGTTTTCCGCAGTTCGATGAAACTTTTGTAATTGGTGATTTAAAGCATATACAACGTTTAAACAAATGGCAAAAATACGAAGTTGGCGGTTTTGAACTTTTTGTAAACGATTTTACAAAGATTGATACTATTGCTGATAAAGTGTACAGTCACATTCCATCGACTTTAAACAGCGAACCCATAACAACCAAATACTTTCATATTTTTGACTGGTTAAAGGTGTTCGATTTAAATATTTACATCATAGTGGGATTAATGATTTTAGTTGCCGTAATCAATATGATTGTTGCTTTGCTGGTACTTATTTTAGAACGAACGCAGATGATTGGTATTTTAAAAGCTTTGGGCGCAAGTAATTGGAGCATCCGTAAGATTTTTGTTTACAATGCAACGTATATTGTTTTAATTGGCTTGTTAATCGGAAACGCAATAGGTTTAGGTTTATTGCTAATTCAGAAGTATTTTGGAATTATTACGTTAGATCCTACACAATATTATGTAAAAGTAGCTCCTGTATATATTTCTCCGGTTTATATCATTTTAATCAATGTAGCATTGGTGGTTTTAAGCTACTTAATTATGCTGATACCATCGCACTTAACAACAAAAATTTCTCCGGTAAAATCGATTAAGTTTCAGTAGGTGAGATCAATCTAAATTTAAAGTATAGAATTTATCAAACGAAATATATCAAGCTTAAATTTACACATCTATGTCAAGCTGAACGTGATTCAGCTTCTCATCAAAATAGATATGCGATTGCTTCGCCAGTTCGCAAGCTCGTGTCCGGATCAAGTCTGGAATGACAAGCGTTGTAAAATAAATTGAATGATTCTAATTATAAAATTCGTAACTATAATCAAATCAAAAAATACTAAACAACAAAAAAGTCGCTCTAAACGAACGACTTTTCTTATTTTGTAATGATTCAATCTTAAATAAATAAATGTACTAGGTGATAAACGCCCATTGCAACTAATGCAGATACAGGTATCGTTAAAATCCATGCCCATAATAATGAGATTGTTACACCCCAGCGAACTGCCGATATACGTTTTGTAATACCTACACCAATAATAGATCCTGTAATGGTATGAGTGGTAGAAACCGGTATTCCCATGTGTTCAGTAACGTATAAAGCAACGGCTCCGGCTGTTTCTGCAGCAACACCTTCAAGCGGAGTTACCTTTGTGATTTTAGATCCCATTGTTTTAACGATTTTCCAACCACCGCTCATTGTTCCTAAACCAATAAAAACGAACGATGCTAATGGAACCCAACCCCAGTGGTCAACAAAATAACTAAAACGGTCTGCGTTAGGTATTTCTAAATAAGGATTCAAACCATCTGGCAAGCCCATGTGAAAGCTAATAACGGCAGCACCAATAATACCCATTACTTTTTGTGCATCGTTACCACCGTGACCTAAACTGAATAATGCCGATGATACCAACTGTAAACGTTTAAACCATTTTTCTGCACGGTGCGGATTGGCTTTTCTACAAATCCACATAATAGCAACGGTTATAAAGTAGGCTAGTATCATTCCTAAAAACGGAGCTCCGAAAATAAACAAAAAGATAGGAATTACTTTTGCGTAAACAATAACATCTTCTCCGTTTACATTGATACCGCCTGCGTGTGCAATAGCAGCACCCATAAAACCACCAATTAATGTGTGTGATGATGATGAAGGAATTCCTAGTTTCCATGTTGCCAAATTCCAAAGAATAGCGGCAATTAATCCGGCAAAAATAACCTCGAGTGTAATAAACTGTTCGTTAACCGATTTTGCTATGGTGTTACCAATTTTAAATTCACCAATAATATACAGCGATATAAAGTAAGCGGCAAAGTTAAAAGCAGCAGCCCATAAAACAGCCTGAAACGGAGTTAAAACACGTGTTGTTACAATGGTAGCAATAGAGTTTGCTGCATCGTGAAAACCGTTAATGTAGTCAAACCCCAATGCTAAAACTATAATAATAAGTAATAACCAGGCGCCGCTAACATCAAGGTTTGCAAATAAGTCAAATAGTTCCATAAAAATTTATCTTCTAAAAAATTATGCGTATTTAACAGTAATTGTTTCCAATACATTTGCCACGCGGCGACAGCTGTCGGTAGCTGTTTCCAAAGCATCCATTACTTCTTTGTACTTGATAATTTCTATAATATTGGTTTCGTTTTCAAAAATATCGGCAACCGCTTTATCAAAAACTTTATCAGCTTTACGTTCTAAACGTAAAATAACTTTACAGCCTTCGGCAATTGCTTTAAGGTTTTTCATATCCTTTAAATCAAGTAAACTTTGAGCTACCTGCGTACAAGCTTCTAAATTAGCTTCGGTAAGTTTGCGTAACGGTTTGGTAACTTTTTCAATTTGATACAAACGCATACGCGATGCTGCATCACTTAAATGATCGGCAATTTCATCAACCGCAGTCATTAAGTTGTTAATATCTTCTCTATCAAAAGGGGTAATAAAGTTTCTTCCTAATTCTACACGCGTAGTTTGTGCAATCGCTTCGATTTCCGATTTTAATACTTCTACTTCACGTAATAATTTTTCTCTGTCGTTTGCAGGTAAGTTTACCGCTTCGTGCAATGTTTCCGATAATAATTTAATTTTACCGGCAGCTTGTTCAAATAAAGGGTAAAACGTTTTATCCTTTGGAACTAAAAATTGAAAAATTGAATTTAATGACATGTGTTTATTAATTTTTTCGCACTGCGAAAGTAATATTCTAATGTTAACTTAACATTAAATTTACTTTTTAATGCAAAATATTTTCAAAAGCGGTTTCTGTAAATTAGCAGGAATATTTGTATTTTAGCAGAATTCAAAGAACTTAACGAAATTTTTCAGGAAATGGATTTAAACTTCAATAAAAACGAAGATCATAATAAATTACTATTATCAGAATTAAAACAAAAATTAGCCAAAGTTAAACTGGGCGGTGGCGAAAAAAGAATTGCAAAACTGCACGAACAAGGAAAAATGACTGCTCGCGAGCGTATTGATTTTTTGTTCGATAAAGATTCAAAATCAATCGAAATCGGTGCTTTCGTAGGCGAAGGCATGTATAAAGAACACGGCGGTTGCCCATCGGGTGGTGTTGTGGTAAAAATCGGTTACGTTAACGGAAAGCAGGTTATTGTGGTAGCAAACGATGCTACAGTGAAAGCCGGTGCGTGGTTCCCAATTACAGGAAAAAAGAATTTACGTGCGCAAGAAATCGCTATTAAAAACCGCTTGCCTATTATTTATTTGGTTGATTCTGCCGGAGTTTACCTTCCAATGCAAGATGAAATTTTCCCTGATAAAGAAAACTTCGGACGTATTTTTCGTAACAACGCCATTATGTCGTCTATGGGAATTACCCAGATTGCAGCCGTAATGGGCAGTTGTGTTGCCGGTGGAGCTTATTTGCCGATTATGAGCGATGAAGCGTTGATTGTTGATAAAACAGGATCGATCTTTTTAGCAGGATCTTACTTGGTTAAGGCTGCAATTGGGGAATCTATTGATAATGAAACCTTGGGTGGAGCAACAACGCATACCGAAATTTCTGGTGTTACCGATTATAAAGCGAAAGATGATAAAGATTGTTTAGAAACCATTCGCAACATTGTTGGTAAAATGGGTGATTTTGATAAAGCAGGATACAATCGTATCGATACTAAAAAACCGGCGTTAGATCCAAACGAAATTTACGGAATTCTACCAAAATCTCGAGGCGAACAATATGATACTATGGAAATCATTAAACGTTTGGTTGATGATTCTGAATTTGATGAATATAAAGCAGGTTACGGGCAAACAATTATTACCGGTTATGCGCGCATTGACGGTTGGGCGGTTGGTATTGTAGCCAATCAGCGTAAAGTGGTGAAAACTACCGGAGCGAAAACCAAACCGAGCGAAATGCAGTTTGGCGGTGTAATTTATTCTGATTCTGCCGATAAAGCAACGCGTTTCATTGCAAACTGTAATCAAAAGAAAATTCCTTTGGTTTTCTTGCAAGATGTTACCGGCTTTATGGTGGGGTCTAAATCAGAACACGGCGGTATCATTAAAGACGGAGCCAAAATGGTGAACGCTGTAAGTAATTCTGTGGTGCCTAAATTTACCGTTATTATGGGTAATTCTTATGGTGCAGGAAATTATGCAATGTGCGGTAAAGCGTACGATCCTCGTTTCTTTTTAGCTTGGCCAAGTGCAGAATTAGCAGTTATGGGCGGTGCACAGGCAGCAAAAGTTTTATTGCAGATCGAAGCATCATCGTTAAAAGCAAAAGGCGAGGAGCTAACTCCGGAAAAAGAAGCAGAATTGTTCGATAAAATAAAAGCGAAGTACGATGCACAAACATCGCCATATTATGCAGCAGCACGTTTATGGACCGATGCTATTATTGATCCGTTAGATACCCGCAAATGGATTTCTATGGGAATTGAAGCAGCGAACCACGCACCAATTGAAAAACAGTTTAATTTAGGTGTTATTCAAGTGTAAGGAACTTTAGTTTTGCTATCATAATTTTAAAAAGTCTACTTATAAAGTAGGCTTTTTTTAATTGTTTCATTTCATGAAAATCTTACAAAATTTAAAGAGGAAGCACTTGCTTCCTCTTTTTGGTTGTTTTTATCTAACAGGTGTTTATCGTTTTAACGAGAAGTGACCTCTTACTTCTTTTGTTAATCCTGTTTTTGGATCTATGTAGTCTGCTTTGAACCAGTAGTCGGTTGATGGTAATGGTTGCCCATTGAAAGTTCCATCCCATCCTTCGCCTGCCGGGCTTAACTGTTTGATTAGTTTTCCAAAACGGTCAAAGATATAGATCTTGGTATCAGGTTGGTTCTTTAACGACCAGATGTTCCATGTATCGTTGTAACCATCGTTGTTTGGTGTAAAGAATTTAGGGTAATCCATCACCGTGATTACTTTACTTGCAATACAAGGTTCGCCTTCTATACGTACGTAAACGGTATGCTCACCTGCTGTTACATCTAAGAAGATGTTTGAATCTTGCCATGAACCTTCGTCCAACTTGTATTCTAACACCACTCCCGGTCCTGCGTAAGCCATTACTTCAATGGCATTGGTATCACCAAAGCTATCGGTTACCTTCACCTCGTCAATTGTGATACTTGGCGCCTCATCTACTCGTGCAGTACGTGTTGTGCTACATCCGTTTGGTCCTGTTACTACAACTGTATAGGTTCCGCCGCGTTTTGCGTACAATCTGCTACCGCCATCTAATATATCTGCTACGCCCGGTGGTATAGCTTGCCCGTCTATTGTCCATACAAAGGTGTATCCGGTTCCTGTTACGCCTGTATCAAGATAATGCCCACTGCTTATCCTCATTTGGTCACGGTATTCGTAACATACAAAACCGTCTATTAATGGTTTTACTTCAGGTGCGTTCTTTAAACGGATGGTGATGTTTACTTCATCAAAACATAATAGATCAGTATCTATATTAACTACTTTTGCAATAATTACTTCTCCGTTGAATACTTGTGCATTGTTTGGAGTTGCAATTCTTTTTGAATCTATTGCTCCTGCTGCATCCCAACGGTGGTACTCTACTGTTAAATTGGCTGCCGGGATTACCTGCGTACCAATAATCTCTGCACTTAAAGTGGTTAAATCTATTAATGAAATACCGTCGTTTACATAATCTGTTTCACAGAATTCGGTATTTGCCGGTGTAAACGCATATACTGCCTGTTCGATTTTTAGTGAGAAACTAGCAACACTAAAACAGCCTGTATCTTTGTTTTCTACACGTACCCAGATAACCTGTTCCCATTCTGTAGCATTTATATATGTATATGGTAATGGGTTGGTATTATTTATTGCATTTTGTTCACTTGGGAAATATCTTACAATAAAATCCGCCGGATCTTCTCCTGCCAATGCTTGTGCATCTTTATCGTGTAAATTAAAGGTTGTTGTTGGCGTAGGGTTGTCCATGCACGCTAACAATGCCTT
>NZ_FOVI01000020.1 GCF_900115115.1 Paenimyroides ummariense
AAAAAAACAGTGAGAATTTTAACATTTTTTATTTTGAAAAACCATAGTTATCGGGGGGGGGGGGGAAACAGGATAGATAATATGAAACAGGAAATCGAAGCTAATTACAAACAGATTAAGAGGGATATTGTAAATATCATTGAAAGTGAACTGGAACGTATCAAAAATGATCCGGATTTACAGCATTTGGTACTCCAACAGTAGACCTGATATAGTAAAAAGGAAAATAGATTCTCCAAACATTTTAACCATAAAAAAATCCCTGCAAGAACAGGGATTTTCTATAAAATTTATTTTTTTAATTAGTACTAATTTTGGAATATTCTCCTTATTCTGCCAATAATCCTTCCGATTCTACTTGATATGTATGGATCCTGATTGAATCTGTTGGTTCTTTAATTAAATAGAAGGTTTCTTTGGTGTTGTATTTTTCCCTTTTCACATCATAAATAAATACATATTCAGATATCGCACGTCTACCTTCGATGATATTGGTTTCCCATTTTAATAGATTTCTTTCTATGATTTTACCCAATTTTAAACCTACTATACTATCTTGTTTTAGAAAAGTATCTTTCGGTGTTTTTTCAAAAAAAACTTCACTAAACAATTTTAAATTGTCCTCTCTCTTATTTGATGCTAAATTATCAAAATAGGTATTTAAAACCTTTTCGCCTTCAACCTTATCTCTTTCTGTATTTTTTCGTTGTACATTTAAGTTATTACACGAAAAACTTAATGAAAGGATAGCTAATATTAATAATCTTTTCATTTACTACTAAATTAATTATTATTTCCTTTAGGTGGCTTGGATAATTTTGAAGAGACACCATTTATTTTAGGATCGTCACAATCCCATTCGATATTATAAATAATATCTTTTTTATGAATTTCGGTAATTAAGCTTCCTTTTAATTTAACCAAGGAATCACCCTTATCCCATAAAAAAATAAATAAATCATACCACCTATAATTATCTAAATGAATAATTGTATCTGTATTGCTGTCTAAATTCTTTCCTTTTAACTCGTAAAACCAAGTTCCTTTACCGTAGGTTTTTTCTGGTTTGGCAGATAAAACCAAATGGTAATTTTCTTCTTTTACATAATTTTCCTCTACCTTACAACTTTCTTCCGTTTTACATGAAAACAAGATAGAAATTATAGCCATTGAAAATAAAATCTTATATCTCATTCGTTAAAAATTAATGGTTATTTCCTTTAGGCGGTTTGAAAAACTTTGTAGATATTCCATTTAACTTTGGATCCTCACAATCCCATTGCATGTGGTAAATTGTATCCTTTTTATGAATTTCAGTAATTAAGCTTCCTTTCGCTTTAACCAAAGTATCACCCTTATCCCATAAATAATAAAAAGATTCGTACCATCTGTAATTATCTAAATGAATAATTGTATCTGTATTGCTGTCTAAATCCTTTCCTTTTACCTCATAGAACCAAGTTCCGTTGCCAGAATTTTTTTCCGGCTTCGCTGATAAAACTAAATGGTAATTTTCTTCTTTGATTGAATTTTCTATTTTTTTGCAACCTTCTTCTGTTCTGCAAGAGAGTAAAGTTGAAATTATAACTGTTGAAAATAAAATATTATATCTCATTGCTTATCTATTAAACGAATTAAAATAATTAATAATCATTTGATACATTTCACCTGATGAATAAGTTCTTCCTTCACCAGCCCTTGCACCTGTTCCTATACCAAAACTGTACTTATCTACGCCTCGGTTAATAAATTGTCTTGATTTTGGATCAAATGGTGTAGAATATCCTCCCATAAAACCGTAACCTGTACTAAAATCATAAGTTGAACCAGGTATTCCGTTTAATACAGTTTTGGTAGGATCACTATTATTATATAAATCAAAAGTACCACCTACACTAAACCCTGCCCCGGTGTAACCTGCACCACCTGAGTATGAAACAAACCAGTCAAAATTATCTTTATTATCTAGTACCATGCTAAAACCTACTGAACTTCCCCAAGCTGATGCGTTAAACGATACACCAAAAGCATCAGGTATCCAAGGTCCGTATTCCCCAGATCCATAACCGGTAACAGCAGAGTTGTTATATAGAAAATCATAAATTCCCAAATTTATATTACGGCTCCACCAATTAACAGCGTGTCTTAAACCTGAACTAGAATAAGAGTTTGTTAAATCAGCTGATAGCTTGGCTCCCATACCTGATTTCTTCCCGCCACCACCGTTAGAAGCACCACCTTTAATAATATCTATAGTAATTCCTGTATCTAATGAATACATACTTTTGATAATATCCACTCCACGCTGATAAAAAGACACACCATTATTCTCAATTTCATAAAGACCTTTATCTTGATTATACGATATACTTGCACCCGATAATCCCCATCTGTCTATCCAGTTTTGGGCTGCATCATAGCTTTCGAATAACCCCGAAGGATCACTCCAAAACACCGGATTATTAAAACCATAGCGGTAAGGAGTAAAATTAGGTGCTAACTCACTCAAAACATCCATAACATTAAATCGTCCTAACGCGCTGTCGTAATGTCTAAAATCAGTCTCTGTAACGTTTAAAGCAAAGCTGTCTTCATATTCTTTGTTTAAGAACTTATATTTATAGCCATCGCCCGGTAAATTGTTGTATCCCTGATGTTTTAAACCAAACGGGTAATAATTGTTTTCTTCTACAATTTCGGTGGCAGGGTTTATAGTTCCGTCGTTATTTAAATCGGCATATACTAAACGATTGTTGCCTAAATGGTCTTTGTAAATATAGTGATAAACATAATTGCCTCCATTATTTTTAACATATCCTTCGGCATGCGGAAAGGTCTGCAACACTCCGTTTTCATATTCAAAACCAAATAAATAATCTGTAGTCTGCGCTGCACCGGTAGCCGGTTCTACTACTTTTTTAATTTTTGTACCTGTAGCATCATACGTATAGGTAATCTTTCCTGTGGCAAAGGTAATTTCTACCGGCAGGTTTAAATGGTTATAGGTTATATCTTCTATTTCTTTGTTACTATCGGCTTTTAAATTACCAAAAGTATCGTATATATAATCTAGTCCTACTGTATTGCCGTCATTGAAACCGTCGGGGTTATTGGTAGCATCGGTTACGGTTTGCAGTTGGTTAGCGGTGTATTCGTAAGTTAAATCGTCTGTCTGTATAGGCTGACCATTTTCTTCTTGGCCGTAACGTTGCAGTGTTAAAATGTTGCCGTTTTTATCGTAGGTTAAATCTTCGGCATACTGTCCGTCACGGTTATAATTTCTGTAGCTGTAATTACCTGTTGATGTTAAGTGACTTGCATAGTTTAGCCTGTTTAAATGATCGTAATCATACCCGTACCCTTTTATCTGGTTATCTGTAAGTGTTCGCCATGCCACACTTGATATATTGCCGTTGTATTGTGGTTGCGAAGTATCCTCATTAAAAGTTTGATTGTAGTTTACGGTATAATTAAAGAGCTTGTTGGTAGATGGTCCCACGGTATTTTCTATCTGGTTAATACTACGAAGCCAGCCGCGAATATTATATCCGTAGGCTATATCTTGCAAGGGCACAGCACTTGTACCGCCTACTTTTTTAATTATTAGCTTACCTAATTCGTCGTAAATATTCTCGGCTATCAGTTTTGCCGATCCACCGTTTATTTGTTGGTTGTGAGTTCTTAAACGTTCTCTAAGATCATAGGTAAAATTATTAGTTACTGTTAGCACTGCCGCCGCCGCATCTTTTTTATTTGTGGTTATGGTTTGGGTAGGTATACCGCGAAATGGTAATACATTGTCGGTTTGTATATAACCACCCAGATAGTTTGCGGTATAGGTACGCACTGGCTGGTATTTGTTGTTGTACAGCGTGTGCGAAACATTAGCTTTGTGCTCGTCATCGGTAGTTATCACACGTGTCCAACTACCGGTTGCCAAGCCTTTTACAGCTGCTACCGTTGTTACGCCCTGTACGGCAGGAAATGACGATGGTGCACTCGGAAACTGGTAATCATCGTAATAATTTACCGTAAGCAGGTTAAAAGCCGTAGGGAATTTGGTATTGGTATAGCGTGTTGTAACACCATCTATGGTTGTATTACTTGTACTTTTAGTTTCGTTATTATCTGCCTGTGCATAAATAGATTCTTTTATTTCCTTGCGGTTTTCGGAATTTACCATGTGCCCGTTGTAAAAGCCTGTGTAAAGGGTGCGGCTTTGGTTGTCGTATTTGGTCATGATCCAGCCGGGTTCTGCATAAGTATCGAACGGGTTGTTTGCCGGTCCGGTCATCACGATACGGTCGGCTTTATCGTACACGATATACTCCCATTGTTTTTGCGGCAGCTTTTTTTCTACCAAACGGTTCTTTTCATCATACAAATACTGGTAGCAAAGCTCATTTAAATTGGTAACAGCAACAGAACCGTTCGCCAGTGGTGGAACCACATAGGCAAGGTTTCCGTAAAAATCATAAGCGTAATAAGTGTCGTGTGCCTCGTTGTTGTTATAGGTACGTTTTAACAACACTTTACCGTCAACTCCCGTAAATTCTTCGGTAGTATTGTTTACTCCGTCATCCGCTTTCCAATTTTCATTTTTTACGGTGGTTTTCTTTAAGGTATTTGCAGGGTAATAACCGTTTTCGTCTATGGTGTTTGTAAAAACTTCACGGCTACTGTTCCATTGGGTATTTACCAAATACTTTTTAACTTCGTTTGTAGTGTTAAAAGTATAGTTATAACGAATTGTATGGCGGTCGGCTTCGGCAACGGCACTGTTAATCATCCAGTCATTACCGGGAGCACCGGTTTCCAATACTCTTGCATTGGGTGAAGCCTCTAAACGGTTTTCACTGTATGGATTGGGCGCTCCATGTATGGCATTGTAATAATTATGCGTAGATTGCTTTGCATCTGTTGTATAATTTGAATTGTAAGAAGTAGAGGTCACTCCTCCAGGAAACGAAGTAACCTCCTTACCCTCGGTTGTAAATGACAGGTAGTTTTTGGTTTGTCCTAGATTTTTTTCATATTCTATATGGGTTACAATATTTTTGTCGCCTACCGGTGAAGCATTCTGCTGTACCTGCTGTATGGGGCGGCCCAAACCATCATAATAAGTAGTGGTTACAAAATCAGTGTTTGTAGCAAAGTAAAATCCTGATGGATTTCTACCGTTTTGATAAATGGTTTCGGTAGTGTAATTCTCTGTGTTGGTTTGTGCAAACGAAAAAGCACTTACCAGCAATATAATCTGTAAATAAATATAACGAATAGCGAACTTCCTGCCAACAAAAAGCCATAATCCAGTGTAGGAACCATATCGAAAAGGTATTCCGAATGTTCGCCACCGATTGTTTTTTCCCATACCACTTTTTGGCTGTAACCGCTAAATGCAGACATACCAAAGAGTAGAAAAAGTAGTCTCTTTTTCATTTACAACAATATTTATTTTGATTTTATTAAAAGGGATTTTGAATTATCTAAAGTAGTCTTAACTACTTTATTTGTAGTGTAGTTGTGTTTCATTAATGTGTTTTTATAAGTTTGGGCAAAAGTATAATAAAATGTTAAAACGAAAAATATTTTTTTTGTTTTTTTACTTCATTAATCTAATTCTACAGATATCAATTCTAAAGTTTTAATCAATTAAAAACATCTTGTTCTAACTTATAATACGATTATTCCACTCTGGTCAATTATATGTATAAATTATAATCTTTTTAGGAATTCCCAAAGCAATTAAGAAGAATTAAAGCCTTTATATTGATTGTAAAAAAAACAAGCAGGTACTTGTTTTAACAAACACCTGTTTACAAATAGAATTAATCAAGCTCCAATAGGATCGGTAAGCATTTCCCTTTAAAGTAACTTAATACGTAACCCTATTTTAGATATTGATTTGGATTATTTTATTTTCAGAAAATCAGATTTCAATCTTAAAAAAAAGTCAGCCACGCGTTGTATATGCTGTTGCATTTAGTGAGTGTTGCCAACCAAACTCACCCTACAGGTGTACAAGCACCCTCGTAATTATATTGTTATCCTATAATAAGTTCTATTCCTGCCCTGTCAACTTTATATTATATTTTTATCACCAGATTGTTATAGCTCCAATTCCTTAAAACAAATCCTTCTGTTTTGGCAATCGCTGCCTTTTCCTGCTGATCTACCAATATTAATGTTCCTACCTGATGTTCCACACATAAATCAATCAACTTTTTACTGTATTAGGTGCAGACGGTTGTTTACATAGTTGCTTTCTGCCTTTTTGAGCTTTTCTGTCGCCTTTAATTTACTTCTGAGACCTTTGTCAGACCTGCAATATTTTGAGCCAACCTTCACACGCTCCAATGATTTCTGGATAGCCAGCCTTCTGTATAGGAACTCTTCCTGAGTGCCTATCGTATATCTGGATTTACCAATCTTGACAATCAAAGGATATTCCAATGAAAGCGAAGCTTCTGCAATAACTTCTTCTTTCAGGCAGTGCGTTTCCTTTTCTATTTCAAACACCGGAAGCCAAAAGATTTTACCGTCTTGTAATTTGATATGCGATGTACAAAGTTTCACTTCTCCGTTTACCACCTGTTGCAACAACTTTCGCTTATCGGTAAAATCTTTTCCCAAATAAGTTACGTGAACAAGATTAACGAGGATAAAAAGAAATATATTGCACTGCATACTGAAGAAGCCCCTCTACTTCGATGGGCTTTTGAACAGATCCTCGAGAACAACTTCAATACCGAACAAATATGGAAAATGGTCAGAGAGAAGTCTAAGCAAAGACCACGCTTTAGCAAGAACAATTTTTGGGTTGCGTTACGAAATCCTCTTTACTGTGGCAAAATATTCATTCCTGCCTTTAAAGATGAAGAATCCTATTTTGTAAGAGGACAGCATGAGCAGTTAATTAGTGAAAGTGAATTTAGTGAAGTTCAGGATATACTTGACGGAAGAAAGCGTAATACCACTAAACCTAAAATAGTTTCAATGGACAGCTTGCCGCTTCGCGGGTTTTTACAATGTCCGAAGTGTGACCGAATGCTTATCGGTAGTGACTCTAAATGTAAAATGGGCAAATATTACTACTACTATCATTGCTCCAGCTCTTGTGGCACACGTTTTCGTGCGGAAAATGCTAATGAAATATTTGAACAGCAATTACAAAACATGCTGCCAAAAGCCGGAATGGCTGAACTCTTTTCTGAAATGATTGTCAATGAATATATCAGTCAGGGAAAGCAGCAGAATTTGGAACGCAAACAGATCTTATCTCTAATAGAGGAATTAAACAAACGAATTCAGAAAGCGCTGATTCAAAAAGTGGACGGAACTTTGGATAATGACGACTATGTTTTCATCAAAAAAGATACCCACGCAAAAATAGAACGATTGGAGTTTGATCTTTCACTTCTTTCGTACCGAAATAACGAAATAGCCAAACTTTTAAAAAGTGAGTTAAGCAAGATTGGGAATATGGGAAACCTCTACAAATATGGGACAATAGAACAAAAACGTCAGATAATAAGTTCGATATTCCCTGAAAATCTGATTTTTGACGGAGAGCGACATCGAACTCATAAAATTAATTCGACTGTTTCGCTTATCTTCAGTAAAACCAATGAATTGAAAGAAAGTAAAAAAGGGATAAATCTAAAAAAAGATTTATCCCTACAAGTGACCCGACTGGGGCTCGAACCCAGGACCCCAACATTAAAAGTGTTGTGCTCTACCAACTGAGCTATCGAGTCAATAATATCAATATTTTAAAAGTAACTGTGATCAGATTCGAACTGACACGTCTTGATGACACCACCCCCTCAAGATGGCGAGTCTACCAATTCCTCCACACAGCCTTTACTATGTGACCCGACTGGGGCTCGAACCCAGGACCCCAACATTAAAAGTGTTGTGCTCTACCAACTGAGCTATCGAGTCTAAATTACTTTTGAATGGTCATTATTGTGACCCAATCAGGATTCGAACCTGAGACCTACTGCTTAGAAGGCAGTTGCTCTATCCAGCTGAGCTATTGGGCCGAACCTAAGCGCAAGGCTTAATTTGTCGGGGTGGCAGGATTCGAACCTGCGGCCTCCTGCTCCCAAAGCAGGCGCGATAACCGGGCTACGCTACACCCCGAAAAGCGGAGAGACAGGGACTCGAACCCTGGCGACAGTTACCCGTCGACAGATTAGCAATCTGCTCCGTTACCACTCCGGCACCTCTCCTACTAAACTAACATTTTAATTAGTTATGCGGTTGCAAATGTATAACCAGATTTAAGATTTTGCAAGTGTTTATTTGATTTTTTTATTAAACAAACTGTACAAAATCACTATAACATTAATAATCAACCATATAAAAACACAGTTTTTTTTACATTAATTTAACCTATTCATACCAATACAATTCAATTATAAAATTTTGTTGTAAAAAACAATAATATTTTAGTAAATTCGCACTAAACTAAACATATATTATTTTATGAATAAGAAAGTAGTAATTGTATCTGCTGCAAGAACTCCAATAGGAAGTTTTATGGGCGCATTATCTACAGTTTCTGCTCCAAAATTAGGTGCAGCAGCGATTAAAGGTGCATTAGAAAAAATCAATTTAGATCCAAATAAAGTTGACGAAGTTTTAATGGGGAATGTAGTTCAGGCTGGTGTAGGTCAGGCTCCTGCTCGTCAAGCTGCATTATTAGCAGGTTTATCTAACAATGTTGCTTGTACTACGGTAAATAAAGTGTGCGCTTCTGGTATGAAAGCAATTATGCAAGGTGCACAAGCTATTGCTAACGGCGATGCTGAAATTGTTGTAGCCGGAGGAATGGAAAACATGAGTATGATTCCACATTACGCTAATCTTAGAACAGGTGTTAAGTTTGGCGGAACTGCGTTTACAGACGGTATGCAAAAAGATGGATTAAGCGATGCTTACGAAAATCAGGCAATGGGTGTTTATGCCGATGCTACTGCAACTGAACATAATATTACAAGAGAACAACAAGATGAGTTTGCAATCAATTCATACAAAAAATCTGCTGCTGCTTGGGATGCAGGTAAATTTGCTGCAGAAGTTGTTCCTGTTGCTGTTCCTCAACGTAAAGGTGATCCAATCATGGTTACTAAAGATGAAGAATATACTAACGTAAAATTAGATAAAATTCCGGTATTAAATCCTGCTTTTACAAAAGACGGAACAGTTACTGCTGCAAACGCATCAACAATTAATGATGGAGCTGCTGCCGTAATTTTAATGAGCGAAGAAAAAGCAAACGAATTAGGTTTAAAACCTTTAGCATACATTAAAGGATTTGCAGATGCTGCGCAAGAACCAAAATGGTTTACAACAGCACCGGCAAAAGCATTACCAAAAGCATTAGACAAAGCAGGTGTTTCTATTAACGATGTTGATTTCTTTGAATTCAACGAGGCTTTTTCTGTTGTTGGTATTGCTAATACAAACCTTCTAAAGTTAGATCCTGCTAAAATCAATGTTAATGGTGGTGCGGTATCTTTAGGTCACCCACTTGGTTGTTCTGGTGCGCGCGTTGTTGTAACGTTGCTTAACGTTTTAGAACAAAATAACGGTAAAATTGGTGCGGCTGCTATCTGTAATGGTGGTGGTGGTGCTTCGGCAATCGTTATCGAAAAAATTTAATTCTGTAAAATTTTTTATAAAGATGAGAAGGAATTTAAAACCTTCTCATCTCTTTTTTTAGATTTCAAAATATGTATGCACTTTGTAATTTAGCTATTGTTCCCTTGCGGTTTGAACCTTCAGACCGAAGTGAATTAGTTACACAGGTTCTTTTTGGAGAAACGTTTACAATTTTAGAAAAAAAAGAAAAATGGTCTAGAATTTCCTTGGCTGCCGATATGTACGAAGGCTGGATAGACAACAAGCAATTTACAGAAATTACCGAAGATCAATATAAAAAGATACAGGAAAGTGCAAAATTCTATTGTGCCGATTTAATTGATTATTTAACAGGAAAGAATACTTTAATTCCTGTTTCGTTAGGAAGCGATTTATCTTACCTGACGTTTGCCGATATCAATTCGCAAGAATTAACGTTCGATGGAACCATGATTACCGGTATTCAACCAAAAACAAATCTTTTACAAACTGCTTTTTTGTACTTAAACGCTCCTTATTTATGGGGTGGCAAAACGCCTTTCGGTATAGATTGTTCGGGTTTTACGCAAATGGTTTATCGTTTAAACGGATACTACATTCCGCGCGATGCATCGCAACAAGCAAAAATCGGCGAAGCTTTAAGTTTTATAGAAGAAAGCGAAGTTGGTGATTTAGCTTTTTTCGATAATGAAGAAGGAAACATCATTCACGTGGGCATCATCATGGAAAACAACTACATTATCCATGCACACGGAAAAGTTCGTATTGACCGTTTAGATCATTTAGGAATTCTGAATATCGATAGTGGTCGCCATACACACAAACTTCGAGTAATTAAAAAAATCATTTAATTTTTAATTCTACATTTCTTTTTTAGAATGCTTATCTTTGCCCAAAATATTTTTTATGGCAACTTTTGAGCAATTCAATCTACCAAAATCTTTACAAAAAGCAATAGACGATTTAGGTTTCACCACTCCTACTCCAATTCAGGAAAAATCTTTCAATATCATATTGTCTGGTAAAGATGTTATGGGAATCGCTCAAACCGGAACAGGAAAAACATTTGCCTATCTGTTACCAATTTTAAAACAATGGAAATTTCAACCCACCGATGCGCCTCGTGTGGCTATTTTGCTACCTACCCGAGAATTGGTAGTTCAGGTGGTAGAAGAAGTTGAAAAACTGACAAAATACATGTCTATTCGCACTTTAGGAATTTACGGTGGCGTTAATATCAACACTCAAAAAACATCGGTTTACGAAGGGATTGATATTTTGGTGGGAACTCCCGGTAGAGTAATGGATTTGGCTTTAGATAATATTTTGCGTTTTGATAATTTGCAGAAATTGGTTATTGATGAGTTTGATGAAATACTAAATTTAGGTTTCCGTACACAGTTAACCGCGATTCTTTCAATGATGAAGGATAAAAAGCAGAACATTCTTTTTTCTGCAACAATGACCGAGGAAGTTGATGAAATCTTAGATGATTATTTTAATTTTCCTGAAGAAGTTTCGTTGGCACCATCGGGAACTCCGTTAGAAAAAATTAAGCAAACGGCTTATGTTGTTCCTAATTTTCTTACCAAATTAAATATTTTAAAGGATATTTTAACGAATGACGAAACCACAACCCGAGTTTTATTATTTGTGAACAACAAACGCTTGGCAGATTATGTTTTGGAACATATCGATGAAGAATTTCCTGGTCAGTTCGGCGTGATTCATTCTAACAAAACTCAAAATTACCGTTTAAACACCATGGAATTGTTTCAAAACGGCGAATTGCGTGGTTTGGTTACAACCGATGTTATGGCGCGTGGTTTGGATATTACCGATATTACCCATGTTTTTAACCTGCAAATGCCCGAAATTCCTGAACAATACATTCACCGTATTGGTAGAACAGGGCGTGCCGATAAAGAAGGTGCTGCCGTTAGCTTTATTAGTCCGAAAGAAGAAGAAACACATTTTGATATTGAAGCTTTAATGGATTATGAAATTCCTTTGATGGACATTCCTAGCCATGTGGTTATTGCAGAACAGCGTTTAGAGTTTGAAAAAGACAAAGTTAAAATGAAAACCAACAAGCGTAAAATTGATACCGAACGCGGTGAGGCTTTTCATGAGAAAAAAGATAAAAACAAAAAGGTAAATTTAGGTGGTCCTGGTAAACGAACACCAAGAAAATCGGCACCAAGAAACCGTGCAGTTGAACGTAAACGAGATGAAAAACGTAAGAAAAAATAAAAAAAGGGATTTTTTAAAACAATCCCTTTTTTTAGTCTTTCAACAACTGCTGCTTATATTTCGAAATATGTTCTAAAACTTCTGGTTCAGGTTTTGGATACGAAATATCTTTATACTTTTTCAAGGTATCATAAATAATTTTTGCCACAATTAATCGGCTTACATCTTTATCATCACTTGGAATTATGAACCACTCACCTTTTTTATGACTGCTATTCTTTAAAATTTCTTCGTAACAAAACTGGTATTTCTCCCAAAAGCCACGTTCAGTTAAATCGCCCGGAGAAAATTTCCATTGGTGTTTTGGCTTGTCAATACGTTTTAACAAACGGTTTTTCTGTTCGTCTTTACTTAAATGCAAATAGAATTTTAAAATAATCACGCCGTTTTCTGCCCAAAATTTTTCAAACTGAACCATTCGCTGCATACGGTTATTCCAAAAATCATCGGTTAAATTATCTATATCAATATCCGGATTTCGTTCATTCATTAAATATTCCGGATGCACGCGCGTAATCAAAACATTTTCGTATTGCGTTCGGTTAAATATGGTAAACTTTCCTTTTTCGGGTAATTTGGTATAATGCCTCCACATAAAATCGTGCTGTAATTCTTTGTACGATGGCGTTTTAAAACTTTCAACAACCACCCCACGCGGATTAAATCCTTTAAAAACTTCACGAACCATACTGTCTTTTCCGGCTGTATCCATTCCCTGAAAACATATTAAAACCGAATATCGGTCGTCGGCGTACATCATATCCTGTAGTTCGGCGATCTTTTTACTGTACTTTTTAATTTCCTTTTTTAAACTGATTGGATCTAAACCGGTATTGTATTTTGTTGGAATTTCTTTTAAGTTTAAATTTTCGGGAACTTTAAAATAATTGCGTTTCATATTATACTTTTTCTCTAAATTAGTCAATAAAATTTTAGCAATGAAAAAATATTTGCTTACCTCGTGGTTAAAAATCGCGGGAATTGTAGCCGCATCGGGCATTGGATATCAAAATAACGAAATTCAGCTGGTTTCTGATAACGGAAATGCGCTGTATCATTATTTTGTAACGAATGATTCGCTGGCGAAATATTCTTTAGATGGGGAGTTGATTACTGACAATATGCCGAAATCTGAAAAATACGATTTGGAATCATTTGCAACTGTTGACAATACCTGGTATGCATTTGGATCGGGATCAAAAGAAAACAGAAACGTAGGTTTCATGGTTAATAAATTCTCTAAATACTCTACAAAATTAGATTTAACGGGACTTTATGACGAAATGAAGAGCTTTTCTGAATTAACTACCGATGATTTTAATATTGAAGCGGTTACTACTTACAACGAAGATTGGCTTTTTATAAATCGAGGCAACGGACCAAAAAATCCAAACTATATTTATGTTGTGCAGGGAAAAAACTTAATCGATGATTTCAATATTTACTTTTTTGAGTTTGATCTGCCTAAAATAAATAACGTTCAAAGCGGATTTTCTGATGCAACCGTAATTAACAATACGCTATATTTTATTGCGACTGCAGAAGACGAAACATCGACTTATAATGACGGAGCCATAAAAGGAAGTCTTTTTGGTGCGATTGATTTAAAAAAGATGAAATTGCTTTTCACCGAAAAAATTAGCGATACCAATAAGTTTGAAGGAATTACCGTTCTTGAACAAAATAAAAAGAATGTAACTTTTGCCCTATGTGAAGATACAGATGATGCTAAAAATAAAGAAGCTATCATCTACAAATTACAAGTTGATTTAAAAGGAAAAATAAAATAAGCAGTAAATTACTGCTTATTTTTCTTCTTTTACTTTAAAGTTAGGTGTTGGTACACTTGCCCAATTTTCGCCCGTTTTTATTCTATACAGTTGCATTTCGCTAATACCAAACTGTTTGGCAATTATTTTCATTCTGGTTTTTCGCTGCGGATCAAAAATCATTCGTTTAATACGCATAACCTGCGTAGAATCTAACTTCATTCCTTTTTGTGACAAACGTTTCTTTTCGATACGCTTCACGTGCCCTTCCTTAACATTCGGGTTAATACGCTGGTGTGCGTACTTTTCCGGTTCGGTAACCCATTTTAAATTGGTATAATGATCGTTTAAATTATCAAAATCTAAATGAATAACAAAATTATGCTCGTCGCAAGGTTTATTTACAAAAGCTTCTGCAACCGCGCGCGAAAGCATTACATGTTTGTGAGCATAACCTGTACCGCATTCTTTAGCAACTTTATGCCTGAAAATTCGTAAATTGTTGGTAACATTTGGTTTAAGCAAAGTACCATCGGTAAAATGCTCTTTATAACTTATTAAACGTCCGAAGTTTGAAACCGCATAACGCAATCTTTTTTTGACTCCGAGATTTAATTCAACAAAATTTTCACCGGGATATAAAACTAACATAACAATTATCTTAAATTAAATTTACTTGTTCTTTTAGATAATTTTTTTGGCTATTTATGTAGTGTTTTCTGTTTTAAAGGTTAGCAAATATAGGTCTTTTTATTGGTTACTTGCTCTTTATAAAATGTTATTTTTAACAATGTAAGTGTTAATTTTTTCGGGTGTGGTAAAAGGTGCAAAACGTTTTATGGGAATTCCCTCATTATCAATTAAAAACTTTGTAAAGTTCCATTTAATTGAATTTGTAATAAAACCCGGCAATTGTTTTTTTAAGAATTTAAACAGCGGATGCGCGTTTTTTCCGTTCACATCAACCTTCTCAAAAACAGGAAATGAAACGCCGTAATTAATCAGACAATTATTTTTTATTGATGCAGAATCTCCGGGTTCCTGATTATTAAACTGATTGCACGGAAATGCCAAAATCACCAAACCTTGATCTTTATATTGCTGATACAACTTTTCCAAACCTTCGTACTGCGGAGTAAAACCACATTTGCTGGCGGTGTTTACAATTAAGAGCGTTTTGTTTTTAAAATCGGAAAAATCGATTTCTTTTCCCTGTAATGTTTTCGCTTTAAAATTATAGATTGATTCCATTTAGTTTCAGAAATAAAAAATGCACCATTGCTGATGCATTTTAAGGTTATTTTTTTAAGTGCGTCATAAAGTAATCGGCAATTTTCGCATTTAAATGTACTCTGTCTCTACCTAAAACGTTGTGTTCGTGGGTTGGGTACAAAAAGTAATCTACCTGTTTGCCTTCTTTAATACATTTTTCAATGAATTCCATACTGTGCTGTTGCACAACAACCGGATCTTGTGCGCCGTGAATCATCAACAATCTTCCTTTTAAATTTTTTACTTTATTTAAGGTTGATGTTTTTTCGTAACCTTCTGGATTTTCTTCTGGAGTATCCATATATCTTTCGCCATACATTACTTCGTACCATTTCCAATCGATAACTGGTCCGCCGGCAACACCTACTTTAAAAGTATCAGGATAATTCAGCATTAAACTTGTGGTCATAAATCCACCGAAAGACCATCCGTAAACTCCGATTTTATCAGCATCTACAAACTTTTTCGTTTTTAAAAACTCCACACCTTTCATTTGATCTGCCATTTCATTCTGACCCAATTCTCTGTGAATTACGTGTTCAAAATCACGTCCGCGGTTTTCACTTCCTCTGTTATCTAACGTAAACACCACAAAACCTTGCTGCGCCATGTAATAGTCAAATCCGCCGGCACCACCGCCAAATCGGTTAGAAACCAATTGCGCATGAGGTCCACCGTAAACGTAAACCATCACCGGATATTTCTCGTTCTCGTTAAAATTTGCAGGGTACAGAATTCTTCCGTTCAAATTCGTTTTTCCGTCGGCAGCTTTAATGGTAACCATTTCTACTTTAGGCAACACGGTTTTACCTTCGTACGGGTTTGGCGCATTCAACAGTTCAATAGTCGATTTTCCGTTAACCGCATTCAAAGAAACGTTGTTAGGCGTAGTAAAATTGGTGTATTGCGAATAGTACCACGTTTTATCTTTATTCATTTCTACCGAATACGTTGCAGATGTTTTTGTAACCGGAATGGTTTTTCCTGATTTTAAATCTACCTTATACAGTAATTTATCCATACCCTTATTTGCGGTACCCATGTAGTAAATTTCTTTTGGCGAAACATCTACAAAACCTTTAAAAAGAACGTCTTTATACACATAACTGTTTAACTGCTTACCGCTTGTGTTATAACGATACATTTGGCGGTAACCGTCTTTTTCTGATACATAGATGAATTCTTTATCGTTTAAAAACTTTAAAGGTGTGTTAGGCTCTACATAGGTTTTGCTTTTTTCTTCGAACAATTGCTTGTCTAATTTACCGGTAGCAGCCGTGTATCTTTGCAATTTTAAATGATTTTGACCACGATTTAACACCCCAACATAAACCGATTCGCTATTTGGCGACCAAGTTGGCATTGTTAAAAACTGTTCTTTATCACCTTCTATATTTAACGGAGTTGTAGTTTTTGTATCGATATCGTAAACATGTAATGAAACCTCTTCTGATTTCAAGCCTGCCATTGGATATTTGATTGGTTTTTCTTCGGCAATTCTTGCTCCAAAATCAACCAACGGATAGTCTTCCACCATACGTTCGTCTTTTTTATAGAACAGAATTTTCTTGCTGTCTGGGCTGATCCACATTCCGCGATCAATACCAAATTCATTTCTGTGGGTATTACTGCTTCCGTTAATCACATGATCCGGATCGTTTGTAACCTTAATTACTTCCCCATTACTCAAAACAATTTCTACATTGTTTTGATTTAGATATGCAATATAATTTTTGTTCGGAGCAATGACTTCTTCTGCCGATGAAGCATTGAATTTAATAGTCTTAGAAACCTTTTTAGTTTCAACGTTATAAATTACAAAGTATTTATCGTTTTCGCCTTGATAAGTAAAAGCAAATTCTTTATCGTTTTCCCAATGATAATCAAAAGGGATGGTTCTTAATGATACTTTTTCGTTGGTAGCTGCTGCAATAGCATTTTCTAAATCGGCAGTAGTAACAAAATTTTCAACAGTTGATTTATCTGTTTTCTTAGAAACCAACGCTTTGTAAGTAGCATCGATATACGTAAGTTCGCTATTTGTACGCCACTGCGCACCGTAAATTGCTTTTGTACCAAAACCTCTTTGAGCACCTAATGTAGCTTCTTCTATAGTTAAATTATTTTGAGCCTGCGATAAAAAACCGCCCAGCATAAAAGCAAATAAAGTAAGTTTTTTCATAAAAAATATTTCTGCTAATTTAGTTGATGTATTATTGTGTGATTGTTGTTTTATAGTAATTTTTGAATCTGATTTTCTAAATCGGTTAAATTCTTGAAATATTCAAATTCTAAATTGATCTTATTTTTCTTAAGCGATTTTACCAATTCTAATATCAAATCTAACGGATCTGCTTCTATCCCTTCCATTTTTTCATTGAAATCTAAACCAGCAATAAAGCTTTCATTGTAAACATTTACCAAATAATCTTCAATAAATGTAGCAATACAAATTTCTTGTGGTTTGTAATTCTGCCAATCATCAATACAACATTTTGCAGCTGTTTGCCTGTTGGACCAAAAACAAACAACATTTACCGGGTTTCCTGCATCGTCTTTAAACAACAATGATTGCGATATCGCAATTTCGTCTTTAAATTCAATTACAAAAACCTTATTGTTTTTAATTATATTGTCTATAAAATTTTCTACCACTATAATTTATTAAAGTTAAACGATAAATTTACCATCGCTCATTACTAATTTTCGATCTGCCAAATTCGCCAATTCTTCGTTATGCGTAACAATTACAAACGTTTGTCCGAAATTATCGCGCAGTTTAAAGAATAATTCATGTAAATTTTCTGCTGAATTGGTATCTAAATTTCCCGAAGGTTCATCGGCAAAAATTACCGAAGGCTTATTAATTAAAGCTCTGGCAACTGCAACGCGTTGTTGTTCTCCACCAGATAATTCCGACGGAAAATGATTTATTCTGTGGCTTAACCCCAAATAATCTAAAAGTTCTTTCGCATCTTTTTCGGCTTCGGTTTTTGATTTTCCTAAAATAAATGCGGGAATACAAACATTTTCCAAAGCGGTAAACTCTGGCAATAACTGATGAAACTGAAAAATAAAACCTAAATTTTTATTTCTAAATGCAGCTAATTGCTGATCCTTCAAACTTAAAACATCGGTATCATTTATGGTTAGTTTGGCGTTTGTATTCTTTTCGGGGTCATCTAAAACTCCTAAAATTTGCAGTAAAGTTGTTTTACCGGCACCAGACGATCCAACAATGGCAACAATTTCACCTTTTTTAATTTCTAAAGAAACATTCTTTAAAACTTCTAAACCATTAAATTGTTTACTTATATTTTCAGCTTTAATCATACTTGTAAATTTACAAAACGAATTTACTTAAACTTTTAGTTAAATAATATAAATGGCACTTTTTTTAATCGTAATTTTAAATTTAATCATTAAAACAAAACTAATCTAACCGTATGGATTCAAATAAAAATGAAACTGCCATTTTTGCGAATGGATGTTTTTGGTGTTCTGAAGCCATTTTTCAGAAAATTAACGGAGTAAAAGAAGTAAAACCAGGATATATCGGCGGAAAAACCGAAAATCCGACTTATGAAGATGTTTGTACTGGGTTAACAGATCATGCTGAAGCTATTGAAATTATTTTTGATAATAAGATAGTAAGCTATCAGGAATTGTTAGAAGTTTTTTTTGCAACACACGATCCTACTACATTAAACCGACAAGGAAGTGATGTTGGAACGCAGTACAGAAGCGAAATTTTTTACACGACAAAAGATCAAAAAGAACAAGCGGAACTATTTGTAAAAACATTAAATGAAGAAAATATCTTTGAAAAACGTGTTGTTACAAAAGTAACCGAAGCTACAACATTTTATTTCGCAGAAAATTATCATCAAAATTATTTTAACAATAATCCGGAAAAATCATATTGTGCCATGGTTATTTCGCCTAAAGTGAAGAAATTCGAAAAGTTTTTTCAGGAGTATGTCACTAAATAATTGGCACATACTTTGCTAACTATTAAATAGTTAAATTATTTAAAATGAATGAAATTGTAGTTCAGCCAGAAACAAATGTTACCGATAAAAATAAATATCGATTACTGTTTTTAGGCTTATTGTTTGATTTTATTGGAACACTTTCGTTTGCAATTCCGTTTCTAGGAGAATTTGCAGATGTTATTTGGGCACCAATCTCGGCAATATTACTCAAAACCATGTATAAAGGTAAAATAGGAACAATTGGCGGTATTATATCTTTTGTTGAAGAAGCCTTACCCGGATTGGATTTTATACCAACCTTTACCCTAACTTGGATTTATACCTATGTAATTAAGAACAACAAATAAAAAAGCCCCCAAATAGTTTTTACTTTTTGGGGGCAGTTTATTTGAGAGGATTTTTGTTATATAAAAGAGAGATTATTTCAATCCTTTTAAAGAATGTTCAATAGTTGCAATTTTAGACAAAGCATCGGCTTCTTTTTTGCGCTCGTTTGCAATTACCTGTTCCGGTGCGCCGCTTACGAATTTTTCGTTTGATAATTTTCCTTGTACCGAACGTAAAAATCCTTGTAAATACTTTAATTCTTCTTCTAACTTTTTAACTTCTTCTTCGATATTTACCGAACCTGAAATTGGAATAAAATATTCGTTTGAGTTTACACGGTACGATAACGCACCTGAAACCTGCTCGTTCACGTATTCTAAACTCGCAACATTTCCTAATTTTTCAATAACGGCATCAAAAGTTTTAGAAGCGTTTTCGTTATTCAACACTTTTAAATCGATTGTTTCTTTAAACGAAATATTTTTGTCTTTACGAATGGTTCTGATCCCAGCAATTACTTCGCTTGCAAAATCAAAATCGGTAATCAATTGCTGATCGAACGATTTAATTTCCGGCCAAGTTGATACAATTAACGCATCTTCTGTTGAACGCTCCGCGATATGTTGCCAAATTTCTTCGGTTAAAAACGGCATGTACGGATGCAGTAATTTTAAGTTCGCTTCCAACATTTCTGTCGCCGCTTTAAACGTTACAGCATCAATTGGTTGTTGATATCCCGGTTTTATCATTTCCAAGAACCACGAACAGAAATCGTCCCAAACCAATTTATAGATTGCCATTAAGGCATCAGAAATTCGGTATTTTTCAAAATGATCTTCAATTTCAGCCAAGGTTTTCTGTAATTTGGCTTCGTACCAAGCTACCGCAACTTTTGATGCTTCGGGCTGTGGAATCGTTTCTGATACTTCCCAACCTTGAATCAATCTAAAGGCATTCCAGATTTTGTTTGTAAACGCTCTTCCTTGATTGCACAATTCTTCATCGAACAAAATATCGTTTCCTGCAGATGATGACAACAACAATCCGCAACGAACACCATCGGCTCCAAATTTCTCGATCAGATCTAACGGATCAGGAGAATTCCCTAACGATTTAGACATTTTACGGCGTTGATTATCACGTACAATTCCTGTTAAATATACGTTTGTAAAAGGTTTTTCGCCTGTAAACTCGTATCCTGCAATAATCATTCGGGCAATCCAGAAAAATAAAATATCCGGACCGGTAACCAAATCATTTGTTGGATAATAATATTTGAATTCTTCATTATCAGGATTCACAATTCCATCAAAAACCGACATTGGCCATAACCAAGACGAAAACCATGTATCCAGAGCATCGGCATCTTGTATCAAGTCTTTAGCTGTAAGTTGTAAGTTATTGGTTTTCTGCTGAGCCAATTCAACAGCTTTTTCAATGGTTTCGGCAACCACAAAATCTTCTTTCCCGCTACCATAATAATATGCAGGAATTTGATGCCCCCACCATAACTGACGCGAAATATTCCAATCGCGGATATTTTCCATCCAATGACGGTACGTATTGTTGAAACGGCTTGGATACAGTTTAACTTCTTCGGTTTCTAAAACGGCTTTGATTGCAGGTTTAATCAAATCGTCCATTTTAAGAAACCATTGATCTGATAATCTTGGTTCGATTACCGCTTTTGTTCGTTCAGAAGTTCCAACATTGTTCAAGTGATTCTCTACTTTTTCTAAAGCACCGATTGTTTCTAATTCTTTAGAAATTTCTTCGCGAACCACAAAACGATCTTTACCTTTATAATGTAAGCCTAAATCGTTCATAGTAGCATCATCGTTAAAAATATCGATGATTTCTAAATTATGACGCTCGCCCAACTCTTTATCATTCACATCGTGCGCAGGTGTAACTTTTAAACAACCTGTACCAAATTCCATATCAACATACTCGTCGAAAATAATAGGAATTACTCGGTTTGCAATAGGCACAATAGCATTTTTTCCACGTAAATGTGTGTAACGTTCATCGTTCGGGTTGATACAGATTGCAGAATCGCCCAAAATAGTTTCGGGACGCGTGGTAGCAATGGTAATAAAATCGTTTGTATCTTCGATCTGATATTTTAAATGATACAGTTTCCCTTGGCGTTCTTCGTAAATTACTTCTTCGTCTGACAAGGTAGTTTTTGCTTCCGGATCCCAGTTAACCATGCGGTAACCACGATAAATCATTCCTTTATTATATAAATCAACAAACGATTTTATAACTGCAGCAGACAATTCATCGTCCATTGTAAACTTTGTACGTTCCCAATCGCATGAAGCGCCTAGTTTTTTTAACTGCTCTAAAATAGTTCCACCATATTTATCGGTCCATTCCCAAGCGTGTTTTAAAAATTCTTCACGCGATAAATCGTTTTTATTAATTCCTTCTGCCTTTAATTTGGCAACAACTTTAGCTTCGGTAGCAATAGACGCGTGATCTGTTCCCGGAACCCAGCAAGCATTGAAACCTTTTAAACGTGCACGACGAATCAAGACATCCTGAATGGTGTTGTTCAGCATGTGCCCCATGTGTAAAACCCCCGTGACGTTTGGTGGTGGAATTACAATAGTATAAGGAGTTCTATGATCTGGTGTTGAACGAAAATAGTTGTTTTTCATCCAATAGTCGTACCACTTGGCTTCAACTTGTTTTGCATCAAACTGTGCAGGAATTGTCATATATTTTACTGTTTAAATCGTGTGATAAAAAAACAAAAATACAATAATCTTTAAAATTTAGTTCACTAATTTTAAAATTGTTAAGTTTGGCACAGGTTTTGAAAATTTCATAACGAAATGCAAAAAAAATGAATATTGTTTGGATTTCATTTGAAACTAATTAAATTTACATAATTAAAATTAATTGAAACAATGAAAAAATTTTTAGGAATAGTAGCGATGACATTAGTTGGAGCTGCTTCATACGCACAAACTGGTCCAAAAATTGAGTTTAAAGCTGAAAACAACACGATCGATTACGGTACTGTTGTTAAAGGTGTTGATAGTGGTGTAAGAACTTTTGAGTTCACAAATACAGGAGATGAGCCTTTAGTAATTACTGCGGCGCGTTCTTCTTGTGGTTGTACAGTACCTGCTCCGCCAAAAGAGCCAATTATGCCAGGAAAATCTGACAAAATTGAAGTAAGATACAACATGAACCCAGGTCCTATTTCTAAGACTATTACGGTTGAATCAAATGCAACAAACGTACCTGGTGGAAGCGTAGCTTTATACATTAAAGGTAAAGTGGTAGAAAGTTAAAAAATTACTATTGATAAAAAGGTTGTTCTAAACGAACAACCTTTTTTGTTTTATACAATACTCACATTTGTGCTAAATATACTTTTTTAAACAATTATTTTATTAGTTCTGCAATAGTGCTACTACCGAATTATCAAATTACTAATTCTTACATCATTATCGGTTAACACACCAAAAAATAAAAGTGTATTTATTATATTTGTAAGCAAATTTTAATTCCGATTTTAATAAATCTTATCATAATGTCAAAATCTAAGATTATCTACACATTAACAGATGAAGCGCCAATGTTGGCAACTTATTCATTTTTACCTATTGTTAAAGCTTTTACTGCACCAGCCGGTATCGAAATGGAAACACGCGATATTTCGTTGGCAGGAAGAATTTTAGCAAACTTTCCTGAATTCTTAAAAGAAAATCAAAAAATTGGTGATGCTTTGGCAGAATTAGGTGAATTAGCAAAAACACCTGAAGCTAACATCATTAAATTGCCAAATATTTCAGCTTCAATTCCGCAGTTAACCGCTGCTATTTCAGAATTGCAGGCACATGGTTTTGCAGTACCAAATTATCCTGCAGATCCAACAAACGACGACGAAAAAGCAATAAAAGCTGCTTATGCAAAAGTATTGGGATCAGCGGTAAACCCTGTTTTACGTGAAGGAAATTCTGACCGTCGTGCTCCAAAAGCTGTTAAGAATTATGCTAAAGCAAACCCGCATTCCATGGGAGCTTGGTCTGCAGATTCTAAAACAAAAGTAGCTCACATGAAAAGTGGAGATTTCTACGGAACAGAAAAATCTGTTACTGTTGAAAATGCTTCTCAATTTAAAATAGAATTTGTTGGAACAAACGGTTCTGTAAAAGAGTTAAAAGGTTTATCGCCATTAAAAGCAGGCGAAGTTATCGATTCATCTGTATTAAGCATTACTGCGTTGAAAGGCTTTGTTGCGGATGTAATTGCAGAGGCTAAAGCGGCAGGTGTATTATTGTCTGCGCACTTAAAAGCGACAATGATGAAAGTTTCGGATCCTATTATTTTCGGAGCTATTGTTGAAGTATATTTTAAAGACGTTTTTACAAAATTTGCAGATTTATTCAACGAATTAAACATCAATCCAAACAACGGATTAGGCGAATTATACAGTAAAATTGCAGGAAACGCTCAAGAAGCTGACGTTAAAGCGGCGATTGATGCTGCAATTGCAAACGGACCGGCTTTGGCAATGGTAAATTCTGACAAAGGAATTACCAATTTACATGTACCATCTGATGTTATTGTCGATGCTTCTATGCCGGCAATGATTCGTACTTCGGGTCAAATGTGGAATAAAGAAGGTAAACAGCAAGATACATTTGCATTGATTCCAGATAGATCTTACGCAGGAATTTACACGGTGGTTATCGATGATTGTAAAGCAAACGGCGCATTAGATCCTAAAACAATGGGATCTGTTCCTAACGTTGGATTAATGGCTCAAAAAGCAGAAGAATACGGTTCGCACGATAAAACATTCCAAGCAGATGCAGAAGGAACTATTCGTATTGTTGATGCTGAAGGAAATGTATTTATGGAGCAGCAAGTTGCCATAGGCGATATTTTCCGTATGTGCCAAACTAAAGACGCACCTATTCAAGACTGGGTTAAGTTGGCGGTAAACCGTGCACGTTTATCTGCAACTCCGGCAGTTTTCTGGTTAGATGAAAACCGTGCGCACGACAGAGAAATCATTAAAAAAGTAAACAAATATTTACCAGATTTTGATACTACAGGATTAGATATTCGCATTTTGGCTCCGGTTGATGCTTGTAAATTTTCTTTAGACAGAATTCGTAAAGGCGAAGACACTATTTCTGTTTCAGGAAACGTTTTACGTGATTACTTAACCGATTTGTTCCCTATTTTAGAAGTAGGAACATCGGCTAAAATGTTGTCAATTGTTCCTTTAATGAACGGTGGCGGATTGTTTGAAACCGGTGCAGGTGGATCGGCTCCAAAACATATCGAGCAATTTATTGAAGAAGGTTATTTACGTTGGGATTCGTTAGGTGAATTTTTAGCGTTGGGAGCTTCTTTAGAGCATTTATCGCAAACACAAAACAACCCGAAAGCATTAGTTTTAGCAGATGCTTTAGATGTTGCTACAGAAAAATTCTTGGCTACAGATAAATCTCCGGGAAGAAAATTAGGAACAATCGATAACCGTGGTTCTCATTTTTACTTGGCAATGTATTGGGCAGAAGCTTTGGCAGCGCAAACAAAAGATGCAGATTTAGCAGCTTTATTCGCTCCAATTTCACAAGAAATGACAGCTAACGAAGCTAAAATTAACGAAGAATTGATAGGATCACAAGGTAAAGCCCAAGAAATTAAAGGTTATTACCAACCAGATTTTGATTTAACATCAAAAGCTATGCGTCCGTCTGCAACGTTAAATGCAATTGTTTCTAAATTAGGATAATTCATAATTTACATACACAAAAACCGTCGAATTCACGACGGTTTTTTTATGATGTCAAATCAGTTATATCACCATGAAAACCTTACATATAGCATCGGTTGCCATTATCAATCCTAACAAAGAACTGCTTTTGGTTTGTAAGAAAAATTCAGAATTTTATCAGTTAACCGGTGGTAAAATTCAAGAGGATGAAAATGATATCGAAACCATAATTCGTGAAGCTAAAGAAGAAATTGGTTTAGAAATTCAACCTCAGCAGTTAACTTTTTTAGGATCGCACCAAACAAAAGCCGTAAACGAACACAATACAATGGTACATGGTTACGTTTATTGGTTACATCTGCCCTACTTTTTTGAACCGGTGATAGCAAATGAAATTGATAAATTTGTGTGGATGAACAAAAATAATTATCAAGAATACAACTGGGCTCATTTAGCTAAAGAATTAGTTCAACCCAAATGGCTATCTTTATAGTGCCATACATTTTAAAAACTTTATGAAAAAGACACTCGTAGTATTATCATTGCTGGTTTCTAGTTTTTCTTTTGCTCAAAAACCGCAAAAATTGTCAGGCAAAATAACGCAAGCTAAAAACAATACGCCTTTGGCATTAACAAGCGTAACCATTACTTTAGATGATCAAGAACAAGTTTTACAGACCGATGATTCTGGAAATTATTCATTAATGGCAGCAAGCGGAACTTATCAACTTTCGGTTTATGTGGAAGGATTTGAATACGTTTCGCAAAAAATCGATCTTACAAAAGATGTGGTTCAGAATATTTCTTTGCAGCCCGACGATAATTCTTTAGATGAAATCGTTATCACAACATCGAACAAAATCAATATTCGCAAACCCGAAATGAGCGTTAATAAGCTTACCGCTGCCGAAATTAAAAAAGCTCCGGTGGTTTTGGGTGAAACCGATATTTTAAAAACTATTTTGTTATTGCCGGGAGTTGTAAATTCGGGCGAAGGAACATTGGGCTTTAACGTTCGCGGTGGCGGATCCGATCAAAATTTATTGTTGTTAGATCAAACTTCGGTTTACGGGTCTTCGCATTTATACGGATTTTTCTCGGTTTTTAATAACGATGCCGTTAGCAATATCAAACTGTACAAAGGCGGAATTCCTGCTCGATACGGCGGTCGTGGTTCATCAGTTTTAGAAATCAATCAGAAAGAAGGCGATTACAAAGATCATAAAGCGACTGGAGGAATAGGACTTTTATCGAGCAGATTAATGGTTGAAGGTCCTGTTATTAAAGATAAATTATCGTATTTGTTTGCAGGTCGTGCATCGTATGCGCATTTGTTTTTAAAGCTTACAGATATTAAAAGTTCGGCTTATTTTTACGATTTAAATACCAAGTGGAGTTATTTAATGAACGATAAAAATCAGTTGTACTTTACCGGATATTTTGGAAGAGATATTTTTAAATTCAATGATAGTTTTGATAATAAATTCGGAAACACCGTTGCCAATTTAACTTGGAACAGCAAATATTCATCAAAAATAAACAGCGAAGCTTCGGTAAGATATTCTGATTATTATTATGGATTGACATTAAACTTTGTTGGTTTCAGTTGGGATTCTGGCATTAAAAACTATGATTTCAATTATAAAATCAATCATCAGATCAACGATGAATTTTCTTTAAAATACGGAATCAGCAGTTTGTACTATAATTTCAATCCGGGCACGATGGAGCCTAGCAAACCTGATTCGCAGGTAAATCCGTTTCAAATTCCGCATAAATATGCTTGGGAAAATGCCATTTTTATAGAAGCCGAACAAGAAATTAATTCGTTTTTATCGGTAAATTACGGCTTACGATACAGTATGTTTAACCGTTTGGGCGAAGAAAACATCAATTTGTATGAGAACAATAATCCGGTGGTTTACAATCAGCAAACCGATACGTATGAAAAAGCAGTCCCGATCGGCACAAAATATTACGGTAAAAACAAAAGCATAAGCCAATTTGATAATTTTGAACCGCGTGTGGCTGTTTCAGTGAAATTAACCGACGATCAATCGGTGAAAATGAGCTACAACCGCATGGCACAGTATGTTCATTTAATTTCAAACACCACATCGGCAACTCCGTTAGATATTTGGGAACCAAGCGGACCGTATGTAAAACCGCAAATTGTGGATCAGTATGCCGTTGGATATTTTCAAAACTTAAGTGACAATAAATATTCGTTAGAAATTGAATCGTACTTTAAATTAGGTAAAAATCGTTTGGATTATATTGATGGTGCCGATTTAATAGGAAACCGTGCCATTGAGCAAGTTCTTTTAAATGGAAAAACCGAGGCTTACGGTTTGGAATTTTTATTCAGAAAAAACGAAGGAAAATTAACAGGTTGGGTTGCCTACACCATTGCAAAAAGTATGCAGCAAACGCCTGGTAGAACGCCGCAAGAAACCGGTATTAACAACGGCGAATGG
This sequence comes from Paenimyroides ummariense, assembly GCF_900115115.1. Classification (GTDB taxonomy): domain Bacteria; phylum Bacteroidota; class Bacteroidia; order Flavobacteriales; family Flavobacteriaceae; genus Flavobacterium; species Flavobacterium ummariense. Next base: position 27,494 of record NZ_FOVI01000020.1, read on the forward strand.
TATAGAACCCCGCACGATCGTTTACACGATTTATCAATTGTTGCTACGTATGATTTCAGTAAAAAATGGAATTTCAACGCAAGTTTTACTCTGCAATCAGGAAGACCAGTAACCTATCCCGACGGAAAATACGAATTTTTAGGCGTGCAGGTACCAAACTACAACAAACGAAACAATTACAGCATGCCGGCTTTTCACCATTTAGATATTTCGGCAACCTACACGCCAACTAAAAACGAGAACCGCAAATGGCAAAGCGAATGGGTTTTTGGAATTTACAACGTGTATAATCGTAAAAACGCAGCGTCGATTAGTTTTAGATCAGTTGAAGATTCTAATACTATGACCGAAACCACCAAACTGTCTATTTTTGGAATTGTGCCAAGTGTTACCTATAATTTTAAATTTTAACATGAAAAAGTTACTTTACATATTCGCTACTGTTTGCAGTTTGCTTTTTGTGAGCTGCGAAGAAGATATTACGCTTGATTTTGATAAAAACATACCGCGTTTGGTTATTGAAGGAAATCTTTTTGCAGACGAAAGCTATTACAACAAAATACATCTTTCTACCACAACCGATTTTTATTCGGGAGTTTTTCCAACGGTCAATAATGCCGAAGTTTCTATTAAAGATACGGACAGCAATACGGTTTATCAGTTTGCAAGTATTGGAAACGGTGATTTCACCAATGAGCTTTTTCAACCCGAAATTGGCGGAAATTACGAGTTAACCGTTGTGTACAATAACGAAACCTATACAGCAAATTCTACCCTATTAGCATCGCCAGAAATTTTGAATGTAGATCAAAAAGACGACGGCGGTTTTGGTGGAGATTCGTATGAAATCGCATTTAATTTTCAGGATAATGCCAACGAAGAAAACTATTATCTGGTACAAATGATTTCGCCTGTTGATAATTATTTTGGTGTAACCGACGATCAATTCACAAACGGAAACATCATGAACGATTTATATTTTTTTGATAAAGAAGATTTAAAACCGGGCGATGCGTTGAATCATTCCCTAACCTCAATCAGCAAGCAATATTATCAGTATTTGTCAAAATTATTGTCTATTGCAAACGAAAGCGGTAATCCGTTTTCAAGTCCAATGGGAACCATAAAAGGAAACATCGTAAACCAAACAAATCAATCAAATTTTGCATTGGGATATTTTCATATCGCTAAACGAAATCACTATACGTACACCGTTAAGTAATTGATTTTATGCAATTTTGAACTTTGAAATAAATTTACAACCTTTGTTATAAATTATTCGATTATGGATACAGCCGATAACATCAGAAATAATATTATAGATAAATTACTTACAATATCTAATAAAGAATATCTAAATGCGCTTTATAAATTAATCAGTAAAAGTTCTGTTGAAAACGATGCCATACAACTTTCAGAAGATCAGTTATTAATGTTGAACATGAGTGAAGACGATATAAAGAATAACCGCATTGTTTCTCAAGAAGAATTAGATAAAATGGATTTAGAATGGCTAAAAGGTCTGTAATTTGGACTGAAACTGCAATTAAGCAACGTCGTGAAATCTTAAAATATTGGATCATTCGAAATCAATCGACTCTTTATGCCGAAAAACTCATACAGCTTATTAAGAAACGTATTGAACTGATCTTAAAAAATCCGTATGCAGGAAAACTTACAAACCATTTAGACACCCGAGAAGCAGCTATGGGAAATTTTAGCATTTACTATAAAATAACCGATTCTAAAATTTTCATTACTGCATTTTGGGATAATCGTCAAAACCCGGCTGATCTTGCAAAACTTCTATAAATAATCAAAAGAAATCACTATACATACACCGTAAAATAACTCATTAATATCTAAAAAAAATCAGCATTATAAATATTTTTTACGTTATTTGTGTAAACTACATTTTTTTATGCAAATTTCTGTAAAAGATACCGATTCTGGTGTTTTATATAAATTATTGACAGGTTTGGTAATTCCGCGCCCAATTGGCTGGATTTCTACTGTTGATGAAAACGGAATTAACAATCTTGCTCCTTTCTCGTTCTTTAATGTTGTGGGCGAAGATCCGCCACATGTGATGTTTTCAACCGTTCGTACAGGCGATAAAAATAAAGATACCTTAAACAATGTTTTGGCAAACAAACAGTTCGCCGTGAATTTGGTTACCGAAGAGGTGGTGGTAGAAATGAACACTACGTCTAACGCGGTAGAAAATGCTGTTGATGAATTTCAGCTGGCAAACCTTACGCCTATCTCTTGCGAATTGATTAAACCTAAACGAGTTGCCGAAGCAAAAGCCCATTTTGAATGCGAAATGGTGCATCATTATTTTCTGGAAGATCATAAAAATGGCGGTGCATGTGTAGTTATTGGTAAAGTACTCATGATACACATTTCCGACGACATTCTTCTGGAAAATTACCGAATAAATTTAGACAAATACCAACCTGTTGCCCGTTTAGCCGGATCTAATTACAGCAAACTGGGCGAAACTTTCTCAATAAAACGAAATCTATGAAAATAACGGTTATAGGCGGTGGTCCGGGCGGACTCTATTTTTCAATCTTAACCAAAAAAGCAATGCCCTATTGGGAAATTAACGTGTACGAACGCAACAAACCAGAAGACAGTTTTGGTTTTGGTGTAGTATTTTCCGATGAAACTTTGGGCGAATTTTTAAAACGCGACATGCAGTCTTACGAACTAATTCGCAGCAAATTTGCCTATTGGGACGATATTATTGTGGCTCGTGACGGACAAGAAGTAAGCATTGCCGGTAACGGATTTTGCGGTTGTTCGCGTAAAACCTTGCTTAAATTACTGCATCAGCGTTGCGAAGAAGAAGGTGTAAAATTACATTTTGAACAAAACATTGATGATCTTTCGCAGTTTAACGATTCAGATATTATTGTTGCTGCAGATGGAATTGGAAGCGGAATCCGTACCCAGTTTCAAAACGAATTTGGTACGAATATCCAGTTAAAATCAAACCGATTTGTATGGATGGGATCTACCAAACCGTTAGATGCTTTTACCTATTTTTTTAGAACAACACCTTACGGAATCATAGTTGCACACACCTATCAATATGAAGAAGGAATGAGCACGTGGATTTTTGAATGTACCGATGAAACTTGGAAAAACCTGCAGTTTGAAGTGGAAAATGAAACGGATACCGTAGCTAAACTTTCCGAAATATTTAAAGACGAATTGGACGGACATCCATTGATTACTAACAAATCGCATTGGCGACAGTTTCCGCACGTAACCAACAAAAACTGGTATCATAACAACATTGTTTTATTGGGCGATGCCAAAGCAACTGCACATTTTTCAATAGGTTCGGGTACAAAACTGGCAATGGATTGCGCTATTGGTTTGTTCGATGCGTTGATGGCAAATCCGGATAACGTTCAAAATACGTTTCAGCAATACGAGAAAACTAGAAAAAATCCGGTTGAAATGATTCAATACGCTGCATCGGTTTCGTTGGAATGGTTTGAAAATATGAATCGATACGAAAAATATCCCTTCTATCAGTTTTCATTCGGATGTATGACTCGATCTAAAAAAGTTACCTATGAAAATCTTAAATTAAGAGATCAATCATACACCGACAAAGTATTACAAGAATTCAACCAACAACATAATAACAACACAAACGCAGCCGCTTTTTCTACCTATAAATTGCGTGGTTTAGAACTTTCTAACAGAATTGTGATGAGTTCTATGGGGCAGTATTCAGCAAACAACGGTTTAGTAAATAACTGGCATTTTCAGCATTATACTTCACGTGCAATTGGCGGTTTAGGTTTGATAATGACCGAAATGACAGCGGTTGATGCCAACGGAAGAATTACGTTGGGTTGTGCAGGAATTTATAATGAAGAACAAGTTGTTGAGTGGAAAAAGATTACTGATTTTGTTCATGAACATACGGCAACAAAAATCGGAATTCAATTAGGACATTCAGGTAGAAAAGGTGCTGTTAAAAAACCTTGGGAAGGTACAAACGAACCAATCGATAATGCTTGGGAATTACTTTCGGCATCTGCAATTGCGTTTAATGATAAAATGGCCGCTCCAAAAGAAATGACTGCAAATGATATGCAAAATGTAATCAATCAGTTTGCTAATGCTGCTAAAAATGCAGAAAAAGCAGGCTTTGATATGATTGAATTACAAGCACATCACGGCTTTTTATTGGCATCATTCTTATCTCCTTTAACCAATAATAGAACAGATGATTTTGGCGGATCTGTAGAAAACCGTTTGCGTTTTCCGTTACAGGTTTTTAATGCCATTCGAGAAAATTTCCCATCAGAAAAACCAATATCTGTCCGCATTTCGGCTACTGATTGGGCTGAAAATGGCATTTCGCAAGAAGATGTTCTTTTTATAACTTCGGAATTTAAAAAAGCAGGTGCCGATATCATTAATGTATCAACAGGAAATACAGTTGAAAATCAAAACCCTAAAACTGGCAGAATGTGGCAGGTTCCGTTCTCTGATATGGTTAGAAATTCTGCTGATATTCCAACGATTACCACGGGAACTATTACAGATATCGATCAAATCAACACGATTATTTTAAGTGGAAAAGCCGACCTAGTTGCTCTTGGAAAACCGTTGTTGTTAGATCCTTATTTTGTTAGAAAAGCCCAAGCTTACGAACAAATTACTATTGCAGATATTCCGAATCAATATCAAAAAGGAATAGAAAATTTGTACAGTTCAACAATTTCTGAAAGAAAACAAACCGAACGTATGAAGAAGGCTTTAAAACCAAAAAGTAATAAAAAATAAACCTTTTACAACTCTGACAGAGTTTGAAACTCTGTCAGAGTTAAGACATTATAAAAATATGAAAGACAATTTCGCGCAAAACAGCTTACCGAGTTTGGACTTACATCCTAAATATGCTTTCTTGGATTTATCACAATTCCAAAGACCTGAAAATTTGAATTGTGTGGAGCGTCTTTTAGACGATCACATTACCAACGCAAAAGGTTCAAACGTATGTTTAAAAACATTTGGCGAAACATGGACGTATAACGATTTGTTTGAAAAAGCAAATCAGATTGCGCATGTTTTGGTTGATGATTTAGGTTTGCAGCCCGGCAATCGTGTTTTGTTACGCTCGTGTAACAACCCTATGATGGTTGCGTGCTGGTTTGCCGTTCTAAAAGTCGGTGGAATTGTAGTTGCAACCATGCCTTTACTTCGATCAAAAGAATTAAAAACGTTGATTGATTGTGCAGAAATTTCGCATGTAATTTGTGATAGTTCGTTGGCAGATGAAATGAATCTGGTAAAATCAGACTTTTTAAAATCGGTTTCTTTTTACAGAAATGGTTCTATTGATGAATTAATGCAATCGAAACCAAAAACGTTTCAAAATTATAACACTAAAGCAGATGATGTTGCGATAATAGGTTTTACTTCGGGCACAACCGGAAATCCTAAAATGACGGCGCATTATCATAAAGATATTCTGAATATTTGTGAAGCGTTCCCAAATTATTCGTTACAACCTACCGAAAATGATATTTTTACAGGCAGTCCGCCAATTGGATTTACTTTTGGTTTGGGCGGTTTGGTTTTGTTTCCGATGTATTTTGGAGCGAGTTCTTTTTTGATAGAAAAACCAAGTCCGGATGTACTTTTAGAAGTCATTCAGAACGAAAAAATTACCATTTGTTTTACGGCTCCCACAGCTTGGCGTATTCTTACGGAGAAATCTAAAGATTATGATTTGTCGAGTTTACGAAGATGTATTTCGGCAGGTGAAACACTTCCATTAAAAATTTGGGAAGATTGGTACAATGCAACCGGTTTAAAAATTATCGATGGAATTGGCGCTACCGAAATGCTTCATATTTTTATCTCATCGAACCAAGAAAATATGAAACCGGGATCAACCGGAATTGCCATTACTGGTTACGAAGCGAAAATCATCGACAAAAACGGAAACGATGTTCCACATAATACTCCAGGCAGATTGGCTGTTCGTGGAATTACCGGCTGTAAATATTTAAACCGACCTGAAAAGCAACAGGAATATGTTGAAAACGGTTGGAATATCACAGGCGATATTTTTAAGCAGGATCAAGATGGTTATTTTTGGTTTGTGGCGCGTGGCGACGATATGATTATTTCATCGGGCTACAATATCGCTGCAATTGAAGTTGAAAGTGTGCTACTTACTCATGACGAAATTTTAGAATGTGCAGTTGTTGGCTTGCCAGACGAAGAACGCGGCATGTTGGTTTGTGCTAATATCGTTTTAAAAAATCAGGCAAATGCATCAACAGAATTGGCTAAAAACATTCAAAACTGGTTTAAAGAAAATGCAGCTCCGTATAAATATCCGCGGGTTATTAATTTTCTTGACCAGTTGCCCAAAACCGAAACAGGTAAAATTCAGCGTTTTAAGTTGAAGTAATATAAGATTTTAGATTTAAGTATTAAGACACATATAATGAGTTATTTTATAAAAGAAGAACAAATACGTTTTAGACATACCGATTTTGCAGGAATTGTTTTTTATCCACGTTTTTTAGAAATGCTGAACGATTTGGTTGAAGATTGGTTTGACGAAGCATTAGACCGACCTTTTTCTAAAATCCATGAAACCAACGGAATTCCTACGGTTGATTTAAAGGTTCAGTTTAAAAATGCGGCCCGAATTGGCGAAATTCTAACCAAAAAATTATGGGTTAAAGAATTAAAAAGTTCATCGGTAATTTGCGGTTTTCAATTTATCAATCAGCAAGAAAAAACAGTTTTAGAAGGCGAAGTTACCTTGGTAAATGTTGCCATTGCCGAAGATAGAAAAACAATTAAAGCCGAAGCTTTTAATGACGAAGTGAAAGCGAAAATTGAGAAATATCAATTGTAAACTATGAAAAGAATTTCTGTTTTTATTACATTACTTTTATTCATAAGTACATCAAGACTTTTCGCTTGTGACTGTGGTCAATCGGATTTAAGACATTTTGACGAGAGGAGTTATAAATATAGTGATTTTGTAATTATTGGAGATGTTGTAAAAACAGGTGAAAATTATAAAATTAAAGTTATTGAAGTTCTTAAAGGAGAAAAAAAGGATAAAATAATTAGAGGTACAGTTACTGACGAGAATGGTTACACAAATTGTTGTTTCACAATTCCGAGAGAAAAAGGAAGATATATTTTTTATCTTAATGAAATTAAAAAGAAAAAATATTTTTACTCTTATTCAACTTGTTCAGCTTCTCGTCTAATAAACATGTCTGTATATCCAATTTCCCTCAAAACGGAAAAGAACAAATCTGAATTAATATCTGAAACAAATAATTGGATTGAAATCTTAAGAGAAAATCGTAGAAAAATTTAAAATCATTAATTGAACATGAGTCAATCTCTTCAAATAGCTAATCGGTTTCGTGAAGTAATCCTCAACGGAACCTGGATCGCCAATACCAATTTTAAAGATCAGTTGGCTGGATTAAATTGGAAAATTGCTACCAAGAAAATAGATTCGTTAAACACCATTGCCGTTTTAGCGCAACATATACATTATTATGTTTCAGGAGTACTGAATGTTTTTAATGGAGGAACGTTAGATATAAAAGATCAATTTAGTTTTGATTTTCCTCCGGTTGAATCTCAAGAACAATGGAATTTGTTTTTAAATCGATTTTGGAATGATGCTGAAGAATTTGCTCGAAAAGTTGAAGCAATGAACGATGATAAATTAAATTCGGTTTTTGTTGATGAAAAATATGGAACTTATCATAGAAACATCGAAGCAATGATCGAACACAGTTATTATCATTTAGGTCAAATTGTGCTTATAAAGAAAATGTTATTACAAGATAAATAAGTTTCCAGATGTCTTAATACTTAATACTCCAATCTTAATACAATATTATTATGGAATTTAAAAAATTTAAAGCAGCAACGGTTCAAACCGCACCTGTTTTTTTAAATGTAGAAAAAACAATTGATAAAGCCATTTCATTCATAAAAGAAGCACATGAAAACGGAGCTAAATTAATCGCATTTCCTGAAGTTTTCATTGCCGGATATCCTTATTGGAACTGGATTATGACACCCGTTCAAGGCAGCAAATGGTACGAAGAATTGTATAAAAACTCGGTTGCTGTTAACGATACAGCTATGCTGAAACTGTACAAAGCAGCAAAAGATTTCGATATGAATATTGTCATTGGAATTAACGAACGTGGCGATAGTTATGGAGAAATTTACAACACCAATTTAATTATTGACAATAACGGAAATGTAATAGGAAAGCACCGAAAATTAGTGCCAACATGGGCAGAAAAACTAACTTGGACAAGTGGCGATGGATCTTCGTTAAAAGTATATGATACCGAAGTTGGTCCGGTTGGAACTTTAGCTTGTGGCGAAAACACCAACACATTGGCTCGATTTACGTTACTTTCTCAAGGCGAATTGATCCACATTGCCAATTATATTTCGTTACCGGTTGCCCCACCCGATTACAATATGGCAGAAGCGATTAAAATTCGTGCTGCCGCGCATTCGTTTGAAGGAAAATTGTTTACCATTGTTTCATGTTCAACCATTTCACAGGAAATTAAAGATGCTTTGCGAAACGATGTTCCTAATATAGATGAATTATTAGATCGAAAAAACAGTGCTTTTTCTGGGTTTATCGGTCCAAACGGAGCCGTAATTGGTGAGCCTTTAATTGATGAAGAAGGAATTGTGTATGCTGATATTGATTTATCAAAATGTATCCAACCAAAACAAATGCACGATATTTTAGGGCATTACAACCGCTTTGATATTTTTGATTTACGAGTAAACGTTGCTCCTACCCGAAAAATTACGTTTGTAGATCATTCGAAAGAATAAAATGTAATTTAATTAATTTAACTCCGACAGAGTTTTGAACTCTGTCGGAGTTAGAGTGAATAATAAAAATAAACTAAAAGTTTTGAACTCTGTCGGAGTTGGAGAAAAAACAGCATGAAATCATACAAACCAATACCACTTGCAAAAGGACGTTATTACCACATTTACAATCGTGGTAACAATGGTATTGATGTATTTTTTGATAATGAAAGTTATTATCATTTCTTACGACTGTATGACAAATATATTTCGCCTATTGCTGATACTTTTGCTTGGTGCTTGCTTAAAAACCATTTTCATGTGTTGGTGTATATAAAAACTGATAGTGAAATTGATTTTGAAAAATTAGAATACTCAACCATTGAAAAACCAAAAGATTTTAACCCTTCAAACCAATTTGGCTATTTGTTCAATGCTTACACGCAAGCTGTAAACAAAAAATTCAACCGAACTGGCAGTTTGTTTGAAAGACCGTTTGAGCGAAAGTTGATAGAATCAGAGAAATATTTTCAAAATTTGATTTTTTATATTCATAACAACCCTGTCTTTCATGGTTTTACTGCGAACATAAACAATTATCCTTGGAGTTCTTATGGCACAATACTATCCGATAGACCAACAAAACTAAAAAGACAAGAAGTAATAGAATATTACGGTGATCTTGAAAATTTTATCCAATATCATGATCAAGAACAAAATTTAAGTGAAATAAACAGTTTGATAATCGAATAATTAACACTCTAACTCCGACAGAGTTTTGAACTCTGTCGGAGTTAGGAGTTGGAAAATAAAATAAAAAACCATGAACGAAAACCATTCAGACGATCAATTAGGAAGAGCTCGAGTTCAGGATTCACCCGAATTGCAAGCTTATTACAAAGAATTAGAAACATTAGGTGCCGGCGCTTTATGGACGGTTGCCAACGATATTGAACCTTGGGAGCCAAAAAGTAAATCAATCCCAATGCTTTGGAAATACGAAGATTTAAGACATTTGGTTTTAAAATCTTCTGAATTAGTTACACCCGAGCAAGCCGGTCGCCGTGTGGTTTATTTGGTAAACGATAACCGCAAAGATGTTTCGGCAGCCGTAGGTTGGTTGTACACCGGCATTCAGGTTACACGCCCGGGCGAAAGCACATCCGCTCATCGCCACAAGGCATCAGCATTGCGTTTTATTATGGAAGGCGAAAAAGGCTACACGGTTGTCGATGGTAATAAAATTATGTTAGAAGTTAACGATTTTGTCATCACACCAAACTCAACATGGCATGAACATGGCGTAGAAGAAGGTGGAAAAACCTGCATTTGGCAAGACGGTTTAGACATTCCGTTGGTAAATGCCTTGGAAGCGAACGATTATGCGGTTTACGATGGCAAGCAAGAATTAACCGCTCCGTTAAATCAGTCGCCAATGACGTATAGTGGTACAGGGTTGATTCCTCCTGATAAAGAATGGAACAAACCATATTCTCCGTTGTTTAAATATTCTTGGAGAACCGTTTACCCTGCCCTTTTAGAAGCCGAAAAAGTGAATGATGTAAATAGTTTTGATGGAATTATTATGCAGTACAGCAATCCGCTAACAGGTGGTCATGTAATGCAAACCATGGGAGCTTCTATTCAATTACTGCCAAAAGGTTTTAAGGGAAAGGCACACAAACATACTGGATCTTTCGTGTATCAATGCGCAAAAGGTAAAGGATATTCTATCATTAACGGAAAACGTTTTGATTGGAAAGAGCGCGATATTTTCTGTGTTCCAAGTTGGGCTTGGCACGAACATCACAACCTTTCGGAAACCGAAGACGCTTGCTTATTTTCATTTAACGATTTACCTGTTATTGAAGGTTTAGGCTTGTATCAGGAAAAAGTTTATGAGGATGATGGTGGGAATCAAATTGAAAATAACTTATGAGTTTATTTGGGAAATCTTTTGAAAGAGAACTTGGAAAGAATACGGGAAAATGGGTTAGTAATGTCATTTTCGGAGACGGACACGCAACACCTTATCGAAGAGCTGAAAGCAGACGACAACAAAAATTAAATCAACAAAGAATACAAGAGGATAATTTTCATCAACAAAGATTAACCCAAATTAGACTTGAAGATAAATTAAGACAAAAGGAACAATTACTTGTAATTGATACTGCCGTACTTCAAAATGTTGATTCTCTTTCTTCTATTAAAATTCCCAATAATGTAGAACAAGTTGTTGATTTATTATCAGAATTAACTATTCAAATCAAAACCAACAAATGGCAATATAATACCGAAGAAGGAAAAATTAGAAATAAGTATAATGAAGCATTGTTAGAAAAATACAATCAGACTTTTATACGTTTAAAATCAATTGACTCAAATCACTCGCAATTAGAATATTTTGAAAAAAACATCAAGGACTTTAAAAAGAAAAGATTTTTTAAAAAGAACATAGCTTTACTAATAATTGCTTCCTTAATATTTGCTGTATTTTGTATTTTCCTAATTGCCGAAGGATTTTTCACTATTATTTTTGGACCAATAGCACTTATTGTAATAGCTATATTTGGTTATAAATATTACGAACGTAATCAACAAAAAGACACAGCTAAAACAACAAATGTTAGATACATTCAAGAAGAAATAAAAGTTCAAGAAACAAATAATATAGAGGATACAATAATCATAGAAGACAATGTTGTTGAAGAATCTGTGTTTTTCGACTTAAACGAGAATGAACGAATAGAAAAAAGACTATCTGAAATTTGGAATAAATACAACGGAAAAATAAATACTCAAATCATCAATAGAAAACCTATTTTTTCAGCAGACGGAGTAAATGATAGTATTCTATTCGTTGGTATCAATCCATCTTACAATCCATCAGATGACAATACTTTTATAAAAAGTAATGATGAAAATTCTTTGATGTACGGAAGTTTTTATCAACTTCCTAACGCACCAGAATATTTTAAAGCATTAGAGTTTTTTGCAAACAAAATAAGTAAAGGTTACACACATATAAATTTGCTTTATGCTCGTGAAGACAATAGAGATTTATTATTAAATTCAGACCATAATTTCATTCGTGAACAACTTGAACTAACATACGAAACCATATTAAAAATTAAGCCTGTTGCTATTTTCTTTTTTAGTGATTATTGCAAAGATTTAATTTTTGGTGCAGACCGTTGGGTAAATCCTAATAGTGAATCAAATGAAAGTTACATTTTGAATGGTACAAATTTCCCTGTATTCTTCACAAATGATATAACTTCAATGACAGTTGTTGAACAATCTGAGCTAATCGAACAAATAAAAGACTTGATAATTAAATGACCTTACAAGAATATGTAAAAAAACGAAACGGTGTGTCAATGAGCAGTTCAAATTCGCTTAGAAACAATTTGTATCGTTCATTAGGCGCTAAAAATTTTGCACTATTCTGGAACTATTGGAATCCTATTTTTGGATATTACTTAGGAATAAAAATTTACAAACCATTAAAAAAGGTAGTTCCTGCATCAATTTCCTTAGTAGCAACCTTTGTATTTTGCGGAATGATTCATGATCTTGTTACAACAATAGTGCGTGGAAAATTATCAATATTTTTTTCTATTTGGTTTTTAATTATGGCATTATTTGTTTTAATAAGTAAATTTGTAAGGCAAGATTTTTCAACTAAGAAGTGGATATTCCGTGCAACATCAAACATATTAATACTTTGTTTTTCATTTTTTACTACAGATTACATTTATCAATTATTAAAAATTAAATTTCCTATCTTAGAAGAATAAATAATTCTTGCTTCAAAAAATCTACCCATGATGAAACTATCGCCGAAAGCAAAAAATATAATCGATCAACTTACCGAAAACACCAAATTGGGCGATTTGCGTACTATTGCAAAAGATATTAAGAAAGATCATGAATTGGCAATGGAATTATGGTCAACCGGATCGTATTTTGCACGACAATTGGCAATTTTGATAATGGATAAAAAGTTGCTTTCGCAAGAAGTAATCAATCAGTTAGATCAAGACATAAACAAACACCTAGAAGACGAAAAACTGCAGCTTATTGATTGGTTAATGGCGAATCAATTGGCTAAAGACAAGAAAACCGTAGCATTGATGGAATCATGGAAAAACAACAAATCAAGTCTGCAAAGACGTATATTTTGGTATCATCAGGCTCGTTTACGATGGGTTGGTCAAACACCGCCGCCAAATACAGAAGAACTCCTTTCGGTTATTGAAAAAGAAATCGAAAACGAAGTTCCCGAAGTGCAATGGGCTATGAATTTTACCGCAGCGCAAATCGGCGTTTATCAACAGGAATACAGAAAAAGATGCATTGCTCTTGGCGAACGCACCGGGCTTTTTAAAGACGAAATGGTCGCAAAAAATTGTACGCCAAATTATTTACCCGATTTTATAAACATACAGGTTGCAAAACTTAAAAAATAATATATAAACAATAAAATGAAACTACTTACATACAAAACACAAGACAGCGAACCGCGATTAGGATTTATGCACAACAATATGGTTGTGGACATGGAAGATTTTGGTGGAATTTCGAATTTTCCGTTACCAAACGATATGTTGGAACTAATTGATATGGGATTTGAAGTGATTGCTGAAATCAATGACTTAATTGAAGACACACGCGAAGTTGATTTCGAAAACATTTCTTATTCGTTGAAAGATGTTGAAATTTTAGCTCCTATTGAAAAACCTCGTAAAAACATCATTGGTATTGGTTTAAATTATACCGAACACGTTGCCGAAAGCGCTCGCACGTTGGATACTACAGGAAAATTGCCTCAAAAACCAATTATTTTCTCAAAACCTCCTACAACAGTTACCGGACCAAATACCAACATTTTATTAAATAGCAAATTAACGCAGCAGTTAGATTGGGAAGTGGAATTAGCCGTTGTAATTGGTAAAAAAGGTAAATATGTTGCCAAAGAAAATGCCATGGATTATGTATTTGGATACACGATCATCAATGATATTTCGGCGCGTGATTGCCGCAGAGAAGGACAATGGATTGTATCAAAAGGACAGGATACGTTTGCACCAATGGGACCGTTCTTGGTTACGAAAGACGAAATTGAAAATCCACATAACTTAAATCTTTCTTTAAAGTTAAACGGAATCGAAAAACAGAACTCTAACACGCAATTCTTGTTGTTTAATATTAATGATTTAATCGAAGATTTAAGTACGGTTTTTACCATAGAACCTGGAGATATCATTGCAACAGGAACTCCAGCTGGTGTTGGTGCTGGTAGAAATCCGCAGGAATGGATGAAAGACGGCGATGTTGTGGAATGTTATGTGGAAAATATTGGAACAATTGTAAATACTGTTAAAGAAATTTAATTACAACAACAAAGCGTTAGGGATTGAAGTGAAAATCCTTTAAAATGTTTCTTAAAAACATTTTAAAGATTGAAACGAAAAGCCCGACCCGTCCCAGCGGGGAACGCCCAAAATATAGAAAATAAAAATGAAAAAATACAGAATCGGACAAATAGTTCCATCGAGCAACGTAACCATGGAAACCGAAATTCCGGCAATATTCAAGGCGCGCGAAACTATTTTACCTGAACGCTTCACTTTTCATTCAAGCAGAATGCGAATGAAAAAAGTGACAAAAGAAGAGTTGGAAGCGATGGATGCGATGAGTTTAAAATGTGCGTTGGAATTGTCTGACGCGCATGTTGATGTGATGGGTTATGCGTGTTTGGTGGCGATTATGAGTATGGGTCGCGGATATCATTGCGTGTCTGAAGTGAATCTGCATCAGGAAACGATTGCAAACGGATTTCCTACACCAATTGTAACATCTGCCGGCGCGTTGATTAACGGTTTGAATGTTTTGGGTGCAAAAACGGTTTCGATCATTACGCCGTATATGCGTCCGTTAACTGATATGGTTGTTGATTATATTGAACATCAAGGTTTTAAAGTAAAAGAAAGTATTGCTTTGGAAATCGCTGATAATTTAGAAGTTGCCGCTCAGAACCCGTTGAATTTACTGGATATTTACAAACAGTTGGATTTAACCGGAGTTGATGTTCTGGTAGCATCTGCCTGCGTACAAATGCCGTCGCTGGAAGCAATTGATAAAATTGAACAGGAAATTGGTATTCCGGTAACATCGGCTGCAGTTTGTACGACTTACGAAATGATGAAAAAATTAGGAATTGAAGCTAAATCTACGATTGGCGGAAGTTTGTTAAAAGGGAATTATTAAGATTGATCCTGCAAGGTCTTAACGGACCTTGTAGGTTTTAAAATTTTCTGATACCTACAAGGTTTTTAAAACCTTGCAGGATATTAATTCAACAATTGTTTTGCGTGTTGCAAAGCTGCATCTGTAATGGTATTGCCCGAAAGCATTTGTGCAATTTCATGAATACGTTCTTCGGTATTCAATAATTTTATGGTTGAAGTTGTTACCTTATCATCATCAAACTTGGTTACTTTAAAGTGCTGTTTTCCTTTTGATGCTACTTGTGGCAAATGCGTTATGGAAAAAATTTGCATGTAATTGCCCATTTCCTGCATAATAGTTCCCATTTTATCGGCGACATCGCCTGAAACTCCGGTATCAATTTCATCAAAAATAATCGTTGGTAATTTACTTTTTTGTGCTAAAATAGACTTTACGGCAAGCATAATTCTGGAAAGTTCTCCGCCCGATGCTGTTTTCTTCAACAAACCAAACTGCATTCCTTTATTTCCGGAAAACAACCAACTTACTTCGTCTTTTCCGTTGCTCAAAAAGGTTTCGGTGTAAGTTAACTGAATATCAAACTGTGCGTTTGGCATTCCTAAAGGCTTTATCAGATTTTCAATTTCTGAACTCAACGCTTTTAAAACCGATGTTCTTTTAACATGTAAATCTTGTGCCAAAGCATTTAAATCTGCTTCGGTCTTTTGCAGTAATTTTTCAACCGCAATTATTTCTTCTTCAATAGATTCAACTCCGGCAACTTTTTGCGATAATTCGTTTTGAATTTCCAATAATTCGTCAATCGATGAAACATTGTGTTTTTTTTGCAACTGATAAATTGATTGTAACTTTTGATTGATCAGTTCTAATTGCTGTGGATCGGCAACCAGTTGTTGTAATTCAGTTTGTAATTCATCGGCTATATCTTCCAATTCAATAAAACTGCTTTCTAGACGCTGGTACAGATTTTCGTATTTTGTGCTGATTTGTGCCAACTTTTGAATTTGCGATTTAACCTCGTACAACTGTTTGGTTATCCCGAACTCTTCGTTTGATAAAACAGCATATCCTTGCTCTAAAAATCCGCCGACTTTTTCAACATTCGCCAATACTTCAAACTGACCTTCCAATTCTTCCTGTTCGCCGCTTTTTAAATTAGCCTGCGTTAATTCATCTAACAAAAAAGCATTATAATCTTGTTCTTTGGATGCCTGCGATTGTTGCTCTTTTAAAAGATTCAACTGCTGCTGATACTTTTTAAAACTTTGTAATTGTTGCTGGTACTCTTTTAGCAAATTACTATTATCGGCATAAACATCAATTAAATTCAACTGATATTTTTCGCTGAAAAGATCTTGTGTTTGATGCTGTGTATGAATATCAATCAGAAAATTTCCTAACTGCTGAAGGTTTTGTAATGTAGTAGGCACATCGTTTACAAACGCACGCGATTTGCCTGACGGAAGAATTTCTCGCCTTACAATGGTATCATTTTCATAATCTAAATCCAACTCTGAAAACAATGAATGCAACTGATACGATGTGATATTAAAATGTGCTTCGATCACACATTTTTCCTCGGGATTTCGCAACGTGTTCAAATCGGCACGTTTGCCCAAAACCAAGCCAAGCGCATCTAACAAAATAGATTTTCCCGCGCCGGTTTCTCCCGTAATTATGGTTAAATTATTTGTAAAATCAATAGCGGTATGCGCAATTAAGGCATAATTTGTAATTGATAAGTGTGTTAACATTGTAGTTGAATTACATTCGGTTCCATTTGGTTCCGTTAATAGAATTAATGCGTGTTAATGTTTCTATTAATTTTGAAGTATCATACGTTGGTCCAGCTCCAAAAACCTTTACAATTTCATCGGCTTTTGCATCAAAGAAAATACGTGTAGGCAAGGCATTTGGTCTTGCTTTATGTACATTTGACAATAAATTTATTGCGTTTGCAACGCCTGCTTTTCCTTGATTGGGATCGGTTGACATAACATCTAATCCTTTTATGTGGTATTCGTACAAAGCTTCACGGTACGGCGAATACATGTTCGACAATAAATCGTTTGAAAGTGCGTATCTGTTGTTTTGATCGCCCATAACCCAACCTTTATCGCCATTTTGCTGCATCATAGAAACCACATTTGTTGCTTTCTGATAATTTGGCGTTCCACCGTATAAGGCGAAAGAATCGGCATCTAAACCAATAATGATGTTCGCGTAAAAGCTTAAAATTCCAACTAAATTAGATCCGATGGAGTTTTCTGAATAAACCAAAGGCTCAAATTCGATATAATTAAAATTGATGTTTTTATCACTGAAGTTTAAAAGCGATGTTCCGTAACTTGAATTGTAAATAGGACGAGTTGACTGTATTTGAAGCGTTCCCGAAAACGAATTTGAGTTTGGATCGTAATCTGAAACTACCAACATTACGTTGCAATCGATCAATTCGCTGCGTTTTACGTTTAAATTGGTAAATTTTGTATTGTTTAAAAAATCGCGCATGCTGTTTTGCAGCGTAGTAAATATCTGCTTGTTAGACTGCTGGATTCTTTCGGAATTAACCATAACATTGGCATTTAATTCCTGCGAAAAACCAGAAAAGCTACTTAATAAAACAAAAAACAATACAAATTTATTCAACATAACTCTTAACAATTTGGTCAATAATATCTTTGGCTACAGCTTCTTTCGATTTTAATTCCTGTGGATAAATGCTAAAATCTTTATCTATAAAGGTAACTTTATTTGTTGGTTTACCAAAACCTGCACCTTGATCGTTTAGTGAATTTAAGACAATTAAGTCTAAATTTTTCTTTTTTAGTTTCGATTTTGCGTATTCTACTTCATTTTCGGTTTCTAAAGCAAAACCAACTAAAAACTGATTGGTTTTAATAGCACCTAATGATGCCAGAATATCCGGATTTTTCTCCAGAACAATGGTAAATTCTTCGTCGTTCTTTTTGATTTTTTGATCGGCAACCA
Organism: Paenimyroides ummariense; assembly: GCF_900115115.1. Classification (GTDB taxonomy): domain Bacteria; phylum Bacteroidota; class Bacteroidia; order Flavobacteriales; family Flavobacteriaceae; genus Flavobacterium; species Flavobacterium ummariense. Next base: position 45,617 of record NZ_FOVI01000020.1, read on the forward strand.
CTTTTGGTCGATAATCAGCAACCGCAGCTGCACCAATTACGATATCTGCCGAAGGAAACACTTCGTGACAAGCCTGATACATTTCTTTTGCCGAAAGCACTTTCACAACTTGTATTGAATCGTTCGCTGTTTTTAAAGATGTTGGTCCGGTAATTAAAACTACATCGGCACCGCGTTTCGCAGCTTCATTGGCAATATCGAACCCCATTTTTCCTGTGGAATGATTTCCTATAAAACGTACAGGATCTATTGGTTCGTATGTGGGTCCGGCAGTAATTACAACTTTTTTTCCTTTAAGATCTAAAGCCGAATCATTATTGAAAAAATCAGTAATGGTTTGAAGCATGTATTCCGGTTCTGCCATTCTTCCCTGACCGATTAATCCCGAAGCCAGTTCGCCATAAGTACACTCAATTTCTATGTTTCCGTAGCTTTTTAACTTGCGAATATTTTCTGTTGTAGATGGATGTACAAACATATCCAAATCCATAGCCGGAGCAAAAAACACGGGACATTTGGCAGACAAATAAGTTGCAAGCAACAGATTATCGCACAAGCCATTCGCCATTTTAGACAATGTGTTTGCCGTTGCAGGAGCCATAATCATTAAATCAGCCCAAAGACCTAATTCTACATGATTAGTCCATTCGCCAAAATCTTTTTCAAACTGTGTGTAAACAGGTCGCTTTGATAAGGTTGCTAAAGTTAGCGGAGTTATAAAAGCACAAGAAGCAGGTGACATGATTACTTGAACCTGCGCACCTGCTTTTATTAATAATCGTACAAAACTTGCCGTTTTATAAGCGGCAATACCACCGGAAATTCCCAGAATAATTTTTTTACCGCTTAAGACAGACATTTTTTATCTATTCTTTAAATGTTATATCGCCATTTAACCACTCTTCTACTGCTAAAGCGTGTGGTTTAGGTAATTTTTCGTAGTATTTTGAAACTTCGATTTGTTCTTTGTTTTCAAAAACCTCGTCTAAACTATCGTTGTAAGTTGCAAATTCGTCTAACTTATCAATTAATTCCTTTTTAATTTCGGTATTAATTTGGTTAGCTCTTTTTGCAATAATTGTAATAGCTTCGTAAATATTACCTGTTGGTTTTTCAATTTCGGCTTTGTTGTAGGTAATTGTGTTTACCGCAGCGTGGGTTTTCTTTAAATCCATTTTCTTATTTTGTTGAAAATTGTTGTAATTCTTTCTTTAATCTTTCAAGCATTCTGTCTGCTTCGTCTTTGTATTTTGTATTTGCATCGTAAGCAATTAAATCTTCGTGCAAACTTACAGCATTTTTTAAACGTTCTTCCATTTTAGAATACACACTGTTTAATGCCAGTTTGTAAGCTGAATCGAACTTATAAAACAATGCATCGGTTTTATAAACTGTTCCCGGATAATCTAACAAAAAGTTATCTAAAGCTACAATTGCCGCGTTATAATCTCTTGTATATTCTCCAATTTTGTTGAATAATCTTGCAGATTCGTATGCTTTACGCTCAATTTTTTCGGTAAGCTCTCGTTTTTTTGTATTTGCGTCTTCTTTATATTGCGATTCAGGATAAGCCGATAAAAAAGCATCGAATTTTTGAATTCCTTCGTAGGTTACGTGTTGATCCAACGTAAAAACTTCGGACATCTGATAAGCCGACATCGCTTCTAAATACATAGTTTCTTCGCGGTTTGGACTTGCTAAATAAAGCAAATTAAACTTTTGAAACATTGGTTTGGCAGCTTCCCACTTTCTTGCATTGTAATACGATTTGCTGTATTTGTAATACATTGACTGGTAATTGGCAGCCCAACCTTCTTTCTTTTCTACTTGTTCGTATAAACGAATGGCTTGTTTGTATTTTCCTTTCTCGTATAATTGGTCGGCTACTTCGTTTTTATAAGCACTGTCATCTACCTTTAAGGCTTTTTGAAGTGGCGAGCAGCTTGCAAACAGTAATGCGGTTAAAAGAATATACGAAATTTGTTTCATAAATTGTTGTTGTTTATACAAAAGCTATGTACTTAATAGCAAACGCAAAGTTAATATTTATCTTGTTACAGAACAATATCTTTTTAAACAAAAAAAGATGTCCTAAAATAAGACATCTTTCCTGACAATTAAACTTAATGATTCGTTAAATTATTATATGTTTTGATTGGCTTGTTGTTGTGGAAAGTTTTTTATATCGTTATCAAACAAATACAATCCACCTTTATCGTCGCCAATTAAATTAATTTTATCTAAAATTGTACGTGCTGTTGATTCTTCTTCGATCTGTTCTGCAACATACCACTGTAAGAAATTGTGTGTAGCATAATCGCGTTCCTGTAACGAAATATGTACCAAATCGTTGATGCTTTGCGATACAAAAACTTCGTGTTCAAACAACTGCTTAAACAATGTTTTGAATGAGGAATGATCTAACTGCGGTTGCTCTACATTAGGAATTAGTGCTTCGCCTCCACGTTGGTTGATGTATTTTATTAGTTTTAGCATGTGCATGCGTTCTTCGTCAGACTGAGCGTACATAAAGGTTGCGATACCCTCGAATCCTTGATTTTCTGCCCAAGATGCCATTGCCAAATAAATTTGCGATGAATCGCCTTCTATTTTTACCTGCTTGTTTAAAGCTGTTTGCAAATCTTTTGATAACATAGTTTATTTTCTTTTTATGGTTAGAATTTCTTAACAAAATTAGCCAAACGGTTCGATAAATCATCATTAACATTTACCAAAGGCAGTCTTACATAATTTTCGCACAAACCTAAATGCTTAAAAACTTCTTTTACGCCACCCGGATTTCCTTGTTCAAAAATCATATTGATCGCATCGGTTAACTTGTAATGGATTTTGTAAGCTGCATCAACATCTCTCTTTAATCCCAAACGCACCATTTCAGAAAATTCTTTAGGGAACGTTTCTCCGATAACCGAAATCACTCCTGCTCCACCAGCTAATACCATTGGCAACGTAATAATATCATCACCCGAAATAACTAAAAAGTCGTTTGGTGTGCTGCGAATTAGCTCCATTGCCTGAACCATATCGCCTGCTGCTTCTTTAATTCCAATAATGTTTTTAAAATCGGTAGCTAAGCGAACCACGGTGCTTGGCAACATGTTACTTGCTGTACGTCCCGGAACGTTGTATATTATTATAGGTAAAGGCGAATTTTCAGCAATCATTTTAAAATGTTGATAAATTCCTTCCTGCGTTGGTTTGTTGTAGTAAGGCGATACTGATAAAATTGCATCGAAACCCTTTAAATTCTCCGCATTCAACTGGCTAACAACTTCTGCAGTATTATTTCCACCAACACCTAAAACCAAAGGTAATTTACCGTTATTGGCATCTATAATGATCTGTTTTACCAAAGCTTGCTCTTCTTTCGTTAATGTAGCGGTTTCTGCAGTGGTTCCTAAAACAACCAAATATTCTACACCCCCATCAATATTATATTTTACAATGCTTTTTAAAGCTTCAACATCAACCGACAAATCTTTTTTAAAAGGTGTAATCAACGCCACACCGGTACCTATAAATGATTTCATTTTAATAAATTAGTAAGTTAAAAATAATCTTGTCTTAATAAGATACAAATTATTCGTTGTAATTTTGTTTGTAACAAAGTTAACCATTTTCATTAAAAAAAATATGAAATATAAAAACTTGCACAAACAATATTTTTACCTGATTATTGTTGGCGTTGCATCATTTTTAGTCACTAATTGTGCACCTAAAAAATACACCAATACAAAAATTAACACAACCTATATTGAAGTTGCAAATACTATTGAAACCAATAGCGATATTGATGCTTTTTTAAAGCCTTACCGCGACCATATTACCAACGATTTATCAAAAATTTTAGCTTATAATCCGCAAGATTTGGACAAAGCTGCTGAACGCTGGCAAAACCCAATGACTAATTTTTATGCCGATGCTATTTTTGAAATTGCAGCCCCAGTTTTTGAACAACGAACAGGTAAAAAAATTGATTTCTGCTTGTTGAATTATGGCGGAATTAGAGCAACTATTGCCAAAGGAGCTATTACCACCCGAACTGCTTATGATATTATGCCATTTGAAAATAACGCGATTGTTTTGGGATTAAAAGGAGAAAGTGTTTACGAATTGGCGAATTTTATTATTGCAAATAAAGTGGCACATCCGTTAAGTGGAATTGAAATTTTTGTTGATAAAAATCAGTTGGTTAAGGATATAAAGATCAACAATCAATCGATCGATAAAAACAAAACCTATTATGTAATTACAAACGATTATTTGGCAAAAGGTGGCGATAAAATGGATTTTCTTTTAAAATCGGCCGAAAATTATTCGTTAGATTATAAGCTAAGAAACATGTTTATTGCTTATTTTACTAAAATTGATACATTGAATCCTTCTGCTAAACCAAGAATAATTTTCGAATAATGAAACGTCGCGATTTTATCATACAAACATCGGCTGCAACCGCCATAACATTAACAGGATTTGGGTTAAGCAGTTTTTCATCGGCAAAAACAAAGCGCATTACCATTTTGCATACCAACGATACGCACAGTCATTTGGATACTTTTCCGCAAACCGATGCCAAATTTCCAAATCAGGGTGGTGCTGCAAAACGTGCTACTATTTTCAATAAAGTAAAGAGTGAAAATCCGAATACCTTGATTTTAGATGCCGGTGATATGTTTCAAGGTACGCCCTACTTTAATTATTACGGTGGCGAATTAGAAATTAAAGTCATGAATATGTTGAAGTACGATGCCGGAACTTTAGGAAATCACGAGTTTGACAATGGTGTTAATAGCTTGGCAGAGCAAATACAAAAAGCTAATTTCGATATTATTAATGCCAACTACGATTTTAAAAATACGTTAATGGATGGTTTAACCAAGCCCTACAAAGTTTTTATGAAAGACGGAATTAAGATTGGTGTGTTTGGTTTAGGAATAAAGCTGGAAGGTTTGGTGAACAAAAGCGAATATGGCGAAACAGTTTGGAACAACCCAATTGAAATTGCGCAAGATGTTACGCGAATTTTAAAAAATGATTTAAAGTGCGATTTAATTATTTGCTTATCACATTTAGGATATAAATTCGGAGGGAATTCTCAAATGATTTCAGATTTAGATTTAGCATCAAAAACAAAAAACATCGACTTGATTATTGGCGGACACACACATACTTTTCTCGAAAAACCAACGATTATACTCAATGCCGAACAAAAAGAAGTAATTATAAATCAGGTTGGCTGTTACGGCGTTCGCGTTGGGCAAATTGATTTTTACTTTGATGAATTTAAAAACAAATCAACAACTGCAAGGGTTATAAATGTGTAATTTTTTTATTTCTCATTATTTATTATATTTATAAAAACATTTACAATGAGAAACAAATTAAAAATTCTTTTTTTAGCACTTGCACCGCTATTTTTTTATGGATGTTCTAATGATGATCAAAAGAATGAGGAAGTTAACCAAATCTGTTATCCTACGTATGTTGAAATGAATATTAATGGCGAACCAATTCAAATGGAAGCAATGGGACGTGGAATAATGCTTACTCAAAATGGATACATTTTAGATCTCGGATTCGGACATTATAAAAGTGATCCTACTAAAGAAGTTGCTGTTAGTATAGAACTTCCTTACAAAAAATTAGGAAAAAATTTACTATCAAAATTTTCATTTCATTACTATTCGGGAAATGAATACTTTTCTGGAAATATTACTCACGGAGTGGTAAACAGCGAAGTTATAAGTAACACAAATAAGTGTTTTTATATGACATTTTCTGCAACTTTAACCAATAATGATAAAACATATGAAATTAAAGATGGTATAATAAAATATACATACGAAGAGCCTTTTTAATATTTTTCGTCTTATCGATATAAAAAAAGCATCCACTAAAATGGATGCTTTCATATTTTAACTAACTAATTCAAATAATGATTGCTTTCGCAAATCATTTAACCTTCTTTTACATTGTAGTAATTTCCATTTTATAAGTTCGAAAATACTAATACCATTAAGGCAACATAGACAAACAAACTCATAACTCCTTTTAAAACAGATTTCATTTCAATAGATTTCATATTGCATTTTTTTATTACAATACAAAATTACCACAGCTTGGTTATTTGAACATTTAGTAATGTTTAAGTAATTATTACTTCTTTTTTTGAAGAATACTTAATTATTCAGCTGATTTATAAAATCATCTTCAGTCCAGATAGGAATTCCGAGTTTTGTAGCTTTTTCTAATTTCGCCGGACCCATATCGGCTCCTGCAACAACTACCGAAGTTTTTCCGGTGATCGAACTTCCATTTTTACCGCCGTAATCTTCAATCTTTTGTTTGATTTCATCTCGAGAAAAAGTTTCAAACTTACCCGAAACAACCATTGTCATTCCCTCAAATTTATTAGAAACCTGCGTGCTTTCTTTCGCTTCAACAGCAAACTGCAAACCGTAATCTTTTAGTCGGTTAATCAATTGCAAATTTCCTTCGTCTTTAAAAAATGATCGAATACTCAAAGCTATTTTATCGCCAATTTCATCAACATTTATCAGTTCACTATAATCTGCCTGCATTAACGCATCAATATTTTTATAATGTTTTGCCAGTTTTTTAGCTACGGTTTCACCCACAAATCTAATTCCTAATGCAAACAACACACGTTCAAAAGCAATTTCTTTAGATTGTTCGATGCTTTTCATTAGATTATCTGCCGATTTTTCTGCCATACGTTCCAATGGAAGCACCTGCTCCTTTTTCAATTCATACAAATCGGCATAGTTACTAACCAATCCGTTTTTATACAGCAAAGTAACCGTTTCGCCACCCAATCCGTCAATATCCATAGCTTTACGGCTGATAAAATGTTCAATTCTACCAATAATCTGTGGTGGACATTCGTAAAAATTCGGACAATAATGTTGTGCTTCGCCTGGTTTTCTAACCAAAACGGTTCCACACTCAGGACAATCAGCAATATATTCTGTTTTAACACTATCTGCAGATCTTCCTGTAAAATCAACACCTATAATCTTTGGAATAATCTCACCACCTTTTTCCACAAAAACACTATCTCCCACTCTAACATCTAACTTTTCAATTTGATCGGCATTATGTAACGACGCTCTTTTAACGATTGTTCCCGCCAATTGCACCGGTTTTAAATTTGCCACAGGCGTTATAGCGCCGGTTCTGCCTACCTGATACGAAATGCTTTCTAAAACCGTACTAACCTGCTCTGCCTTAAACTTGTACGCAATTGCCCAACGCGGATTTTTTGCCGTATTGCCTAATTCTTCCTGTTGAAACAAATCGTTAACCTTAATTACAACGCCATCGGTTTCGTAAGGTAAATCGTGTCGATGTGTATCCCAGTAATTTATAAACTGAAAAACTTCGTCTAAACTTTTGACTAATTTTGATTGATTTGGAACTTTAAATCCGAATGAGCGCGCGGCTTCCAAAGAATTGGCGTGCGTGTTAAAATAATTGTTTGCGCCAACGATATTGTACAACAAACATTCTAACGGACGCTTGGCAACTTCTGCACTGTTTTGCAGTTTTAAACTGCCCGACGCCGTATTTCTTGGGTTTGAATACGGAGTTTCGCCAATATCGACCAATTCCATATTCATTTTTTCAAAACCGGCAAGTGTAAGAATTATTTCACCGCGGATATCAAACTTTGGCGGATAATTACCTTTCAACTGTAACGGAACCGATTTTATGGTTTTTATATTGTTGGTAACATCATCGCCCTGAAAACCATCGCCACGAGTTACCGCACGAACAAGTTTTCCGTTTTCGTAAGTTATCGAAATCGATGCACCGTCGTATTTTAATTCGCAAACATATTCAACAGCAACATTTCCCAAAACTTTCTGGATACGTTTTTCCCAATCAATTAGATCTTCTTGCGAATACGAATTCTCTAAAGAAAACATTCGATTTTCATGTACAACCGTATTAAAATTCTTGGTTATACTACCGCCTACACGTTGCGTTGGCGAGTTTTCATCGAAAAATTCCGGATGTTTCTCTTCTAATTCCTGTAACTTCTTTAGTTTTTGATCAAACTCAAAATCTGAAATCGTAGGATTATCTAAAACATAATAATTGTAATTATGTTGATTTAATTCGTTGCGAAGCGAAACAATTTCTGTTGAAATATCCATTGAAATATTGTTTTGAAATTATTTTTTTAAGATCGATTTTATCTGCTGATACAATTCTCCCTGACTTAAAATTCCGCCTTGCTGAATAATATCAAAGATTTCTCCGTTGCGATCACCACCAAAGGATTTTGCACCAAAACGAATCTCCACATCATTTGCATACAGATTATCGCCTAACCATTGCAAACCTTCTTTAGTTAAAAAGTCAATTTGATCATTCGTGTTTTTTATAACAATAGTATCAATCTCCTTGTCATCAAAGCGAAAAAGAAAAATATAGTTTTTTGAAAAATGCTCAATATATTGTGCCGATTTTAAAACACCTTCCCACACCAAATCAGAAAAAATATCAATTTCTTGTTCGGCAACTTCAGGTTTATCAATCTTTAACTGTTCCCATTCTGCTTTATCAATTTGTTGCGATGCCAAAAAATTAGCAAACTCTACATGTAATTCCTCTAATTGTTCCTTTGTTAAACGTGCGTATTTCATTAATCTTTATTTTAAGCAAAAATACAAGGATTAAATTATAGTTCTACCATTTTTAAAAAGATTATTAAATTACATTTAAAGCAATCCTTTCCGCTGTCGCTACAGGTCGGGCTGTCGCGAGTCGCTTTTGTTTTTCCAAAACAAATAGCTCCAACAATCGCTCTATCCCTATTGCAGTTGCGTGTTCAATGTGCGGTGTTTGATACTGTATGTTTTAAATTACTTCAAATCTGTGGAATCTGTGGCTGAAAAATCAATTGCGCCGAGCTTTAGCCAAACACACCCTGTCGAGGTGTACTATCCATCTGTTATTAAATCCAAACCTATCTAAAACAAAAAAGTCCCTTACATTTCTGTAAAGGACTTTCTAAAAAAAGGCGGCGGATCGACCGTAGGGACACGCCGCACCTATAACAAAAAAAGAGGATTACTATCTTAGTAATCCTCTTCTTAAAAAAAGGCGGCGACATACTCTCCCACATTAAGATGCAGTACCATCTGCGCAATCGGGCTTAACTTCTCTGTTCGGAATGGGAAGAGGTGAGCC
>NZ_FOVI01000017.1 GCF_900115115.1 Paenimyroides ummariense
TTATTTGCTCCGTTACAAGTAATGCTTGTTGATGCCATATTAGATACAAGAGCATCCGGTTCATCAATCGTAACATTTGCGGTTGCAGTACGATTTAATGCATCTGTTACAGTTACGGTATAAGTTCCGGCTGCTAACCCTGTAGCTGTAGCTGCCGTTCCGCCAGATGGCGACCATGAATAGGTTAGTGGTAATGCGCCGCCTGTAACAGTAGCAGTAGCAGTACCTGTTGCAGTTCCACCACATAAAATATCTGTATGGGTAGCTACTACCGTTGGTGCAGGTACATCTTCGTAGTGTACATCATCAATAGTAACAGAAGATGCAGTAGTTACACCAGGGTAAGCAAGTCTGAATGCAAAATAATCATCAGTAGTCACCGGAAGCGGAACAACATATTCGGTCCATACCCTATCATTATTATTATTAATGGTATGCAGTATAGTAGCACTGGCAGTAGAGTTTGCACTTGGCATCGAAAGAATCTCCAACTGACTAACGTAAGTTGTTGTAGCATAAGATCGAACTGAAAAACGCAGCTGTTTAGCACCATTACCTAAATTATTGGTCTGTGGTGAAATTAAAACTATTTCTTCAGAAGCAGCTCCTGATGCTGTGTTAGCTCTATACAATCTATAAACATTAGGAGACGATTGCGGATTAGAAGCTACCACATAACCGTAACCCGTTGTGGTATTGTCTAAATAGCTCCAACAGTCCGGATAATTGGAACCTGTTTTACTTGCGCTACCTGCACTTGTAGTGTCAAAGTTTTGAGTAAAAGTACCAAAAATATCACACGGAGTTTGAAAAGAAAATGGTGTTTTAGTCCACATACCGTTTGCTGTTCCACAAATACTGCGCACATACAATGTATAACCGGTAAAAGATTGTAATCCGGTTATATTTACAGTAGTAGTTGTGGCATTTGTTGTTCCTGTTTTTTCTAAACCGGTTGATCCTGAGCCAGCTGCTCCAGTTGTGCGTATTTCGTATTCATACCCCGTTACACCCGTTGCCAAAGAAGTATCCCATGAAATTGTAGCTGTTGTAGGTGTGATATTTGAAACATTTAAATTACCTGGAAATATACAAGGTGATAAATTTTCATAATATACATCATCAATATTGATATCAATTGCTGTTGTTGTTCCATTATGAGCTAATCTAAAGCCGAAATAATCATCGGTTGTTGCCGGTAAAGGAACTATATATTCTTGATATCCGGTATGATTAACCACAACATTCTGAATAACGGTAAATGTAGCAGAAGATGTAGTTCCGTTGGATCTAACTATTTGCAGTATATTACTTGTATTTGTATTAAGTGCCATAGCTGAAAAACGTAGCTGTTTTGTTCCATTTCCAAGATTAGCTGTTTCAGGTGATATCAATACCAGATTTTGTGTAGCATTTGTTGTTGAGTTGGTTCTGTACAATCTAAATGAATTAGGTGCAGATTGTGCGTCGGCTCCTTCTACATAACCATAACCTGTTGTAGTAATTTCATCAATATAACTCCAGCAATAAGGAATAGACGCATTGGTTGTACTACCGGTAGCTGTTGTGTCAAAATTTTCATAAAAACTATTTGTAACAATACCGCATAACGTATAAAACGATATTGGGACAGGTGTCCATTTTCCGGTTGATGTACCACATATAGCACGAACATAAACGGTATAATTTAATGAAGGAACCAAGCCTGAGGCCGTTACTGATGTTGTGGTTGCATTTGCAGTAGTACCCGTAGCTCCTAATCCGGTTGCACCTGAACCTGGGGCTCCTGAACTACGTACTTCATATTGATATGCAGTAACGCTAGAAGATGTCGATGCTGTCCATGAGATATCGGCTGTGGTTTGAGTAATATTAGCTGTAGTAACAGCAGTAGGATAAAGACATGTATCTAAATCTTCGTAATAAACATCATCTATATTAATGTCTACTGTTGCTGTTGATCCATTATGAGCGAGACGAAATCCAAAATAATCATCGGTTGTTACCGGTAAAGGAACTATATATTCTTGATAGCCTGTATGATTAACAACAATACTCTGTATAACTGTAAATGTAGCAGAAGACGTTGTTCCGTTTGATCTTACTATTTGTAATATATTAGTTGCATTTGTATTAGTAGCCATTGCATAAAAGCGCAGCTGTTTGTTTCCGTTACCCAAATTATCAGTCTGTGGTGATATTAATACCAGATTCTGTGAAGAATTTGCTGTAGAATTAGTTCTATACAATCTGAATGAATTGGGCGCAGATTGTGCTGTAGCAGCTTCAACATAACCGTAACCTGTTGTGGTAATTTCATCTATATAGCTCCAGCATGAAGGAAAAGTAGCAACTGATGTGCTTCCGGTTGCTGTTGTGTCAAAGTTTTCCGATAAATTAGCAATTGGTGTTTGTGATACACTTACTACGTTTGTTGTTGCAGTAGCTCCACCGTTTGTACAGGTTACAATCATTCTGTAATGGGTAGTAGCTGTTTGATTGGTTACTGTATGAAATGGATTGATAGCTCCACTTATATTGGTCCAAGGTCCCGTTGCAGAAGGTGAACTTTGCCATTGATAGGTAATGTTACCTGCCCTTGTAGAACCAGAAACAGACAAAGTAAATGGATCGTTTATACAAGTTCTTGCAGTTACTGTTGCCGTACCGGAAGTTGGCGTTCCTGTACAAGGCGCTAAATTTGTTATTACAACTGTACCATTGCCTGTAACGTCAGGGTTAGGCATAAAACCTGGTTGACCAAACATAATTGTTGTGCCACTAGATACTCCGCCGGTGTAAGAAGAGCCTCCACCACCTGCGCCACCCCAATGTCCGCTGCCTCCGCCGTAATATCCACCACCACCGGCAGTACCACCTAAAGTTCCTGTAGAAGAATAGTCTCCACCAATTCCTAATACACCAGGTAAGGAATAACCAGCTATTCCTCCCGTTGCGGCAGTTCCCCCAGCTGTTTGGCTTCCGCCCCCACCTGCATACGTAACACCTCGGCTACTGCCTCCGGTTTCTCCATTTGTACCGCCACCATGACCTCCATTACCAGAATAGGTTGTGTAGCCAACAGCGCCGCCACCGCCACCGGCAACAATAATTCTGTCTGTATATGTTGTATTTTGAGTAGTTCTAACATCGGTTCCCCCGCCGCCTGTTCCACCATCAGATCCACTACTAAATGTTCCTAAGAACCCACCTCCGCCATTCCATCCGCCAGTTGTAGGTGCACTTGCAACGGCTCCTTTTCCTCCAACATATATGTAATAAGTAGTAGGTGTGGTAACGCTTATAGTTCCTTTGCTATAACCACCTTTGCCCCCTATACCAGCTTTAGCATCACCTCCGTTAGCTCCCCAAGCTTCTATTTCATAATTACCTGGAGACAGGGTTACAGTCTGTACTGATCCTGTGTAAGAGAAAGTCTGTCCCTGCATTTCTATATAGGACAAACAAAAACAGACGAATAATAAAATGAGCGATCGAGTGGTTAGCCACCTAACCTTGAGACTTGATAATTTGGTAGTTTTTTCCATGAAATATTGTTTTGTTAGTTTAAAAACCAAACTTAAGTAAATTTTCTGATATTTTTTTGATATTTTTTTATTTATTTGTAGTTTTTAACAAATTTAATTCAAAAAAAACACAAAACTAACAAATTTTGTACATAAAGAAAGGCGGAGAAATTCCCCACCTATGTGTCATTACAATTAAAATTATTAGTAATTTTAATGATTGAGAATCCTTAACGGTTTCTACTTTAACTAGATAAACATAACAATATTGCGGTTAAAACCATTTGGTATTTGTTTCATACAACTCGTTAAGTTATTAATCGGAATCTAGCATACAACATCAAACATGTAACACCTAACATCATTCCAAACCCAACCTGTGAATATTTTCATCGGAAGTAATGTTCCATTTGCTTAAAACACATTTGTATTTATTAGCCATTTCAATTTTATAAGTAAGTATTTTTGTAATGCTTTGTTCGTTAGGAATAATTTTGTTAATGATTCCGGTAATCTGGTATTTCTTATGTTCATTTAAAAAGTAGATCACATCATCGTTTGCCTCAGCAAGTTTTGCGGCAAATTTACTTCCGTTACGTCCGTGCTCGCTTGTGAAAGTATATACGATTTTTACAAAGGTTGAAGATGCTTTTGTGTTATTGCATAACTGCTGTGCGACCTGTTGTTCCAGATCGTTCACAGTTTTTTCCATATAGTTGGAATGATTAGTGTGTGTTTTAAAAAAATATAGTTTCATAGGGTGCATAATTAAATTAAGACTTTTACAAGTGAAAATTTTTATTCTGCATAAGTGTGCGTAAATATATTATAAAAATGTATAAAATTCACAAACTCATAAGTAAATTTAAAATTATTTTTATGTTTTATTACTATTGCTAAAATACTTATTAAGAGAAAAAAAGAGAAAAGAGAAAAGAGAAAAGAAAAAAGAGAAAAGAATATTGAAAAAATAGAAAGTAGAATATAGAAAATAGAATATAGAATATAGAACATCCAGACTCAAATAGTTTGTCCCAACTATTATTATTAACCACAGATTACATGATTTACACAGATTTATATTTATCAGCATGGTTAAACGGTTAAACGCGTCAACAATTCAATAAATATCCCCTTTAAAAAAGAGAATCCGCAAGATCATAAATAAATTCCCTCCTTGAGGAGGGCTAGGGAGGTGTTATAATCAATTATACACATAAACAATTTAACGAATCAAGATGTGCCTTCGAGAGCCTCAGGCACCCTTCGAGAGTATTTCGATACATCGGTAAGCTCAGCAACCGTGAACTCAGCAACCGCCTCAGGCACCGTTGGAAGGATTTTGTACCACAGGACATCCATAGTAAAAAATTAATTTAAAATCCGTGAATCTGTGGTAAAAGATTCCCTCCTTGAGGAGGGCTAGGGAGGTGTTTAAAATCACTAGTTAGTTTATTAAGTACGCAGCAATACATTATACAAAAACATTCATCATTCATCATCGTACACCAAACAACTTGTCCCGTCCCGCTCCCCACAAGATCCAACCAATTCCATACTTGGAGAGGGCTGGGTAGGTGTTTAAAATCTTGTTCCGATCACTATCGGGATCAACACAACACTATACATCAATACAATATTACAGTTAAAAAAATACCCATCCTCCAGCACCATCGCAGCCAGGCATTAGTCGGCTACCTTACTCAGAAGATTTCCGTTATGGTCAAAAGCTGCTTTCCATTCTTCCGTAAAGCTTTTAAGTTCCATTGTGTAGGTAGTTTTGCCGTACTCTGTAATACGTTTTACATCATCAATGCGGAACCCTATAAAGCCACTGTTAATCATTTTAAGTATGTTTTTAGGCAGTTCGTTTTTTGAAATTTCCTCTGTATGTTTTATCAGTCTGCCTTTTTTGTCGTACCAAATGTCGTGATCTGTTCCAAATACACCTATCTCAAATTCTGCTTTGTAATATCCCCCGTCCAGTTCCCATTCTGCATCAAATGCCTTGGGAAAAGTTTTGTTAAAACTGTTTATAATTACAGACGGAACCTCATTATAATTTAAATCTTGTGCAGCGGCTTTCTTTCCAATAAATACCGATACAAACAATGCTGTTAGATAGAATCTTTTCATTTTTATAAAATTTTTAAAATATATAGTAAACTTAAAAACGCAATCTGGAAACATTTGGGAATTTATCTATGGTTCGTAAATAAATCTTGCGAAGCTACTGAAACCTTCACCTGCTTTTCGGGTGGGTATGCCTGCTACCAGTCCAACGGCTGTATGTTCGTCTAATTTCAACTTTAGCTGCGGACGAAGCGTCATTCTAAACCTTCCTTGCTGAAATTCTTTGTTTATTTCAACACCTGCAAAATGCTTTGTTCCCGGTATAGTAATAAGCAGTGAAGTATTTACCTGCCATTCCACGCTGAGCATTTTAGCGGCGAAATCGTGCCTAAATAACGGATAAGCATAAACAAGCGAATTTACATATGCACCCCAGCGCTTTGCTGCCACAAAGAACGGACTGTAAACCGTTCCTGTAACCAACGGCTGTTTTTCAACCGATCTAAATGGCTTAAAATTGATAATCTGGGTATAACCCACAGCCAGTGTTGTTTTTAAGCCTGGTGATACGAAAAAAGAGTATTGCGAGGAAAAACGTAGTGCTTCAATCTTGTTTCCAGGAGTTTCGGCGGCGGTTTTATTGTTGAAAAATGAAAAATCAGCTTCCACTTCAAATCCCAAGCGATCAACGGGTGCAAATTCATATTCCAACAGAAAGGCATGCTCGTTGTAGCTTGTGTGTTTTGAGAAGTCGTACCCTGCATTAAACTCTTTTTCCCCTTTTCGGGCACCCAGGTCACGCACCAGATCATAGTAGAGCGGTTCGGCGTGCGAAACTTTTTCAGGCAGCATGTCCTGAGAAAAACATTTGGCTGCAACTAAGATTAAGGCAGCCGACAGAAAATATTTTTTAATCACGTTCATACAGCAAAATACCAACGCGAATTTGGAAACATTTGGGAAAATCAGCTTGATTTCACTTCAAATATATGTTTTTTTTCATCGTAATGGTATTGCAGGGAAAAACCATACAGATCGCATACGGCTTTTACTATTGCCAATCCCAATCCGGAGCCCTGCGAATGACCTTCTGATTTGTAGAAACGCGAAAAAAGCTTTTGGTGGTCAAGTGCCTGTGCAATACCCGTATTGACAACTTGAATGGATTTTTCGGTTATAAAAACAGCTACACTTCCGTAGTTGATGTTGTGAAAAACAGCATTTCGCAACAAATTAGATACAACGATCTGTGCCAATGCATTATCGGCCGTAACCAACATTTCTGCTGTTTCCTGTACCGATATTTCGATATTCCTAAACGCTGCCAGCTCCTCCAGATCGCCTATGGATTGATGAACTACCTTGTTAAGCGAAACCGGACGGTTGTTAAAAAACTGCCTGTTTTCAATTTTGGTAAGCAACAATAGCGATTTGTTCAGCCGCACCATACGCCCGATGATGTCTAATACTTCGGAAATGTTTCCTGCCTGCTCTGCATTAAGTCCTGCTTTTTCTACAAACAGTTCTAATTTGTTCGTAGCAATAGCAAGGGGCGTTTGCAATTCATGCGAAGCATTTCCAATAAACTCTTTCTGCTGCCGGTAGGTTTCAATGGTTCGCTGCAGTAAAATGGTAACAGCCTGCTGCAAATCGTTAAATTCCTTTGTATTCGTTGGCGCCTGCGGTAACTTATCGCTGCTTCCAACCCGATAATCCTTCAACTGGTTCAGTAAAAGGTAAAAAGGCTTCCACAATCTTTTAAGTATGAAGCTGTTTATAAAAATTATAGCTGCAATCAGCACCAGATAAAGCACCAGCGCTTCACGGAACAGTTCCTTCACCAGGTCGTCTTCTTCAACCATTGAATTGATAATTTTTAATTCGTAGAACCTATCATTACTTTTAAAGGCCGTTGCCAGCAACCGTACCGGTTCAAGTTCCAATTCCTGATCATCGGCATCCTGCATGTACATCAGTGTATCAATATAAGTATCCTTACCCCTTAAAGATTTTTCTTCAGACAGTTCGCGAATAGCGAAAAAGCCCTCGTCGAAATTGGTTTTCTTTAAAAGCGAGGGATCTTTTTCAACGCTGTATATAATCTGACGTTTGTAATTCTCCAAGCCTTCATCAACACTTTCCTTTATTTCGTTCAGCATGTTAAAGTAAAAGAAAACAGACCACACGCCTATAATCATAAACATCCATAACGACAAGTGTAGCAGCGATTTATTCAGTAATTTCATTTTTCGATCAGCTTATACCCAATTCCGTAAACAGCTTCAATTTCAATTTCGGCATTGGCCTGGTTCAGCTTTTTACGCAGGTTCTTTATCTGGTAGTAAATAAAGTCGAAATTATCTACTTGGTCTATATTGTCGCCCCACACATGTTCTGCCAGTGCCCCTTTGGTAACGAGCCTGTTTTTGTTGAATAAAAAATAGTTAAGTATATCAAATTCTTTCCTGTTAAGTGCAACTGCTTCCTTATCTACAAAAAAGGTGCGGTTATTAAGGTCTAAAGCAACATTGCCCACTTCAACGGTATCCTTTCCGTTTGATCTGTTTCTGCGTATAACAGCTTTAATCCTTGCATTTAGTTCGGCAATGTGAAAAGGTTTTGTAAGGTAGTCATCTGCCCCAAGTTCCAAGCCTTTCAGCTTGTCGTCTAGCGAATCTTTAGCAGAAATAATAATTACATTTCCCGATTTTCCCGTTTCTTTAAGATGCTTCAAAAGCTGCAAACCGTTACCGTTGGGAAGCATTATATCCAATAATATGCAGTCGTAATCGTACAGCAGCATTTTTTCGTGTGCCGTATAAAAGTCCGTAGCGTTTTCTATAACAAAATGTTCCTTTTTTAACGAAACAGAAATGGCATCGAGCAATTCTCTTTCATCTTCGACAATAAGAATTTTCATGAAGGTAAATATAGTTAATGAATTTGGGAAAGATGTGGGAATTTTTTATGTAATAGCAGTTTTAACATAGTAGTATGTATCGATGCGGATATGTACCCAGCGTATTCACACTCAATAAAAAGTTACCGACCGTATTACATCGTTTTTGTATGATCGTACAAAAGTGTGGTGTTAATGTACATTTTGTGAACTATATTCATTATTTCTTTAATAAAGTGTTAATCATCAGTACAACCATATGGTGGATTTTTTGTTTTAGAGTTGAATAAAATTTATTTTAAAAAAAATAGTGCTATCAAGCTATGGCTACAGTTGCGTAACATGTAATTACAGTAATTGCCATATCCTTATCATATCCGCCAGCCATCGCATATGCCGTTGGCTTAAACTTTGATGCTGATTACAAAAACTTATTTCCGAAAACGCTTAAGAAACTAAAGAGATTATTTTTGACTTACATTAAAATATTTCAAATAGGGAGTAAAACACATTAACTATAAGTAATTAACTATGAAAAAGGAAAAAGAACAAACGACAGAAAAAGCAACTGATGCCACTATGGTAAAACCTAAAAGCTCTGCTGCCGAAGGATTACGCGAATTGTTTATAGACGAGCTGAAAGATATCATCTATGCAGAACGCGCCCTTTTAAAAGCACTGCCAAAAATGGCCAGCAACAGCAGCAGCATGAAGCTTAAAAAAGCAATTGAAGAGCATGTAACCGTAACCGAAACACAGATTGAGCGTTTAAAACAAGTATTTGACCTTTTAGGCGAATCGGATCGAGGTAAAAAATGCGATGCCATGGAAGGTTTAATTAAAGAGGGTGAAGGTATTTTGGAAGAAACCGAACCGGGTCCGGTACGTGATGCCGCCATCATTTCAGCATCTCAAAAAATAGAGCATTATGAAATTGCATCGTACGGCACATTGGTTGCATTTGCCAAAACGTTGGGTGAAGATAAAGCAGCTTCTTTGTTGGAAGAAACCTTGAAAGAAGAAAAAGATGCCGATGCAACACTTACCAAGGCAGCGTACAACGACATTAATTTTGATGCTGTAGAATAGTAGAAAAAAATAAGTAAATGTTAGAAGCTCCCAACGGAGCTTTTTTTGTTGCTTAAACAGATTGCATATGCTTGATTGCCTTTCAATGATGTTGTACATAAAAAATTTGTAGCAGGTTACTGACAGTACTTAGTTATTTTACATGATTCCTTTAACGGAACGTTAGTAAGCAATGTACGTATTAGATATGAAGTTGGAATACCTTAAGTATGGCATTAATGCGTTAATGAAGCGGCACTGATGCGGCATTGATAGGTACCAATCTGAAATTCAACCGTTGTATTTTGTGCCAATCGAAGTAGTCAAAATAAAATCTCTATATATTTGAAGATCACATTAACCGTACAAGGTTATTCTATATGGTGCTGCTGTGTACTTGAGCAAAGATAAAGAAAAGTAAGATGCTTTCCGTATAGTAGAGCAATTTTAGAGCGTTGTGAATAGAATTATAACAGATTAGATGAATTCTAAGGATCATGTAAATACTGTTAAAAGCTTCAACACTTCACTTAACATCTCCGTAAGTCCGTCTTCAAAGAGGGAATGACCCAGCTTTATAAGACGAATATCTAGAAAATTGAGTTCGATTGTTATTTCGATACTTCGGCAAACATAGTACAGGCAGGAGAAATGTATAAAATTAAAGCTTAAGATTTTTCGACTTCACTTCGTTTCGCTCAAAATGACAGTCTTTCTTCAGCATCTATATGACTTGAATTATTTGTAACAGAAAATTTTCAATTTAAAACAGTTGAATGTACAACATTCAGCCATCCGAATATATTTTCAAGTTGTTAAAATAAAAATGTTTTAGTAAATTTTTTAATCTGATGAAGATTGTTGGGTGCCTTCGAGAATATTTCAGCAGGCTCAATAACCACCTCAGGCACCTCTCGAGAATATTTCGTCAAGCTCAATAACCGTGCTTCGATGCTTCGGCACTTCGGCGGGCTCAGTGACCACGGGCTCAGTGACCACGGGCTCAGTGACCACGGGCTCAGCAACCGCCTCAGGCACCCATCGAGAACATTTCGATACTTCAACGAGTTCAGTAACCGCAGGCTCAGTGACCAGAGAAGCATGACAGCCGGATAGGATTATAGAGTCAAATCAATTCGTTAATTAGGTTGTCAACTAATATCGTATAAAAATCCTACATATTAAAAAGCGTCCGAATTTCTTCCACACGTTTTAAATTAAAGTATTAAGTTGTTAATACGATTCAAAAAGAAGCACGAAATCTAATGGTTCTACCTTTAATTTTAGTGAGGTGTTCGTAAGTTCCAAAATAGTCATATCGCCTGCCATTAAATTACCGTTTGGATCATTTGCCACCATTGTAAGTGTAGTACCGTTTAGAATATAGCTTCCAGAATCTTCTTCCGTTGTAACGCAGTCTGTAAGGTAGCTTACGTCTTTAGCCGTACCGTTGGAAGAGAATTGAAGATAATCATAGATTGTTGCGCACTCATGGTCGTGGTAAGCTATATCTACCCCCTGCACATCGGTAATACCGACTTTTTTCCATTTAGCAACAATGGTAGGCGTTGGATTTGGATTGGGGTCATTAGGGTTTGGATCAGGATCATTCGGATTAGGATCAGGATCATTTGGGTTTGGGTTTTGTGTAACGGGTGTTTCAGCTTCAGTATACTCTGCGCACGAATGGATTGAAAAGGTTACAAAAAGAACAGGCAGAATAAAAGATAAAATACGTTTCATGATAAGTACTTTAATATTGGTAATAAATATCTATTGAATTGTAAATAACTGAATAATAATTGATAAAAGAAAAAAATATGCCTCTTTTTAGGTTATGTTAACTATTTTAACATATAACATTGTGTTATGATTAGCTACTAATTAAAAACTTTAACTATCAAATAATGCATCAAAAAATACCCCCCAGCACCATTGATCCTTCATCATATTTATAAGTTCTTTAAAATCTGTGAATCTGTGGTAAAAGATTCCCTCCTTGATGAGGGCTAGGGAGGTTTTATAATCAATCATATACATAAACAATTCAACGAATCAAGATGTGCCTTCGAGAATATTTCAGCAGGCTCAATAACCGTGCTTCGATGAACTCAGCAACCGCCTCAAGCACCGTTGGAAGGATTTTGTAAACAGCAAATATACTATACAGCGAAAAAATACACCCAGCATCCCGCACCAAACACCAATCATCCATCATCGTACACCAAACAACTTGTCCCGCCCCGCAGAATCCAACACCTCTACCGCCATCCGGATTAAACTACCTATCTACCTCAATAATTCAACCCGTTTAGGTATAATACTAGGCTATATAATAAATTTTACACCCGAAGTGGTATTTTTATATTTACTTTTCATATATTTATATCAGAAAAGGTATAACTATGAATTCATTACGATCATTTGTAAAACAAAAACGAAAAGAGTTGAAACTTACACAGGAAGATTTAGCTTTAAACGCCGGGGTAGGTCTGCGCTTTGTTCGTGATTTAGAGCAGGGTAAAAAAACATTGCGATTAGATAAAGTGAACGATATACTGGTATTGTTTGGAAAAGAAGTAGGGGTAATAGATAAAATTCAAGAGTAATGGCACGGCAGGCAAACATATATTTTCAAGATCAGTTGGCTGGTACACTGGTCGAAGGTGATAATGGCTATACATTTTACTATAAAAAAGAGTATTTACAAGCATCTAATCCTAAACCTGTGAGTTTAACGCTGCCACTTTCAAATGACAGCTACCATAGCAACGTGCTGTTTCCATTTTTTGACGGACTGATTCCTGAAGGATGGTTGTTGGAAATTGGAGAAAAACATTGGAAACTCAATACGCGAGACCGCTTTGAACTATTAATCAATTTATGTAGAGACACCATTGGGGCAGTTTCTGTATATCCGGTGGAGGCGGAAAGTAATGAATAATTGTTTGTTTTGTTATAAGCCCGTGGAGCATGGCGAGTATCACACCGCTTGTTCAAAGAAATTCTTTGGAACAACAAACGTTCCTTTCCTAGAATTAGACCAGGATAAATTAAATCAAATGGCGCAAATAACCGTAAACGAGCGGTTAGCTTTAACAGGGGTACAACCCAAAATATCATTAAGCTTAAATGGTGAAAAAGGAAATAAACGTCTAACCTTGGTTGGTTTGTGGGGCGATTATATCCTAAAACCACAGTCCGATCATTTTGCGCAGATGCCTCAGGTTGAAGATCTCACCATGCATCTGGCAAAGCTGTTTAAAATAGATACTGCGCAGCATACCTTGATACGCACTTCAACTAGAGAATTGGCTTATATTACCAAACGTTTTGACCGATATACTTCGTCTGGTTCCCTGCGAAATAAGGTTCATGTAGAAGATCTGTGTCAGTTGTCAGAATTGCTTACAGAGCAGAAGTATAAAAGCTCGTATGAGCGTGTAGGCAAAATCATCAGAAAGTATGCTGCCAATCCTGGTTTAGATGCTATTAGGTATTATCGTTTGGTATTATTTTCTTTTCTGACAGGAAACAACGACATGCACTTAAAAAACTTTTCCTTAGTACATACCCAGAATGGTGTTTTGTTTTCACCGGCTTATGATCTTTTAAATGTAAATCTTATTTTTCCTAGCGATGAAGAAGAATTGGCATTAACATTGGCAGGTAGGAAAAGAAAAATAAAAGGTTCAGATTTTGATCAATTTGCAACATCTTTGGAAATTAATAATATAGTGCGTAACAACATTTATAGAGATTTCTCTAAACATATTTATAAGGCAATCGATCTCATCAACAGAAGTTTTCTAAGCGAAGAATATAAACAAGAATACATCAGAATTTTAAGTGCTAAATATAACCAATTAGGTCTTTAGTGGTTTAGGTCACTTAAACAATCACGTCGCCTCTGCTTGTCCAGATCGCTATCGGGATCTACGTAACATCGCCGTTAATATCACTTTGAAGGGATAATTCGAAGCATTAAATAAACAAAATGCCTCCTTGGGCAGGGCTAGGGATACGTTATAATCAATTATATACATAAACAATTCAACGAATCAAGATGTGCCTTCGAGAACCTTAGGCACCATTTGAAGGATTTTGTACCACAGGACATCCATAGTAAAAAATTAGTTTAAAATCTGTGAATCTGTGGTAAAAGATTCCCTCCTTGAGGAGGGCTAGGGAGGTGTACAAATTATTAATTCAGTACTACAATATACTTTAAAACGATATACATTAAATTACAACGATCACCGCACATCCAACGTCCAGGTGACATCCCCCTTAGTCCCCCTTCAAAAGGGGGAGTGCGCCAGCTTTATAAGAAGAATGTCAAGAAAATTGACTCGAGTTGTAATTTTGGTAAGGGGAAATCTATAATGATTAATGCTTAAGATTTTTCGACTTCACTTCGTTTCGCTCAAAATGACAGTTTTCGCTCAGTTTCTATATGACTTGAATTATTTGTAACTGAAAATTTCATCCCAAACCTAGCACCCGACATCCATCGGGAATAAACATATTTTATCAGGAAGCATACAAAATTAAAAGTTCGTTGCGCTGCTTGATGTTAAGAACGTTGTAAATAATTTTTAAATGGTACTTTACCGTATTATCAGAAATAAAAAGTTCTGCTGCTATTTCCTTATTGCTTTTGCCTTTCTTTAGTAACTCAATGATCTGAAGCTGGCGTTCTGTAAAGTGAAATCCATCCAGCTTGCTTTTACCAGAAGGTTGAGCTTGCTCGGTAAGTTGCAGGTGGTATTTTATCTCATTCTGTATTCGCGTATTTTCCTCCGTTATAAACTTGTTTTTAAGCTTGGTATTTTTATAAAGTTTATACGTGATAAAGAGAAGCAGTAATAAAAGTACTGCAAATACAGCAATGGTAAGCAAGATATAATGTTTTTTTTGAGAGCTGTAGTTATATTCCTGGGTTTTCAACTGCTGTTCCAACAGTTCCACTTTACTGCTGTTTATATTGGAATTGTACAGAGAAAACAGCGAATCGCACTTTTGCTGGTGAAAAAACGCATTTTTGTAGTCTTTAGTACTGCTGAAAACGTTCTTCATTATTTCTTCAAGGTAGAATTCATATTTAATGTTTCCTGTTTTTCTTGCAGACTGAATTGCGGCCTGATATGTTGAATCTCTTTTTTGTACGTTTCCTGTATGATGGTAAAGCTCTATTTGTTTACCGAAAATAATAGGCAGTTCTGCCGGAAAATATTGCACACTTAAATTGTATGCCTTATTTAAAATTTCTTCTGCTGCACTGTATTCCTTTGCCTTCAGGTGGAAATAACCTTTCTGTGTGTAAAGGAACAAAATATATTTTGGCTCAAGATTTTTGTAGCCCGTTGCCTCCAACTGGACTGTAAGTTTTTCAGACGTATCAAATTCCTGCTTATCGAAATAGACAAATGATCTTTCGGCTTTTATAATCTGCTCTACAGCAGCGCCGTTATCACCTTTAAGACCTTCTTTAAGCGCCAGATCAAGAAAATGCAGCGCGTGTTCATATTTATAAAGTCTTCTGTAAATGGCCGATTTTAGCAAATAGGCTTCGTACCTTTCTGCAGAAGTTATGTTTGGCTTTGCCAAAAAATTACATACTAATTTGATAGATGCCTCGTGATTTCCCAAATTTGTAGAAACTTCTATTTCGTGTGTCAGTTTTTTAAGGGATCTGTTATTTCCGAAAGCTGAAAGTGTAGAAATAAATAGTAGTAGCGTAATAATTTTCTTCATAAAATGCTATTTTAAGCAAAAGTACCTATTTATTTGAATTATTATCAATAAAAAAAATGTTTTATTGATAAAGAATTAAAATTAAATCACGGTTTACAAGTATTTTATTAAATATTTGATAATTAACGTTTTGTGTTTCTGCTACCCAAGCGGGTAGTGGATTTAGTAACATACTACACTTAAACTACCTTATATAAGCTTTGTTAATATTTTCAAAATTTTCACATTTGTAGCATAAACATGTTACTGGTTGATCTTACATTTTTTCAACTTTAAGCGAACATAAAATTGCTAAATAAAATCTTAACTAAAACGAAATCTATGAAAAAATAAGTACACTTCTAAAAAATGTTGGTAGCACCTACGGGTACTGCTTCAAAATTTAAGGTCAATGCAAAATTATCTGTCCTGTAACGTTAGTAAATGAACATAACGATCAAGTCCTGATTTTCTAAATTAAAACAAAACTGGGTAGAGGTAAAGTATATGTCTTTAAAATTCTGAATTAACCTAAAATGTAAAAAATATCAAAATTTAACTTGATGAAAAAAATCTATTTTTTGCTCCTGGCATTATGGTGTACAGGAATTGTCAAAGCGCAGTCACTAACTGACCAAGAGAAAATTGTACAGCAGTGTATCAATTTAAAATCTTTAGAAAAACTATACCCTGAACATGTACCACTGTATATAATGCAGCATAATGTATCGTTTGGTAACATCCATCCCAGCCACAACGGAAAAAAAGTGTCTTTTTTATCAAAAGACCAGATAAAAGACCAGCATCCAGATGCCTATTTTCTTTTTTGGACTTTTAATGTAAGCGGGAATGATGCCCGTATTGAGTTTGTATACAACTATGACCAAAACACCACCGAAGGCAAAGAATTTAAAGCCACGGTACTACTGGAAAAAAAGGGTGTTAACTGGATTATTAAAGACGCACAACCAAGCCGATAATTATGAAGAACAAAATACTTACATCCATTACAGGAAGGCTGATAGTCTTTTTAGCATTGATGACTTTTGGCTTAGAGGCTGTTACTGCACAAACAGTTTTAAACAACAATAAAGTACGGATAGGTAACGGCACTGAGAGTTCTATAAACTCTTCAGGAAACATGCAGCAGCCATTTTATTACAATCAAACTTTAAATTTATGGAGAAAATTAACCTTTTCTTCCTATCCACTAGATAATGCCTTTGCTACCGGCGGAAGCGGTACCAGCGAATGGAACATTAACGGTACTTTAGTAGAAAACCCTTTGCTGACCGGACAGGTAATAGATTATTCGCAGTATGTGAGTACAGGTACCAATATGGGATATGGTAAGATAATTTCTACGGGTAATATTACCATTGGGGCGGCAACCCTTCAGGTTGAATATACCTATACCCTGGGCCAAAACTCAAGTTTTATACAGGTAAAATGTAAAGTTACCAATGTGGGCAATGCAACAGCAACAAACGTAAGAACATGGCTGGGCACACGTGATGATTATGTGGGCAATAATGATAGACCTACTAAAACAAGGGGCAACCTTGTAAACGGAGCATTTGCAACTGTCTCATCTACCAGTGTTCAGGCTAAAGCCCTTAAAATTGAATCTGGGGTTGAGGGCGTGTTGTTTTATACTACACATCCGCGCGCTTACACCAGTATAAGCTCGTGCTGCTCTTTTATAAATGCCATTAATACCGATCCGCTTAACAGCGCTGTATCAGTAACAAGTGACAATTCTTATGCTATGTATGTAAGGTTTAACGACCTGCCTGTGGGCGCAAGCGATGAATTTTCATTATACTATGCCGCAGGTGATATAGCAGACCTTGAAGAAATTATTAATGAAGTAGCCCAGGCAAGTGGTGCAATAAGTAACATTACCACTAATTCGGCTGTGTTTACCTCTTCTTCTCCAGCAGCAACTACAGGATACTATGTTGTAGTTCCGCAAGGAGCTACACCGCCAACTGCCGCACAAATTCAGGCCGGTACAAATTATGGCAGTACAGTGGTTGCAAATAGCGGCACGGCAGCAATGGCGGCTAATGCATCTGTAACATATAATCTTACGGGGCTTGCTCCGTCTACACCCTATACGTTATATTTTGTAAGTTATAACGGTACGGCTTATTCAACCATATATAATGCTAATTTTACAACGCTAGCACCGTTAACGGCTACCATGAGCAGCAGTACTAACCTTGCGTGCAATGGCGGCACTTCAGGTGCTGCCACGGTTACCGCAGCAGGCGCTAACCCTCCATACACCTACCTATGGAGTAACGGTGCTACAACAGCAACCGTGACAGGTCTTGCAGCAGGTACCTATACAGTTACCGTAACCGATAGCAATAACCAAACAGCCACACAAACCGTTACCATAACGCAGCCTGCAGCTTTAGTAGCTTCTCCGGCTTCTCAAACCAATGTATCTTGTAACGGCGGATCGAATGGTTCGGCTGCAGTTGCAGTAACTGGAGGAACAGGAAGTTATACCTATTCATGGGCACCGAGTGGCGGTACAGCAGCTGCAGCTACAGGTTTAGCAGCAGGTACTTATACCGTAACGGTTACCGATGCAAACGGATGTGAAGCCACACAAAATTTTACAATTACACAGCCTACTGCTTTAGCAGCTAGTGCGGATACTCAAACCAATGTGTCTTGTAACAGCGGATCGAATGGTTCGGCTTCGGTTGCAGTAACAGGAGGAACAGGAACTTATACTTATTCATGGTCGCCGAGTGGCGGTACGGCAGCTACAGCTACAGGTTTAGCAGCAGGTACTTATACCGTAACGGTAACCGATGCAAACGGATGTGAAGCCACACAAAGTTTTATAATTACACAGCCTACTGCTTTAACAGCTACTGCGGATACTCAAACCAATGTATTTTGTAATGGCGGATCGAATGGTTCGGCTTCGGTTGCAGTAGCAGGAGGAACAGGAACTTATACTTATTCATGGTCGCCGAGTGGCGGTACGGCAGCTGCAGCTACAGGTTTAATCGCTGGTACTTATACCGTAACAGTTACAGATGCTAACGGTTGTCAAGCAACTCAAAGCTTTACCATTACGCAGCCCTCAGCTTTATCAGCTACTACATCGGCATCAAACGTTAGTTGCCCAGGCCATTATGATGGTACCGCAGCGATAAATGTTACCGGAGGTACTGCACCTTATACTTATGTGTGGAATAATGGTGGTGTTACTAATGTAATAACCGGTTTAACTGCAGGTGTGTATGTTGTGAACGTTACTGATGCTAATGGTTGTCAGATAGAAAAACAGGTTTTTGTAAACACAACACCCGATACAACTGCTCCTACACCAAATAAGGCAAGTTTACCAACCATTACCAAACAATGTGCGGTAACAGCTGCAGACATTCCTGTACCAACGGCAAACGATAATTGTGCAGGTACTGTAATAGCAACCACCACTGATGAATTAATATATACGGATCAAGGTACCTATACGATTACTTGGACATACAACGATAGAAACGGAAATAGATCAACACAATTACAAACAGTTATTGTAAAAGATGTTACCAAACCAATACCGGCAGTAGCAAGTTTACCAACCATTACCAAACAATGTGCGGTAACAGCGGCTGATATTCCGGTACCAACAGCAAACGATAATTGCGCAGGTATTATTACGGCGACTACTACCGATGCACTGGCTTACACAGCGCAAGGTACGTATACCATCAACTGGACGTATAACGACGGTAACGGTAACACTACAATACAGCAACAAACAATTATTGTAGATGATGTAACAGTTCCTGTACCAACAGTTGCTACTTTACCAACCATTACTAAAGAATGTGCGGTAACAGCGGCTGATATCCCGGTACCAACAGCAAACGATAACTGTGTGGGAATCATCAGTGCGACTACTACCGATGCATTGGCGTACACCGAGCAGGGTACTTATACCATCAACTGGACGTATAACGACGGTAACGGTAACACTACAACGCAGCAGCAGACCATCGTTGTTGACGATGTAACAGCACCTGTACCAACAGTTGTGACTTTACCAACCATTACTAAAGAATGTGCGGTAACAGCTGCAGATATTCCGGTACCGACAGCAAACGATAACTGTGTGGGAATCATCAGTGCAACTACTACCGATGCATTGGCGTATACCGAGCAGGGTACTTATACCATCAACTGGACGTATAACGACGGTAACGGTAACACTGTAACACAATTACAAACAGTTATTGTAAAAGATGTTACTAAACCAATACCGGCAGTAGCAAGTTTACCAACGATCACGAGAGAATGTGCGGTAACACCGGCTGATATTCCGGTACCGACAGCAAACGATAACTGTGTTGGAATCATCAGTGCGACTACTACCGATGCTTTGACGTACACCGAACAGGGTACGTATACCATCAACTGGACGTATAACGACGGTAACGGTAACATGACTACACAGCAACAGACCATTGTTGTTGACGATGTAACATCACCTGTTCCAACAGTTGCTACTTTACCAACCATTACCAAGGAATGTGCTGTAACAGCTGTAGATATCCCGGTACCAACGGCAATTGATAATTGCGCAGGTACCATTACGGCGACTACTACCGATGCATTGGTTTACACAGCGCAGGGTACGTATACCATCAATTGGACGTATAACGACGGTAACGGTAACACTGCAACACAGCAGCAAACAATTGTTGTAGATGATGTAACAGCACCTGTTCCAACAGTTGCTACTTTACCAACCATTACCAAAGAATGTACGGTAACAGCTGCTGATATCCCGGTACCAACGGCAAACGATAACTGTGTGGGAATCATCAGTGCAACTACTACAGATGCATTGACGTACACCGAACAAGGTACGTATACCATCAACTGGACGTATAACGACGGTAACGGTAACACGTATGTTCAACAGCAGACTGTAATTGTTGAAGAATCGCCTTTAGCAGCTATCGTATTGAATGACCTTACAACGGTTTATGACAGTACCGTTCACAATTTAATGGTAGCTAACATGCCTGCAGGCGCGGCTGTATCATACAGCATTGCACCACAGGCCGAAGAAGATAACGGTGCGGTGAATGCAGGTACTTACACGGTTACGGCTGTTGTTACCCCACCTGCATCTGCAGTTAATTGTGAGCCGGTAACGCTTACTGCGGAACTGGTTATTGAAAAAGCAGCACAAAACATTCAGTTTGATGAATTGGAAGTTGTTCTGTTAGAAACAGCTGCGGACTTCCAATTAGATGCAACAGCTTCTTCGGGACTGCCTGTAACATATACGTACACCTACGATCAATCTACACCTGCTGCTACGGTTTCACCTGAAGGATGGGTAGAGATACTACATTCAGGTTCCGTATTAATAACTGCGCATCAGCAAGGTGACAGCAACTACCTTCCGGCAGCTTCTGTAGAACGTAGTCTGATAATTGAAAGCAAAGATGCTTCTATCCAGCAGATTGTTGTTAACGGGGTTGTATATACAGATCCGGATGCGGTAATCTACTATATGCTAGACTGTAATGATACAACTAACGAAGTACCAGTACAGATCGATGCAGAATTTGGAGCAACGGTTTCACCTGCACGTGATTTTGTTATCGGTATTCCTAAACCAGGTGTGTACCGAAATACTGTAGAGGTTGTTTCGGAAGACGGAACAAATGTTCAACGATACCAGATCATTGTAGAACGTCCGTTTGCCTTTGATGATATCGTAGTGCAGAAATTTAACAATACATTATTAATTAATAATAATCCGCAAACAAACGGAGGGTATCGTTTTGTAAAATACGAATGGTACAGAAACGATGTGTTGATCGGTACGGAACAGGTATATTCGGCAGGGAACTCAAAACAAGACATACTAGATGAAAATGCCCTGTACAGAGCAGTTCTTACAACCGAAAACGGTGACGTTATCCATACCTGTGCCTCTGAAATTACGAGAACAAATAATTTTAAAATCAACGTTTACCCTAACCCGGTACGTGTAAACGAGCAGTTGCAGGTAGTTTTTGATTATCCGTCAGCGGCATTCAAAGGTGCTTCGGCTTCGCTTTACACAACATCAGGTAAGCTTTTACAGTCTGTTAAGTTAAATGAGAAAGTATCATCGGTACAGCTTCCTGCAGGTCTTTCGGAAGGAATCTATATGTTGGTGCTTCAGATCGAAGGCAGACAGGAAACAGTTAAAGTGGTTGTTAAACAATAAATTCAAACAGTGAAAAATAACAGTATAAATACATTCTTTAGCTGCTTGGCTGCATTCTTTTTTGTGAGTGCAGCACAGGCACAGGAATGGCAGGTTGAAGGTGCCGGACATTTGATCCAGCATCCGGGCGATGATTCATTTCCCATGGCGAAACATTCCGAAGGGTATTCTTTCGGTATAGGTTACAATCAGTATTTTAATGACAACTGGAGTATCGGTTTGGGACTGTCGTACTTTAAAACAGATCTTACCTTTGCTGCATCGCAGATAAAGGGAACTTCGATGGAGGTGGATATGGAAGGAGATCCGTTCGAGTTTCGATACAGCACCGGCTATTTTAAAGAATCGGTTGTATGGCAAAGCGTACGTATTCCTTTAACAGTACAGTTTGAAACATCGGGCGTTGTGCGCTGGTATCTTAGAACAGGGGTTCTATACGGATTACAGTTGGGAAATTCTAAATACCGTCAGGAATGGAACAACCTTACCACTTCGGGCTATTATCCGGAATGGGATGCGGAACTTACCGGTCCGGAATTCGCAGGATTCGGCAGCATGGGTAACAAACGTACCGAAGGTACGGTAAAGCTTCGCAACACTTTCTCATGGGTTTTGGAAACAGGGGTAAAACAAACACTGAATACCGGCAACAGCCTGTATCTGGGATTGTTCTTTGAAATGGGGTTGAACGATATGCGCCCGTCAACAGTTGCAGAAACACAACCCGTTGAATATACACCGAATCTGGATCAACCGCTTACCTTAAACAGTGTGCTGAACCAGTCGCAGTATAAAGAAAACACCATTATGCCTACCATGTTTGGTTTTAAAATCAGGTACGGCTTTCAATTTTAATACATCACACACAAGAGGCTGCCTTAACGGGCAGCCTCTTTATTTTTTATTATCCAACGTACGATATATATAATAGACGTTAGTGGGTGCCTTTGAGAATATTTCAGCAGGCTCAATAACCGTGCTTCGATACTTCGGCGGACTCAGCAACCATGAACTCAGCATCCATCGTAATTTATTAACAAATTATTTAAATCTTGAATCTGTAGGTTAATTATTCCCCCTTTGAAGGGGGTGAGGGGGATGTAAACTTCTTATAAGTAAAACATTTTAATAGATTTTTTTAATCTTATAAAAGGGTTTTGGGTGCCTTCGAGAGTATTTCGACAGGCTCAATAACCACCTCAGGCACCGCAAGTTCAATAACCGTGCTTCGATAGTTCGACGGGCTCACTAACCATACTTCGGCGGACTCAGCAACCGTGAACCCATTATCCATCATCATTCATCAATTAATAAATCATTTAAATCCTTAAATCTGTGATAAGAAATTCCCTCCTTGAGGAGGGCTAGGGAGGTGTACAAATTATTAATTCAGTACTACAATATACTTTAAAACGATATACAGTAAATTACAACGATCACCGCACACCCAACGGTCAGGTGGCATCCCCCTTAGTCCCCCTTCAAAAGGGGGAGTGCGCCAGCTTTATAAGAAGAAAGTCAAGAAAATTGACTCGAGTTGTAATTTTGGTAAGGGGAAATCTATAATGATTAATGCCTAAGATTTTTCGACTTCACTTCGTTTCGCTCAAAATGACAGTTTTCGCTCAGTTTCTATATGACTTGAATTATTTGTAACTGAAAAATTTCAATTAAAACAACTGAATTTACAGCATTCAGCAATCAGTGTAATTTTTTAACCTTCATAGTAGAAACATTTTAATAAATCATTTGAAATCCGTGCATCTGAGGTACAAAAAGCTTTGAACGGTGCCTGAGGTTCTCGAAGGCACACCCAGGACCATACATCCCGCACCAAACACCAAGCGTCCAACGACTTGTCCGCTTACGGAATCAGCGATTCAACATTACAATATACATTTGTACACTATACAATAGAAAGTCTTTTCCCTCATCCAAAAAAAATTCTATCTTTGAACAAAATTAGCTAAGCATAATACAATATGAAGCAAACCATCATCATTACCGGAGGTGCCGGTTTTATCGGATCGCACGTTGTACGTGAATTTGTAACCAAATATCCCGATTATACCATCGTAAATTTAGATGCGTTAACCTACGCCGGAAATCTGGAAAACCTGAAGGATGTAGAGCATTTACCAAACTATAAATTCGAAAAAACAGATATTTGTGATGCGCAGGCGGTATTGGAAGTGTTTAAGAAATATCAGCCGACGGGAGTAATCCATCTGGCAGCAGAATCGCATGTAGACCGTTCCATTGCCGATCCTTCGGCATTTGTAATGACCAATGTTATTGGTACGGTCAACCTGTTGAATGCTGCACGTGAAATATGGAATGGTACTTCGACAGGCTCAGCACAAGGTTACGAAGGCAAGCGTTTCCACCACGTATCAACCGATGAAGTTTTTGGTGCATTAGGCAGCGAAGGTTTCTTTACCGAAGATACCAAGTACGACCCGCATTCACCATACTCGGCATCCAAAGCTGCTTCAGATCATTTTGTACGTGCTTATCATGATACTTACGGTTTACCTATAGTATTAACAAACTGTTCAAACAATTACGGTCCCAACCATTTCCCTGAAAAACTAATTCCATTGTGTATCCACAACATCATCAATAACAAACCGCTGCCAATTTATGGCGACGGAAAATACACCCGTGACTGGCTGTTTGTAATAGATCATGCAAAAGCAATCGATTTGGTTTTCCACAAAGGTAAAAACGGTGATTGTTACAATGTGGGCGGATTTAACGAATGGCAGAACATTGATCTGGTTAAGGAGTTATGCCAACAGATGGATGCTAAATTAGGTCGCGAACCGGGAACATCGGCACAGCTGATTACCTTTGTAAAAGACCGCCCGGGGCACGATCTGCGTTATGCGATCGATGCCAACAAGATTAATAAAGAACTGGGATGGTATCCAAGCGTAACCTTTGAACAAGGACTGGCAAAAACAATCGACTGGTTTATGGATAATCAGGAATGGTTGAACAACGTAACATCGGGTGATTATCAGAAGTATTACGAGGTGCAGTATAAATAGTTATTACAGTTAGAAAGTTATAAAAAGGATAAAGTGTATAAGTTTATAAAGTTAGATTGTTATAAAGTTAGAGGATCCATTACACCTTTTACCCATCTCACTATATACCCATTTACCCAATTAAATATATACCATTTTACCTTAAAAAAACACATTCTATGGACAGTCACAAAGATTTAAAAGTTTGGCAGGAAAGTATGGATTTAGTTGTCGATATTTACAAGATAACGAAACAATTTCCGAAAGAAGAACTTTATGCTTTAACCAGTCAAATGAAGCGTAGTGCTGTTTCTATACCCAGTAATATATCGGAAGGCGCAGGAAGAAAAGGTAAAGCAGAATATTGTAGGTTTTTATATATTGCGCTGGGTTCGGCTAGCGAATTGGAAACACAGATTGAAATAGCATATCGTTTAAATTTTGTAAGCGATATAAAAGATTTAGATTCAAAAATACGATTTATCAAAAACATGCTGTCTAA
Source organism: Paenimyroides ummariense (assembly GCF_900115115.1). Lineage (GTDB taxonomy): Bacteria > Bacteroidota > Bacteroidia > Flavobacteriales > Flavobacteriaceae > Flavobacterium > Flavobacterium ummariense. The sequence continues at coordinate 25,100 of NZ_FOVI01000017.1, forward strand.
ATTGATTAAAAGTCTAGATTCCTAATTTCACCCATTTACCCATTTCACTATATACCCATTTAGCTATATAACCATTTCACCTTTTAACTATATACCCGTTACACAAAACAATGAACATACAAGAAACAAAACTAAAAGGCTGCTTTATTTTAGAACCACGAAAGTTCGAAGACGAACGCGGTTACTTTTTTGAAAGCTTTAACGAAAAAACATTCAACGATTTAACAGGTACAAACACTCATTTTGTTCAAGATAATCAAAGTTACTCCAAAAAAGGAGTGATACGCGGTTTGCATGCACAGGCAGGTTCGTACGCACAGGCAAAGTTGGTTCGTGTATTAAAAGGAGAAGTGATCGATGTAGCTGTTGATGCACGTCCCGATTCTCCAACCTTTGGTCAGCATGTAGCGGTACATCTCTCGGCAGAAAACAACAGACAGTTGTTTGTACCACGTGGCTTCTTGCATGGTTTTTCGGTATTAAGCGATGAAGCTGTATTTTTCTATAAATGCGATAATTTCTATAACAAAGAATCAGAACAAGGCATACTATATAACTCACCCGAATTAAATATCGATTGGGGAATAGAAGCTGGAGCAGAAATCGTTTCAGAAAAAGATCTTATTTTGCCAACGTTCAACCAGTTGTATAATCGTTGATTTGTAGAATTATTTAACTTTTGAAAAGTTAAATTAGATTATTTAGCTGTAATAAAAGCGCCATTGGTTAAATGACGATAGTTGCCTCAGCGAAGAAAACGCAATCAAATCGGTTGGTCAGTGAGCTTGTCGAACTGCTATTTGATAGTTTTTAAGATGTAAGGTAACCGTCGTGTGACCGAGGCAAGACAAAAAAGAAAGACTTTTGCTTCTTTTAGTCATAAACCTTTAGGTTCACGACTTCGAAGCTGTGAAAATATGCATGGACGTAAAAGAAGAAGATATATTTAGACAGGCAGAATTTGTTAATTAAGTCAGAATTATATTAAACACGAATTTAGACTTAAAAATTTGTCAGTTCAACAATTCATCACATCAACGATTCAACACAAATATGAAAATATTAATCACCGGCCGTAACGGTCAGTTAGGATCCGAATTACACGATTTAAAAGACGCTTATACACAGCACGAAATGGTCTTCGTTGACCGTGAAGAAATGGATTTAAGCAATCCGGATCAGATTTTAGCAGTATTAGATAGAGAAAAGCCTGAGATTATTGTAAGCGCAGGTGCCTACACCGCTGTTGATAAAGCTGAGAGCGATCAGGAATTATGCGATGCCGTAAACCATATTGCCGTAAAAACAATAGGTGCCTGGGCAGCAGATAACAATGCGAACGTCATCCATATCTCAACCGATTATGTGTTCGACGGTACCAGTGAAACACCATTAAAAGAATCCGATGAACCGGATCCTATCAATGTATATGGATTGACCAAATTACATGGTGAACAGGCGTTGCGTGCATCAAGTGCAAATCATGTCATCATCCGTACAGCATGGGTGTATTCAACTTATGGGGCGAATTTTGTAAAAACTATGATCCGTTTAATGAGCGAGCGTGAAGAGATCGGCGTAGTGGCAGATCAGGTTGGTACCCCAACCTATGCACGCGATTTGGCAAACGCTATCATGCAGATAATCGAAGCACCGGAATTTGTTCAAGGAGTTTTTCATTACAGCAACGAAGGTAAAATAAGCTGGCACGATTTTGCAGTTGCTATAAAAGAAATAAAAGGTTTTAATACCAAAGTAAACGCTATTGGCAGCGATGCATTTCCAACACCTGCAAAGCGCCCGAATTTCTCGTTATTAGACAAGTCAAAAATAAAAGAAGTTTACAACGTATCCGTTCCAGATTGGAAAACAAGCCTGGAAGAAATGCTTGCTAAATTATAAGTCATATTCGGAGTAATAGTTCAACTTTTACTCCGTTTTTCTTTTATATAATATTGTCATTTCGAGCGGAGTCGAGAAATCTTATCAATCGAAGCATCTGAATATACCACATTCAGGCATCCATGTAGATTTTATAAGTTTTTAAAAAATAGACCACTTTAGTAAAATCTTTATAATTCGTGAATTTGTTGTAAAAGATTCCCTCCTTGAGGAGGGCTAGGGAGGTGTTTAAAGTCACATTCAGACATATAAACAATTCAACGAATCAAGATGTGCCTTCGAGAACCTCAGGCACCGTTGGGAGAATTTTTTACTCACAGGACATACACAGTAAAAAATTAATTTAAAATCCATAAATCTGTGGTAAAAGATTCCCTCCTTGAGGAGGAGTAGGGAGCGTTCAAAATAATAATTAACATAACCAAATCATCGGTTCAACAGCTCAACATTTCAACAAAAAAACATCCATCACCTAACTACAGATTAAATTATTTGCACAAATTCCCCATACACCTATATACCCTTCTACCTAATATAACACATCATCGGTTCAACAGTTCAACAATTCGCAGAATCACCAGTTCACAATAAAATATACAGCAAAAAAAGCTATATTTGAAAACTAAAAATAAGAATAAGAATATGAAAAATATATTGGTAACAGGTGGTTTAGGCTACATTGGTTCACACACTGTAGTGGCTTTACAGCAGGCAGGATTTCAAGTATATATTATTGATGATCTTTCAAATACGCAGTTGGAAGTTTGGGACAAGATAACAGGGATAACCGGTGTACAACCTGTATATTACAATATAGATCTTAAAGATTTTAATGCAGTAAGCGTCTTCTTTCAGTCACATAAAATAGATGGAGTTGTTCATTTTGCAGCATACAAGGCAGTAGGCGAGTCTGTTGAAAAACCGTTAATGTATTACCGCAACAATTTAGTAGGCTTAATAAATATGTTGGAAGCTATGGAAGAAAACAATGTAGGTCATTTTATTTTCTCTTCTTCCTGCACCGTATATGGTCAGGCAGATCACATGCCGATCAGTGAAGCTACTCCCTTAAAAAAACCGGAGTCACCTTATGGAAATACAAAAAAAATGGGAGAGGAAATTATAGAAGATTTTGTAAAGGCTACCCATAAAAAAGCAATTGCCTTAAGATATTTTAATCCGGTAGGGGCACATTCTTCTGCGGCTATTGGTGAAGTTCCTAATGGTATTCCAAACAACCTTATTCCGTATGTAACCCAAACAGCAATGGGAATTAGAGAAAGCTTAGGTGTTTTTGGTAACGATTATGAAACCCGTGACGGAACAGCCGTTAGAGATTATATCGATGTAAACGATTTAGCCGATGCCCACGTTAAAGCCATGCAGCGTTTATTGGATGGAAAGAACACAGCTAATTTAGAGTTTTTTAATTTAGGGTCAGGTACAGGATCTACTGTTTTAGAAATAGTAGATGCCTTTGAAAAGGTAAATAACCTTAAAATAAACTACGAAATTAAACCACGCAGGGCAGGAGATATTGTAGAAGCTTATGCCGATTATTCAAAGGCAAAAGAACAATTAGGTTGGGAACCTAAAACAGCCTTGCAAACGTCTATGCAAACCGCTTGGGAATTCCAACAGCAGTTAGGTAAACAAGCAGAATAGTATTTTTTATTCTTTATAGTTTAATAGAAACCCTGAATTCGTTTTACAGCGATCATCAGGGTTTTGTTTTGTAAATTCTCAATAAAACAACTGATTAAATGATTCACACGAAGTACCCCGTATACCCATTTACCTCTTTAACTAAATAACCGTAAAAACACCCGCCGGTACGCGTATTTTTCAGCAGCAGTTAAGTATAGAGGCAAGCGTGACGCTTACGGAAATAGAACCTGTTAGGGTATAGGTAAATAAGAATGTTTGTTATCTTGTTATGTCGACAGTAGATTAGGTTCGCAAGCTTTAATTACCTATTAAAGTAGGCTTTGATATGCTTTAAACACGTGATTGATACAACACTGATGCGGCATTGATAGGTTGAATTTTTTTTTAACCGGGATTTTTAGAGTAACTAAATACGTTTGAAAGATAGTGATTTTTTTATAAATCTATCATTCCCAGGTTCACTTACTAAAGTCACTGCATTTTATACCCATTTACCATTCTACCTAATATAAAATAAGCAGTTCAACAGTTCAATAATTCCCCCAGATCTTGTACCAATCTTCCTGGGGATAAAAATAATTTACCATTAAATTACCGATCAAAATAACTGAATGTACCACATTCAGCCATCTGTGTTTATTTTATACGTTCTTTTAGATATAAACTTTAGTGCATTCTTTACAATCTGTGCATCTCCTATGTTCGCAAGTTATAGATTTGAATAAAATAAGATAAAATAAAAAGAATGAGAGTGGATAGAAACCGTATTGTTATGAATACACAGCCCATTAAGCCAAAGGCGTTAAAAACGTTAAATGCAACTTCGTAAAGAAATTTCGACGCGAAGCATTCGAAATTTTAGAAGTAAAAGCCAACGTTTAGTCTTTGGGTTGTAGGGCTAAAAAAGAGATTTTTGCAACTTTGTATCTTTACAAAGTTGAGAGAAAACCAAGTATTTCAGTCACTAAGAATCGAGTATTATAACTGAGAGTATTCATTTAACCTTAGAGTAATCAATTCGATTTTTGATTGAGAACGACAACAGTAAACAAATCCAAATCATAGCGCGAACCTGTCTCGCTTTACCGGATAGTCAATCAAAACAACTGAATGTACCACATCAGCCATCTGTGTTTATTTTATACGTTTTTTTAGATATAAACTTTAGTGCATTCTTTACAATCTGTGCATCTCCTATGTTCGCAAAGTTATAGATTTGAATAAAATAAGATAAAATAAAAAAAATGAGAATGGATAGAAACCGTATTGTTATGAATACACAGCCCATTAAGCCAAAGGCGTTAAAAACGTGAAATGCAACTTCGTAAAGAAATTTCGGCGCTAGGCATTCGAAATTTTAGAAGTAAATGCCAACGTTTAGTCTTTGGGTTGTAGGGCTAAAAAAAGAGATTTTTGCAACTTTGTATCTTTACAAAGTTTAGAAAAAAACAAGTATTTAAGTCACTAAGAATCGAGTATGAAAACTGAGAGTATTCATTTAACCTAAGAGTAATCAATTCTATTTTTGATTGAGAACGGCAATAGTAAACAAACCCAAATCATAGCGCGAACCTGTCTCGCTTTACCGGATAGTCAATCAAAACAACGAATGTACCACATCAGCCATCTGTGTTTATTTTATACGTTATTTTAGATATAAACTTTATTGCATTCTTTACAATCTGTGCATCTCCTATGTTCGCAAAGTTATAGATTTGAATAAAATAAGATAAAATAAAAAGAATGAGAGTGGATAGAAACCGTATTGTTATGAATACACAGCCCATTAAGCCAAAGGCGTTAAAAACGTTAAATGCAACTTCGTAAAGAAATTTCGACGCGAAGCATTCGAAATTTTAGAAGTAAAAGCCAACGTTTATTCTTTGGGTTGTAGGGCTAAAAAAGAGATTTTTGCAACTTTGTATCTTTAAAAAGTTGAGAAAAAAACAAGTATTTCAGTCACTAAGAATCGAGTATGATAACTGAGAGTATTCATTTAACCTTAGAGTAATCAATTCGATTTTTGATTGAGAACGGCAATAGTAAACAAACCAAGATCATAGCGCGAACTGTCTAGCTTTAGCGGATAAGCGATTCATCAGTCAACGAATCAAGGGTTAACCAATACAACATACATTTTACAGCAAAAAAAACACCCATCATCCCACACCATACACCCCCTCCACATTACCAAACCGTAAATTTTAATCCAAATATTTGTTTTATAAATCTAAACGAGTACCTTTACTGCTCATTTTAACAAAACATGTTAGACCTGTTAATTACATCTAAAACACGAGTAAAGTTGTTGGTAAAGTTCTTTATAACTTCAGCCAATTCAGGGCATTTACGTGGTTTGGCAACTGAGTTTAACGAATCAACAAATGCCATCCGTAAAGAGTTGAATCATTTGTCTGATGCGGGTTATCTAGAGAAGAAAGAAGTCAGTAATAAAATTGCATACGCGGCGAATGAACAGCATCCAATGTTTAAATTGTTGCAACAGGTGGTTCACAAATATTTGGGTTTGGACACTATTGTTGAACAGATTTTGGAACGTATGGGAGATGTGAAACAGATTGAATTAATTGGCGATTATGCAAAAGGAATTGACAGTGGCATCATTGAAATTAATATTACAGGTAATACCATTAATACCGAATATACCAAGAGTATCATTCCAAAAATAGAGGAAATTGTGAATCGTAAGGTTTTATTTCATTACGATAGGGCGTTGTCAGAAGATGGAATCGTGCTATTTGGCGGGTAGTGAGCTTGTTGAACTATCGAACTATGGTTGCTGAGCTTGCGGAAGTATGGTCACTGAGCGGAGCCGAAGTGAAGTATCGAAATTAACATTATATAAAAGCAATTCAGTGAAAGAAGATTTTGTAGCATTTAGTGAAAGAATAGAGAAAATAAAGTCATTAGATATTCTATCTTTTAAAAAATTATATAATAAGAAATTAAATATATTTTTATTAACAGGCACAGAAATAGCTAAAGATGAAGTATTAGGTTTAAAGAAAAGTTTTAATGACTTTTTTGTTCACAATAATATTAAGTAATATAGACTAAAGTCGACAATATATATTCAACAATAAACCTATTCAAAGGTTAAACACTAAACATAAAGAAATGAAAGGAATTATCTTAGCCGGTGGGTCTGGTACCCGTTTACACCCCTTAACATTAGCTGTAAGTAAACAGTTAATGCCGGTTTATGATAAACCGATGATTTATTATCCGTTGTCCACATTAATGTTAGCCGGTATTAATGAAATATTGATCATTTCAACACCGCATGATCTACCGCATTTTGAAAAGTTGTTGGGCGACGGTTCTCAAATCGGTTGTCGGTTTGAGTATGCAGAACAACCGGAACCAAATGGTTTGGCGCAGGCATTTGTTATCGGGGAACAATTTATCGGTGATGATAAAGTAGCGTTGGTCTTGGGCGATAATATCTTTTACGGAAGTGGTATGAGCAAGTTGTTGCAAGATTGTACCAAAGAAGAAGGCGGTGTGGTATTTGCATACCCCGTACACGATCCGGAACGTTATGGAGTGGTAGAATTTGATGAGGATAACAACGTATTGTCTATAGAAGAAAAACCAACTCAACCAAAATCAAATTATGCTGTTCCTGGATTGTATTTTTATGATAATTCGGTAGTGGAAATTGCAAAAAATATTCAACCTTCTGCCCGTGGTGAGTATGAAATTACCGATGTTAACAAAGAATATTTAAAACAGGAAAAATTGCGCGTAGGTGTTTTTGACCGCGGAACTGCTTGGTTAGATACTGGTACTTTTGCATCGTTAATGCAGGCAGGTCAGTTTGTACAGGTAATAGAAGAACGTCAGGGAATGAAAATTGGTGCGATTGAAGAAGTAGCTTACCGTATGGGTTATATCAATAAAGAACAATTAATAAAAGCTGCCGAACCATTAAAGAAAAGTGGTTATGGAGAATATTTGATAAATATATCTATTTAATTACATTAATGAAAAAAATATTAATTACAGGAGGTGCTGGGTTTATAGGATCGAATTTAACGGAATACTTTTTGAATAAAGGGTATTTCGTTAGATGTTTAGATAATTTCGCAACAGGTTACCACCACAATATCGAAGAGTTTTTAAATAATTCTAACTATGAATTAATTGAAGGGGATATAAGAGATTTAGAAACTTGTCATTTAGCAGTAAAAGGTATGGATTATGTATTACATCAAGCTGCTCTAGGTTCAGTTCCGCGTTCTATTAATGATCCAATAACTTCGAATGAAGTCAATGTTTCCGGTTTTTTAAACATGTTAGTGGCATCTCGTGATGCAGGAATCAAGCGTTTTGTTTATGCTGCATCGTCATCCACGTATGGTGACTCGGAGAAATTACCTAAAGTAGAAGAAATTATAGGTAAGCCTTTATCACCTTATGCGGTTACTAAGTATGTAAATGAGTTATACGCTGACGTGTTTGCAAAAACCTACAATATGCAGATTATAGGTTTACGTTATTTTAATGTTTTCGGACGTCGCCAAAATACACGTGGAGCTTATGCGGCTGTTATTCCCTTATTTACCAAACTGTTAATTCAACATGAAAGTCCTACAATTAATGGAACAGGTGAAAATTCACGTGATTTTACATACATTGATAACGTTATTCAGATGAACGAGCGGGCAATGTTGACGGATAACGAAAACGCTGTTAATACCGTATATAATACTGCTGTTGGGGACAGAACTAATCTAATGCAGTTGGCAGGTTATATTAAAGAATATTTAGCGGAATATGATACAGAAATAGCTAAAATTGAAATTAAATTTGGTCCAAACAGAGTTGGAGATATTCCACACTCACTGGCATCAGTTGACAAAGCTAAACAATTATTAGGATACCAACCAACACATGTTATACAACAAGGTTTAAAAGAAGCAGTTAGATGGTACTGGGAAAACAAATCAATGTTATAATTTTCAAATTTAGATAATTAAAAAGAATGAATACAAAATATAAGATAGCCATAATTGGTTTGGGATACGTTGGATTACCTTTAGCGCGTTTATTTGCTACAAAATATCCTACTATTGGTTTTGATATTAATACTAAACGGATTGAAAAATTAAATCAAGGAATTGATGATACATTAGAAGTTGATAACGAATCGCTAAAGAAAGTATTAAAATCTACAAATGATAATGAGGTTGGTTTATACAATTCTTGTGATATTATGGATATTCAAGATGCTAATATATATATAGTTACAGTACCAACACCTGTTGATAAAAATAATCGTCCAGATTTAACACCTTTATACAAATCTAGTGAAACAGTAGGTAAAATATTAAAAAAAGGAGATATTGTTATTTATGAATCTACTGTATATCCTGGGGTAACTGAAGAAGAATGTATTCCTGTTTTAGAAAAATTTTCAGGATTGAAATTTAATATAGATTTCTTTGCAGGCTATTCTCCGGAAAGAATAAATCCAGGTGATAAAGAACATACTGTAGAAAAGATACTTAAGGTTACATCTGGTTCAACCGCTGAAATTGGAAAAGTAGTTGATGATTTATATAAATCAGTTATTATAGCGGGAACTCATTTGGCTCCATCTATCAAGGTAGCTGAAGCTGCAAAAGTAATTGAAAACTCGCAGAGGGATATTAATATTGCTTTTGTTAATGAGCTGGCAAAGATATTTAATCTTTTAGAGATTGATACTCATGCGGTGCTTGAGGCTGCAGGTACTAAATGGAACTTTTTACCATTTAAACCGGGATTAGTGGGTGGACACTGTATTGGAGTTGATCCTTATTATTTAGCGCAGAAAGCACAGGAAAAAGGGTATCATCCTGAAATTATTTTGGCAGGTCGTAGATTAAATGATTCTATGGGTGAATATGTAGCGTCTCAAATCATTAAATGTATGATTAAAAAAGGTATCAATGTGAATAATGCCAATGTTTTAAATTTAGGAATTACTTTTAAAGAAAACTGCCCTGATGTTCGAAATACAAAGGCCGTAGATGTAATAAAAAGTTTAGAAGAGTATGGAGTAAAGGTAACGACTTTTGATCCTTGGGCAGATCCTTTGGAAGTAGATCATGAATATAATGTTTGTTCTGAAAATGATATACAGGCGATTTATAACTATGCATCTTTAAATAAATATGATGCTGTAGTATTAACTGTTGCACACAAAGAGTTTTTTGATTTAGATCTGAATCAGTTTTTACAAAAAGACGGGATAATTTACGATGTAAAAGGAGGTTTGGCGCAATCACACCATAAATTGTAACTTTTGTTGAATGTTTAAAAATTTTTTGAAATTATTTTCAGGTAATGCCTTTGCACAAGCTATACAACTTTTGGGGTTGTTGGTTTTAACAACCTTATATATTCCTGATGATTTTGGTGTATTGGGGAAAATTCAATCAATTTCTGCAATTTTAACTATTGTTTTAACTCTTCAGTTACAGCATATTATTCCTTTGTCAAAAAACGAAAAAGAAGCTACACTCCAAACAAGTTTAGTTTTTAGTACGCTTCTTATTATGTTTACATTAATTATAACGATTTCTTTTTTTATAAGTAAAGAGTATATCTTTGCAACACTTTTTGCGTTTTTATTAGCAATCGTTAATTTATTAAATAATTTTCTAATTTATAGAGGTGAATTTACATCACTCTCTTTAATTTTTATATTAAGAGCTATTTTTATTGTTATTTTACAACTTTTGTTTTTTTATGTAAAAGTTGATTATGGTTTGTTATTGGGAGCGTTCATAGGTGAGTTAGTATCTGTTTTATTCATTTTTTTGTATAAAAAGTTATTCTTTATTACTTTTTTTTATAAAAATAGCTTAAAAAGTGTTAAGTCTCTTGTTGTTGAATGGAGGTCTTATACTATTTTTGGTACCATTCAAGAACTGTTATCCGTATTGATTTATAGCCTTCCTGTAATTTTTTACGTGGACAAATTTGGTGAAAATATTGGAGGACAGTTTTCAATGGCATATCGGTTAATTTGGGCACCAACAGTATTAGTATCTTCGAGCTTGGCTCAAGTGTTAACACATAAATTTGCAAAAGATAATGATTTTGTCTTTTTAAAGTCGGTATTTTGGTTTGACAAGCGATTAATAGTGGTTTTAGTTTTGCTGTTTATGGGGTTATTTTATATTGATTTTATAAATCAAAACTATTTAGCTAATAAATGGGCAATTACTTTTCAGCTGTTTCCCTATATGTTTGTAAATGCGGTTTTCTTTCTCTTTGCAAATCCATATAGAGTTGCTTTAAGGATAAAAAAGTTAAATATTGTTATTTTGATAATTGAAGTTTTTACTATTTTATCTATTGTAGCAATGTTTTATTTTATGAATGTTGATGTGATTTTATTTACGTTCGCAATTACATGTTTATCAGTTGTACAGAATATTATGATTGTTGGGGGATATTATTTAAATAAAAATCATTTTGTCAATTCAGTAATATAGTTATGGAAATTTATTTTATAATATTTATTTCTCTTTTTGCTTTTTCAGTTTTTGATCGGTTTGAGCCTCGTGATTATTCACGATTTCTCTTTAAGTTTTCCCTAATATTTTTAATGTTTTTTGTCGGTATTCGTTATAATGTCGGCAATGATATTGATACGTATTATCAAAATTATTTAGGTATAAATACTGACGGAAGTACGGATTCTAAAGAATTGATTTATATACTTTTTAATGTTCTTTTTAATTTTGAATTTGTAATTTTCTTGTTCTCCTTATTATCTTTTTACTTTTTATATTATGGTATAAAGTATTTTAATTATGAATATGCCAATACAGTTCTTTTTATTTATTTTTCTATTTTTTTAATAACCTTTAATATTCATATAATTCGTCAGGGATTGGCAATTGCCATAGTTCTTTTAGGTTATAAATACTTATTTGAAAAAAAATATTATAAATATATTTTATATGTTGTTTTAGCTGCGGGGTTTCATATATCTGTATTAATAGTACTGCCTATATCGTATTTTTTTAAATATGAAATAAAAAAGAAAGTACAATTAATTGTTTTGGCTATCAGCATAGTGTTAAGTTTAAATATAGGTTTGTTGACAAATCTTTATTATTATATAGCAAGCAATACTCCATTTCTAAATAAATATTTACTTGTATACCGGCGAGAGGAAACAACTGAATATGGTTTTAGTTTGGGAATGTTGTTTGATATTATTTTGTTGCTTTTTTTAATGAAAATTTCAGATAAGTTTACAGAAAAAGAAAAGTTTTTATACCGTATCTTTTATATTTCGGTAATATTATCGTTATTATTAGTTATGGATCCCGCTGCGCTACGTTTAAATTATTATTTTAGAGTTGTTTTAATATTATTGTTTCCATTATTATTACAGCATTTTAAAATTCGTTTAATTACCTATTTAGCAATTTTTGTTGCATGCTTTTTATATATGTATAAAGGATTTACAACCGTTGGTGAATATGGTAGAGGAGATAGGAATTTATATTATAGAACTATTATTGGAAAATAGAAAATACTCTAAATATAATAAATAGTTTTAGTTTTGTGAAATTATTATTACCAATGAATATGATGCAAAAAATGTCAATAATGATGAGTGGATTTTTAAAATTAACAGCAGTTTTTAAATAAAATTTAAATGAAAGTAATATATACCGGTGCTTTTAGGTTTCCAGATAAAGATGCTGCTTCACAAAGAGTTTTGAACAACGGTAAGATTCTTAAAAAGTTGGGTTATGATGTTAGTTTTTTAGGATGGGAAAACAAAGAGAGAGAGGAAGATTTAAATGCTGAAAAAAAATATGTTTATGAAGGTTTTGAATATAATTCAATGAATGAATTAGATATTATAAACACTTCTGTTCTTTCAAAAATTTCTAATTATTATCAAAGAGGCAATAAAACATTAAAATATATAGAAAATAATTATAAAAATATAAATATAATTATAATCTATAATTCAAATTATTTATTTGTAAATAGAATGATTAAGTTTTGCCGCATTAACAAAATAAAATTAATTATCGATAGCACTGAATGGTATGAATCGGAACATTTACCAGGAGGAAAATATGGTATTCCAAGTATTGATAACTTTTTAAGAATGAAGGTAGCGAATGTTAAAGCACAAAATGTAATTGTTATTAGTACTTTTCTAAAAAAGTTCTATGATTCAAATGCATGTAAAACATTGTTACTACCACCATTAATTGATATTAAAGAAAAAAAATGGCTAATAACAAATAATGTTAGAAATTATAACGATGATATTAAAATTATATATGCTGGTGATCCTGGCAGAAAAGATATTTTAGGAGATGTTATAAAAACAGTTGAAATTTTTAATAAAACATCACAAAAAAAAATTACTTTTAACATTTTAGGTATTGACGAAAATAGACTTTTAAATATTTTGCATATGGATAAATTACCAGATAATGTAAATTGTTTAGGTAGGGTTGATATGCATCTTGTACCCAAATTCTATAGTGAAAATCATTTTTCTATTTTGATTAGAGAAGATAAACGTTATGCACATGCAGGTTTTTCTACTAAATTTGTAGAGAGCTTATGTAGTGGAATACCAGTTATAGCAAATAGTACTTCAGACATTAGTACTTATATCGAAGATGGTAAGAATGGATTCATTTTAGAAGATGGAAGTATAGGTAATATATTGAAAATGTTTACAAAATTGGAAAATTTGTCTCCTTCTCAATATCAAGATTTAAGTAGTAATGCTAAATTATCTGGAGTTCAATATTTTGATTTTAATAGTTATATAATAACAACTAATCTTTTTTTTAAAGGTTTATTATAATGAAATATAAATTAGGAATAGACGCTTCCCGTAACCGCTCAGGTGGTGCTAAAGCTCATATTATTGGTATATTAAAAGACATAGAGTGCTTGCCAGAAGAAATGGAAGAAGTACATATTTGGTCGTATGACGAATTATTAAATATGTTACCAAATTATCCTTGGTTGATTAAGCATTCGCCGAAATCTCTTAAGAGAAGCCTTATTCATCAATTAATGTGGCAATATAAATGTTTGCCTAAAGAAGCTAAAGAAGCTAAAATTGATATAATGCTAAATACAGATGCGGGAACCATTAGTCGTTTTTTACCTGCAATTACCATGAGTAGGGATATGTTATCGTATGAGCCTGGTGAGATGCAAAGATTTGGACTTTCATTTCAAAGATTAAGACTACTAGCACTGAAATATGTTCAAAATTATTCTTTAAAAAACTCAACTGCAGCAATTTTTTTAACAAAGTATGCTGCGGAAGTAATACAGAAATCTTCTGGGAATATTGCAAATTATAAAGTTATTCCTCACGGAGTTAGCGAGAATTTTAGAATAAATACCTCTCTTTGGAAAAATGATGAAAGAATTGCTAAGCCTATTAGGTGCATTTATGTATCAAATGTTGCGTTGTATAAACACCAGTGGAATGTTGTTAAAGCTATAGCAAATTTAAGAAATGAAGGATATAATTTAATAATTGATTTCGTTGGAGGCGGAGAAGGTAAAGCTCAAGATTTATTTTTAGAAACAGTCGCTAAAGTGGATCCTAAACGGGAATTTGTTTCACAATACGAATTTGTTTCACATAAAGACCTACCAATATATCTTGCTAATTCGGATATTTTTATATTTGCATCAAGTTGTGAGAATATGCCAAATACATTAATTGAAGGAATGTGTACGGGAATACCCATAATATGTTCTAGCAGAGGTCCAATGCCTGAAGTGCTCCAAAATGGAGGTCTCTATTTTGATCCTGAAAACAGTATGACAATCACAAATACACTAAAAAAGATGATTGATAATGAATTAGAGCGTATGGAATTTGCAAAAAAGTCAAAAGATTTATCCAAGCAATATAGTTGGAATCGATGTGGTAAAGAGACCTTTAATTACGTAACTGAAGTATATAATAATTTAAAGAAATAATATAATGAATACTAGACCATATCAAATATGCACAAAAACAATAATGGATACAACCGATCCAAACATTGTTTTTAATGAAAAAGGTGAAAGTGATTATTACATTAACTACATCAATGAAATCTTACCAAGTTGGAAGACTGGTGAAGAAGGTATGAAAGAATTAATGCTTACCGCAGATAAAATTAAGAAGGATGGTAAAAATCGTGATTTTGACTGTATTATAGGGTTAAGCGGTGGGTTAGATAGTTCCTATGTTGCCTATGTCGCTAAAGAGATTATGGGGTTAAGACCTTTGCTATTTCATGTAGATGCAGGATGGAATACCGATAAAGCTGTTGGAAATATTGAAAAACTGGTAAACGGTTTGGGGGTAGAATTATATACAGAAGTTATAAATTGGGAAGAAATGAAAGACCTACAAAGAGCTTTTTTTAAGTCTCAGATTGCTGATCAGGACATGCCTCAGGATATAGCATTCTTTTCAGGTCTCTATAAATTTGCAAAAAAGAATAAAATTAAATACGTTTTGACAGGTGGTAATTATTCTACTGAATGTTGTCGTGAACCAGAAGAATGGGGTGCGTACCCTGGGATTGATAAAAAGCTAATTAGTGATATTTATAAGAGATTTGGAAATAATAAATTAAAAACATTTCCTATTGTTGATATTATGCAATATAAATTGTATTATAAGTATGTATTAGGGATGGAAGTATTTAAACCATTAAACCTATTACCATATATAAAAGCTGATGCTGAAAAATTACTTTTCGAAAAATTTGGTTGGGAATCTTTTCAGCATAAACACCACGAATCAAGATTTACAAGATTTTATGAAGATTATTGGATGCCAAGAAAGTTTGGCTATGAAAAAAGAAGAGCTCATTTTTCAAGTTTAATATTAACAGGTCAAATGACAAGAGACAAAGCTTTAGAAAGGATATCAAAACCTGAGTTATCAGAAGAGTTCTTAATGAAAGAATTTGAGTATATAGCAGACAAATTAGATTTCACTAAGGATGAGCTACAGAGGTTGTTTCATGGAGAAAATAAGACATTTAACGATTATAAAAATAAAAGATCATTAATTGGGCTTGGTTCAAAAATGATGAGGAGTTTTGGTTTAGAAAAAAGATTGTTCAGATGATAACATTAATTGATTACGGTGTAGGTAATATTAATGCTTTTGTAAACGTGTATAAAAGGGTTGATGTTCCTGTGAAAATTGCGAAAACGAAAGAAGATTTAATTGAAGCGAAAAAACTGATTCTCCCAGGCGTTGGTCATTTTGATCATGCAATGACACAATTAAATAATTCGGGTATGCGCGACACATTAGATAAAATGGTCTTGGTGGATAAAATTCCGGTAATTGGAATTTGCGTTGGTATGCAGATGATGGCGAATAGTAGCGATGAAGGAACGATGGAGGGGCTAAAATGGATTGATGCATCGGTACGAAAATTTGATGAGTCAAAAATTAATCAGGTGACGAGATTACCTCACATGGGCTGGAATGATGTAAAGCCTGTTAAAGAAATCCCATTGTTTAATGGATTGGAAAAGGATGCCATTTTTTATTTTTTACACACTTATTATTTTGAATGTAATAATCCAAAGGATATTATGGCAGTTACAGAGTATGGTGGAGAATTTGCATCAGCTGCAAACCATGAAAATAAGTATGGAATACAGTTTCATCCAGAGAAAAGTCATTCGTATGGCGAAACTTTATTACATAACTTTGCAAAACTATAGTTTATGTTAAGACCTAGAATTATACCTAGTTTGTTAATCCAAGATAATGGATTAGTAAAAACAGTTAATTTCAAGAATCCAAAATATGTAGGAGATCCGATAAACGCTGTGAAAATTTTCAATGAAAAAGAAGTTGACGAGCTAGCTATTTTTGATATTGATGCAACAGTTAAAGGCTTAGACCCTAACTATAGTTTAATTGAACGTATTGCTAACCAGTCTAGAATGCCTTTGTGTTATGGAGGGGGCGTAAAAACGGTAGAACAAGCACAAAAGATCTTTGGTTTGGGTATTGAAAAGATTGCCTTGTCTTCATCTGTACTACAAAATCCAAAGTTAATCACTCAAATCGCTGACAGGGTAGGTGCTCAAAGTGTTATTGTGGTACTTGATGTAAAAAAGAAGTTGTTAGGCGGCTATGAAGTTTACACTCATAATGGAAAAAAGGCAACAGGAATTAATCCTTTTAAATTTATAGAAGATGCTCAAAGATTGGGAGCTGGTGAAATTGTCATTAATTCAATTGATCAGGATGGAGTAATGAAAGGTTTTGACATGTCTTTAATTGACAAGGCTCGAGAAAGATCATCATTACCAATGACTTTTCTTGGCGGGGCTGGAACTGTGGAAGACATAAAAAAAGTGATAGAGAAACATAAAATTATTGGTGTTGCAGTTGGTAGTTTGTTTGTTTTTAAAGGAAAGTATAAAGCTGTTTTAATTAATTACCCTAACAAATCAGAGAAAGATTTATTATTCAAATAATAACCATGAAAATACAAAATAAAGTTCTGTTAATAACAGGAGGCACAGGTTCTTTTGGAACAGCAGTGTTAAACCGTTTTTTACAAACCGATCATTTCAAAGAGATCCGCATTTTTTCACGTGACGAGAAAAAGCAAGACGATATGCGAAACTTGTACAAAAACGATAAAATAAAATATTATATTGGTGATGTACGAGATTTTTCAAGTGTAGAACCTGCAACTCGCGGTGTAGATTACATCTTTCATGCCGCAGCATTAAAGCAGGTTCCCTCTTGCGAGTTTTTCCCAATGCAGGCTGTAAAAACAAATGTTGAGGGAACTCAAAATGTAATTCGTGCAGCTGCAGCAAACAAAGTACAGAAAGTAATTTGTCTGTCTACAGATAAAGCGGCATATCCGATTAATGCGATGGGAATTTCCAAAGCAATGATGGAGAAAGTAGCCGTTGCAGAAGCAAGAAACCTTACAGATACAGTGGTTTGTCTTACCCGTTACGGAAATGTAATGGCTTCAAGAGGTTCTGTTATTCCTTTGTTTCTGAATCAGATTCAGAAAGGTGAGCCCATTACAATTACAGATCCAAATATGTCTAGATTCTTCATGTCATTGGAAGATGCTGTAGATTTGGTGTTATTTGCATTTGAACACGCAAATCCGGGAGATTTATTCGTAAATAAAGCTCCTGCAGGAAGCATCGGAGATTTAGCAAAAGCTTTAATTGAATTGACTGGTAAAGAAGTACCTGTAAAAGTGATTGGAACCCGTCACGGTGAAAAATTATATGAAACTTTATGTACTCGTGAAGAGATGATAAAAGCAGAAGATATGGGAGATTTCTACCGTGTACCTGCAGATAATCGTGATTTGAATTATGCTAAATATTTCTCCGAAGGTGAGGAAGAAGTTGCCCAAATTGAAGATTATCACTCACATAATACAGAACAGCAAGGAGTAGAAGGTCTTAAAAAACTGATTTCAACTTTGCCACTTATTCGTAAAGAAGTTTTCGGAGAAGATGTAATGCAATATCCTTACTAACCAAAATAGCAGTTAATGTTACTTCAGGGAAAGGCTCATCAGGATGATCGGGGAATTATTACATTCAATAATGAATTTGATGCATCTGAAATCAAAAGAATTTATACCATCGAAAACCATTCACCGGATTTTATTCGTGGTTGGCAAGGTCATAAAATAGAACAAAGATGGTTTGCCTGTATGAAAGGAAGTTTTGAAGTTTCGGTAATTGAGGTAGATGATTTCACAAATCCTTCAAAAGATTTAACAATTCAGAAATATCTTTTAAAAGATGATGTTTTAACTTACCTTCATATTCCTGCAGGTTATATCACTGCAATTCAGTCAAAATCTTTAGACAGTAAATTATTGGTTTTGGCAGACTACGGTTTAGGAGAAATTGCTGATGAATATCGATTTGATTTAAATTATTTTAATGAAAATTGATTATAATTAAAAAATAAAACATAACTCATGAAGAAAATCGGAATTACTGGTCAGAATGGTTTTGTCGGAAGACATTTATATAATACTTTGGGATTATCTCCTGAAGATTTTCAAAGAATTGATTTTCAGAAAGAATATTTCGAAGATGATACAAAATTAGATAAATTTGTTGCTCAGTGTGATGTTATTGTTCATTTGGCTGCAATGAATCGTCATGAAAGTGAACAGTTTATTTATGAAACCAATGTAGGTTTAGCTAAAAAATTAGTTGATTCATTAAAACGAACTGGCTCAAACGCTCATGTGATGATTTCCTCTTCTACTCAGGAAGAAAGAGACAATTTATATGGAAAATCAAAAAAAGAAGGAAGAGAAGCATTAGCAAACTGGGCTCAGGAAAATGGTGGTAAAATCACAGGATTGATTATTCCAAATGTTTTTGGAGCTTTCGGGAAACCTTTCTACAATTCATTTATCTCTACATTCTGTTATCAGTTGACACATGGTGAAACTCCAACGATTGCGACAGATGGAGAAGTGAAACTGATTTACGTTCAGGAATTGGTTGAAACCATTGTTAATGAAATTAAAGAAGGCAACAGCAAAACAGAATATTTTGTTGAACCTACAGCAATTAAAAAAGTATCTGAAGTTTTAGCCTTATTAAATGATTATAGAACAAAGTATTTTGACGGTGGAGAAATTCCGGTTATCAACGATTCTTTTGAACATAATTTATTCAATACGTATCGTTCATATATCGATCATAAAACGCATTATCCGGTGAAATTTACACAGCACACAGATCCTCGCGGAGCTTTTGTGGAGGTAATTCGTTTGGGGATTGGCGGACAATGTTCTTTCTCAACTACGGTTCCGGGAATTACACGGGGAAATCATTTTCATACAAGAAAAATTGAAAGATTTGCCGTAATCAAAGGAAAAGCTTTAATCCAACTTAGAAAAATTGATTCTGATGAGGTTTTAGATTTTTATCTGGATGGAAATGAACCTGCTTATGTTGATATGCCGATTTGGTACACACACAACATCAAAAACATCGGCGAAGAAGAATTATATACCATTTTTTGGATTAATGAAGCATTTAATCCGGAAAATGCAGATACTTATTTCTTGGAAGTTTAAGTTTTTAAAAAAGGTAAAAGGATAAAGGCAAAAGTAAAAATATGAAAGAAAATAGTTTATTGGGTAGAACTTTTGATTTTAGTGTGAATATTGTTTTATTTCTTAGAACTTTGCCTTATAACGATGAACTGAAGATTATTAAATATCAATTGATTAAATCGGTTACTTCGGTAGGCGCTAATTACGAAGAGTCGCAAGGTGCTTCATCTAAAGCGGACTTTAATAATAAAATCAGAATTGTGCTTCGAGAAGCCAGAGAATCAAATTATTGGTTACGTTTAATCGCAGCAATCGGTTACAATTCAGCAGAATTAAATAAATTATTACAAGAAAGTAAGGAGTTAAAAAACATATTTGGTGCAATTTTGTTAAAAGGTAAGCAGTAATTTTATTATTAAACCCTTAAAACTTTGCCCTTAAACTTTTAACCTTTGCCCTATAAAATTAAGACATGAAAAAACTAAAAGTGATGACGGTCGTCGGAACAAGACCGGAAATTATAAGATTATCAAGAGTACTGGATGCTTTAGACGCATCTGAAGCAGTAGAACATATCATTGTTCATACAGGACAGAATTATGATTACGAACTTAACCAAATCTTTTTTGAAGATTTGGGACTTCGTAAACCGGATTATTTCCTTGAAGCAGCAGGAAAAACAGCTACTGAAACTGTAGGGAATATTTTAATTAAAATTGATCCTTTATTGGAGGAGCTAAAACCTGATGCATTTTTAGTTTTGGGTGATACTAACTCTTGTCTATGTGCAATTCCTGCTAAAAAAAGACACATTCCTATTTTCCATATGGAAGCAGGAAATAGATGTTTTGATCAAAGAGTTCCTGAAGAAACCAACCGTAAAATTGTAGATCATACTTCTGATATTAATTTGACGTATTCTGATATTGCAAGAGAATATCTTTTAAGAGAAGGTCTTCCTGCAGACAGAATTATCAAAACAGGTTCGCCAATGTTTGAGGTTTTAAATCATTATTTACCTCAAATTGATGCTTCAAACGTTTTAGAAAAATTAAATTTAAAAGAAGGCAAGTTCTTTGTAATTTCTTCTCACAGAGAAGAAAATATCAATTCTGAAAAAAACTTCAGAGGTTTGATGGATTCTTTAAATGCAATTGCAGAAAAATATCAGTATCCTATCATCGTTTCAACGCATCCGCGTACTAAGAATATGATTGATAAAATGCAGATTGAAATGCGTCCCGAAATCCAGTTTTTAAAACCTTTGGGTTTCCATGACTATAATGCATTACAGAAAAGAGCGTATGCAGTATTATCAGATTCGGGAACAATTTCGGAAGAATCTTCAATATTGAACTTCAGAGCGCTAAATATTCGTCAGGCTCACGAAAGACCTGAAGCGATGGAAGAAGCAAGTGTAATGATGGTTGGATTATCTCCGGAACGTATCTTACAAGGTTTGACTCAGGTTTTACAACAAAAAGTAGGTGCTGAAAGAAACTTTAGACCTGTTTCAGATTATTCAATGCCGAATGTTTCAGAAAAAGTGGTAAGAATCATTATTTCTTATACAGATTATATTAAAAGGACGGTTTGGTCTGAAGAGATTTAATATTAATGAATATACTGTTTCTTACTTTAGCAAAAATTGATAGCTTACAGCAAAGAGGTATTTATCATGATTTGATGCGTGAATTTTCTAAGCATGGTCATCATTTGTATATTGTTTCTCCTTCTGAAAGAAGAGAGAAATTGAACACATCTTTGAAAGAAGAGGGTAATACCAAATTTCTTAATGTAAAAACATTAAATATTCAAAAAACTAATTTTATTGAGAAAGGATTTTCAACATTATTAATAGAGAAATTCTTCTCAAAGGCGGTAAAAAGATATTTTACTGATGTTAAATTTGATCTTGTAATTTATTCAACACCACCAATTACATTCACAAATCTTATAAAGTACATTAAAAAACGAGACGGAGCCAAAACCTATTTGTTGTTAAAAGACATTTTTCCACAAAATGCGGTAGATATGAAATTAATGTCAGACCGTGGTATTTTATATAATTATTTTAGAAATAAAGAAAAACAACTTTATAATATCTCAGATAAAATAGGATGTATGTCAAGAGCAAATATTGATTTTGTTCTCAAACACAATTCCAACGTAAACCAAGGTAAAACGGAAATCAATCCAAATTCAATTGAAATTCAAAATTTTAAAGAATTGACATTGGAAGAGAAATCGGAGATTAGAAAAAGATTTAAAATTCCCCTAAACAAAAGAACTTTTATTTATGGCGGTAATTTAGGAAAACCACAGGGAATTGATTTTCTTATCGAAACTTTACATCTTAAAATAAATGATGATGACATTTTTTTTGTAATTATCGGATCTGGAACCGAATATGAAAAAATACAAAAGTGGATTATTAAAAATAACCCTAAAAATGTACTTTTTCTACCGGCATTACCTAAAAAAGAATATGACTATTTGGTACGAGTTTGTGACGTGGGACTTATTTTTTTGCATAAAGAATTTACGATACCTAACTATCCATCTAGATTACTTTCCTATTTGGAATTTAAAATGCCTGTTTTAGCAGCTACAGATAAAAATACAGATGTAGGTTCAGATATAATTGAAAACAAATGTGGTTTATCTGTATATTCGGGGAGTATTGAGGAAATGGACAAAGCGATAAATGCCTTTAAGTTAATGGGTGAGGCTGAGTTTGAAATAATGAGGGAAAATAGTTCCAAATTTTTAATAAATAATTTTCAAGTTTACGAATCTTATATGAAAATTATTAATTCCGTATCATGAATTTTAATTTTAATCTATTTTTAATAAGTTCTGATAAAAGAAATAATAAATAACGAAATTAAAACTATCTATGTATAAGAAGTTTATAAAAAGGTTTTTAGACCTTATAGTTGCTCTCTCTGTAATAATTTTTTTATTTCCTTTATTTCTCATAATTTATATTTTGGTGAAAATCGATAGTCCTGGAAGATTTTTCTTTTTTCAGGATAGGTTAGGTTATCA
Organism: Paenimyroides ummariense; assembly: GCF_900115115.1. Classification (GTDB taxonomy): domain Bacteria; phylum Bacteroidota; class Bacteroidia; order Flavobacteriales; family Flavobacteriaceae; genus Flavobacterium; species Flavobacterium ummariense. The sequence continues at coordinate 47,848 of NZ_FOVI01000017.1, forward strand.
GGGGAAAGTTTTTAAAATTTACAAGATCAGAACTATGTTTGATAAAGAAAGAGTTGCAGATCGAGAAATACTAAAAAATGATATTGAGGTTACAAAGATAGGGTACTATTTAAGGCGTTTTAAAATTGATGAACTTCCACAGATTATCAATGTTTTTAAGGGAGATATGTCTCTGGTTGGCCCTCGTCCTTGTTTACCCCAACAGTTGAAAGAATTTAATGAAGATGGAAAAAAACGTATTGAAGTAGTTCCTGGCTTGACAGGGCTTTCACAGGTAAATGGAAACATTCATCTGTCTTGGGAAGAAAGGTGGAAGTATGACAGGCAATATGTTGAAAAACAAAGCTTTATTCTTGATGTTAAGATTATTTTTAAAACTTTTTTAATTCTTTTCAATGGAGAAGATAAATACTTAAAGAGTCCCAATGTATAAAGTATTAGTTATAGGAGCGGTAAGCTCTACGGCACAAATTATAAAAAAATTAGCTGAATACAGCTTGGAAATTGTTGGAGTTTTAGGACATGAGCCAAGAAATAAGGAAAAAATATCAGGGTGGCAAGACTTAGCAAAATTAGCTGAAGTATTAAATGTTAACTATAAAAGTTTTACCAAAATCAATGACCAAGAAAATTTTTCATGGGCAATCGAGAAAAAACCAGACATTATTTTTGCGGTAGGTTTTTCTCAACTCTTGCATGAAGATTGGTTTTCTGTATCAAATATGGGATGTATTGGTTTTCATCCTACTAAATTACCACTTGGAAGAGGGAGAGCTCCTTTGGCATGGATTACTTTGGAGCAATCTTATGGTTCTGCCTCTTTTTTTCTTATGGGAAAAGGGGCAGATGATGGACCTGTCTTTGCACAATCCATTTTTAAAGTGGATGAAAATGATGATGCATCAACTGTAGAAGAAAAAATTCTTAACCATATTGATAAAGCTTTAGATGAATGGCTTCCTGATCTAAAAGAAGGTTTATGGAATCCTGTTCCACAATGTGATCATTTAGCAACTTATTATGGAGTGAGGAAAGAAGAGGATGGAATTATTAACTGGAATGATGATGCTGTTTATGTTAATCGACTAGTAAAAGCTGCAGCTAAACCGCATCCCGGAGCTTATACATATTTCAGAGATAAAAAACTAACGATTTGGTCATGTAAAATCGAAAAGGAAATGAAAATTAAGGGAGTCATTGGAAGAGTCCTACTAAAAAATTCAAGAAATGAGTTATTAATACAGACAGGTAATGGTATTCTTTGGGTTGAGAAATATTCATTCGAAAAAACTGATGTTACTGAAAATATTGTTATTAACGTAGGAGATAAATTAGGCTATAATATTGAAGATGAGATTTATAATATAAAAAAAATGTTAAAAAACTTTAGAAATGAATAGAGTAATTGTAGTGGCACCTCATGCTGACGATGAAATTATTGGTTGCGGTGCAACTATAGCTAAACATATACAATCTGGAGATGAGGTTGTTGTAATCATAGCGACAAATGCGTCAATAGGAGCTCCAGAACTTTTTTCTGTTGAGCAAATAAAAAATACACGATCTGAAGCGATTGCAGCACATCAATTTTTGGGAGTAAAAGAAACCATTTTTTTAGATTTTCCAGCACCTGCTCTGAATGCTTATCCTGAGTATAAAATATCCGTAGAAATATCTAAGATTTTTGTAAAAATAAAACCTACTCATTTGTATTTACCACATCCTGGAGATATTCATCAAGATCATAAGGCTATATATAGAGCTTCTTTGGTTGCTGCAAGACCTCAAGGCGAGAACAAGGTAGCAAATATATTTTGCTATGAAACTCTTTCTGAAACTGAGTGGACGCCAATGCAAGAGAAAGCTTTTGTTCCTAACTGTTTTGTAGATGTGACCGATGTTTTCTCAAAAAAAACAGAAGCTATGGCATTTTTTGGATCTCAAATAAAAAGCTTTCCACACTCTCGTTCTGTAGAAGCATTTAAAGCGTTGGCAATGTATAGAGGCTCAACTATAGGCGTTGAAAGAGCTGAGGCATTTGTTATAGAACGTCAAATAATTATTTAAAATTAACCTAAAACATATGAAAAAAATAGCAATTTTTGGAGCAGGTGGTTTTGGTAGAGAAGTTAAAACCATTATTGACGAAATAAATAAAGTAAAAAAGCAATATGATTTTGTAGGCTTTTTCGATGACGGATTCCAAAGAGGAATAATCAATGGCTTTCCAGTTTTGGGTGGAGTAGCGGATATCAATCAGCTTCAAGAAAAATTTGCAATAGTAATTGCAATTGGCGATCCAAAAACCAAGGCAAAAATTCACCAAATAATTACCAACGAGCTTATAGAGTACCCCAACATTATTCATCCAAAAGCAATGATTTCGGATGATTATGTTGAAATAGGAATCGGAAACATCATTACGGCAGGCTGTATCATTACCTGCAACATCAAGATCGAAGATTTTGTAATTCTAAACCTAATGTGTACTGTCGGGCACGACACAACCATAAAATCGTATGCCTCGTTCATGCCTTCGGTAAATATTTCTGGCGAAGTAATAATCCACGAAAAAGTATATGTAGGGACAGGTGCAAAAATCATCAACCAGTTGGAGATTGGGCAAAATACAATCGTAGGAGCTGGAGCCGTTGTGGCTAAGACATTACCAGAAAATTGTACGGCAGTGGGAATACCAGCAAAGACAATTAAATTTCACGAATAAAAATTAAATATAATGCAAAATAAAATATGGCTTTCTTCCCCACACATGGGCGGAAGCGAACAAAGATATGTAAACGAAGCTTTTTATGCTAATTGGGTAGCACCATTAGGACCAAATGTTGATGGCTTTGAAAAAGACTTGGAAAGTTTTTTAAATGCAGATGTTAAAGTAGCGGCACTTTCTGCTGGTACGGCAGCATTGCATTTGGCATTAATTGAATGCGGTGTAGCGTATGGTGACGAAGTAATTTGTCAGTCTATGACCTTTTCTGCTTCTGCAAACCCGATTGCGTATTGCGGGGCAACTCCGGTATTTATCGACTCTGAAAAAGACACTTGGAATATGTGTCCAACTGCATTACAAGAAGCAGTTGAAGATCGAATTTCAAAAGGTAAAAAGCCGAAAGCTATCATTGTTGTACACTTATATGGAATGCCGGCTAAGATGGATGAGATAACTGCCATAGCGAATAAATACGGTATCACAGTTATTGAAGATGCAGCTGAAGCTTTGGGTTCTACTTACAAAGGAAAAGCGTGTGGAACATTTGGTCGTTTTGGAATATTGTCTTTTAACGGTAATAAAATCATTACAACTTCAGGAGGTGGCGCTTTGGTTTGCCATACACAAGAAGATAAAGATAAAGCCGTATTTCTTTCAACACAGGCTCGTGACAATGCACCGCATTACCAACATTCGCATATTGGATATAATTACCGAATGAGTAATATTGTTGCAGGAATTGGACGTGGACAAATGGAGGTATTACCAAGCAGAGTAGAAGCACGTAGGAAAATGCACGATTTTTATGTGGAAGTTTTTAAAGATATTGATGGAGTAGATGTATTTACAGAACCTTCTTCAGATTTTTATTCAAACCACTGGCTTTCGGCAATCACAGTAAATCCAGAGATTACTGGTAAAACCAGAGAAGATTTACGTTTAGCCTTTTTAGAGGACAATATTGAATCACGTCCGCTATGGAAGCCAATGCATTTACAGCCTGTTTTTGCTAATGCACCTTATTACGGAACAAACATAGCCGAAAAATTATTTGATGACGGTTTATGTTTACCATCTGGGTCTAATTTAACCGATGAAGAGCGCGAACGTATCGCTTCAAAAATAAAAGAAGTATTTTCAAAATAAATTAAATCGACCGTATATTGCGGTCGTTTTTTGTCTTACCCACATACATAACCCTTTGAAGGGGACAGGGAGATGTGGAGAAATAAGAATTTAATAGTTTAATCATTACAATATACGTTTTACACTATACAAAATAAAAAAAATGATCTATTATTTAGAAAATCAAAATCTTAAAATAGCTGTTGCCCTAAAAGGAGCAGAATCAAAATCAGTCTTCAACAAAGTATCTCAGCAAGAATTACTATGGCAGGCTGATCCAGAATTTTGGGGAAAGTCAAGTCCGGTATTGTTCCCCATTGTCGGTACTTTGAAATATGGAAAATATATATATCAGGGAAAAGAGTATCATTTACCGCGACACGGTTTTGCACGAGATTATGATTTTAAACTAGAGGAGGTTAAAGAATCGCAACTGATATTTTCTCTGGAAGCAACAGCTGAAACACTGGCACTATATCCGTTTTTATTTAAGTTACTTATTATTTATAAATTAACTGCAAATAGTTTAAAAGTAACATACAAAGTTGAAAACTTGTCGGGTGATGAAACCATGTTTTTTTCATTGGGGGCACACCCTGCGTTTAATGTTGGTAGTAACGCAGATGATTTCTCGAGTTACACATTGCAGTTCAATAAAGATGTTACTTTAAATCCAAATATTTTGCAAGGTGGATTACTTACTACAGATAAGAATAGTATTTCATTAAATAACAAAAAACTTCAATTAAATTATGAGATGTTCGAAAATGATGCGCTGGTACTGTTAGATATAAAATCCGACAAAATCACTTTGTTAGGAAATGATGATGAACCTATTTTAAACTTTGAATTTGAAAACTTTCCTTATTTTGGAATTTGGACGGTGAAAGATTCTGGCTTTGTTTGTTTAGAACCGTGGGCAGGCGTTGCCGATTTTGAAGATCATAATCAGCAGTTGACGGATAAATTTGGCATAAATATGCTTCAGCCTAATGAGATTTGGTCCGCATCTTTTACCGTTACTGTTGCTTTATAATACTGAATAACTTGGAATTAAGGATAAAATATTATTGACTTTGATAATTGCTGCAGTTACAAATTATTATAGTGCTACAGCAAAATTTTGTGATCAGGCGAAAATTACGTTTTGTAGCGTCAAGAGAAAAGCGCACCAACAATAGACTGCTGATGCGCTTGACTTAACCAAAAAAAACACTTATGAGTTGTAAATATAATACTAATTATATGATAAAAAAAGCACTCTTAAAAAAATAAGAGTGCCAGTTCATAAATTAGGTCTTTGTTCTTGCGTTAGATTAAATATACAAATTATCATCTATGTAAGCCAAAGTATTGTAATCTTTAATCTAAAACCAACTGCTGATTGAGAGGAATTAGAGGTTAATTGTTTAATATTTTTATTAAGGCAAAAATTTGCTCAAAACTTTTGCATTCCATTTACTTAGTATTCAGTTTTATATCTATTTATGTCAAAATCAAAGTTAAATAGCTCCTTTGGATGAATATTCAAAGCAGTAGCAAACTTCATTAAAGTTTTTAAAGTTAGGTTTTTTTTTCCTTTCTCATGTTTACTGACATCTGCAGTATCTATACCTGTTAGGAACGCAATATCATTTTGAGTCTGTTTATTTTTAATTCTAATATCATGTAGCTGTTTACCAATAAGTATTTGTAAATCTTTTGTAATATCCATTTTGCTGTATTATATATAGCAAATTGCATTTTAAAAATAAAATATTTATTGGATTATAATCCAATATTAAAATAATTGTATATATTTGCTATTCAATTACAGCATAGTTGTAATTTTGCAATACTTTATATAGAAAATATCAAGCTATTGCTTAGAGTCTCGTCATTGAAAACTGGTAATTTTTAGACACACGAGATGATAAGTAGATTAGCTCACGACCATGGCGTGAGCTCACTTATCTGTGTGTGGGTATACCAGTACCTCAATGGCGGATATGTTGAGTTTCACGCCTTTTTTGCTTTTTACTCAACCTTTTGCCGGTTATGGTGCTGTGTACAGGCACTAATTATTGTTTGTTTAGTCGTTTAGTCGTGGATACCGAGGGTCGGGACGAGATTTGTTAATCGTTGATTCGTTTATTTGTTTAATTGTTGATTCCGATGGGCGTGACGAGATATGTTTAATCGTTTAAATGTTGATATTGAGATTGGGACAGGTTGTGTAATTATCTGTACATCCCCCTGCCCCCCTTCAAAGGGGGAATCTTTTGAAGGTTGATTTTGAGATTGGGACGAGATTTGTCGAATTGTTAAATCGTAGAACCGTTTAATCGTTTAGTCATTGATGCCGTGAACGGGACAAGATATGTTTAATTGTTTGTCGAATCGTAGAACCGTTTAATTGTTTAATTAACCTAGTTCAGTCGCTGCGCTCGAGTGTTGATTTTGAGATTGGGAAAAGTTGTGCAATTATTAGTACATCCCCCTGGCTCCCTTCAAAGGGGGAATCGTTTGAAGGTTGATTTTGAGATCGGGACGCAATGTGGTAAATCGTTTAGTCGTTTAGTTGTGTAATCGTTTAATCGTAGAACTGTTACTGAGTTCTTTCGGTGTATAATTTTAACAGGATTTAATTAAAAATAGGTGCAGTTATTTTAGGACGGGTCACCGAAAGATTTTCGGAATATCAACTGCGGGGATACTAAGTAGATAGTGTATGGATACTGTATGGATAGTGCATGAAACACATTTTCGGAGAAATAAGTAAAAAACAGTGGTTTATTCTAAATTTTTAAATTTAGATAGAAAATAAGGAAAATTTAAAAAAGTGAAAAATGGTGTTTTTAGAAGTTTAGACAGGTAAATATAACGAATAAAAAACAAACGGAGGAAATACCGTTTTTAAAATTGGTTTTTGAACTATAAATGCAATTTGTTCTTGAGGAAAAATTTTATTCATTAAACCTAATTCAGAAATCTTTTTTCTTTTGACCGCAAACCGTAAGGTTCACGGCTTCCAAGCTGTAAAATAATGCTTTGGACGTAAAAGAAACAAAACTCTTGAGCGTCACTACTCGTGGTCAATTAACGCCTCAATAGCGAAATCAAATAAACTTGCTTTTTCAAAGCTTCGGACAACATTTGATTTTACGCTATTTTCATCGAATCGACGCTCACTGCGTTGTGAATGCTCAGTTTTAGATTGTAGTTAATAGAATTATTGGATTTTTGATTGAAAACGGAATAGACTAAGTAGGAGAATCGAAGCGCCATTATCAGTGAAACGAGCGTTGACAAGTTGAAGTGAGCGCAAAATCATAAGGGAGCGAAGTGACGTTTTTATGATTTAGCTTACAAAACGTAGTCGACCGTTTTAATGATACGGCAAGATAAAAAAAAAGATTTTTGCTTCTTTTCATCGGAAAAGAAGAGAAAAATCGAAATATATCAATCAGGAACAATGGGGATTGTGAGTTGAAAGAGAGCTTTTTATTACCAAAGCGTACGCTTCTCCTCTTAATATCAAATGTTCAAGATGACAGATTAAACGAAAAATTGTAGTAAGATAAAACAAAACAAAAATGTAAAATATATGAAGATAAATCTTACAGCTAAAAAACAATTACAACATACAAAAAGTTAGCTGCGTAAGTCATGGGCAAAGCACATAACAGCTTCTAAACCATAATAGATTAAATGTTAATATAGTTAGTTAAGTGAAGTAGTTAAAGCCCCTGGGAGCGTTATGTGCCGAAGCTCTGAATTATTATAGGGAATGCCGATAAGAGAATCAGCTTACTGTCACCCCTTGCCTGACAAGGGGTCTCACAAGAAGCTTAAAAAAACAAACGCAGTTTTATTTTTTTTTCTTTTGGTCGCAAAAGAAACAAAACTCCTGAGCGTCACTACTCGTGGTCGATTAACGATTTAATAGCGAAATCAAATAAACTTGCTTTTTCAAAGCTTCGGACAACATTTGATTTTACGCTATTTTCATCGAATCGACGCTCACTGCGTTGTGAATGCTCAGTTTTAGATTGTAGTAATTTGTATTATTGGATTTTTGATTGAAAACGGAATATACTAAGTAGCAGAATCGAAGCGTCATTATCGTTAAAACGAGTGTCAATTGATTGAAGAATACGTAAAAGAATCGGGTAGCTTTGCTACGATTCGATTCTTTAGCATTCAAAATTTAGATTGACCGTTTTAATGATACGGCAAGATAAAGAAAAAGAGATTTTTGCTTCTTTTCATCCGAAAAGAAGAAGAATTAAGAAACAAATTGTAATTGTAAAAACCGAATTATTTGTTAGAAACTAAATTAAAAAGTTTATACCTACAAGGTTTTTAAAACCTTGCAGGAGAGAAAACACAACTTGTATAATATAAAACCCCACTATTATGCCACAAAAAAACTTTGAATTACTAAAAAAAAAAGCGACCCTGCAGCATTAGAAAAAATTCATGCCCTATACAACAGACGGATCTTTTGGATAGGCAGAAGGATAATAGCTGATGATTATGAGGTGGAAAACCTGGTACAGGATACTTTTCTAAAACTATGGGATTGTCGCGAAAAAATACAAGACCCAATGCATATCCTTTTTTTCTTGCAATATGTGATTAAGAAATCCTGCTTGTCGCATTATAACAAACCTAGGAACAAATTTTTTAGGAAGGTAGGGTCATTGGAAAGCTATGAAAACTTTCAGAACTATCTTGCGGGTTACGATCCCGCTGATGTAGTGGAAAACCTAAAGGATCAAGAATCTCAACAAAAAATGTTCGATCTGGTAACCAGTGTATTGCCGCTCATTAAGCCGGAACGGAAGCACCTTATCAACCTTTGTCTGAAATATGGTTTTAGGTACAAGCATATTGCACAGGTTATGGGTAAAAGTACTAAACAAACGGTAGACGAGGTAAATAGAGCGATTGAAGATATAAAAAAAATAGTTGCTGTAAGAAACAGGAACGAGAAGAAGTTTAAACCAGAATTGGAGCAGAAAGCAGTTAGTGAAAGGCAGTCACAGGTTTTAAAGCTGCGCTGTGAAAAGAAATTTTCATTTGCAGCCATCGCCGAACAACTCAACCTTTCCCAAAAGCAGGTGCATGAAGAATTTATGGCAGCCTATAAGTTTGCGCAGCAGCATAAGTTACAGTCACTTTAAATCTGATATCATGAGTAAGACAACAATTAAATTAACTAGGAAGATAGAGCTAAACATCGATCTTCCTACAAAAGAACAACGTAAAGAGGTATGGGAAAAGCTGTACAGGTGGCAGAATATATACTGCAGGGCGGCCAACCTTACAATGAGCCACCTGTACGTACAGGCGATGATTAAAGATTTTTTATACCTGACCGAAGGAATAAAGTATAAATTGGCAGATGAAAAGAAAGATCCAAACGGCATGCTGCAATGTTCGCACAGTAGTAGTATCTACAGGATGCTGAGTCAGCGGTTCAAAGGCGAAGTACCGACGAAAATACTAAATCATGCTAATTACGAGTTGATGAATAAGTTCAAAAAAAATTATATGGACTACGTGAACGGTAAACGTTCTTTAGACAATTTCAAATCTAACACAGTTTTTCCATTCGGTATCGAAGGTTTTAAAAGATTTAAGTATAACGAGGAAATTAAGGCGTTTAGTTTTCGTCTCTATTCGGTGCCGTTTAAAACCTTTCTGGGTAGGGGTTTTACTGAAAAGTACAAACTGCTGCAGCAACTTTTAAGCGGAGAAGTAAAACTTTGTAGGTCGCGTATAAAATTAGAAAAAGGTAAAATCTATTGGTTGGCGGTATTTGAAATCCCAATAGAAGTACATTGCCTAAAGCCCGATGTGGTTGCTGAAGCTTCTTTATCGTTAGAGTATCCTATTTCGGTAAAGGTAGGTAGGAAGAGATTGGACATTGGTAACAAGGAAGAGTTCTTACACCGAAGGCTGGCAATACAGGCTGCGTATACACGAACCAGAGAATCGGTTAAGTACTGCAGGGGCGGACACGGAAAGAAACGAAAATTGAAGGCGTTGGACAGGTTTAAAAATTTGGAAGCTAATTACGTTTCAAACCGCCTGCATGAGTATAGCAGAAGGCTGATTGATTTTTGTATTAAACATCAGGCAGGAACATTGGTATTATTAGATATGCAGGAGAATACAGATATAGCAAAAGAAGAACAGTTCGTCTTGCGTAACTGGAGTTATTACGAACTAATAAACAAAATAAAATATAAAGCTGAAAAGGCGGGTATTGAATTGATTACTACCTAATAAACAATATATTAAGGATACATTTACACCCGTAAGGTGAGGTTGTTGGTACATACTCACGGAATGCACAAAGCATATACAGCTAGAAATATTAATTAAAAAAAAGGCTAACCTTAAAGAAAAAGAAGTACAATTAATAACTAGTTTAATCGTGATCAATAACAAAGCACAGCAGATTACTGATATGATAATTGGAAAAATGAAACTGTTGTGAATAATAATATTTGAGGGTGCCTGTACACCCGTAAGGTGAGGTGGTTGATACATACTCACTGAATGCATAAGGCATATACAACAAATATAACAATTAAAAACTCACCCTAAAGCAAAGGAAGTACAATTAATAGCTAGTTTAATTGTAATCAATAACAAAGCACAGCAGATTACTGATATGATTATTGGAAAAATGAAACTGTTGTGAATAATAATATTTGAGGGTGCCTGTACACCCGTAAGGTGAGGTGGTTGATACATACTCACTGAATGCATAAGGCATATACAACAAATATAACAATTAAAAACTCACCCTAAAGCAAAGGAAGTACAATTAATAGCTAGTTTAATTGTAATCAATAACAAAGCACAGCAGATTACTGATATGATTATTGGAAAAATGAAACTGTTGTGAATAATAATATTTGAGGGTGCCTGTACACCCGTAAGGTGAGGTGGTTGATACATACTCACTGAATGCATAAGGCATATACAGCAAAGATAACAATTAAAAACTCACCCTAAAGCGAAGGAAGTACAATTAATAGCTAGTTTAATTGTAATCAATAACAAAGCACAGCAGATTACTGAAGTGATTCTTGGACAAAAGCAGAACCTGTTGTGAGTAATAATATTAGAGGGTGCCTATACACCCGTAAGGTGAGGTTGTTGGCAAACAATCAATGAATGCGTACGGCAGATATAACAGAGAATATTTAGAGTTTATTAATGGAAAGCTTTTGTCAAGTATATGTAGCTCCGTAGTGGTTCAAAACAACAATAGTTAGTGTATACTTAATTACGAAGCTATATTGAAATACAGTATGTATAGGGATATAATATTTTGAGAGTGGTTGTACACCTATATAGTGAGGTTGCGGGTAAAAAGTCACTGAATGCAGTAAGAATATAAAACTCTGAAAAAACTTATAAAAATAAATAAGAACCTTTAAAAGCCTTACAAATACATTTTTCACAGAAATAGTTAAAGTGTTTAAAAATAGTTAATTATAACGTTCTGCGTTTTCTAAATTAATAATTATTATTATTTTTGAAATAACTTACCAACATAATTATTAAATGGAATGTCACGTATTAACTGCGTCAAGGGTTAAAGACCTTGAAAGACAAACTAAAAATGCACTACAGGATGGTTGGCAGCTTAACGGCTCATTGTCGGCTATTGAAATTCCTACAAGAAACAGTTCAAAAACGGTGTTTTATCAGGAAATTAAAAGATAATTGTTTAATCAACAGGCTGCAAAGCCTGTTTTTTTATGTTTTGTATCCACTTGATTAAAAGGATCAGAAGAGAAAATTTTTCAGTCACTAATCTTAAATAAATACGGAATATAACAACAATTCCCGGTTCCCTTGCTGTTAAATGAGCTTCCGATAACTATGGTTTTTCAAAATAAAAAATGTTAAAATTCTCACTGTTTTTTTTACGAATAATTTAATAATTTTACGTTGGAACAAACAAATAAG
>NZ_FOVI01000014.1 GCF_900115115.1 Paenimyroides ummariense
ACGTAGCGAGTTAGGTGTAAAACGAACACTTGATGAATTTGGAATACCACGAAGTACGTTTTACAAATGGTATAACAATTATCTTAAAGCAGGTTTTGATGGGTTAAAACCAACTAAAAGGCTAACTAACAAGCAATGGAACAGTATACCGGAAGATCAGAAAAATTTGGTAGTTGCATTAGCCTTGGAACATACAGAATTGTCCGCACGTGAACTAGCATATAAAATAACCGACGAGCAAGGCATTTATATTTCTGAATCAAGCGTGTACCGCATCCTAAAGCAGCGAGGGTTAATTGCAGCACCAAATCATATTTTAATCGCAGCATCAAATCAATTTAAAGATAAAACCCAATTTGTTCACCAAATGTGGCAGACCGATTTTACTTATTTTAAAATCATAGGCTGGGGCTGGTATTATTTAAGTACTATTCTAGATTGCATTACTATTTTAAGATGATGTTACAGTGTAAAATTACAACCATTTTACTCCGTTTGTGTACTCACTGCCCAATAATTTCCTGCAAAATCATAGAAAGATCCTCTCATGTCCGGATCTCCAGATTTGTTGATTGGTTTTTCAATAGTTTCACATCCATTTGCTATGGCTTTTTCAAATGTTGTTAATACATCGGGTACATATACATGCAGCATGGTTTTGTGTGCTTTATAGCTTTCTGTGCTGTTGCTCATCATTAGTACGCTATCGTCTAACTGTAATTCAATATGTGCAATCTTTCCGTTCTCGTGATTAAATCTTCTTAAAACTTTCGCATCGAAAATTACAGTGAGTAAGTCGGTTAGTTTTTGGGCATCATCAACTATCAAGTAAGGCGATAGTGAATTATAATTGTTAGGTTTATACGTTTTCATATTCATTATGTGTTTAAAAATCTGCAATAATTAGTTTTTTCATTCCCATCATTTTTTTGAAAGCACCCGGTTTTTTGTTCAGTTCTTCCCAATTTTCAGGACAAACCTGCCAGCTTAATCCATACTTATCCTTAAGCCAGCCGCAAACACTTTCTTCACCACCGTTGGCAGTTAACGAATCCCAATAATAATCAATTTCGGCTTGATTTTTACAAGGAATCATAAATGAGACCGATTCATTGAACTTAAACATAGGACCGGCATTGATTCCGATAAAACGCATGCCCAGAATTTCGAATTCAACCGTAAGAATTTTTCCGGCAAGATCTTTCTGAAATTCAGCCAATCCTTCTTCTTCGGTCATTGGATAATAAGTTGTTTGAATTATTTTCCCGTCTTTAAAAACAGACAGATAATAGTCTGCAGCTTCTTTTGCATTGCCGTCAAACCATAAATTTGGAACTATCTTTTGCATATTTTTGATTTTAATTGAATAGCTAATTTAATGAATTTGGTTGGGGCTGTAAATTGCCTTATGACAAGAATATATACGATTTATAATTGAATGCTTAAATATTGCTTTAAAATTGAATAATTGAACTTAATAATGATAATTATGTAACTATTTGTGATTGAGTAATGATTAATACAACGCTTTTATGATAAAACTAGATATTTAATCTATAAAATTTTTACATTATGATTGAAAAATTTTTAAATATTTTAAAATTTGAATACAACTTTTTTAATTAATAATGGTTAAAAATAAAAAATATTTCAAAAAATTAAAGATTTAATTTTGCTGCGTATTAAGTTATCAGTATTAGCTAATTGAGTATTTTAATTATGAAACAGAAATTATCTTATTTAGTTTGGGGTGCTCTTAGTTTATTATTCCCCTTTCTACTATGGTTAGGAGAGAAATTTATGTAAATAGATTTCAAACCGATACTTTTATTCAAAGAAAGTATCTCTACACCCTTCGGGGTGTTTTTTTTATGGTTTATAGCGAAATTATAAGGTACCTTATGATTATACTTTTTTCGATTTGATGTTATTCATGAAACTTAAAATCTTCTTTTCGAACAAATTAAAGATTAATCCGCCCATAATAAAAAACGAAGCCCAGAGTTTCCAATCGGTTAATTGTTCACTTAAAAACAATGCAGAACTTAAAAATCCAACTACAGGAATTAGCAATGTAAACGGAACCACTGTTGATGTTGGATACATTTTAATTAACAATCCCCAAATGCCGTAACCTAAATGAGTTGATATGTAAACAACGTAAGCAATTGCCGCTATTGCTGTCCAAGAAATATGTTCTAATGAATGTGTAATTGCTGTTGTACCATCGATAAAATAAGATGCACTTGCCATAAAGGGTAAGGCAACCAGATTTCCCCATACTACAAGCGAAAGCGGTGATTCGGCGTTGATTTTTTTTGTGAACATATTTCCCGATGCCCAAGCAAACGAAGCTAATAAGGTTAGAATTAGTCCTATAAGTGTAACATCGCCACCAACATGTGCGGCAACAATTCCAATACCTGCAAACGAAACCAACGATCCAATAATTTTAAACCAATTAGGTTTTTCGTTAAAAAAAAGAAATGCCAATCCTATCGAAAAAAATACCTGAACCTGCATAACAAGCGATGCCAAACCGGGTGACAACCCAAGATGAATTCCGCTAAAAAGTAAACCGAACTGTAACGCAAAGTTAAATAATCCGAAACCTATAATATATAAGATAGGAGCTTTAGGTCGGGGCAAAAAGAAAACAAACGGTAAAGCCGAAAGTGCAAAACGAATCGTACAAAAAAGAAATGGCGGCAGCTCTTTTAATCCTAAATATATTGCAATGAAATTTGTACCCCATACAAAAACAGTTACCAACACAAAAAAAAGATGTTTGGGAGTTAAATTTATTGTTGTGCTCATATTTATACGAAATAATTAGATATTTCTATTGAAATGCAAATGTCAGCAATCGGTTTTAATTATAAAGAATATTTTGTAAGTATTAAAGAATATCTATACTGTGTTTTGAATGGACATTTCTTACAATATGTTATTATGAAGTAAAAAAAATAAAAAGTCCCCCGCCCAAACTAAAAATCTCACCTTCTAATTCTTGAGTAAAAACCCCGTTAGGGGGACAATATATCGTTAGGTTGGGATATTTATAAGAAAGTGAGGGTGTAAATTTAATTATAATTATTCGGGATACAATATTTTTTCTCAAAAACTTAAACTTTATAGTACAATTTAAACTGCGGATGTAATATCTTTATATATGAATACAATTTCCGCTTGAATCAATGCTTAAGAAAGATCAAAAATCAACAATCTACTATTATATTATTATTTTCCTTCGAATTGTAGGCGGAACAGTATTTATTCCTTCGGGATTACTTAAAATACAAGGAAAACGGTTCTCGTACTTTTGTCCCGAAATGTATTCAGGCACTTTTTTTAACGAACTGCACCAAACAGGATTTTACTGGAATTTTTTAGGATTTTGTCAACTGCTCACGGCATTTTTGCTATTCAGCCAGCGATACACGGTATTGGCAGCGTTAATGTTTTTCAGTATATGCACAAACATTTTTATTTTTACATTAAGTGTTGGCTTAATTGATAAATCGATTATTATGATATTTATGATGAGCATTGCATCATTACTGATTTTATGGGATTGGAAAAATATCAAGCTGTTGTTTGGAAGAACTCCGGTTGAAAGTGTTATAGAAGATCACAAAAAAATT
Source organism: Paenimyroides ummariense (assembly GCF_900115115.1). Lineage (GTDB taxonomy): Bacteria > Bacteroidota > Bacteroidia > Flavobacteriales > Flavobacteriaceae > Flavobacterium > Flavobacterium ummariense. Next base: position 3,645 of record NZ_FOVI01000014.1, read on the forward strand.
CCTGTTTCATTTCAAATAACCGGAACTATACTGTTTATTGTCGTAATTATTTTCTTTTTACTTGCTGATACATACTATTAGATTTGATTTATCTGCAAAAAAAATCCCACTTTATCTATTTAAAGCAGGATTTTATTCAACTTTAATCAGTTGAATCGAATAATTTTATATGAATTATTTCAAAAGCTTTTCAGCAAAATCAATATAAGATTGTAATGCATCCTTAAGAAATTTAGCAGAATCTTCTTTAACCAATTCACCTTTTTCATTAAAGTAATCTTGTACATTGGCCAAATATATTTCAGGTTGTTGTAAGGTAGGCATATTTAAAAAAGCCAGCGATTGCCTTAAATGATGATTGGCACCAAAACCGCTAATTCCGCTAATTGATGAAGAAATAACCATTGCAGGCTTATTGTCCCAAACACTTTTTCCGTAAGGACGCGAACCAACATCTAACGCATTTTTTAAAGCTGCTGGTACAGACCTGTTGTGTTCGGGAGTAATAAAAATGATTCCATCCATACCTTTAACTTTATTTCTGAATTCAGCATAGTTTTCCGGTTCGTTTGCATCATCATAATCCTGATTGTAAATAGGTAAATCAGCAATTTCTATTTTTTCAAGTTGATATCCCGATGGTGTATTCGACATTAAAAAATCGGCTATTTTTTTTGTGTAAGCATCTTTTCTGATCGATCCTACAATAATTCCTATTTTCTTATTTTCCATAACTATATTTTTAAGATCTACAATGGTATATTTCAAATCATAATTAACTCAATAAAAAATTGCTGGCATAAATTAGTATAGCTAATCCGCCAACAAATAAAAGTAAAATTGCTAAAAATTGAATGTTTAATTTCTTTTTCATCATAATAATATAAATAAGTGTTACGCTGATATTCAGCATTACTTATTGTGCATATATTGTGCCATTAATTTACAATGAGCGGTTTGTAACTATATTTCTTGTAAACAAATACTTTGTAAATAGGGATTTGTTCTCAATATGATTAATTCTAACCTTCATTTGGAAAATATCTACAAAGTGTAAACTAATTCTATAAAATTTCAGGTATATAAATACACAAATATTCGTTTGATATGGTTTTTTAATGATGTTTTAATTTCATAATAATAATTTAACTGCTCTAATATATTTTTAATAATCTCAATAAAATAAAGGTTTTACTTTGGATATTATTAATACAGCATTCAATCAAACTACTTTTTAAAATGATATTATAAATAATACATTCATTATAAATTTTGATTTTGAATGAACAACATTTGTTGGCACAATTTTTATATTTTTCTATGTAATAAAAAAGGAAAAGCTATGAAAATCGAAAAAATACAAGTACTAAATGATTCAAATGTTTTGAATAACAATTTAAAAAAAGTGATATTGATGAAAGTTGATATCGGTAATTTAGAAACAAAGCCTACAAATACAATTGATGGTTTTTCGGATCGATTAAAGGCTTTAATGCCGAGTTTATACACTTATAAAAATTCTGAAGGAACTCAAGGTAAATTTTTCCAATCTGTTGATAGCGGAATATCTATTACAAACATTATAAATAGTATTGCTACAGAATTACAATGCCTTGCAGGTATGCAAACAGAACTTGGCACAATTGAACAAACTGATACAAAAGGAGTTTACAACTTTACATTTAATTGTGTTGATGAAGATGCAGGTATGTACGCCGCGCTTGCCTCTGTTGAAATTGTAGAAGCATTAGTCAACGGAAAACTGTATTTTATAAGACATGATATAGACCGCCTTAAATGTTTGTACCATCAAAATCAAGCTGCATTAGCAACAATAAAAGTTGCTGAAAATGTTCCGTATTTTAAATTAAACAAGCAAACCGTTCAGTGGGAAAATGGTGTAAAACAACAACATAAAATTAAATTTAATATTCCGTTATTACGGGTTATTTAATTGTTTTAATTATAAAATTAGACTTAGATAATCTTTAATGTTTAAATCGAAATAGATTTTATCTTCATTATACAATTACGTACATTTGTTGTGTTATGGAAGATCAAAACAAAGAATTATTAGAACTAGCACATACAAAAATGCCCTTCGGAAAATTGCAAGGGCGTTTTTTAGTTGATATACCAGAGCCTTATTATGTTTGGTATAAAAACAAAGGTTTCCCGGCAGGTAAATTAGGTAAGCAGTTGGCTATGATGTACGAAATTAAACTCAACGGATTAGAGGTTTTAATACGAAATATCAAGAACAAATATCCAAAGCCGTAAGCAAGTATAATTGTTAATAGTAAAACTTTCAAAACCCAAATTATAGTTGTAATTTTGCCAAGTTTAATAAAGAACAACACAACTCACAACATACCTTACAAATGAAACAATGTAAATATATTTTCGTGACGGGCGGTGTAACATCATCACTTGGAAAAGGAATTATAGCAGCATCTTTAGCAAAATTATTACAAGCTAGAGGTTATAGAACAACTATTCAAAAATTCGATCCGTATATTAACGTGGATCCTGGAACTTTAAATCCGTACGAACATGGCGAGTGTTTTGTAACGAATGATGGAGCCGAAACCGATTTAGATTTAGGTCATTACGAACGTTTCTTGAACGTTCCAACATCACAGGCAAACAATGTTACAACAGGTCGCGTGTATTTATCGGTTATCGAAAAAGAACGCCGTGGCGAGTTTTTAGGTAAAACGGTTCAGGTTGTTCCGCACATTACAAACGAAATTAAAGAACGCATGCAGTTGTTGGGCAAATCGGGCGATTATGATATTGTAATTACCGAAATTGGCGGAACTGTGGGTGATATAGAATCGTTACCTTACATTGAATCTGTTCGACAGTTAGTTTGGGATTTAGGTGATAAAAATGCTATTGTAGTTCACTTAACTTTGGTGCCTTACTTGGCAGCTGCGGGTGAATTAAAAACAAAACCTACGCAACACTCTGTAAAAACGTTGATGGAAAGCGGAATTAAAGCTGATATTTTAGTTTGTAGAACAGAGCACGAATTATCATCAGACATTAAACGCAAATTAGCAGCTTTCTGTAATGTTTCTCAAGAATCTGTTATTCAGTCATTAGATGCTTCAACAATTTACGAGGTTCCAAACAATATGTTAGAAGAAGGTTTGGATACCGTTGCATTGAAAAAATTAGATCTTCCTGAAAAAGGATTACCTGATTTAACAAATTGGAACGATTTCTTACACCGATTAAAAAATCCTAAACACACCATTAATATTGGTTTGGTAGGAAAGTATGTTGAATTGCAAGATTCCTATAAATCGATACTTGAAGCATTTGTTCATGCAGGTGCGTCTAACTACACTAAAGTCAATGTGGTAAGTATTCATTCAGAATATTTAACAACCAAAAATGTTGCTGATAAAATGAAGAATTTAGACGGTATTTTGGTTGCACCAGGTTTTGGATCAAGAGGTATCGAAGGAAAGATTGAAACCGTTCGTTATGCACGTGAAAACAACATTCCGTTTATGGGAATTTGTTTAGGAATGCAAATGGCAGTGATAGAGTTTGCACGTAATGTTTTAGGTTACGAAAATGCCAATTCAACCGAAATGAACGATAACACGCCGTATCCGGTAATTACGTTTATGGAAGAACAAAAGACCATTACTGATAAAGGCGGAACCATGCGTTTAGGTGGTTGGGATTGCGAAATTAAAGAAGGCACAAAAGCATTCGATATTTACCAAAATACGTTAATTAACGAGCGTCACCGTCACCGTTATGAATTCAACAACTATTATACCGAAGCGTTTGAAAAAGCGGGTATGGTACTTTCGGGCGTAAATCCTGAAACTAAATTGGTAGAGATTATAGAATTGCCAAACCATCCGTTTTTTGTTGCAGCGCAGTATCACCCGGAATATAAGAGTACGGTAGCAAACCCGCATCCTTTGTTCTCTGCGTTTGTAAAAGCGGCAGTTGATAAAAAGATAAATACCCTGTAAAACTTAAAAATGTTTGGTTGTTGTAAAATGACCGAACTTTTTTTGATTTTTTCAGTTTTAAAAGAAGAAAAAGATTTTCAAGAATGGAAGAAAAAAAATTAGACAAAAGTAGCCTTATTGGTATGGCTATAATTACCGTTTTATTGTTTTGGATGATGTCTGGAACTATGTTTGGAGATAAAAAAGATGATAAAACAAAAGAAACAGCTAAAACCGAAACGGTTGCTAACACGTCAATTGATCAGTTGGCTGCAAATGCACAAAACGATACGGTTGCAAATGCGAAATTAAAAAGTCAGTTAGGTTCGTTTGCTTACGGTGCGTCGTTGCCAAGTGTTACTGGGGCTAAGGATATTACAGTAAATAACGGCGTTTTAACAGTTGTTTTTTCTAACAAAGGCGGATATATCAAAGAAGTTACCGTTAACGATCAAAAAAGAATTTCGAGCAAAAATGATGATTTGGTAAAAATTATCACCAACAATAATTCAAAATTAGACCTTAAGTTTACTACAAAAGACAATCGTTTGTTAAATACAAAAGATTTGTTGTTTGAACCTACTACGACAAAAGAAGGCGAGAACACGGTAGTTTCTATGAAATTAAAAACATCAGAAACGGCGTATTTAGAATATCGTTATGTATTAAAACCTAACGAATACATGTTAGATTTAAGCATAAAATCGGTTGGTTTAAGTTCTGTTCTTAACACGGCTGCACCTGCAGAATTAACTTGGCAGTTAAAAGCTACACGTAACGAAAAATCAATCACTTACGAAAATCGTTATTCAGAAATTGTTTATGAATACGAAGATGGTAAAGACGATTATTTAAATCCTGCAAAAACAACTACCGAAGACGCTAAAGATTTAACTTATGTGGCATTTAAACAGCATTTGTTTACATCGGTTTTATTAACGGAAACTCCTATTAAAGCAGCAAAATTAAGTCAAGAAAATTTGGTAGATAAGGAAGATGAAAATGCAGCGTTCTTAAAAGATTTTACTGTGGTAATGCCGTTAGAATATAAAGGAGGCGAAATAAACTACAACATGAATCTGTACATGGGTCCTACAGATTATAACATCTTAAACGATTACGATAAAAATTTAGACGAAATTGTACCATTAGGTTGGGGAATTTTTGGTTGGTTGAACAAATTAATCGTTATCCCGATTTTCACGGTATTAACAACGCTAATTCCACACGGAATTGCCATTGTATTGTTCACGATCGTTATCCGTTTAATCATGTCGCCGGTTCAATACAAATCGTACGTATCACAGGCAAAAATGAAAATTATTCGTCCGGAAGTAAACGAATTAAATGAAAAGTATGCGAAAGATCCAATGAAAAAACAGCAGGAAACAATGAAGTTGTACAACAAAGCCGGAGTAAATCCAATGGCGGGTTGTATTCCAATGTTGATTCAGTTGCCGGTTTTCTACGCATTATTCAGTTTCTTCCCGTCAGCGTTTGATTTAAGACAAAAAGCATTCCTTTGGGCAGACGATTTATCGTCGTACGACAGCGTGTTTACCTTGCCGTTTTCAATTCCATTCTACGGAAACCACGTAAGTTTGTTCCCAATTTTGGCTGCTTTGGCAACGTTTGTTTACATGAAAATGACAACCGGCGATCAAGCTGCAATGACTCCGCAACAGGAAGGTATGCCTGATATGAGCAAAATCATGAAAGTAATGATTTACATTTCACCAATCATGATGTTGTTCTTCTTTAACAATTACGCATCTGGATTATCGTTGTATTACTTTATTTCCAATTTAATTACCATTGGTATTATGTATGTAATTAAAAACAAAATTGTTACAGAAGATAAAGTAAAATTGATTATTGAAAACAATAAATCTAAAGAAAAGCCTAAATCAAAGTTCCAACGCAAAATGGATGAGTTGATGGAACAGGCACAACAACAGCAAAATGCTCAAAAGAAAAAATAATTTATTTTTATTATATTTAAAGCATCCTTGAAAAAGGGTGCTTTTTTAATATTAACAAAAAGCGAAAGTATAAAAGGATTATAATATTTATCCATAGGAAGACTTAATAACCGTATATAATTTTAATTTATAAATTAATGAAGTTTTACAAATTCTTAGTATCCATTTTGTTTTCTTATGGTTTATTAGAACTAATGAAGTACACAGTTTTACTTTTTTTTCTTTTAACAGATGATGATATATATTATTTCCAAAATATAAATACTAACTCTTTTTCTATAAAAGTTGGATTAAGCAATTATTTACCAATTTATTTAGGAATTTTGTATATTTTAACTCATTTTGTAGTCAAATTATATAAAAGAAGGAAACTAGATTTTTTAAACTTTTTTTCATTGATAATTTCATTGACTTTGTATATTTTTTTTGATTTTAGAAAAGCACTCTTCTTTATTGACAATTGGAAATTAAAATTATTACTTTCTTATGTACTTTTAATACTAATCATGATTGTTATTAAAAGACTACTCGCTAAACTAACCATGCTTTCACAGTCGTGATGCTTGTACTTAATAAATGCATGTTTTAAGATATTTTATTTTAATCGACCAAATTCGCCAATTCTTCGCCTACAATCGAACCAATCGCAATTCCCGTTCCTGTTAAACGAACGCCGCAATACACATTTTCGGATAATTGTTTTACAATCGGATTTCGCTGTTTGCCCATTCCCATAATTCCGCTCCAACGATGATCGATTTGAAATTTATGATTGGGTAAAATGATTTCACGTAAATAAGTTTCCAATTGATTTTGAATTAAATCTGTTGTGCCGAATTCAGTTGTGGTTTCGCCTTCCAAATCAAGATTTCGTCCACCGCCAAACAAAACGCGGTTTCCGATATTTCTAAAATAATAAAATCCTTCATCCATATGAAAACAACCTTTGAACGGTAAATTTTCTATTGGTTTGGTGACCAAAACTTGTGCCCGAGCAGGAACTACGTCCAAATCGTATAACTTTTTAGTAAATGCGTTGGTACACAAAAACACTTTTTTTGAATTGAAATGAAATCCATTTTCCAATTCAATTTCCACTTCAGAATTCAAATCGTTTATTGATTTTACTTCTACATTATTTAAAATGGAAATTTGATTTGAAATAACCAATTCTACAAAAGATTTCATCATTTTGCCGGTATGGATATGACCTTCAAAATCGGTTTCAATCATTCCGATTGTATTTTGAAAACCAAAATCTTTATCAGATTTTCGGTAAACATTTTCGTTAAAAATCGGTTTCAAGCAACCGTTAATTTTATTTAGATTTGAAAAACTCATTTCCATCAACTCTTTATCAGATTCACGGAAAATTTCATAACCCCCAAATTGATGATAATCCATTCTTTCATCAGGAATTAATGATCTTAACTTTTGCAAACCTTTAAATCTTCTTTCCACCAATTTGTAAACTTCTTCTTCAGAATTCGATTCTAAATACCAAAGCACTTCAGACAAAGTTCCGAAACAAGCAAATCCGGCGTTTTTGGTGCTTGCGCCTTCGGGTAGCATTCCTTTTTCAATGATGATAATTTTCGCTTCAGGATGTTTTTTGCGTAAATGATACGCGGTGCTTAAACCCACAATTCCACTACCAATAATTGTAAAATCCACATTTCGGAAGTACGTTTCCAATTCCCAAAAACTTAAATTCATGTTGAAATTATTTACCTCAAAAATAAGCTGTTTTGAATAATTTTCAACTTCATATTATAATTTTTAGTTTATAAATGAACACCAACTTAAATTTGTAAAAATGAAACTATAATTTTTGGCAAAATAATTGTAAATACATAACCATATAACGTATTTTTGAAACAAATTAATTAAGCAAAAATGAAACAATATATTATAACATCATTGGCAGTTTTAGCAGCAACAACAGCTGTTTATGCACAAGATGTCAATAAAACCAATGCACAAGGCAAACGTGAAGGTGTTTGGGTTGGTTACTACCCGAAAACCAATTATGTGAAGTATGAAGGAACTTTTAAAGACGGAAAAGAAACCGGAACTTTTAAGTTTTATGCCGATGAACCTGAAAAAAAACTCATTGCAACAAAAGAATTTAAAGCAGACGGATCAGTTTACGCCATTTTTTACAATGGAAAAAAGAAAATGTCTGAAGGTTTGTATGTAAATAAATTACGTGAAGGCATTTGGAAGGTTTACCATATTGATGGACAACATGTAATGTCTGAAGAGCCTTATAAAAATGATAAAATTCACGGTGTTAAAAAAGGATATTACATATCTGGCAAATTATCTGAAGAATTAGAATATAAGAACGGAATAGAAAACGGAATTTCTAATCAATATGCCGAAAATGGTGTGAAAATCAAAGAGACACAGTACGTTAATGGAAACTTGGATGGTAAAATCATTATTCGCGATGAAACCGGAAAAATTACCGACGAAGCTAAATATGTTAACGGCAAGCTAATTGTACCTAAAAAAGATTCCAAATAAAATACAAATCAACCAATTGTCGTAACTTTGCTTTTCGATAATTAAAAAATGAAAAAAAGAGTAGTAGTAGGTCTTTCAGGCGGTGTAGATTCAAGCGTTGCAGCGCAATTGCTTTTGGATCAGGGGTATGAGGTGATTGGATTGTTCATGAAAAACTGGCACGATGACACCGTAACTATTTCCGACGAATGTCCTTGGTTAGAAGACAGTAACGATGCTTTGTTGGTTGCCGATAAATTAGGAATTCCTTTTCAAACGGTCGATTTAAGCGAACAATATAAAGAACGTATTGTAGGTTATATGTTCAATGAATACGAAAACGGACGTACACCAAATCCGGATGTTTTGTGCAACCGCGAGATTAAGTTCGACGTTTTCATGAAAATTGCCCTTGAATTAGGTGCCGATTTTGTTGCAACCGGTCATTATTGCCGAAAAGAAGAAACGGTTGTAAACGGAAAAAAGGTTTATAAATTGTTGGCAGGTAAAGATCCAAACAAAGATCAGTCATATTTTTTATGTCAGTTATCGCAAGAGCAGTTGGCGAAAGCTTTGTTCCCGATTGGCGAATATTTAAAGCCCGAAGTTCGTGAAATTGCAGCAAAAAATGATTTGATAACTGCCGAAAAGAAAGATTCGCAAGGTTTGTGTTTTATCGGTAAAGTGCGTTTACCTGAATTTTTACAGCAGCAGCTAAAACCTAAAAAAGGAATTATTTACGAAGTTTCTAAAGATCATGCTGTATATACTAATCAAAAACCGACTTTTGATTCTTTGATTGATGAATTAACTTGGGAAGCAACTTCGGTTAAATACACACCCGAAATGGCTAAAAAAGTAGGTGAGCATAACGGTGCGCATTATTTTACTATTGGTCAGCGTAAAGGGTTGAATGTAGGCGGAACTCAAGAAGCTTTGTTTATTATTGATACCAACGTTATAGAAAATGCTATTTACACAGGTCAAGGACATTTACATCCTGGTTTGTTTCGTAAAACTTTGTTAGTTCAACCGCACGAAATTCATTGGATACGTGAAGATATGCGTTTGAAAAATGGCGAATCTATGGAAGTAATGGCACGTATTCGTTACCGTCAACCTTTACAAAAAGCAACATTGTATCAAACCGAAAAAGGGTTGTTTGTACGATTTAATGAACCGCAATCAGCCATTACCGAAGGTCAGTTTGTTTCATGGCATATTGATGAAGAATTGATCGGATCTGGTGTAATATCGAAGATTTAATAAAATTGAAATTATAATTGCAAAACCAAACTAATTTTTTTAGTTTGGTTTTTAATTTTTATATCTTGAAAAAAATAGTAACTCTCTACATTTTAACACTTTTTGTTTCCTGCAAAACATATGAACTAACACCATTAGGCTTAAAAACGCAGTTAGAGAATAGTTCTGTAGAAGAAAAAGGTGTTAAATTAAATAATGCTTCCATTTTTTTTAATTCAACTTACATGGCTATTAGTCTTGATTCATTACAGGTTTACGATAAACAAGGATCAGTATTTTATCTGCAAAATTCACCTTCAATAGAAATGCGTTTAATAAATAATGAAGGCGAAAAGTTCACAATGTACTTTGATACAGTGGTTATTAAAAATGACACATTAGTAGGAAGTAGATCAAGATTTATTTCAGGTATTAAACACAAAATTCCATTTAGTACAATATCGAAAGTTTTTGTTCAAGATGGGCACAAAAATTTTAAATACACTAATTAAAAATATTATGAACAGAATAACACAACTATTCAATATAAAATACCCAATTATTCAAGGCGGAATGATCTGGAACAGTGGTTACAAATTGGCAGCAGCAGTTAGTAATTCAGGCGGTTTGGGTCTAATTGGTGCAGGATCCATGTATCCGGAAGTTTTACGTGAACATATTCAAAAATGCAAAAAAGCAACCGATAAACCTTTTGGTGTTAATGTACCAATGCTGTATCCAAATGTTGAAGAAATAATGAATATTATTGTAGAAGAAGGTGTTAAAATCGTTTTTACATCGGCAGGAAATCCAAAAACATGGACTTCGTGGTTAAAAGAACGTGGAATAACGGTGGTTCATGTGGTTAGTTCGTCAAAATTTGCGTTGAAAGCACAGGAAGCTGGTGTTGATGCTGTTGTTGCGGAAGGTTTTGAAGCCGGCGGACATAACGGTCGGGAAGAAACTACAACACTGACTTTAATCCCGATGGTAAAACAACATTTACAAATTCCTTTGATTGCTGCGGGTGGAATTGCAACCGGGAAATCTATGCACGCAGCAATGATTTTGGGAGCAGACGCAGTTCAAATGGGAACTCGATTTGCAATGACTACCGAAAGCTCATCTCATCAAAATTTTAAAGATACTTGTGTAAATGCGCAGGAAGGTGATACGTATCTTACGTTAAAAGAATTGGCGCCGGTACGTTTAATTCGAAACAAATTTTTTAACGAAGTGCAAGAAGCTTATGGAAAATGTGCTACTACCGATGATTTAAAAGCGTTATTGGGAAGAGCAAGAGCAAAGCGCGGTATGTTTGAAGGCGATTTGGAAGACGGCGAACTAGAAATTGGTCAGATTGTAGGTTTAATAAATGAAATTAAACCAGTTAGTGATGTTATGGCTGAAATTATGGCTGATTTTGAAAAATCGGTTGCAACAACTTTTTCGTTCTAAAATCACAATAAACCCATAAAAAGCAAGGAATATTTATTAAGATATTCCTTTTTTTATTAAATTTAGTACCCTATAAGAATACTACCATGAGTTACTATAAAATTGCCGATTTAGAGCAGTACTTTAAGCATCATAAAAAATCAGTTCGCGAACCACGTAAATTCTGGAGCAAAATTGCCGAAGAAAATTTTATCTGGTATCAGGCTTGGGATAAAGTTTTTGAATTTGATATGGGTAAAGGCGATATTAAGTGGTTTTTAAACGGAAAATTGAATATCACCAAGAACTGTATCGACAGACATTTATCTAAGCGTGGTGAAAAAACGGCAATTATTTTTGAACCGAACAATCCTTCCGAAGAACCGCAGCACATCAGTTATAACGAACTGTACACCAGGGTTTCAAAAACAACGAATGTATTAAAATCGTTAGGAGTTAAAAAAGGCGATCGTGTGTGTATTTATCTGCCAATGATTCCTGAATTAGCTGTAACAATGCTGGCTTGTGCAAGAATAGGAGCGATACATTCGGTTATTTTTGCAGGATTTTCCGATGCTGCCATTCGTTCTCGAGTTGAAGATTGTGGTGCGAAAGTTATTGTAACTTCAGACGGAGGTTTCCGTGGCGAAAAAACAATAAAAATTAAAGAAATTGTTGATAAGGCTATTGAAGGACTTCCATCGGTTGAAAAAGTTTTGGTTGTAAAACGTACGAACGAACCGGTAGCTTTTAACGATAAAATTGATGTTTGGTTTGATGAATTGTATGAAGCTGCAGAAGCATCAAACATTGCTGAAATCATGGATTCCGAAGATCCATTGTTTATTTTATATACGTCAGGATCAACAGGGAAACCGAAAGGAATGGTACATTCAACGGCGGGTTATATGATTCAAACTGCCTATACTTTTCAAAATGTATTCGATTATAAAGAAGGCGATATTTTCTGGTGTACTGCCGATTTGGGTTGGATTACCGGACATTCGTACATTCTGTATGGCGCATTATTAAACGGTGCAACAACTGTGATTTTTGAGGGAATTCCAACGTATCCGAATCCATCGCGCTATTGGGATATTATCGATAAATATCAGGTTACGCATTTTTACACGGCGCCAACAGCTATTCGATCATTAATGACCAGCGATTATTCGTATGTGGCATCGCACAATTTATCTTCTTTAAGAGTTTTAGGTTCTGTAGGCGAGCCGATTAATGAGGAAGCTTGGCATTGGTTTAACGATTTTATCGGAAAAAAACGTTGTCCGATCGTAGATACATGGTGGCAGACAGAAACCGGATCAATCATGATTTCTCCGTTGGCATGTATTACACCAACAAAACCAACGTATGCAACTTTACCATTACCGGGAATACAAACGGTTTTAATGGACGAGAAAAATAACGAAATCACCGGTAATCAGGTTATGGGTAGTTTATGTGTTAAATTTCCATGGCCATCTATTGCCCGAACAATTTGGGGCGATCACGAACGTTTTGTAAAAACCTATTTTTCTGATTTTCCGGGAACATACTTCACAGGCGATAATGCCTTGAGAGATGAAGTTGGTTATTACAGAATTACAGGCCGTGCAGATGATGTAGTAATTGTTTCGGGACACAATCTGGGAACAGCACCGATTGAAGATGCCATAAACCAGCATCCGGCGGTTGCAGAATCCGCAGTGGTAGGCTTTCCGCACGATATTAAAGGAAATGCATTATACGGATTTATATCTTTAAAATTAGAAGGAAGCACACGAGATCGTGAAAACTTAAAAAAGGAAATAAACCAGTTAATAGCCGATCATTATGGACCAATTGGTAAATTAGATAAAATGCAGTTTGTAGATGATTTACCTAAAACACGTTCAGGAAAAATTTTACGTCGTGTTTTAAGATCCATTGCTATAAATCAATTAGATAATTTTGGCGATACATCAACAATGATTAACCCTGAAGTGGTTTCAAAAATTATAGAAAATAGATTGTAAAGAAAAGTCCCGAAGCAACGCTTCGGGATTTTTTTATTGTATTTCGGCACTTAAACCGGCATCTAACAAAGCAGAACACATAGGAACTAAATCATTAATATCGCCTGATTTTACATCGCATTTACCTTTGTAATGTACCAATAAAGCACATTGTTCTGCTTGTAAAGGTTCGTGGTTGCAAACTTTTACTAAAGTGTCTATAACATGGTCAAAAGTATTTACATCATCATTAAAAAGAACAATTGTATTTTGGTTACCTAAAAGTTCTTCTATTTTTACTTCTTCTAGAATTTGTTCCTTTGTACTCATTTTTATTTTTTTATAAATTTTAACGACGCCCAGTTATTTCGTTCTAACTGGAAATCTAAAAACATATTGTGTTGATTTGCAGTTTCTTCAATCGCACCAATATCTTCTGTGTAAAAACCGCTGAATAAAATAATTCCGCCAGTTTTTAATGTTTTGGCGTAAGCTTCCATATCATTCAACAAAATATTGCGGTTAATGTTGGCTATAACCAAATCGTATTTGTTTGTTTTATCTGCCAAAAGTTCTGCATCGCCTTCATAAACGTCAATATTTGTAATATTATTGCGTTCTGCATTTTCTATGGAATTTAAATAACACCAATTATCAATATCAATAGCATCGGCATGTTTGGCTCCTTTCATCAAAGCTAAAATAGCTAAAATGGCAGTTCCGCAACCCATATCCAACACTTCCATATCGGTAACATCTATATTTAATAAATGTTTCATCATCATAAAAGTGGTTTCGTGATGCCCAGTTCCAAAACTCATTTTAGGTTCAATAACGATTTGATAAGGAACATTTTTTGCTTCGTGAAAAGGTGCGCGAACATAACAAAGATCATCAACATTAATAGGTTCAAAGTTTTTTTCCCATTCTTCGTTCCAATTAACTTGTTCGATTTCTTCGGTTTGGTATGACACTTCAAATTCCGGATTGTTCAAAATATAAAGATCATTCAACAAATCGGGTGAATTATCATTTACTTGAATATACGCCGATAAGCCTTCTTCGGTTTCCACAAAACTATCAAACGCCAATTCGCCCAGTTCGGCTAATAATATATCTGCACCTGGATCTTTGGGTTCTATTTTAAAATGATAAGCTATATAGTTATTTAACATGTATTTATTTTTTACAAAGGTATAAATAAAAAGTTCGAAGTGAATAAACGCTTCGAACTCTTCTTAAATATTTTAAAAATTTATCTGTGCCTGTAAACGCAGGAGATTTCCTTTTTGATGATTGTCTCTTAAAACAAAATCTTCGTACTTACGATTAGAAATGGTGTACATGGCAACTATTTCCAAATGTTCGTTCAACTGCCACTCAACACCTAATTCCACTTCATTAACCTTATAGCTTCGGGCATCGGTTTCATGTTTTTTTCCACCTTTATAGTATTGATAACGAGCGAAAGGAAAGATGTATTGATCGTTGTGTTGAAATCTGTAAGATAATGTTGCATAACCACCTTCAAGGCTTTTTGTTTCGATGGAATTTGTTTCTTTATTGAATTCTGGACCTTTACCTATGTTATACTCTGCTTGAATACCGAATGGTTTTGGATAAAGAATGAAAGATGCCGCTGCGCGTTGATCGGTATAATTGGCATCGTGAGTCGTGGTAACGCCATCGTTAACCGATGATTCGGGCATTACCCAACGGCCTGAATATGCCTGAATTCCAGGCTCTATAATTTGATCGCCTATTTCAAACGGATACGATGCACGGGCAACAACGTGTAAATTGTTATTTAAGTCAGGTTTGTTGGCAGTTTGTCCGTTAAAAGCACCAAATGCTAAAACACCATAATCGCCAGATCCTTTAAAGTTGTTTTTTACAACATCTGAATAAATTTTTCTAACTCGTTCTGGTGCCCAGTAAAAAAATGCACCCAAATCGCGTTCGTTAGAAAAAGCACTATTTAAACCATCGTTACGGTCTAAAGGCAATCGGTTTTGACTTGACTGCATATTTTCGAATCCGAAAGGAATTTTACTTTGACCAAGTCTTACACGGAATTCATTTTTTTTATCGAAACCTATATCAAAATACGCATCACGTAACTGTCCGAAATGTAACCCTGTACTACTCGCAGCACTAGCAAAATCGGGCTGAAGATAAAAATAAACGTTTTTGTAAATTTGTCCGTAGAATACCAAACGTACTCGTCTTAAAAAGAAACTGCCTTCATTTCCCCACGATTTATCACATTGCTCACATCCCAAATCAGGGTTCGTTTCTAATAAGCGGTTGTATCTTACCTGAGCATAACCACGAATTTTAAAAGAATTAAACCATTCTTTTTCTTTCTTCGCAGGTTTTACTATAGAGTCGTTAGGTGTTTCTTGAGCACTTAACTGACTGCAGGTTAACATTGCTAGTACAAATACTTTAAAAATCTTCATTGTTGTTACGTTGTATTTTTCTGCTGCAAATCTATTAACATTAGCGTTCTATTGTGTTAACTTAATGTTATGAAGAAATGTACTTAACATTAAATTTATGTTTTGGAAATGATAATTTTTAAATTTAGTAACATAAAAAAATCGAACATTACGTTCGATTTTTTTTGCTGAATACTATTTGTAAAATAAAACCTATAATTATTACTAAAAATACACCAATTGGATTCAACCACATGTAGCTTATCACATCTAAATTATAAATGTAGATAACTAAAAGTTGCGTTAATAGGGCTCCCCAAAAAGTAGCTTTTGCTTTAATGTATTTAAAGAAGAAGGCTATAAGGAAAATACCTAAAACAGTTCCATAGAAAATAGATCCGATGATGTTTACCAACTGAATTAAATTCTCGAATAAGGTAATAACACAGGCTGCCAAAATACAGATGATTCCCCAGAAAACAACCAAATATTTAGTTACTTTTAAGTAATGTTGTTCTGTTTGATTTGGTTTATAAGTTTTGTAAATATCAATTGCCGAACTCGATGCTACTGCATACAACCCTGAAGCGGAACTTGACATGGCTGCCGAAAAAATCATTGCCAATAAAAATCCGATAATTCCGTGTGGCAGATAATTCAATATAAAATAGATAAACACATAATCTTTATCGTTTGTTTCGGCTTTACTATCAACTTTTGTAATGATATTTCGGGCTTCTTGACGCAACTGAACTTCGTTTTCGTTTAAAGTAACCAATTTTTCTTCTAACATTTCGTTTTCAAACCCTTGGTTTAACTGTCCGGTATAAATCTGCGTTACTTCTTTCTTTTCGTTCAATAAATCTTTCAACTCGATTTCTAAATTTCGATATTCCGCTTGATATTCAGAATTTAAAACTTTTGATGTATTTACTGGATTAAAATGCAACGGCGCCTGATAAAAATGGAAAAATATAAAAACCATAACACCAACTAACAAAATAAAAAACTGCATAGGAACTTTTAAAATTCCGTTCATTAACAAGCCCATCTGTGTTTCTTTAATGCTTTTTCCGGAAAGATATCGACCAACCTGCGACTGATCGGTTCCAAAATAAGCCAGCATTAAAAAGAAACCTGCCGTTAAACCGTTCCACAATGTATATGTTTCAGTAAAATCGGTAGAGAAATTAAGTAATTCTAATTTATTTTCAATCTTTGCAACATTAAATACGTTTACAAAATTTACTTCTTCGGGTAATCGGAACAAAATAATGAAAAACGTCAAGAACATTCCTGCCATTATTACAAATGCCTGTTGTTTCTGTGTGATGTTCAATGCTTTAGTTCCACCAAAATAAGTGTAAAAAATAATGACGATACCAATTGATACAATAATAAAAGTTAGATCCCAATTTAAGATCGACGATAAAATAATTGCCGGCGCGTAAATGGTAATTCCCGTACCAATACTTCGTTGAATAAGGAAAATAACCGAAGCCAATGTTCGAGTTTTTAAATCGAAACGTTCTTCCAAAAATTCGTACGCCGTATAAACTTTCAAACGGTGGAAAACCGGAATAAAAACCATACAGATTACGACCATTGCCAACGGCAATCCGAAATAAAACTGCACAAAGCCCATTCCGTCGTGATACGCCTGACCTGGTGTTGATAAAAACGTAATTGCACTTGCCTGTGTTGCCATGACCGACAAACCTACCGTAAACCAGTTGGTGCTTTGGTTTGCCAAAATATATTCCTGTATGTTTTTGCTGCCGCGAGTTTTGTAAGTTCCGTATAAAACAATAAACAATAGGGTGCTTAAAAGTATAATCCAGTCTAATAATTCCATACTAATTGCTAAAATGCATTATAAAATAAAAAAGAATAATGTAAAAAACATTAATTAAAAGCACAATACTGTAGCTTCTTCGCCATTTAATCCATTTAAAATCACTCATTTTTTAATTCAATTAGGTTAATAAATAGTTCTAAAGCACCGGTATTTCCTGCAGGTAATTGTCTAAAAAAGCTTAAACCCGTATAAATGTAATGTCCTTTTCCGTGTTTTGCAATAAGTAATGCGCCGTTTGTATCTTTTTCGTCGAAATCGTGCGATGTAAAAACTGGCTGAAATTCACCTGCAAATTCATCGGCATAATACAAACCTTGTTCCTGAACCCAGTTTTTAAAGTTCTCTTGTGTAATTTTAAAAGGTTTATTTAAAACCGTTTCGTTTGGGTTGATAAATTGAACAACGGCGTTTTCATCGGTAATTCGAGTTCTGCCAATCGATAATTTATACGGTGCAATTTCTTCGGTTTGTAAATTGCCGTTGGTTTGATATTGCGTTATTACCGTTCCGCCATTTTTTACGTAATCGAACAATAATCTGTTTTTAGTTTTTAACGAACTTTCGGTGTTAAAAGCACGTATTCCTACAATAATAGTTTCGTATTTTGATAAATCTTCGGATTTTATGGTTTCTAAATTAATGAAATCGACGTTGTAACCAACATCTTTTAAAACCTGCGGAATTTCATCGCCCGCACCAACAATATATCCGATTTTTGATTTTTTTAAAACACTTTTATTGAAAGATACCACTTTTGCTTCCGAATCTTTTAAATAATAGTTTAAAGGAATATGGTTATAATCGACCCATTTTGTTTCTCCTGATGTTCCAACTATAGATAAACCATTATTGTGACCCACAAAATATTTACCTTCAGTAAAATCTTTATTAATTATTATTTCTTTGTTTTTTTCGTTTGGCTTTAAATTAAATGTAGTTTCGTCTGAAAAAAGAACAAGACTTACAAGATTTGGAACTTTCTCACGTATTTTTTTACTTATTTCTGTATCCTCATTTTTATTAATAATAATCTTTCCATCAATTTCAACATCGGAATAATTACTTAAAACAACTGAAACGTTTTGATTTTTATTTGAATTTGATATGTAAACCGGTTGTTTAAATTGAACAGAAACTGCTGGAACAACATGAAAGGGTTTGTAAATTTCACCTTTTACTACATCTTTGTAATGATATTGAATAGGTAAGGTGTACGATAGATAAACACCGTTAACTTCTAAACCGATTTCATTTTTTATGGATGAATTAAATTGATTTTTAAAGTCATTGAAATTGTCGATAAATTTAAAATTCGTGTAATCTTGATTGGTGAATTTTGTTTGAAAATAATCGTAGTAAACTTCCTGATCTGCTAAAGATTTACCTACAGATTTTTTTTTGTTATTGATTGTAACATCTTTTATAACGATGTTCTGGTTTGATCTGTTGGCAACTTCAACCTTAACATCAACGTTTTCGTTTGGCGTAGTGTAAGGCTCGTTTGTTGTGATATCTAAAAACAATCCGGCACAGTTTTTAATCAGTTCTCTAACTTCGTTTTGTTTGCGGGTTTTCCAGATGGTTTCTGGTAATTTATCAATTTCAGAATAAATTTTTGTCAGTAGATTGATCGATTTCGATGGATCTTTAAAATCATACTCCTTAATTAATTGCGTAACCAAAGGTTGAATTTTGTTTCCGCCTTTAATACGATTCCAACTTGTGTCAATTCCTTCAAACAAATTGCTCGATTTCAACGCATCGCCATCAACCAATTCTACATAATCAATTTCTTCGCCACGAGATGACATATCACCGAAACCTTGTGATTGATGTTGACTGCGACTTAACGATGCAATTTCCTGATTATTCTTCCCCAACTGATTGTAAAAAACACCAATATTCAGTGGAATGTATTTTGATTTATCGGCTTTATCAAATGCTTGTTTGCTGCCAAAAAAGAACCATGAAACATTAAAGAATAATCGTTTTGGTTGCCAGATTTCTGCGTTTTCTTGCGATAAACCTTTATAGTTTTTATCGTTCGCTAAATTAAATGCCAGTTTAGATAATTGCGCCGATGCAGTGTGATGTCCGTGAGTGGTTCCTTCGGTTCTGTGATCAAAACGATTTACAATAACATCGGGTTGTTCCTTTCGAATCATGTAAACCATCTGTTTCAACAACAAATCTTTATCCCATTTTGAAAAAGCTTCTTTCGGATGTTTCGAAAAACCAAAATCATCGGCAGTGGAAAAAAATTGTTTTCCGCCATCAATATTTCTGGCATTCCATAATTCATTTGTTCTAATAACACCTAAATCGGTTCCTAATTCGTTACTAATTAAATTTTGTCCACCATTGCCCCGTGTTAAAGATAAATAGTTTGTATATGCTTTATCGTGATGCGTTAAATAGGTAATTAGTCGAGTGTTTTCGTCATCGGGATGTGCGGCAATGTACATGGCACTTGCCAAAACGTTTAGTTTTTCTATCTTAAAATAAATTTCAGACGGAGTAGGAGTTTGTGGTTTTTGTGCAAAAACGTTTTGTATAAACAATGCACAAAAGATATATATAATGTTGTTTTTCATTTTTTAGATTTCATTTTAGTCGTTATGACTTTAAATTTTATAGAACAACTACGGCTTTTTGTAAAAATAGATTGTTTGGATATGATATATGTTCGCCTTCGGCGGTAATTAAAATGGTATGAAATGCTTTAATATCGTCTATCTCAGCTTCAATAGGAAAATCTTTATCTTGGATTCTTATGCGATCTCCGATTTTATAAGGAAATGCAAAAAACATAATAACACCTGCGGTAAAGTTGCTTAAAACCGACCATTGTGCAAAAAATGCGACACCAATAAAGGTTATTGCAGCACCCACAAAGCCAAAAAGTTGGGTTGTATCAACTCCCCATAGTAAGATGATAAAAATAACGAACAAAATATTAAGTAATGAATTAAAATACTTAATGATCAGTTTGCTGCGGTTGTCTGATTTTGAAGAATATTCAGAAAATTTTAAAACTACTTTTCGAATAATCAGTCTTAAAATATAAATAACGACGATTAAAATTAACGTAGCTATTATTTTTCCGTAATAATCGTGTAAATGAAAATCTTTAAACATTACCATTTCATTAATTCGTTATAAAGTTTTTCCATTGGCATTCCAACTACATTTGTGTAAGATCCGTTGATTTTTTCTATTCCTATCAAACCAATCCATTCTTGAATACCGTACGATCCTGCCTTATCAAAAGGCTTAAATGTATCAACGTAATAGTCAATATCTAAAGAATTTAAGGTGTTGAATGTTACTTCGGTTACATCGTAAAACAAATGTTCTTTTTGGTTCGATTTGATACAAACGGCACTAATAACTTCATGCGTTTTGCCCGATAATTGTTGTAACATTTGCTTAGCATCATCACTGTTTTCGGGTTTTCCTAAAGCTATATCATCAATCCAAACAATTGTATCGCAGGTAATAACAAGCTCGTTTGCATCTAAATTATTAAATACCGAAGCCTTTTGCTGTGCTATATATAAAGCAATATCCTTGCCCTTTAAGTGGGAAGGATATTCTTCGTTTACGTTAGCTGGTTTAATAGTGAAATTTAAACCTAAATCTGTTAAAAATTGTTTTCTTCTGGGAGAATTTGATGCTAATATTATTTGATAATCGTTATATTTTTCTTGTAAGATCATTTCATTTTAAATTGAAGTATAAAACTACAATGGAAAATATAGTTAACCAAACGATTATGTTTAAAATATTGTTTATGCGGTCAAAATCTTCGGTAGTTTTGGCATTCCATAGTTTTGACAGATAAAATAAATAAGGAAGTACCACTAATGCACCAATGTATCCTATTAAAATGGTCAGGTTTAAATGTATCACACAAAACAAAATGATCAAAACCAAAGGAATCAGCGATAAAACGGTTGTTCGTTTTGCACCAATTTCTCTTCCGTGAATGGTTGCCAGTGACTTGCGTTTGTGCTTAATATCTAATTCCATAAATTTTAGGTCGATCAAAATCGTTTTAATAAAATATAAGAACCATAACAAAACACATATTTGTAATGAAATATTAAGCAATTGCTGTTTTTCCGGATTTTGCTCAGCATTCATTTGTAGCGACGGCATTAAATCCATCAAAACCAAAATAAAAAACGAGAACGAAATAATCAGTGAATACACAATATTATCGAACACCAAAATTTTGCGCCATTGGGTAATGTATAAGTAAAGTATTGCAGCCAAACCCAGGAAAAATCCAAAGTAATAAGTACGATCAATATCGCTGGCAACAAAAAACGAAATTCCAATACCAACGGCATTAACTCCTAAATATTTGTAATAAGCTTTTTCAACGCTTTTTTCGATATTTTTATCGGGAAATTCTTCCTGCAGCACAATTTTGTACAGCAAAACACCGCCGTACAATATAAAGCCAATAGCAATTACAAACGAAAAATAATGAAGCTTAGAAAGCCCTAAATCTTGAACCAAAGGTTCAAATAAAACAAACCTAAAAAGTAAAACAGCTGCAATAACCTGCAACATCATTTGTGCTTGATCTTTCTTTAGAACATTCATAAGCTTATATATTTAACTGTTAATCAAACTTTGCTTCGAAGTGCTCAAGCCAATTTCCTTGAACCTTCATAACTTGCTCAATTACATCGCGCACGGCACCTTCGCCACCTTTTATATTCGAAATGTATTTGCTAAGTCTTTTAATCTCGGGTGCAGCGTCTTGCGGACAAGCGGGTAAACCTACCTTTTGCATTACCCAATAATCGGGCAAATCGTCGCCCATGTATAAAACATTTTCGGGTTTAATGTTGTTCACATCAATGTATTCCTGATAAACTTCAATCTTATCAATAACCCCTAAATGTATGTCGTAAATGCCTAAATTTCTTAATCGTATTCTAACGCCTTCGCTTGATCCGCCCGAAATAACACAAACATTGTATCCTTTTTCAATTGCTGCTTTCATTGCGTAACCGTCGCGAATGTTCATGGTTCTTAATAATTCTCCTGCTTGTGTAACTTGTATTGTTCCGTTTGTTAATACGCCGTCAACATCAAAAATAAACGTGTTAATGTTGTTCAGGTATTCTTTGTAACTTTTAGACATTTTTTTGTATGCTTTGTGTAATTAAATTATAAATTTCTTTATAAGTTTTATTGGTTAAAAAATCTTGGTGTGCTTTTATTGTTTTTTGATCAAACCTTACTGCCGGACCTGTTTGGGCATCTTTTGGATTTAAATAATTGATCTTGTCAGCGGTTTCGTTAATCAGCGGTTTTAAAATATCGAACGGAATATTGTTTTCCTTACAGATTTCATTTCCTATTGAATACAGATGATTGGTAAAATTACTGACAAAAACCGCTGCTACATGCAGGCTTTTTCGTTGTTCTGACGATATTTCGAACACCTTGTCTGATAATTCTTCTGCCAACAATTTTAATTCGATTAAATCGTCCGTATTTACCGCTTCCAAACACAACGGAACTTCCTTAAAATTGATTTCCTTGTTTTTAGAAAATGTCTGTAAAGGATAAAAAACTCCTTTTCTGTTTTTATCGTTCAAAACTTCTAAAGCAGTTGTTCCCGATGTATGAACCACTAACGCATCTTTATACGGAATTCTCTCTGAAACTTCTGCAATGGCACTGTCGGTAACCGAAATCAAAGTGATATCAGCCGGTTTTAAATCTTCAATAGTTGGAACAATTAAATCGTTCGGAAAAAAATCTGCAATCTTATCTAAAGAACGAACCGCGACATTTTGAATCTTATAATTTGATAATTCGGCTAAAGCCCGCACCAAATGATGAGCCACATTACCAGAACCTATTATGTTTATTGTTTTCATAACATCAAAATTAAGGCAACACCATTTTGTAATTTCAAATTAAGTTAAATTTAATATAATTTTAAGAAAAAACGAATTTATAGTTAAAAATTATGAAAAGTTGAGTAAAATACTCACTCAAGCTATTTCAACTAATTTTAATTCGATCCTTTAATTGGATATATTTTCGTAAATTTGCAGCTTATAAAAAAATATAAGTATGTTAACAGTTTCAAATTTATCTGTTCAATTTGGAAAACGTATATTGTTTGATGAGGTAAATGCTACATTTACCCAAGGTAACTGCTACGGAATCATTGGTGCAAACGGTGCAGGAAAATCTACGTTTTTAAAGATTATTGCAGGCGATATCGATCCAACTTCTGGTCACGTAATTTTAGAACCGGGCAAACGTATGTCGGTTTTAAACCAGAACCACAATATGTTTGACGAGCACACCGTTTTAGAAACTGTTTTAATGGGAAATAAAGTGCTGTTTGCTGTTAAAAAGGAAATGGACGAGTTATATGCCGATTATTCTGACGAAAATGCAGATAGAATTGGCGAATTACAGTTGCAGTTTGATGAAATGAACGGATGGAATGCCGATTCTGATGCCGCTTCTATGTTATCGAATTTAGGAATTTCAGAAGATTTACATTACACATTAATGGGCGAGGTGGAGCCAAAGTTAAAAGTTCGTGTGTTATTAGCGCAAGCTTTATTTGGAAACCCTGATGTTTTGGTAATGGATGAGCCTACCAACGACTTGGATTTTGAAACAATTGGTTGGTTAGAGAATTTCTTGGCAAACTATGAAAATACCGTTTTGGTTGTATCGCACGACCGTCACTTTTTAGATGCGGTTTGTACACATATTTCAGATATTGATTTCGGAAAGATCAATCATTTCTCTGGTAACTATACGTTTTGGTACGAATCGTCGCAGTTAGCTGCTAAACAGCGTGCACAACAAAACAAGAAAGCCGAAGAGAAAAAAGCCGAATTAGAAGAGTTTATTCGTCGTTTTTCTGCCAACGTAGCAAAATCTAAACAGGCAACTTCACGTAAAAAAATGATCGAGAAGTTAAATGTAAATGAAATTAAACCATCGTCTCGTCGTTATCCAGCTATTATTTTTGAACAAGAGCGCGAAGCCGGAGATCAAATTTTAAACGTTAAAGATTTAGCTGCTTCGGTTGAAGGAGAAGTTTTGTTTAAGAATGTAGATTTTAATATGGCGAAAGGCGATAAAGTTGTTGTTTTTTCGAAAGATTCTCGTGCAACAACTGCTTTCTACGAAATTTTAAACAATAATTTAAAAGCCGATAACGGAACGTTTGATTGGGGAATTACTACAACGCAATCGTACTTACCGGCAGATAATCACAGTTTCTTTACCGATGATTTAACTTTGGTTGACTGGTTACGTCAATGGGCGAAAACAGAAGAAGAGCGTGACGAAGTTTATGTTCGCGGTTTTTTAGGAAAAATGATTTTCTCTGGTGAAGAAGCATTAAAGAAAGGTTCTGTTTTATCGGGTGGAGAAAAAGTACGTTGTATGATTTCACGCATGATGATGATTAGAGCCAACGTATTGATGTTAGATGAACCTACAAACCACTTAGACTTGGAATCGATTACGGCGTTTAACAACTCATTAAAAAACTTTAAAGGGTCGGTATTGTTTACAACACACGATCACGAGTTTGCCCAAACCGTTGGTAACCGTATTTTAGAATTAACACCAAACGGAGTTATAGATCGTTACATGACCTTCGACGAATATTTAGACGATCCAAAAATTAAAGAATTACGCACAAAAATGTATTCTTAATTACATTTTATAATATTATTTAAAAACAGTTCCATAAAACGGAGCTGTTTTTTTATTATATTTACTTTTTAACTAAAAAAAGAATATTATGAACAAAAAATTACTTTTTTTTTTACTAATTCCTTTTTTAGGATTTAGCCAGGTTCAAATAGGGCAGGATATTAGTGGTGATTCCAATGGTTTTCGTTTTGGTAATAGTGTTAGTTTTTCTGATGACGGTACTACATTTATAGCTGGAGGAATGTCCTCATCATCGGTAAAAGTGTATAGAATCAATAGTTCTGGTAATTGGATACAATTAGGTCAAAATTTTGTTGGTGGTAGTTTAGGTAATAATATTGCTATTTCATCTGATGGAAATATTGTAGCTATAGGAACTGTTACTAATTTAAGCAATATTGGTTATTTTTCGGTCTATCAAAATATTTCGGGTACTTGGAGTCAGATTGGGCAAAATGTTATGGGAAATATAGGTGAACAATTTGGATACAGCGTGGCTATATCTTCTAATGGAAGTGTTGTTGCAGCAAGTGCACCTTATGCTACCGGTAAAGGAGGGAAAAATTCAGGTAAAGTACGCATTTATCGTAATGTATCAGGTACTTGGACAAAAATAGGTTCTGATATTGATGATGGCGAAATAGTTAGTGAGTTTAGTGGAATTGATATTGATCTTTCTGAAGATGGGAACACACTTGCGATTGGTACTTTGCGTAATGCTTCTTCAACAAATGCAAAAGGGAAAGTTCGAGTATACCAAAATATTTCAGGAACCTGGACAAAAATAGGTAACGATATTGTTGGAGAAAATGCTTTTGATACGTGTTCTAGTGTGTCTTTATCATCAAACGGTAATATAGTTGCTATTGGATCACCACATAATGAAGGGAATGGTAAAGAGTCAGGTAGTGTTCGTGTTTATCGTAATAGTTCAGGAAATTGGATTAAAGTTGGACAAGATATTGATGGAGAAGTTGCAGGAGCTTTAAGTGGTTACAGTGTGTCTTTTTCTGCAGATGGAACTATTTTAGCAATAGGCGCCCCTGGAAATTTTACAAATAAGTCTGGTTACATTCGTATATATAAAAATATCTCTGGAAGTTGGGTTAAAATGGGGCAGGGCATTAATGGTAAAATAGGTGGGGAAAATTTCGGTCGTAGTGTTTCATTATCTGCCAATGGACAAAAAGTTGTGGTAGGTGCATTTAGTAATTCAGATAATGGAAATTTATTTGGACAAGTAAGAGTGTATGATATTTCAGGAATGCTATCAACTAATGATTTTGTATCACAAAACTTCAACATTTATCCAAATCCAACGTCAGATGTTTTAAATATTAATTTAGAAAATAATTTGGTTTTAGAGCAAGTAATTATTTATAACAATTTAGGTCAAGTGGTTAAAACATCAACTGAAAATGTTATAGATGTTAGCCATCTTGCAACAGGACTTTATTTTGTTGAGGTTACTACAAATCAAGGTAAAGCTACTAAAAAAGTGATTGTTAACTAAAAATACATAATTATGAACAAAAAAATACTTTTCTTTTTACTAATTCCTTTTTTAGGATTTAGTCAAGTACAGATCGGGCAGGATATTAATGCAATTCAACAAACGGAGTTGTTGGGAAAACGCGTTGCAATATCGGGTGATGGAACAACAATCGTGACATCAGCCTCAGGGTATAAAACTATTAATAACAATAGAGGTGCAGTAAGGGTTTTTAAAAATGCAAATGGTAGCTGGGTACAGGTTGGTTCGTCAATTGAATCAAATGGAATTGCAGATCATTTAGGTAGTGACGTTGATATTACGCACAATGGTAATATTATTGCGGTAGCAAGTTCTGGAAATCCTGGAGATGATTCAATAGGGTATGTTGCAGTTTACGAATATGATGGTATTGGTAATTGGATTCAGATAGGTAATAATATTTATGGGAAAAATTCAAAAGAAAATTTTGGATATTCTATAACTTTATCCGCCGAAGGAAATACTATTGCAGTAAGCGCACCCTATAACACGGATAATATGTTGAAAGGAAGAGTGATGGTATATCGTTTTTTGAATGGTGATTGGACACAAATTGGATCCGATATCAGTTATGCAGACGATAATTCTTCGTATTTTGGATGGAATATTTCACTTTCTGATGATGGAAATATTCTTGCTGTTGGTTCTTTGGATAATTGTTTTGGATGTACAGGTATTGCTAAAGTACATGTTTATGAGAACATTTCAAGCAATTGGACTAAACTAGGCAATGAGATAATTGGTAGTGATTCATTTGAAACTAGTGCAGGAGTTTCTTTATCATCCGACGGTAAAACTTTAGCGGTTGGGGCACCTCATAATAGTAGTAATGGAACTTATTCTGGAGAAGTACGGGTTTATAAATATTTATCGGGCTCTTGGTACAAAATCGGTAGTAGCATAAATGGATTGCAGGATGCTATTCGCAGTGGTCAATCATTATCTTTGTCTGCTAATGGTTCTGTTTTAGCTGTAGGATCCCCAGCTTCTTCTAATATATCTGGAAGTGTGCAAATTTATGAATACATTAATGGATTTTGGTATAAAAAAGGAGCTGATATAAATAGTAAAATATTAGGTGATTATACAGGCGAAAGCGTTTGTTTAAGTGCAGATGGAACAAAGATAGTTATTGGTTCTCCAAACTACTCTTCTGTTGGTTATGGATTTGCGGGCTTGGTTCGTGTATTTGATTTAACTAGTATTTTAGCAATAAATAATTTTATTTCAGATAATTTTAAAGTCTATCCAAACCCTACTATCGATATATTAAACATTAGTTTAGAAAATAATTTGGTTTTAGAACAAGTTACTATTTATAACAATTTAGGTCAGGTGGTTAAAACAGCAACTGAGGATGTTATTAATGTAAGTTCTCTTGCAAAAGGTTTGTATTTTGTTGAAGTGACAACAAACCAAGGGAAAGCAACCAAAAAAAGTGATTGTTAAGTAACAATAAAAAATACTACAAGTTATACCGCAATTAATATATTTTAAAAGAGGTGCGTATAACTCGGATTTATTTATTTCTAGTATTTCTGCGTTCGTTTCGTAGCGGACGTTGTTCTGTAAATTTCTTTTTAAAATCTTTACGATCTTTAGTAGGAGCAGGATTTTTATTAACCAAAGGTTTGTCGGTTTTTGGTAAACTGCCTTCCTCGGTTTTTGTACTGTCGCCAATTAAACGGTTAAGTTCGTCCATTTCGGCTTTGGTAATTTCGCGGTATTTTCCAACTGGCACATCTAACGAAATATTAATAATACGGATACGCTTCAACGCAACAACCGTATAATCAAAATACTCGCACATTCTGCGAATTTGTCGGTTTAACCCTTGCGTTAAAAAAATACGAAATGTTGTGCTGCTTATTTTTTCAACTCGACATTCTTTTGTAACCGTATCTAAAATAGGAACACCGGCACTCATACGCTGAATAAAACGGTCGGTAATTGTTTTGTTTACGGTAACAATATATTCTTTTTCGTGGTTGTTACGCGCACGCAGAATTTTGTTTACAATATCGCCATCGTTGGTCATGATAATCAATCCTTCCGAATCTTTATCCAATCTTCCCACAGGAAAAATTCTTTTGGGATAATTGATAAAATCAACAATATTCCCACGAACCGATTGATTAGTAGTGCATTCAATTCCGGCAGGTTTGTTAACCGCAAGATAAATTTTTGGTTCTTCTTTTTCTGTAACCAATGTTCCGTTTACACGAACTTCATCAGTCGGCAACACTTTTGTTCCCAATTCCGGAATTTTTCCGTTAATGGTTATTCTTCCTTGTTCCAACAGTTTGTCGGCTTCGCGACGTGAGCAAAATCCAACTTCCGATAAAAATTTATTAATGCGTATTCCTTCCTGATCCATTGTGCAAAATTACGATTTAAAGCGGTTGTTTTCTAAAAAATAAACAATTTGTTCGTTCACATCATCGCTGTATAAACTGTGTCCTAAATCATGTGTGGTGTAAAGCGGAATTTCCGGATGTTTCTCTAAAATTTCCAAAGTATCAGTGTACGGAACAACTTTATCTTCTTCATCGTGAATGATTCCAATGGGAACTTTTATCTGATCGACAAACGAACTACTGTTAAAATCAGTTGGATCAATAGAAAATCTTTTTGAAAATTCTTTTAGAAAACCTTGATAGGATCTATGGGAAAGCGAAATCAGGTTTCGATAATTTTCGGTAATTCGTAAAAAACGATTGGGTGCACCTAACGATACAATTTTCTTTACAAAATCGGGTTTAAAAGTCGCCATGTAATAAAACATCGTCATGCCGCCCAAACTGTGTCCAATTAAAAAATCGGGTTTAAAATGGTTGCAAACTTCGTTTACAAATCGGCTGTACAAAACGGCATTCAGTTCCTTACCATCACTTAGACCCTGTCCTGGAGCATCTAAAGCAATAATGCGGTAATGGTGTTGTTTTAGAAAATGAATCACGCCTTGCCAACGATTTGCGTTACTTTCCCAACCGTGAATAAGCAAAATAGTTTCTCTTTCGCCAAACCATTCGTACGTTTGAATATTGTGCTGATCTACTTTTAGTTTTTTCATGGCACTTGATCCCAAAAAAGTAGGCAACGATTTTAAGACGCCTTCGCGAGGAACCGAGAACAGCGTATAGGCAGTATTTGCTGCAAATTTTGCATTTAAGTAGTGCAAGGAATTAATGTACAAACCAAAACCTTTTGTAAGAAGCGTGTATTTTAATCTTTTGAAAAACCCCATAAAAAAAGCCTCTATTAAATTAGAGGCTTAAATTTATTTTAAATTTTTGATAATTGCATCAATTTTTTCTCTTTCTTCTGCTGCTAAAGCTGCATCAACCAAAATACGACCACTGTGTTCGTCTGTCATGATTTTTTTGCGGGCAGCAATTTCAACCTGAACTTGCGGTGGAATGGTAAAGAACGATCCTGCCGATGCACCACGCTCTATAGAAACCACAGCCAAACGGTTTTTAACGCCGTTTCTAATTCTTGTGTACGCATTTAACAAACGATCTTCAATTGCGGCAGCAAACTCTTCAGATTTTACAACCAACGCTTTTTCTTCGCGCTCTGTTTCTGTTAAAATACCGTTTAATTCGTTTTCTTTATGCTTTAAATGGCTTGTTTTAGTATCTAATTTTTCAGATGTCTGTGCAATTAAATTCTTTTTATATTCCATATTAGCTTTAAACTCTTTAATGTGTTTTTCAGCCAATTCAATTTCTAACGTTTGGTATTCAATTTCTTTAGTTAAAGAGTTGAATTCACGGTTGTTACGAACGTCTTTTTGTTGATCGGTGTATTTTTTAATTGATTCTTTGTGCGATTCAATTTCGTTTTTCTTCGTTTTAACCTGCTCTTCAACCGTTTGTACTTCGTTGTTAAGCTTTTCTAAACGAGTGGTAAGCCCGGCAACTTCATCTTTTAAATCTTCAACTTCAAGAGGTAATTCGCCTCTCATGTTTCTAATTTCATCAATTCGTGAATCAATCAATTGTAAGTCGTATAACGCTCTTAATTTTTCTTCAACAGTTTCTGCTTTCTTTGCCATATATTATAGGTAGTTAACCGGATTTGTTTTAATGCTTGATAAAATAATTGCAAAAGTACGTATTTTTTTTGATAGATAATCAAAAATATAATTTTTTACATAACGTTCACTTTCAAAATGACCAACATCTGCTAATAAAATCTGATTTTCTGCTTGAAAAAAATCATGGTATTTTAAATCGGCTGTTACCAGTACATCGGCATTTTGAGCTTTGGCGGCAGCAATTGCAAAACTGCCCGATCCACCTAAAACAGCTACTTTCTTAACTTTTTTATTTAAGAAATTTGAATGACGAATGCCACCGGTTTCTACTTTATTTTTTACTGATTGAAGAAAATCGATTTCGGAAATTTCATTTTCCAATTCGCCGATCATTCCCAAACCGATATTTTGATGTTGGTTTTCTAATTTTATGATTTCATGAGCAACTTCTTCGTACGGATGACTTTCAAACAAGGCTTTTAAAATGTTGTTTTGCAGATGTTTTTCAAAAGTAACCTCTAATTTGATTTCTTCCACTTCGGTAAAAACATTCTGAGTGCCAATTACCGGATTACTGTCGTTGTTTCCTGTGAAAGATCCAATCCCAGCCGAAGTAAAACTGCAATCGTAATAATTTCCAATAGCTCCGGCACCTGTATTAAACAACGCTTTTTGAACATTCGTTAAATGATCTTTCGGAACAAAAGTGGTTAGTTTATAGATAAAATCCTGTTTCGGAATCAAGATTTTTGTGTTGATTAACCCTAAAGTATCGCACAAAATTTTGTTTACTCCCAGTTTATGATTATCCAAACCTGTGTGAACCGCGTAAATAGCCACATCGTTTTTAATGGCTTTAATAACCGCACGTTCAACATAATTTTTGCCGGTAATTTTCTTTAAACCCGAAAAAAGTATTGGGTGAAAACACACAATTAGATTGCAGTTTTTTTCTATGGCTTCGGTAACAACGCTTTCCAAAGCATCGTGACAAACCAAAATACCTGTAATTGTTGCGTTTACATCGCCGACAAGTAAACCTACATTGTCAAAATCTTCGGCATAGGCTGTGGGTGCCATTTCTTCTAAAATCGGAATAAGTTGTTTTAACTGCACAATATCATTTTTAGTATATTCAAAGATAAAAATAATCGTTATTTTCGTACAAAATCTTATGAAATTATTCTTAATGAAATATTTACTCCTATTTTTTATGACTACACTCGTTATGAGTTGTAAAAAAGAAAAAGACACCATCGCTGAAATGAATGCTGATGATTACACCGTTGAATGGTCGAAAATTGATTATGATTCTATTAAAGGATCAGATAAAAACTACGAATTAATTGAACTATTTATTCCTAAAGATAAAAGTAAGGATACATTACGCAATCAGGTTAAGTTTTATAGTGATGGTAAATTAAATGAAGCCTATAGCCAATATTATGATTTAGAAGTTGAAGCAACAGATAAAAAACATACTTATTTAGCAAAAATTAAATTGCATTCTGAATATTCAAATTTACCAATAAGGGGACGATATGCTGATTTCTTTTTTCATAATTTTTATAAAGATAGTACAAGTTTAGAAACTAAAAACTTTGATAATGTTGATGAATTTGAAATTGAATTTATAAATTTTCACAACGATAGATTTGCAGGTGTTGTAACAGAGTATTTTGTTAGAGATACTATAATCAACAATATGAATGATAAAGTAAATATGCGAACTATTGAAACGGTTATAACTAACAAAAAGAATATGGCGGGTCTTTTTATAGAAAATGGATCTTTTTTTAATGAACGGAAAATTAGTTTAAAAGGTTATAAAAGACTAACCCAATGAAAAACCTACGCAAAATATTATTTCCGTTTTCGTTGATTTATGCAGCCATAACAAGCTTGCGAAATTTTTTGTACGATAAAGGAATTAAAAAATCAACTGCTTTTAATTTGCCGATAATTGCTGTGGGAAATCTGTCGGTTGGTGGAACGGGTAAAACGCCCATGGTAGAATATTTAATTAGACTTTTAGCTGATAGATACAATTTAGCGGTTTTAAGCCGAGGTTACAAGCGTAAAAGCAAAGGTTTTTATTTGGCAAATGCCACTACAACCATAGAAGAAATTGGAGATGAACCTTTTCAATATCATTCAAAATTTAAAAATGTTAATGTAGCGGTAAATACAAATAGAGTAGAAGGAGTTACCAAAATTTTAGAAGTTCTGCCCAAAACCGAAGTTGTTTTGTTAGATGATGCTTTTCAGCACCGTAAAATAAAAGCGGGGTTTTATATTATGCTTACGGCTTACAACGATTTGTTTTATAACGATTTGGTGTTGCCTGCCGGAAATTTGCGCGAATGTAAATCGGGAGTAAAAAGAGCAAATGTTGTTGTGGTTACAAAATGCCCTAAAGATTTATCGGAAGCAGAAATGCTTCAAATAAAAAATAAAATTTACATTGATAACGAGAAAATTTTCTTTTCAACGATTAGTTATCATCATTCGGTAACAAATAATATAGAAGAAATTAAAATTTCTGATTTAAAAAATGATTTTATTGCCGTTGCCGGTATCGCAAAACCCGAATATTTTTATGAGTATTTAAATTGTACTAAAAGTGAATGTTTAACATTTCCGGATCATCATTTTTTTTCAGATCAAGATATAAATAACATCCTTCAAAAAGCAAACAATCGAAAAATTATCACAACCGAAAAAGATTATATGCGCTTGCAGAATCTGCTACAAAAAGACCAGTTGTACTATCTACCCATTGAAATGGAATTCTTAAAAGATTCACAGGTTTTTGATACGGAAATAAGTAATATAGTTGTTTAAAAAAATATTTCTACTCTAAATGAATTATTTTTGTTGAGATATACTTTTTTTTGATAATTTTAACAAAAAATCAATTACACTAAAACCCCATGTTAAAAACACTGCTTTTGTTTACTACATTAATTTGTAGCTTGTCTTCTTTTGGTCAAAAAATATCACTTTACAAACAATTTTACGGTAGTTATGATTATACAATGCTTGGAAACACAATGAATGTACAAGCAAATGGAGATCCTAATTCTTGTGATATTTTAACAGAATCATCGGCAACACTTAATATACCCGGAACCAAAGAAGTAGTCGCAGCTTATTTGTATTGGTCAGGTAATGGAAACCAACGTGAGGCCGATTTAAATGTTAAATTAAATGGTATTGATGTAGAATCTGAACGCCTTAATCTTTTAGCAGCAGGTCCCGATCCAAACTTCGCCTATTTTTCGGCTTTTGCAGATGTAACGCATATAGTAAAGCAATTTGGCGAAACAGAATATACACTATCTGAATTAGATCTAACAAAACATATTAAAAAATATTGCGGTGGTAATTATGTAGGATGGGCAATTGCGGTGGTTTATAACGATGAAGATATTGAAGATAATTTAGTTGCAATTTATGATGGTTTTGAAAGTTTAGATACAGGTAACCCCATTATTAATATTATTTTAGACGGTTTTAGAATTACAAATGCAGCAAATTCAAAAATATCATTTTTGGCTTGGGAAGGTGACGCTTCTTTAGCTTCTGGCGAAGAATTATTAATAAACAACATCACTGTATCTAACGCAATGAATCCCGCAGATAATGCTTTTAACTGTACTAATACTTATTCAAACTCTACCGAAATGTGGAACATGGATTTAGATGAGTACGATTTAAGCAGCTACGTAGAAGTAGATGATACAGTTTTAGATATTAAAGTAACCACAGCTGCCGATGTAGTTTTCTTTAATGCAATAGTACTTTCTGTTTACAGTGTTTTTCCTGATGCAACAATGACTTTAGATAGTTATCAAAACTACTGCCATACCCGAAGAGTTGATGTAAATTACAGTGTTGCAAACCATAAAGGTAACCATCCGTTAAAAAAGGATACACCTGTAGCATTTTACATCAATAATGAATTGGTAGGAACTACTAAAACAGATGAAGAAGTTGCTGAAGGAAGTCAAATTAGTCAAACCATTACGTTAGATATTCCTAAAAAATTTGGTTACCGATTTGATTTGGTTGCTAATGTAGATGATACCGGAAACCAAAAAGGAATTGTTTTTGAAATTGATGAAGAAAATAACTCTTCAAAAACTCACATTGATTTAACAAGAAATTGTCCAATACAGAAAGGGGTTTCAGCTAACTTTGACGGCGCTAACGATGGGTTTGATTTAAGTGTGTACGACCTGAACCAATTAAAAATATATAACCGATATGGATCAGAAGTTTTTAGCTATGGCAAAGGATACACCAACCAATGGGTAGGGCAAAATATGAACAATAAAGCATTGCCAACCGGAACTTATTATTACGTTTTTACGACAGATTATGAGACTATTTCGGGTTATGTGTATTTAATTAAAGAAGTAAGATAAATGAAAAAAATACTATTATTAACAACAATATTTGCCCTATTTAGCTGCAATAATGAAATAGACGATATTTTAAACGACTATAAAACAAAACCAAAATCTGCAGATTTACAAGGTTTCTGGGAGTTAAAAGGTGTTTATCCTCCCGATTCGCTAAAACATGATAATGAAATAGGAATATCTCAAGGCTGGGTAGGAATAGGACCAAATGAAATTCTTTATTTAGATAATGAATATTTACGATTTTTAAATAAATCAACTGATGAAGATTCTCTTTATCACTACAATAAAAAAAATAAATTGTATTGGTATAATAGCGAACAGTTTATCAAATCGGTATATGAAGAAAGTTATAATAATAAAAATTTTCAGTATATAAACGAATATCAAATTCCGTATAAGTTGGTACAATCAAAAGACACGTTAGTTGTTCAAAGTAATCATAAAACCTTGTATCTAATTAAACGATTTAATATTAAATTTACCGAGTATGTATTTGATTAACTGATTAATACTTATTTTTTTGTATTTTTATTGAAACTATTTCGGTTATGATAAAAATACTACGATTACTTATATTTTTCTCATGCTTTTTTGCATTTAGCCAGCCTGTAAAACTTTTTAAGCAGTATACGGGGCAATATGACTTTTTTATAATAGGTAATACCATGAACACTGCTCCCAATGGAACAGGAGCACCTTGTACTATTTTAACGCAATCAAGTGCGGTTCTTAACCTAAATGCTAATGCCAATATACAAGCAGCGTTTTTGTATTGGTCAGGATCCGGAACTTTAGCACAAGCCGATTTAAATGTTCAGTTAAACGGTACACCTATTACAGCTCAAAGAACATTTACAACAATTGGTCCCACCGGATTAGAATTTTTTGGAGCTTTTGCAGATGTAACAACCTTTGTAAAGGCTACAGGTAATGTTAATTATACCCTATCCGATTTAGATCTAACAAACGTTATACCGCCTTATTGCCCCACAGGTAGTAATTATGCCGGCTGGTCTATTGTAGTGGTGTATGAAGACGTCGCTTTGCCAAACAGAGTTATAAGTGTTTACGAAGGTTTTCAAATTGTTGATCATACTGGGCAAAGTGCTACCATAACTTTAAACGGTTTAAATGTTACCAATGTTACTAATGCAAAAGTTGGTTTTTTAGCATGGGAAGGCGACGATAATTTAGCAGTTGCCGAAGAGTTAAGAATCAACGGAAATATAATTAGTAATCCGCCGTTAAATCCGGCAAATAATGTATTTAATTCTACCAATACCTATACAAACGCAACTAATTTGTGGAATATGGATATTGATTATTTTAATGTTGGTAGCCTTATTTCTTTAGGCGATACATCAATGACTGTTGAAATTAAAACCGGGCAGGATTTAATAATTGTCAATAATATATTGGTAGCATTAAGCAGTCTTTTTGCCGATGCAACTATCAATATTGATAAAATAAAAGTTGAGTGTAATAGTAGAGAAATAAAGGTTGATTATACAGTTTTCAATACAAATAAAGCTACAAATCCATTAATTAAAAATGTTCCTATAGCTTTTTATGCCAATGAGGTTTTGGTAGGAACATCTACTACAAAAAATGACATTCCAATAAATGATTTTGAAACAGGAACAATTACTTTAACAATCCCGGAATCTTTTGGCGATAATTTCACAATAACAGCAAGTGTTGATGATGACGGCAATAGAAATAGTACGGTGGTAGAAATTGACGAAACCAATAATACCGATTCTGAAAATGTAACCTTAATTTATGGACCAGAAGTAGATGAACCAACCGATATTATCGTTTGTGATGAAGACGAGAAAGGTTTTGTGATTTTCGATTTAACATCGAAGCAATTCGAAGCAAGTACCAGCAACAACGTTATTATTACTTTTCATGAAAGCAAAGATGAAGCAGAAAAAGGTGCAAGAGCTGTTAATAATTTTGATCGTTATGAATTAAAAAGTCACAGTTCTAAAACAATTTGGATCCGAGTAGAAGATAAAATTACAGGTTGTGCAAATACAACATCTTTTAAGATTACTGCTCAAATGAAGCCGTTTACAGAACTTAAAGAACCTTTAATGATCTGTAATTTTAAAAGTAATCCATTGGCAGCTAATTTGTCGTTAGCCTATATACTTTTAAAGAGGATTTTTCCGTATGTTGATGAAATGCAACTGAGTTTTTATGAAACAGAAGCAGATGCTGAAAATGAAATCAATGAAATTACCAATATTAATAGTTATCAGCCACCGCGCTTTCCTTACATTATCTACATTAAAGCAAAAGGTACAAAACTTTGGTGCGATAATATTATTCAATTACAATTGAACGATTGCGTGGTTCCCAAAGGAATTTCGCCAAACGGGGATGGCATGAACGATGGTTTTAATATTGAAATTTTTAACCCAATCGAAGTGAAAATTTTTAATCGTTACGGAATGGAAGTTTACCAACACGGTGAAGGATACACCGATCAATGGAAAGGTCAGGACAAAAATAATCGTGAACTGCCATCAGGAACATATTTCTATCATTTTAGAACTTTGTTTGATACTTATTTAGGATATGTTTATTTGATTAAAGAAGTTAAATAGGGTACTGTTACATAAATATTTAATGTTTAATAATTAGCTTTATGTTTTTGATATTTTATTATTTAATTAATTATTTTTTATATATTTATTAAAAACACTTTGAATTATGTATAAAAAAATATTTTTAGTTGTATTACTTCTTAATTCCATTTTAGGTTTCTCTCAGCCAATCTCTCTTTATAAGCAGTTCTATGGTCGCTTTGATTTTACAATGGTTGGAAATACATTAAACACTGCATCAAATGGTACGGGGCAACCTTGTACCATACTTACACAATCATCGGCTGCATTAAACTTAAATCCGAATCAAGAAGTAGTAGCTGCATATTTGTATTGGAGTGGTTTCCCAGAAAACAGGAATTTTGATCAAACTGTAATGCTGAATAATATACCTATTACGGCAGAAAGAATTTTATTAGATAATTCAATATTTAATTATCCTCAAAGGAGTGCTTTTGCAGATGTTACTAGTATAGTACAAAATACAGGTAACGGAGTTTACTTGTTATCAGATTTTACGAATAACTTTCCTAATTGCGCTAGTGGTTCTATCTATGCAGGTTGGGCAATGGTAATTATATACGAAGATCCAACAATAAAGACAAGACTGTTAAATGTATATGATGGATTTCAAATACTAGATGTATCTACAATTAGTAAAGTTTCAATTGGTTTAAGTAATTTAAAATTATCAAATAGTGAAGGTGCAAAAATTGGGATTTTAGCTTGGGAAACCGATGCAAATCTTGCTATAAACGAGGAATTACGTGTTAATGGAAATGTGGTAAGTGATCCTCCCTTAAATCCAGCAAATAATGTTTTTAACGAAACCGATGCTTTTACAAACAGAACCAATGTTTATAATATGGATATGGATTATTTTTTTATTGATAATTACATAACTGTTGGTGATACTTCATTGTTAGTCGAGGTGGATTCAAGCTCAGACATGATTAACTTTAATGCAATGGTTGTTGCTGTTACAAATTTAAAACCGGATGCTATAATTAGTGTTGATACCATTAAAACAGAGTGCGATAGTAAAACTGTTGAAGTTTTTTATAAAGTTTCTAATATGTACACTTTAGTTGATTTACCTGCAAACGTACCAATAGCTTTTTATCTAAATGATGTATTGATAGCAACTTCAAAAACTAAAAATATAATACTTCCAGACCAATCTGAGTCGGGTTTTATTTCATTTACAATTCCTTCAAATATAAATATAGATAACGATTTAGTATTAACAGTTAAAGTTGATGATGATGGGGTAGGAAATGGAATGGTTGACGAAGTTGATGAAAGTAATAATACAGATAGTGAACCAGTATTTTTGAAATTTAGCCCTATAATAAATGATCCTAATGATATAGTTATATGTGATGAAGGAAAAGGTTTTGTTCTACTTGATTTAACTGATAAATATTCAGAAATAAGTACCGCAAGTAATATTACTATTACATTTCATGAAACCAACGAAGATGCTGAAAAGGGGGCTAATAGAATAACTAATGTTACAAATTACGAGATAGCAAGCCATGCCTCAAAGGTCATATGGACGAGAGTTAAAGACAATATCAATGGTTGTGCTGAAATAACATTTTTTACTATAACAGCACAAATGGTACCTTTTGCAGAGCTGAAAGAACCTTTAATGCTTTGTAATTTAAAAAATGATCCATCAGCTGTGAATTTAACATCGGTTCATTTATTGCTTTCCAGAATGTTTCCTTATATGAACGAGATAAATTTAAAATTCTATGAAAACGAAATAGATGCAGAGAATGAAGTAAATGAAATAATGAATATTACTAATTACAAACCAAATATATTCCCTAAGATCGTTTGGATAAGAGCAAAAGGTAAAAATAACCTTTGGTGTGATAATATTATTCCATTGCAGTTGAATGATTGCGTGGTTCCCAAAGGAATTTCGCCAAACGGCGATGGCATGAACGATGGTTTTAATATTGAAATTTTTAACCCAATCGAAGTGAAAATTTTCAATCGTTATGGATTGGAGGTTTATCATCACGGTGAAGGATACATAGATCAATGGAAAGGTCAGGACAAAAATAATCGTGAACTGCCATCAGGTACTTATTTTTATCATTTTAGAACTTTGTTTGATACTTACGTTGGCTATGTTCAGCTTATTAAAGAAATTAGATAAAAATAAAGCGTTTCAAAAATGAAACGCTTTATTTTTAATATTTAAGCCATTGTGGTGTAAACGTTTTGTACGTCATCGTCTTCTTCAATCTTTTCCAACAATTTTTCTACATCGGCAATTTGTTCTTCTGTAAGTTCTTTTGTTACTTGCGGAATACGATCAAAACCAGATGAAAGAATTTCCATGTTGCGCTCTTCCAATTCTTTTTGGATTGATCCGAAACTGTTAAACGGAGCATAGATTAAAATTCCGTCTTCATCTTCAAAAATTTCATCAACACCGGCATCAATCAGTTCTAATTCAAATTCTTCCAAATCTAAACCTTCAACTTTTGCAATTCTAAAGTTACAGGTATGATCGAACATAAATTCAACCGATCCTTGCGTTCCCATGGTACCATTACATTTGTTAAAGTACGAACGAATATTGGCAACTGTTCTGTTATTGTTATCGGTAGCAGTTTCAATTAATATAGCAATTCCGTGTGGTGCATATCCTTCAAACAAAACTTCTTTATAGTTGGCTGTATCTTTGTCTGATGCTTTTTTAATAGCGCGTTCTACATTGTCTTTAGGCATATTGGCAGCTTTAGCATTTTGCATAACGGCACGTAAACGGGCATTTGTTTCAGGATTAGGTCCGCCTTCTTTAACAGCCATAACGATATCTTTACCAATACGCGTAAACGTTTTAGCCATTGCCGACCAACGTTTCATTTTTCTAGCTTTTCTAAATTCAAACGCTCTTCCCATTTCTATTTTTATTAATTTTACGCAAAATTATAGAAAAGATGTTTTTCTGTAAAAAAAAACACAAATTATTTTAACTTAAAACACATGAAAAAAACACTTTTTATTGCCTTAATGGCATCTTTTACTGTAAATGCACAAGTTAGAGAAAAAGGGGAAGTTGAGGTTTCGCCTTTTATTGGAGTATCTACTGCAAATTATTTTGGCGATGTTGGTATGATGAACGAAGCTGTTGTTAACCCTTATTTTGGTGCAAATTTAGATTTGTATTTTAATAATAGATGGAGTTTAAAAACGGGAGTTGAATATCAAACAATGGGATCTCAGGGGGAATCTTACGGGTTTTATGGATTTGAATCTTTTGAAGAAAAAATAAATTTTGTTTCGGTACCAATCCATGCAAATTATCATTTTTCTAAAAACAGAAGATGGTATTTAAATTTTGGTCCAACAATCAATTTTCTTACAGAAGCAACCTCTAACGGAATGAATATGAAAGAGGGAATCACCCCTGTTCAATTAGGTTTAGGTTTAGGTATTGGATATAAAATTTATGTTAATGAACGCTTTAGCATTGGTATTGATCATCAAGAATATATAGGTTTTACAAATAACTTAAAATCAAAATATAATAATAATGATTTATTTATTGGAAATTATTTTGGTAGTTTTAGTGTGAAAGCAATTTTTAAGTTAGGCTCATCGGAAAGTGAAAAATAATAAAAAGACTTCAAAATTTGAAGTCTTTTTAATTTTAATAACCAAAAATAATATAATAACTATTCTCGCTCCCAAAAGAAAGGTGGTTCAATATTTAAGCTTCTTAAATAAACGTAACCTTGTCCGCGGTGATGAACTTCATTGTCAACGAAATATAAAATATTCTGAATTACCGGAAATTTGTATTCGCCGAACAAATTGAAATCTTCCTTAAAACGATCTTCAGAAATCTGCATAAACAAATCATTGATTTTTGGCGTAGCATCGTCCCAAGCGTTTAATAAATCAGCTTTAGTTTTCAGTGGTAAATTGTGGTTGTAACCTTCGGTAGAATTTTTTACAATTCCTTCTAAAC
Organism: Paenimyroides ummariense; assembly: GCF_900115115.1. Lineage (GTDB taxonomy): Bacteria > Bacteroidota > Bacteroidia > Flavobacteriales > Flavobacteriaceae > Flavobacterium > Flavobacterium ummariense. The sequence goes on from NZ_FOVI01000014.1 coordinate 45,430, forward strand.
CAGGAACAGCGATAGATAACAGTTCTTTAACCAAATCGGCAAACGTACGCATTCCGCCAATGCTGTATTCAAAAAGTTCTTTTTCTGGGAAAGCTTCAATAACTCTTCTTGTTAATGCTCTGTGACCTTGCCAGTGGTTTAATAATTCTTCGTTTGTTAAAATGTTTGCTTTCATAATAATTGATTTAGATGTTTATTTTCAGTTCAAAATTATGAAGTGGTTTTGACAGCTGTATGTCATGCGATTTCTTTTTTTTACTAATGTTAAAACATTTTAAATAAAATCCTGTAAATAATTAGATAGGCTTATCTTTGCAAAAATTTCTTTAATGAAATATCTTTTATTTATTGTAATATATGCTTTGTTGTGGTGCATTTCAAAATTGCCATTTAAAGTATTGTATCTACTTTCGAACGTTTTTTATTTTTTAATATATAAAGTAGTAAAGTATCGAGTTAGAACGGTTCGATACAATTTAGAATTAACTTTTCCACATTTATCGGTAACTGAAAGAAAAGCAATTGAACGAAGATTTTACATTCATTTATGCGATTTATTCCTTGAAATGATAAAAACCATTACCATTTCGCCAAAAGAATTAGACAAACGCTTTGTTTTTAAAAATGTAGAACTAATGAAAGCCTACGAACAAAAACAAAAAAGCATTATTTTAATGTTACCGCATTACGGAAATTGGGAGTGGGTGATAGGTTTGGGGCAACATTTACAGTTTAAAGGTTTTGGTATTTATAAAGCATTAAAAAATAAACATTTCGATAAATTGTTTAGAGATATTCGTTCTCGTTTTAATGCCGAATTGATTGATACACACCACACAACAGGTGCTATTCGTGAAAATCAGGCAAAAGGATTATATGGAACCTATTTGTTTTTAAGTGATCAAACCCCATTGTTAAGAGAGAAACTTCATTGGGAACCATTTATGGGGATTGATGTGCCAATACACATGGGTGCCGAAGTTTTAGCCCGAAAATTAAATATGAATATTTTGTATTTAAAGGTTGATAAAGTAAAACGCGGACATTATGAAGCTACTTTTTCTGAAATTACCGATGATATTAAAAACGAACCAAAATACAAACCTACAAGAATATTTTTAGATAAAATAGAAGAGCAGATTAAAACGAAACCCGAATATTATTTCTGGACACATAAACGTTGGAAACACAAAGACCAAAAAGATCAATTTGAAACTAAATAATTTCGATAAAAAAGAGTGTCCGAAAAGTAAAAGATAAGCGAATTTATCTGTCATTCCAACGAAGGAGAAATCTCTAATAATCAAAACTTAGATTCTTCGACTACACTCCGTTTCGCTCAGAATGACACTTTTTGTACAACCTCTTTTGTTTATTCTTTCTTGAAAATCATTTTTAGATCATCGCTTTTAAAAAGATGCAGTTCGTTATCAATAATTTTATATTTGGTAATAGTTGCAATTTCTTTTAAAAATTCGGTTTCCATGTTTTCGTGCACACACATCATACGTGTTACAGCTAATTTAGAAAATCGAATGTATTGGTTATCAAAGAAAATAGCTCCGTTAAAACCGTTACAGCTTGCATTACCGCTTACATGTTTTTCTTCGTTTTCAAACTGTAAATAAGGTGTTTTAAGATATTTATCTTGCGGTATTTCGTTACCATTAAAACTAATTAAGTTCCATTTACCTTGTAATTTTAAAGGAATAATGTAATTACCGCAACCGTTTAATTTTAATTCGTTTTCTTTTGTAATGATCGAAACTTCGGTTTTATAATCAAACTCGGTGTCTGACATTCCATCAGAACAAGATTTTTGTGTAATGGTAACGCGTAACTGTTGGTTTCCTTTTTCAGATCTTATCAATTGAACATTTGCATCTTGTGCTTTATCGATACTATTAACTGGAAAAATTTCCGACTTTCCATCAATATCTTTATAAACAATAAAATCATCGCTTATTTCAATGTTCCAAAAAGGTTCGGTTCCCAATCCTTTAAAATACGGATCGAACGTTTTTTCATTGAACTTTTTTGCAGAAGATGTATTATCAACAGTAGTTTGTTTGCTTTTACAAGAAAACATCAATGCACATAAAAAAACAGCGATGAATAAATGTATCTTTTTCATAGTAAAATCTTTTACATTAAATGTACTAAAAAATGATGTAATATGAATTTGAAGTAATAGTAAATGTTGAAATATTTAAATTAAGTTAATGCCCGTCACTTCGAGTAGCGAAATGAAATGGAGCGTATCGAGAAGTTCTCGACAAGCTCGAACGGACGAATATTATATACTCACTAAAATAAAAAAAACCTTCTGAAAAAGAAGGTTTTGATATATTATGTTAACATTCCGCCATCAACATTTATAACTTGACCGGTAATGTAGGTCGCTAAATCTGATGCTAAGAACACACATGCGTTTGCGATATCTTCTGGAGTTCCACCACGTTTTAATGGAATAGCGTCTGTCCATCCTTTAACGGTTTCTTCGCCTAATTTTGCTGTCATTTCAGTTTCAATAAATCCTGGGGCAACCACATTACAACGAATGTTTCTTGAACCTAATTCTAAAGCTACCGATTTAGAAAAACCAATAATTCCGGCTTTTGATGCTGCGTAATTTGCCTGACCCGCATTTCCTTTCACACCAACAACCGAACTCATGTTAATAATCACTCCGTTTCTGGTTTTAAGCATGGTTTTTTGAACCGCTTTGGTCATGTTAAAAACCGATTTTAAATTTACATCCATTACATTGTCAAAGTCGGCTTCGCTCATTCGCATCAACAAATTATCCTTTGTAATACCGGCATTGTTAATTAAAATATCAACAGTTCCAAAAAATTCTAACACCTGATCAACTAAAGATTGTGCTTCGTTAAAATCTGCTGCGTTAGATTTGTATGATTTTGCCTTAACACCCAAAGCTGTTAATTCTTGTTCTAAAGCAATGGCAGCTTCTTCTGATGAGCTGTATGTAAATGCTACATTTGCACCTTGTTTTGCGAAAGTTAAAGCAATGCCTCTACCAATTCCACGAGTTGCTCCTGTTATTATTGCGGTTTTTCCTTCTAATAATTTCATGTAATAGTTTTTAACACTTTTAGGCAAATATAATTATTTAAACTGTTTTTTCTAATCGTTTTTCATTCTTATTCATAAAAAATACAATGTAAATAATGCTTACAATTAATAGAATGATTAAATAGTAACTTTTAGAAACCAAATCTATAAAACTGATTTGCTGATTTATCAAGGCAAGCAATATTAAAACTTGCGCACCATAAGGAATAAATCCTTGCGTTATACAACTGAAAATATCTAATAAAGATGTTATTCTAATTTTGTTTAGATTAAATCGTTCGGAAATCTGTCTTGCAATTGGTCCGCAAATCAGCAACGCAATGGTGTTATTTGCAACAGTCATGTTAATAAAAACGATCATTGATATTATAGATGAAACTGCTACCCATGGTTTTTTACTTTTTGAAATAAGCGATAAAACATTTTCAAACCCTTTATTTTTTTCGATTAGGTACGATAATCCGCCAATTAACAATGAAAGCAAAGAAATTTCGAAGGTAGATTGCATTCCATCGAATGCTAATTTAGAAATCGACAAAAAGGACAAGTCTTGAAAAAACGCAATGATTATAGCCAATAAGCAGCTAATTGTTAATACAACTAATACGTGTAAACGGCATAGTGCCAATACTACAATGGCTATATAAGGAAGTAAAACAACAGCTGTTTTATCGCTTTTGTGGATGATGCTTGAAGTAAATTCGGGTTGATTGAAATAAATAAAAACACACGTAATTATTGCAGCAGTAACTGCTATTAGTCCGTTTGCTTTAAATTTATCAATCATTTTTACACCCATAGTTTGGGTTGCTGCAATAGTAGTGTCTGATATTATAGATAGATTATCGCCAAACATGGCGCCACCCAACAAACTGCCCGAAAGTAGAATTAAAGCATCGGTATTACCGCTTGATAAACCTGGCAAAAGTGGTGCTAAGGTAACAATTGTACCAACCGATGTTCCTAAAGCAAAAGATATTAAGCAGGATATTACAAAAAAAGCAATGAATAATATCTGCGGAGTAATATGGTTTAAAATCAGTGCAACCAAATAATCTACACTGCCAATTTCTTTTGTAATAAAACTAAAAGATCCGGACAAGAAAAATATAAAACACATGGTTAATATTTGATTTTTGCCGGCACCTTTTAAAAATTGGTCGATATTTTTATTAATTGATCCTTTAAAGTAGATTATTGCAAATGCAACTGCACCAAAAGCAATAATAACGGGCGATAACGCGTAAAAATCGTTATAATAAATTCCTGAACTTAAATATATTCCGAAAAACAAAAATAAGGGGAGGAAATTCTTTAAAATTTTCATTAAAAAAGTTTTTTTACAGAACAAATGTAAGGTTTTTGTTTGGAAAGAAACTTTTTAGATTGCTTGATTTTCTATTAAAGTTCCATAGGATCTTTAAACTCGTATTTTTTATGATTTCTCCACGAAGCGCCAATTCCTGCCTGAATTTTATGTGGAGTATTTTCTAGACTTGTTCCACCAAAAGCATCAATCTGTAAATTTTGATGAATTTTATAGGTTAATCCACCTTTTAATGAAGCATCATTCATAAACGGAACTGCAATATTGTTGTATTTACGATCGATAATTCCCTGATGTTCGCCAAAAATGCTCCATCTGTCGCTTAAACCTAACGATGCTGTTACAATATAGCTAATATTTCTAAATTCATCTTCGGTAACATTTTCGCCAATAAAGTTATAGGTAAGGCTAAAACGTTTGCTTAAATGTTGCTGGGCAATAAGCATGGTTTTTAAGCCAACTTCTGGTAATTCTGGGTAATAAATATTGTGTTTAAAATTAAATTGTCCGCCTGCGTAAATCGATATTGCCGGAATTAATCTTCCCCATTTAAAGCGCTGATTCGCTTTCCAGCTGTAAACATTTCGCTTTTCAACGTAATATTTGTAATGATCGTAAATTAAAAATTTCGCCCCAAAGTTCAACTGACGAAAACCGCTGTTGCTTACATCGACATTGTAATCGGTTTGATTGTAACTGCTAAAATATAAATCGGCAACAAACTCTAAATTTTCAAGCATTTCGCCGTATCGCAACTGTAAATTAAAATTGTTATAAGTATTTACTTTTTCGGTATGAAATTCATCGTTTTGATAGGTGTATCCACCTTCAATCTGAAAAATTCCTTTACTAACGCTGTACGCGCCCATAGAAGAACTCGGACGGTTTGTGTTGATGTCTTTTGTGTATTGAGCCTTTGCAGAGATCGACCCTAACAAAACAATAGCTATAAAAATGTACTTTTTCATTTTATTTTTTTAGTGATAATTAAGTGATTGTGCCCGTATAAGTTTGCAAATTCTTCAACAGAAAAATATCGTTTTAAATTTTCGACAAACTTTTTGTTTCGTACTTTGTGCACATCACTTAAAATAAAGGTATTAAAAATTATGCTTCCGTTGAAATGTAAAACATTGTAAACCGATTTGATAAATTCAGTCTGAAAAACAAATTCAGGAATGGTAACATCATTAAAAAGATCAACAATAATAAGGTTATAACGCTCTTTAATGTATTTTAAAAAAACGTTGGCGTCGTTATTCACAATTTCAAATTTGCTGTTCGGAACAATATCGAATTCTTTCATGGCAACTTCAATAATAACCGGATCAATCTCAACAGCAGTAATACTTGCATGCGATTTGAAGTTGGTTCGTAGCTGCTTTACTACATCGCCACCGCCCAAACCTAAAATCAAAATCAATGTTTCTTCATTGCGAAAATCAGTTGTGACCGATCTTAAGCCTTTCTGCAAAACCTTTCCCAGATTTCCGTACGAATAGTTGGTGTTTGTAGTATCCAGAATTTTTTTACCGTTCAGCCAGTTAATTTCCAAAACACCGTTGTAGGTAGATTGGTAGGTGCGTTCGGGAATTACATTTAAATAACTAAAATACTTTTTTAAAATACTCATTTACGGATTGTACTTTTTAAAACTTCCGTCGTTGTAAAAAATAACGATACAGTCAATTTCTTTAGATTGGAAAGATAAAATGTTTTTTGGATTCTCCGTTATATTTTGACTGATATTTTTAGGTTCGATTTCTTCCGTTTCTATTTTATTTTGATCTTCATTTTCGATTTCATTTACCGTTTCAACTTCCAAAATTTCATCTAAAACAGGTGTTTCAATTTGATCTTTTTCGATTGATTTTGGATGAATTTCAGTTATCAAAAAAGGCTCTTTTTCGTAAATCAACCATTCTAAATTTAGGGTAGGAAAGGTGGTATGCAACTTCATTATAAACTCTAAACTCGGTTTGTTTCGCTCCGAAATAAGATGCGAAATAGTTGCCTTTGGAACCAAAATTCTATCTGCCAGTTCGGTTGTGCTTAAACCAAAATAATGCATTATTTTTTGTAGCTGTTTACTAAATTTCATAAGAAAATGTGGCTTTTTTGTTTAAAAATACGCTTTACAAATGTAAACAAAAGTGTTTTTACAAATGTAAACTAAATTATTTTACAATTGTAAATTCAATTAATTATATTTAAGTAAAAGTTTATGTAAATATATTTAATGTATTGATTTTAAGTTTTTAATTATACAAATATTAGTTTTTGTTAAAAGCTAAAATTAACATTTGTTTACAAAAATAAACAGCTGTTTAAAAATGGTTTTATTAGAGATTGATAGTATATTTGGAAAAAATTAAAAACAATCATGCAATTTTTAAAGCAACAAGAAATTAACGAGCGTTACATTACAAATTTTAGGTTAGAAAGTCTTTTAGAAAATCTTGATCAAGATATTTTTAAAGTATCGGTTGCCGGTAAAAGTGTGTTGCAGAAAAACATTTACCGAGTAGATTTTGGAACAGGAAATTTCAAGATTTTATTGTGGTCACAAATGCACGGAAACGAAACCACCACAACCAAATCGGTTTTTAATTTTCTTGAAAAATTGAATGAATCTAAAAATGCAGATTGGTTGAATTTTTTCTCGTTTACTTTTCTCCCAATTTTAAATCCAGATGGTGCCGAAGCGTTCACTCGTGTTAATGCAAATAATGTCGATTTAAACAGAGATTCAGTAGATCTTTCGCAACCCGAATCACAATTACTTCGTTCTGTTTTTAATGAAGTACAACCAAATCTGGCATTAAATATGCACGATCAACGCACTATATTTTCTGCCGGATCAGATCCAAATCCGGCAACATTGTCGTTTTTAGCTCCGGCATTCAATGAAACTTGTGATATAAATGATGTAAGAACATTTGCTATGCAATTAATTGCCAATATGAACGATGTTTTAAAGAATTATGCACCAGCTAATATCGGCAGGTTCGACGATTCTTTCAATATAAACTGTATTGGCGATATGTTTACACACTTAAATGTACCGACCATTTTGTTTGAAGCCGGTTTTGCATCAAACGATTATCAACGCAAAAAAGCCGAAAAATTGGTTGATATCAGTTTAGAAACCTTGTTAAACAGTCTCATATCGCAAGAATATAAAAAGTTTTCAATTGACGATTATCTACAAATTCCTGAAAACGAAAAAAACTTTGTCGATTTAATTATTCAGAATTTTTCTACCACAAATAGCAATTTTGATGATAAAAATGAACTTCCAATCGTATTTAAAGAAGAAATTGTTAGTGGAGAATTAGTTTTAAAACTAATTATAGATTTTGATTCTGCACCGAATTATAAATATGCCCATACGGTTTTAAACCTTAAAAAACAAACCGTTAACAATGAAAATGACCTTGTTAAAGCGTTAATTAATGTAACGATATCGTAGTTTTTTGGTAGTTAGTTGTTAATGATTTGCCAAAATCTAAAAATATTTTATGCTTTTCTATATTTTTTTTAATAATTCATTGTATTTTTGCCTTCATTAAAGATTAAAAAAAATAATTGATAAAAATTGTTATATGAGTAAGTTTCGATTAGATGAAATAGATCACCAGATCTTAGATATGTTGATTGACAATACTAGGGTGCCTTTTACAGATATCGCAAAGAAGCTGTTAATATCGGCAGGTACGGTACACGTTCGTGTTAAAAAAATGGAAGATGCAGGAATTATCCAAGGTTCTTCATTAACGTTAGATTATGAAAAATTAGGATATTCATTTATTGCTTATGTGGGAATTTTCTTACATAACACATCGCAAACAAAATTTGTTTTAGAGCGTATTAACGATATTCCTTTTGTTACCGTTGCTCACGTTACAACAGGTAAATTTAACGTTTTCTGTAAAATTCGTGCAAAAAACACGCGTCATGCAAAAGAAGTTATTTTTATGATTGACGATATCGAAGGAGTTTACAGAACAGAATCTATGATTTCGTTGGAAGAAAGCATTAACGATAAAAAACGTTTAATGCACACTATTTTTAAAGATATGTAATTAAAATATATTGTATTTTTGAACTGCTCATTCACAAAAATGAGCAGTTTTTTTATGGATTCATTTACACAAATAGTTTTAGGTGTAAGCGTTGCACATGTTGCTTTAAATAAAAGTGTTGGTACAAAAAAAATAGTTTTGCTTGGCGCGGTTGTTGCCACTTTGCCCGATTTGGACATTTATATTGCCAAGATTTTTAACGATCCGCTTACCGAAATTGAAATTCATCGAGGTTTTTCTCATTCCATTTTGTTCTTTTTGTTGTTAAGCGTTGCAATTACCTATCTGCTAAAAAAAGCTTTTAAAGAAACCACAAAAAAGCAACTGTTTATAACTACATTTCTTATTCTGTTAACACATTCTCTGTTAGATGTTTTTACAACTTGGGGTACGCAACTTTTTTGGCCATTTCCAGAAAAAATAGCATTAAAATCAATATTTGTAGTCGATTTGTTTTATACTATTCCGCTTTTAATGGGCGTTGTTTTAGGATTAATGAACAAACGAAAAACATTCACTTATGCCGGATTAATATTAAGTTCCCTATATTTAATTTGGGGATTGATCATTCAGCAGGTGGTAAAAAGTAGAGTAGAAGGTCAGTTTTATACACAATATCCTTCAAAAAATATAAAAGCGACAGTAAAACCTACATTTTCAAACAGTTTTTTATGGAATGTAATTGTTCAGGATGTTGATGGATTTTATATTTCAGATTATTCTATTTTCGATTCAAAACAAATGACTTTTCAATATTTTCCTCAAAACAAAAAGTTAATCGATCATTTAAATGATGATAATATCAATCGATTAAAAGAAATATCCGAAAATCAATACATTATTACAAAAAATAAAAACGGATTGGTTTTTAATGATTTACGTTTTGGATTGCTTAAAAATACCGATAATGAAGTGCAGTTTGCTTTTTCTTATCAGTTGATTCTGACAGAAAATGGCTACAGCGTTAAGGAACTTCCAAAAGACAAACGCGACGGAATGCAGCTTTTGAAAAACATTTGGTATCGAATTTTTAATATATGAAGTACTACTTTTTGAAAGTTTAATCTGTGTAAATTTGTGAAATCTGTGGTAACATCACAGTAGCAATTATAAAAATTATAGTATAAAATGAAAATAATTATATCGCCGGCAAAATCGTTAGATTTCGAAACTCAATTGCCAGTAACTACGCATACAAAACCAGTTTTTATCAAACAAAGTAAAGAAATACATAAGGTTTTAAAAACATTAAAGCCTGCGGATTTAAGTAATTTAATGGATATTTCTGATAATTTGGCAGATTTAAATTGGCAACGAAACAAAGCAAGAAAATATAAGTTGACAGAACTTAACGATATGGTTCGCCAAGCAGTTTTTGCTTTTAACGGCGATGTTTACACGGGTTTGAATGCTTATACATTAACCGAAAAAGAAATTGATTATTTACAAAATAACTTAAACATACTTTCGGGTTTATACGGTTTGTTGAAACCTTTAGACGCCATTGAACCTTACCGATTAGAAATGGGTATAAAACTGCCAATTGCCGATAAAAAAGATTTATACGATTTTTGGAAAGATACTGTTACAACAGCTTTAAACAAAGGTTACAAAAAAGGTGATGTGTTGGTAAATTTAGCCAGCAACGAGTATTTTGGAGCAGTTGATAAAAAAACACTCAAAGCAAAGGTTATTACTCCTGAATTTAAAGATTACAAAGACGGAAAACTGAAAATGATTAGTTTTTTCGCTAAAAAGGCTCGTGGGTTGACGGTTCGCTACATGGCAGAAAATAATATTACTAATGTAGAAGATATTAAACAGTTTAATGTAGAAGGTTATGGTTTTGATGCTAATTTATCAACCGATACCAAATGGGTTTTTACGAGATAACTCTTAAAACATTTTGATTTATAGATTAGTTTTAGGAATTTTGGCAAACTAAGAAAAAAGACCATGTCAGCAACACATTATATTAGCAACAGCACGTTGAGTTTAGAAGAGCTAAACACAATTATCGAAGAAAATCATACCTTGGCTTTATCAGAAGAAGCCATTGCAAACATTAATAAATGCCGTGAATATTTAGATAATAAAATGCAAACCGAAACCAATCCTATTTATGGAATCAATACCGGTTTTGGATCATTATACAGCGTTAAAATTTCAACCGAAGATCTAACTACATTACAAGAAAATCTAATGAAATCGCATGCTTGTGGTACAGGTGACGAAGTTCCTCACAGCATTGTAAAAATTATGTTGCTGTTAAAGATAAAATCATTGTGTTACGGTAATTCGGGCGTGCAATTGGTTACGGTTGAACGTTTAATCGATTTTTACAACAACAATATTTTACCGGTTGTTTATACGCAAGGTTCGTTAGGTGCATCGGGCGATTTATCTCCGTTGGCACATTTGTGTTTGCCTTTAATTGGCGAAGGCGAAGTTTTTATGAACGGAAACCGAATTACTGCAAAAAAAATGTTAGCCGAAAAAGGTTGGGAAACCATCACGTTGAAATCTAAAGAAGGTTTGGCGTTGTTGAACGGTACGCAGTTTATGAGTTCGTACGGAGCTTATATTTTGTTGAAGACCTCAAAATTATCACAATTGGCAGATGTGATCGGAGCTGTTTCTTTAGAAGGTTTCGATGGTAGAATTGATCCGTTTAACAATTTAATACACATTGTTCGTCCGCACAAAGGTCAGGTAAATACGGCTGTTTATATTTCCGAAATTTTAGAAGGATCAGAATTGATCAAACAACCTAAAAAACACGTTCAGGATCCATATTCGTTCCGTTGTATTCCACAGGTTCACGGAGCTTCAAAAGATGCCATTGAATATGTAGAAAAGGTTTTTAAAACCGAAATCAATTCGGTAACCGATAATCCGAATATTTTTGTAGATGAAGATTTAATTGTTTCGGGCGGAAATTTCCACGGACAACCATTGGCATTGGCTTTAGATTTCTTGGGAATTGCCTTGGCAGAATTAGGAAGCATTTCAGAACGCAGAACGTATCAGTTAATCTCAGGCTTGCGTAATTTGCCTCCGTTTTTGGTAAATAATCCGGGATTAAATTCAGGTTTCATGATTCCGCAATACACCGCAGCAAGTATCGTTAGTCAGAACAAACAATTGGCAACTCCGGCAAGTATCGATAGTATTGTTTCAAGCAACGGACAAGAAGATCATGTAAGTATGGGTGCCAATGCAGCTACAAAAACATTGAAAATTGTCGAAAATTTAGAACGAATTCTGGCAATTGAGCTATTTAACGCAGCACAGGCTTTAGAATTCCGCCGACCAGGAAAATCGAGTAATTTTATAGAAAACTTCGTAAGCGATTACAGAAAAGTTGTTCCGACTGTAGCAGAAGACCGTATTTTACATTACGATATTCAAAACAGTATTCAGTTTTTAAGCAATTATAAATTCAGTTAATTATACAAAATGCACTTTTAGTTATACAAAAGTGCATTTTTCTTTTGTGAAAATAGTTATATTTGCCTGATATTTCCACAACAAAATAGTTTTGACATCAGCAAATAAATTAAAAATTTTAAACGATCCTATTTATGGCTTCATAACCATACCCGCAACATTGTTGTACGATTTAATTCAGCATCCGTATTTTCAGCGTTTGCGCAGAATTAAGCAAATGGGATTGTCTTCTTTGGTTTATCCGGGTGCCGAACATACGCGTTTTCATCACGCTTTGGGCTGTATGCACATGATGCAGAAAGCCGTTCAGGTGTTGCGTTTCAAGAATGTAGAAATATCAAAAGAAGAAGAAGAGGCGCTTTATATTGCCATTTTATTGCACGATATTGGTCACGGACCTTTTTCGCACGCAATGGAGCACAGCATTGTGGAAAATATTCATCACGAAGAAATTTCGTTGCTTTTTATGGAAGCTTTGAATGAAGAGTTTGAAGGAAAGCTTTCATTGGCAATCGAGATTTTTAAAGGAAATTATCCGCGTAAATTCTTAATTCAACTTATATCTTCTCAAATGGATATGGATCGGATGGATTATTTAAAGCGCGATAGTTTTTACAGCGGTGTTGCCGAAGGAAACATTAATTCCGAACGATTGATCCAGATGATCAATGTTCATAACGATGTTTTGGTTGTTGAGGAAAAAGGTATATATTCGGTAGAAAAATTTTTGGTAGCACGCCGTTTAATGTATTGGCAGTGCTATTTGCATAAAACAAGTGTTGGTGCAGAATTGTTGTTATCTAAAATATTAAAACGTGCCAAGCAGTTAACGTTGCAAGGGGTTGATTTACCAGCGAGCAATGCACTGAAATTTTTCTTGGAGAACAATGTTCTAAAAGCTGATTTTAATAAAGAAGTTTTAAACAATTTTGCCTTGTTAGACGATGCCGATATTTACACCGCATTAAAAAACTGGCAGTTTCATACCGATAAGGTTTTGTCGTATTTAAGCAGTGCCATTGTAAACAGAAAATTGTTTCATGTGCAATTGGTTTCTAAAGATGATTTGATTTCAAAATTAAGTTATTATCAAGATTTATGTAAAGACAAACTTGAAGTAACTGATGAGTTGGATTATTTTGTTTTTGGAGATAAATTAAAAAATCAAGCATACGATTTAAAGGCAGATCCAATTCGGATTTTTACAAAGAACAAAGAAATTATCGATGTGTTAGAAGCATCAGATCAATACAATTTAAAGGCTTTGTCAGAGCCTGTTTATAAATACTTTATATGCTATCCGAAAAGCATTCATAAAGTTGGTTAAAAAATTAATATTTTTGTATTCAATGAAGATTACAGCAGAACAAATTGCCGAAGTTTTAAATGGAAATATTGTGGGCGATTCTACGGTTGAGGTTTTTAAGTTAGCCAAGATCGAAGAAGGCGAAGAAGGTTCTATTACCTTTTTGTCAAACTCAAAATACAACCATTTTTTATACACAACCAAGGCATCAATTGTAATTGTTAATAAAGATTTTCAACCGTTGCACGATGTAAAGGCAACCATGATTCAGGTTGATGATTCTTATAAAGCATTCACAAAAATATTAGAATACGCCAACCAAATCAAGTTAATGAAATCGGGTATCGAACAACCTTCGGTTTTATCAGAAGGAGTAGAATATGGAACCGATTTATATTTGGGAAGTTTTTGTTACATTGGTAAAAACACTAAAATTGGGAACAATGTAAAAATTTATCCTAATTCTTTTGTGGGCGATAATGTAACAATTGGCGATAATACGATCCTTTTTGCTGGTGCACGAATTTATTCTGAAACGGTAATCGGTAAAAACTGCGTGATTCATTCAGGAACAATTGTAGGATCAGATGGCTTTGGATTTGCTCCGAATACAGATGGTACATATTCTAAAATTCCGCAGATTGGAAATGTGATTATTGAAGATGATGTGGAAATTGGTTCATGTACAACCATTGACCGTGCCACATTAGGATCAACCATTATAAGAAAAGGTGTAAAGTTGGATAATCAAATTCAAATTGCACACAATGTAGAAGTGGGCGAAAATACCGTAATAGCTTCGCAAACAGGTATCGCAGGTTCTGCTAAAATTGGTAAAAACTGTGTTATTGGCGGGCAAGTTGGTATTGTAGGTCATATTGTCATTGGTGATAACGTACGCATTCAGGCTCAATCGGGTGTTGGTAAAAGCGTGAAAGACGGAGAAATTATTCAAGGTTCGCCGGCAATGACATACAACGATTTTTCAAAATCGTACGTGTATTTTAAAAAATTGCCCAATATTGTTAAAGAAATCGATCAGTTAAAAAAATCAAATAACGAAATATAAGTTAAAAATAGTTATGGTTAAACAGAAAACCATCGCCCAAGAAGTAACAATTAACGGAGTAGGTTTGCATACAGGTCAGCAAGTTGTTATGACTTTAAAACCTGCGCCTGTAAATAATGGTTTTACTTTTGTGCGAGTAGATTTACCGGGAAATCCTGTTATTGAAGCAGATGCTAACTATGTTGTTTCTACAGAACGTGGAACAAATTTAGAGCATAAAGGTGTACAATTACATACTACAGAGCATGTTTTGGCGGCTTTTGTTGGTTGTGATTTAGATAATGTTATTATTGAGCTAAATGCTTCAGAGCCACCAATTATGGATGGCTCATCTAAATTTTTTGTTCAAGCCGTTGAAAAAGCCGGAATTGTAGAGCAAGATGCAGAACGTAACGAATACATTGTTAAAGAAGTAATCTCGTACGTTGATGAAAGAACAGGTAGCGAAATTATCGTAATGCCTGCAGATGAGTATCAAATTACAACAATGGTAGATTTTGGTACTAAGGTTTTAGGCACGCAAAACGCTACGTTGAAAAACATGAGCGATTTTAAAAAAGATATTTCTGAAGCAAGAACTTTTAGCTTTTTGCACGAAATAGAAACTTTATTGGCGCACGGATTAATTAAAGGTGGCGATTTAAACAATGCGATTGTGTATGTTGATAAAGAAATATCAGACGAAACATTACAACGTTTAAAAGTTGCTTTTGGTAAAGACGATATTGCTGTTAAACCAAACGGAGTTCTTGATAATTTAACATTGCATTATCCAAACGAAGCCGCTCGACACAAATTGTTAGACGTTGTTGGAGATTTAGCATTGATCGGAACACGTATACGTGGAAAGGTTATTGCAAACAAACCGGGACATTTTGTAAACACGCAGTTTGCTAAAAAAATGTCGAAAATAATCAAAGCAGAACGTAGAAATCAAGTTCCTGTTTTTGATTTAACGAAAGAACCGTTAATGGACATCACCAAAATTATGGCAATGTTGCCACATAGATTTCCTATGCTTTTGGTAGATCGTATTTTAGAATTGTCTGATTCTCATGTGGTAGGCATGAAAAATGTTACCATGAATGAAGAGTTTTTTCAAGGACATTTCCCAGGTGCACCAGTAATGCCGGGCGTTTTAATTATTGAGGCAATGGCACAAACAGGAGGTATTTTAGCGTTAAGCACAGTACCAGATCCTGAAAATTATTTAACGTATTTCATGAAAATTGATAACGTACGTTTTAAACAACAGGTTTTACCGGGCGACACATTGATCTTTAAGTTAGATTTGATTACTCCAATTCGCAGAGGAATCTGTCACATGCAGGCTGTTGCTTATGCAAACGGTAAAATTGCTACCGAAGCAGAATTAATGGCACAAATAGTAAAAGCAAAATAGTAAATAAATAATTAAGTTAGAATGAATCAACCATTAGCATACGTTCATCCAGGAGCAAAAATTGCTAAAAATGTGGTAATTGAGCCTTTTACAACTATTCACAATAATGTTGAAATAGGTGAAGGTACTTGGATAGGGTCAAACGTTACCATCATGGAAGGAGCACGAATCGGAAAAAATTGTCGTATTTTTCCCGGCGCAGTTATTTCTGCCGAACCACAAGATTTAAAGTTCGATGGCGAGGAAACTACTGTTGAAATTGGCGATAATACAACAATTAGAGAGTGTGTTACCATTAACAGAGGTACAAAAGACAGATACCGCACGGCTATTGGTAAAAATTGTTTAATACAGGCTTACAGCCACATTGCGCACGATTGTATCGTGGGCGATAACTGTATCTTTTCAAACTCAAGCACATTGGCAGGTCACGTAACAGTTGGTGATTATGTTGTTTTGGCAGGTATGGTTGCAGTGCATCAGTTTTGTACAATCGGATCACATTCGTTTGTAACGGGTGGTACGCTTGTCCGTAAAGATGTTCCTCCGTACATTAAAGCTGCACGTGAGCCAATTTCTTATGTGGGAATTAATTCTGTAGGATTAAGAAGAAGAGGAATCGATTCAGAAAAAATAAAAGAAATACAGAATATTTATCGCGTATTGTATCAAAAGAATTACAACAATTCACAGGCAATCGAAATTTTAGAAACAGAGATGGAAGCAACTCCTGAACGTGACGAAATTATTCAGTTTGTACGTAATTCAACCCGCGGTATCATGAAAGGTTATACCGGAATTTATTAATAAATAAAAAATAAAAGCATAATTTATGGCAAGTACATCAGACATTAGAAACGGTTTATGTATTAAATTTAACAACGATATTTATAAAATTGTAGAATTCCTGCATGTAAAACCAGGTAAAGGTCCTGCGTTTGTAAGAACAAAATTAAAAAGTCTAACTTCTGGTAAAACACTAGATAATACTTTTTCTGCAGGTCATAAGATTGATGTAGTTCGTGTAGAAACTCATACTTTTCAGTATTTGTACAACGAAGGAAACGATTACCATTTTATGAATAACGAAACCTTTGAACAAATCACGTTAGAAAAAAATATTTTAGATGCTCCGGAATTATTAAAAGAAGGAACAAACGTAATGGTTCAGATTAATGCAGAAACAGAATCTCCTTTATCTGTAGATATGCCTGCATCGATCGTTTTAGAAGTAACTTATACTGAGCCTGGTGTAAAAGGAAATACGGCAACAAACGCTACAAAACCTGCTACGGTAGAAACCGGTGCGCAAGTTAACGTACCTTTGTTTATTAACGAAGGCGATAAAATTAAAATTGATACAGCTTCAGGAAGTTATATCGAACGTATAAAAGAGTAATTAATAAATGAGATTTCCTAAAACGTATCATTTAGAAAATATAGCAGAAATAATTGGGTGTTCCTTTGTAGGGGCTCCCGATTTTCCTGTTTTAGGAATGAACGAAATTCACGTGGTTCAAGTTGGTGAAATTGTTTTTGTAGATCACCCGAAATATTACGATAAAGCATTAAATTCAAACGCGACCATCATTTTAATTAATAAAGATGTTGAATGCCCAGAAGGAAAAGCTTTGTTGATTTCAGATGATCCTTTTCGCGATTTTAATAAATTGTCAACCTATTTTCGTCCGTTTCAGGCTTCATCAAATGCAATAGCAGAAACAGCTCAGATAGGCGAGGGAACAATCATTCAACCAAATGTTTTTGTTGGTAACCACGTTAAAATCGGTAAAAACTGTATCATTCATGCAAATGTTGTTTTGAACGATCATACCATAATTGGTGATAATGTAGTTATTCACGCCGGAACCGTTTTAGGTGCCGATGCTTTTTACTATAAAAAAAGAGCTGATTTTTTTGATCCGTTGATTTCTTGTGGTTCTGTTGTGATTGAAGATGATGTAACATTAGGAGCTTTATGTACGATTGATCGTGGAGTAACAGGAGAAACCCGCATTAAAAAAGGAGCTAAAATTGATAATCAGGTGCACATTGGTCACGATACCGTTATTGGCGAAATGTGTCTAATTGCGGCACAATGTGGTATTGCAGGTTGTGTGGTTATAGAAAATCACGTAACTTTATGGGGACAAGTTGGTACAACAAGCGGTATAACCATAGGTGAAAAAGCTGTAATTATGGCAAAATCGGGCGTTTCTAAAAGTCTTGCAGGTAATAAAATTTATTTTGGAGCTCCGGCAGAAGAAGCACGCGAATATTACAAGCACGTTGCAAAAGTTAAAAATTTAGTAAAGTAGGTAACAATGGAAAGTGCGTTAGAAATAGTCAGAAATTTTTACGAATCGGCAGGTATCTTAAACAAAACCTATTGTTTGGAGGTTTTTCATGAAGATATTCAGCTGGAATGGCACAGTTCTAAAGGACATTTGTTTTTAGAACATACCGATCTTTTGGCACTTTCTAAAGATTTAAAGCATTCGTATTTTGATCTGCGCGCACAAATTCATGATATAATGAGTGACGGCGATAAAGTAATGATTCGCTACACATACTATGTTAGAACATTTGAAAATCCTGAAGAAGAACTTGTTTTAGCTACCTTTTTTGTAGTTTGGCAAGTTAAAGACGGCAAGCTTTTTAAAGGCGTTCAAATGAGCCAACTTTCAAATTAATAAAAAATTAAAGTAAAAAATTTTAATATTATTCATTAACCCTTATTTTTGTAAAATAATTCAAAAAACGATAATTGTAAAAAATCATGAGTGTATTAGTAAACAAAGATTCTAAAATAATAGTTCAAGGATTTACAGGAAGCGAAGGAACATTCCACGCCTCTCAAATGATTGAATACGGTACAAACGTTGTAGGTGGTGTTACTCCTGGTAAAGGCGGAACTATGCATTTAGATCGTCCTGTATTTAATACAGTAAAAGATGCTGTTGAAAAAGCAGGTGCAGATACATCTATTATTTTCGTACCGCCGGCATTCGCTGCAGATGCGATTATGGAAGCTGCAGAAGCAGGTATTAAAGTAATTATCTGTATTACAGAAGGTATTCCGGTTGCAGAAATGGTTACTGCATACAACTATGTAAAAAACAAAGGAAATTGTCGTTTAGTTGGTCCTAACTGTCCTGGTGTAATTACTCCGGGTGAAGCTAAAGTTGGTATCATGCCAGGTTTCGTTTTCAAAAAAGGAACAGTAGGTATTGTTTCTAAATCGGGAACTTTAACATACGAAGCTGCAGACCAAGTTGTAAAACAAGGTTTAGGTATTACAACAGCTATTGGTATTGGTGGAGATCCAATTATTGGAACAACAACTAAAGAAGCGGTTGAATTATTAATGAACGATCCGGAAACAGAAGCAATCATTATGATTGGTGAAATTGGTGGACAATTAGAAGCAGACGCTGCACGTTGGATTAAAGAAAACGGAAACAAAAAACCGGTTATCGGATTCATCGCCGGTGAAACAGCTCCTAAAGGTCGTACAATGGGTCACGCAGGTGCAATTGTTGGTGGTGCTGATGATACAGCAGAAGCTAAAAAACGCATCATGAGAGAAAGCGGTATCCACGTTGTTGATTCTCCGGCAGAAATCGGTAAAAAAGTAAAAGAAGTTTTAGGATAATTTCTTTTTCCATATAATAAAAAAGCGATGATTTTACAGTCATCGCTTTTTTTGTTTAAGATGTTTTTATTCTTGATTTCTCCTCTTTATTTCAGTGTTTAGTTTACCTATATGAAAAATCATCGGTAAAAAGAATACTAGAGGCATTAAGGCTGGAATTGCTGATGATGTAAATGGCATATCTTCAACCCCATTTGTTATAAAAATATACATTAATATACCAATAGCTGTAATTGCCACAATTCCTAAACCAATTGCCACACCTTTAAGTAAATCTCTCCTTTTAATAAGTTGAGCAGTTGATAAATGTTCGAAAATATCTTTTTTCATTGATGTTTATGTTGTTTAGATAGATTATTTCTTTACCGCCTTTGGAACTAACAAACTATAATCACCATTATTGCGGATAAAATCACGTACAATGCTAGAACTGATAAACGATGTATCTACAGCAGTTAGCAAGAAAACCGTTTCAATACCCGAAACCAATCGGTTGGCATGTGCAATGGCTTTTTCAAACTCAAAATCGGCTGGGTTGCGTAAACCGCGCAATAAAAAATCGGCTTTTTGCTCTTTGCAGTAATCAATGGTCAATCCTTGGTAAAGATCTACTTTAACTTTAGGTTCGTTGGCAAAAGTTTCTTCAATAAAACGTTTGCGTTCTTCTAAACTAAACATGTACTTTTTTTCGGCATTTGTACCAATGGCAATGATAATTTCATCGAACAAAGGCAAAGCTCGGGTAATAACATCTACGTGTCCGTTGGTTATGGGATCAAACGAACCTGGAAAAACAGCTTTTTTCATTAAAAATGTGTTCTGGTTAAAGCTAATTCAATAGCGTTGTCAAACAATTCGTTTAACGAAATTCCTGCTTCGCGTGCTTGTTGCGGTAAAATACTTTCGGTTGTTAATCCTGGAACGGTATTCATCTCTAATAAAAACGGTTCACCGCTTACCAGGATAAATTCAGATCGAGAAAAACCATCCATCTTTAAAATAGTGTAAATACGTTTGGCAACATCTTCAACTTTCGCTTTTTCTTCATCGGATATTCTTGCAGGAGTAATCTCGCTCGATTTTCCTTCATATTTTGCTTCGTAATCAAAAAAGTCGTTTTCAGAAACAATTTCGGTTATTGGCAGAACAATTGTATCATTTTGATATTTTATCACACCAACCGAAACTTCTGTTCCCTTTAAATAACTTTCAATAATAATTTCATCGTCTTCTGCATACGCTTTGTCAATCGCAGGCAATAATTGTTCACTGTCTTTTACCATCGAAATTCCAAAACTGGAACCCGATTTGTTCGGCTTAACAAAGCAAGGCAATCCAACACGCTGAATAATCTCATCTTGAGCAATAACATCGCCTTTGTTCAAATAGTACGAAATGGCTGTTTTAATTCCGTAAGGTTTCAATACCGAAAGCATATCGCGCTTATTAAAAGTAAGTGCCGACTGATAGTAATTGCAAGACGTTTGCGGAATATTCAACAGCTTTAAATACGCCTGTATCAATCCGTCTTCTCCCGGTGTTCCGTGAATGGCATTAAAAACAACGTCGAATTGAATTTTTTGGTTGTTAACCGTTACCGAAAAATCGTTTTTATCAACAACAAAGCGATTATTTTGTTCATCAACATAAAACCAGCCTTCTGTTAAAATGTGTATTTTGTATAAATTATATTTAGTGCTATCTAAATGATTATAAACAACTTCGCCGCTTTTTAAGGATATTTTATATTCGCTAGAATATCCTCCCATAATAATTGCTACGTTTTTCATTTAATAATGTATTTTTATATTTTATTTTTGTAAGCTGTATTTGATTTACTTTAAAACAAATTTATAAAAATACACGTAACATAATTGATAACTTTGCTAAAATAAATAACTCTATGGGTTTTACATCATTTATAAAAAGTAAGCAATTTATTTTCTCGTTAATTGGGGCAGTAGTAATTATTGGTTTACTAATTTTTGGTAGTTTACAGTTTTTGAATATATATACACGTCACGGAAAAGAAATAACGGTGCCCGATTTAACCAAAATGAAGGTTGAAAAAGCTATGAACGCTGTTGCCGATAATGGTTTCGAGATTATTATTATCGATACAATTGATTACAACCCAAAGTTTCCGCCACTAACTATTTCAGAACAAGATCCCAAAGCGAATGATTTAGTTAAGCAAGGACGTAAAATTTATGTAAAGATCAATGCTAAAGGATATTCATCGATACGTTTACCTAATTTAGACGGAAGAACATTGCGCCATTCTACAGCTATTTTAGAATCGTTAGGTTTGGTAAAAGGACAAATTAAATACGAGCCAGATTTTGCTAAAGATGTTGTTTTGCGCATTGAACAAGACGGTAGAATTTTACGCGCAGGTGATAAAGTACTTAAAAATTCAAAAATCGATTTAATCTTGGGCGATGGTATGTTAGGATATACGCCAGAACCTGATTCTTTAGGGGAGATGTATGAAGATACTGCACCCGAAATCGATTCAATTTTTTAATGAATGACAGAAGATAACAATTTAATAGAAGACGAATTATACGAACATTACCGTTTTGAAGCCGGTAAAGGTCAGACGCCGTTGCGTGTTGATAAATTCTTGATGAATCTGGTTGAAAATGCAACTCGAAACAAAATTCAGAAAGCAGCAGATAACGGAAATATTTTTGTGAACGATGTTCCTGTAAAATCAAATCATAAAGTAAAAGCAAACGATGTGGTACGTGTTCTTATGGAACAACCACCGTTTGAAAATATCATCATTCCAGAAAACATTCCGTTGGATATTGTTTATGAAGATGATGATTTACTGGTAATTAACAAACCTGCAGGTTTGGTGGTGCATCCTGGTCACGGAAATTATACCGGAACGTTGGTAAACGCTTTGGCGTATCATTTCGAAAATTTGCCTTTAAATAGTTCCGAACGTCCTGGCTTGGTGCATAGAATTGATAAAGACACCACAGGATTATTGGTTATTGCCAAAACCGATTGGACCATGAGTGAACTGCAAAAACAGTTTGCCGAAAAATCAACTGAGCGTGAATATATTGCCATTGTTTGGGGAAATGTAGAAGAAAACGAAGGAACAATAGAAAGTTATATTGGTCGACATAAAGTTGATCGTATGCAAATGGCTTCGTTCCCAGATGATTCAACCGGAGCAAAATATGCAGTTACACATTATAAGGTGATTGAACGTTTGGGATATGTAACCTTGGTTTCATGTAGATTAGAAACCGGTAGAACACACCAAATTCGCGTGCACATGAAAGCTATCGGACATACGTTGTTTAATGATGAACGTTACGGTGGTGAGAAGATTTTAAAAGGAACAACTTTTACAAAATACAAACAGTTTGTAGAAAACACGTTTAAAGTATTGCCGAGACAAGCGTTGCATGCCAAAACGCTTGGTTTTATGCATCCGATTAAGAAAGAGTTCATGCGTTTTGAAACTGATTTACCAACAGATATGGTTCAGGCTATTGATCGTTGGCGAAACTATTCAAGCAACCACGAAATTGTTGAAGAAGAAGATTAATTATGACCATAATTAAATTAAGAGGAGTAAATTTAGAAAGCGATATCAGATTAAGTCAGCTTTACAATCAGTTTGATATTCTTTTAAGCGAATTAAGAAACAAGCAATTGCCAAATGCTATTGTTGAAACAATCAACAAAGAGGTTGAAGAAATTAACACCTCAAATTCTTTAACAACTAACGATTTAAGAAAAGTAATCAAGAAAAAGCAAACGACGATTTTAAGGTTATTGGAAAAAGAACTAAAGTTAGTTCCTAAAAATTATTACAGAACGCTTTGGTTGGCACTCGGAATGACCGTTTTTGGCATGCCATTAGGTGTTCTTGCAGGCGTACTTTTAGGAAAACCGGGTTTGTTTGCTATAGGTTTACCTATTGGTGTGGCAATTGGCGTAACGGTTGGCACAGCAATGGATAAAACTGCCGCTAAAGAAAACAGACAACTGAATTTAGAAATTAAATACTAAAAGAATTATGCTGGTATTTGTAGGAAGCAATTCATCAAAATCAATCAACGTACAGTTAACAAAAGCGGTTTTAAAAGAACTGAATGTTAAGCATACATTTGTTGATCTTAAAACATTAGATATTCCTTTATTTAGTGAAGATTTAGAACGCGAAATTAAATCACCTAAAGGAATTGTTGCTTTAAAAGATGAGATCAACGCTTTCGAACATATTTTCATTACCACAAACGAACACAACGGCAATTTATCAGCGTTTTTTAAAAATATAATTGATTGGTTGTCGCGTGCAGATAAAAGCTTTTTGCAAGGAAAAAAGATTTTTATTTTAAGTACATCAAACGGAAAACGCGGTGGTTTAGGTGCAAACGAAAGTTTACAAAAAATGATTGAACGTTTTGGTTGCGAAGTTTATGAAAGTTATGCATTTTCATCTTTTTCAGAAAATTTCAACAAAGAAGCACAAAAAATTACAAATAAAGATTTCTTACAAGAAATCGAACAAAAACTAAACAGAATTTTAAAAAGTTAATGCAACGGTTTTCAAAAACGTATCAAGTAGAAAATATTTCCGGTTTTAAAAGGCAAATGCTTCAGTGGGCGCAACAGTTTCGCGAAGTTGTTTTTTTAGAATCGAACAATTACAAAGCCAAATACAGCACACACCAGGCTGTTTTGGCTTTTGATGCTTTTACGCTGCTGCAAACCGATTATTTTAATGCGTTCGACCAATTAAAAGAGTATCAAAATAATACCAACGACTGGCTTTTTGGTTATTTAACGTACAATTTAAAGAACGATGTGGAACGGTTAAAATCAAATAATTTTGATGGATTGAACTTTCCCGATTTATTGTTTTTTCAACCAAAGAAACTTATTTTTTTCGAAGATGATTTGGTTCGATTTGAATATCTGGGAATGTGTGATGACGAAATGGATGATGATTTCCAGCAGATTATTTCAACTGAAATAGTCAAATCAGATCAACAACAAAAAATCAACGTAGAAAGTAAATTAACGTTCAACGAATACGAAGCCGGATTTCAAAAAGTAATCAGTCATATTCAGCGTGGCGATATTTACGAAGCCAATTATTGTATGGAATTTTTTGCAGAAAACGTGCAGTTGAATTCAAATGATTTGTTTTGGAAACTTAACGAAATTTCCGAACCGCCTTTTGCGTGTTTTGCCAAGTTCAATAAACATTTTGTAATGAGTGCTTCACCGGAGCGTTATATTAAAAAAGACGGTTTAAAAATAATTTCGCAACCCATTAAAGGAACTGCAAAACGCGGAACTAATGAAGAAGAAGATATACTTTTAAAACAAAATCTAGCATCAAACAAAAAAGAACAATCAGAAAATGTAATGATTGTAGATTTGGTTCGGAACGATTTATCTAAAACTGCAATAAAAGCATCTGTACAAGTCGAAGAATTGTTTGGAATTTACACGTTTAAACAGGTTCATCAGATGATTTCCACCGTTGTTTCTGAAGTTTCTACAGATCAAAATCCGGTCGATATCATCAAATCAACCTTTCCAATGGGAAGTATGACAGGCGCTCCAAAACTATCGGCAATGAAAATCATCGAGGAAGTCGAAAAAACAAAACGCGGGCTATACAGCGGTGCTATTGGTTATTTTTCGCCTGATAATAATTTCGATTTTAACGTGGTGATTCGCACAATTTTGTATAATCAGGAAAATAAATACGCATCGTTCAGTGTGGGTAGCGCCGTTACAATCAATGCAAATGCTACAGATGAGTACAACGAATGTTTGTTGAAAGCACAGGCAATGCAAAAAGTTTTACAGCAATGTTAGATCAATTTAAACAACATATCGCCCAAAAATTTCCCGAATCAGTAAGCGGAAAAACGTTGCTTGCAGTAAGCGGTGGAGTGGACAGCATGGTGTTGTTGAATTTGTATTGTGCTTTAAAGTTGGATTTTGCTGTTGCACATTGCAATTTTCAGTTGCGTGGTTCAGAAAGTGATTTAGACGAAAAATTGGTTGTTGATTTTTGTAAGAAAAATCATATTTCATGTTTTATTGAGCGATTTGAGACGATGCGGTTTGTTGTAAGCAGAAAAGTTTCCATTCAAATTGCAGCTCGTGAATTACGATACAATTGGTTTAAACAGATTTGTATCGATCATGATTATCAGTTTGTTGCAACGGCACATCATTTGGACGATCAAGCGGAAACGTTTTTAATCAATTTTACACGCGGAACAGGCATTGATGGTTTGGTGGGAATTCCCGAAAAAAACGAAAATATTATTCGACCATTATTGAATTTTTCTCGAGACGAAATTTTGAATTATGCTAATGACAATGGAGTAGAGTGGAGAGAAGATCAATCAAACGCTACAACGAAATACTTGCGAAATAAAATGCGTCATTTGGTGCTTCCAGTTTTAAAAGAAGAAAATACAGAATTTTTAAAATCGTTTCAAAATACATTGAACCATTTAAAACAAACACAACTTTTAGCAAACGATGCCGTTGCTTTTTTCGAAAAAGAGTGTCTGAAGATAAATGAAGATCAACTGGAAATAGATTTAGAAAAAGCAGAGAATTTCATCAATAATAAGATCTATTTGTTACAGGTTTTGAAGAGGTTCCGTTTCAGTTCTATTAGTGAAATTGAAAAGATATGTTCATCAGAAGCCGGTAAAGTGTTAAAAAACGATCAATATACGATTTTGAAAGATCGGAAAAAACTAATCGTTTTTGAAGAAAAATCGGTATCAAGCAATATTTTTTATATTAAAAGCAAAGATGATGTTTTAAGTATTCCTATTTTTATGAATATATCAGAAGTAGAAAAGGAAGAATTTAACTCGGATAAATGTACTATTTTCGTAAATTCGAATCTTTTAAAATGGCCTTTGAAATTAAGACGAAAACAAACGGGTGATTATTTTCAGCCTTTTGGAATGAGTGGAATAAAAAAAGTGGCGAAGTTTTTTAAAGACGAAAAACTATCTAAAATTCAAAAAGATAATACGTGGATTTTGGAAAATGGAGATGGAAAAATAATTTGGATTGTTGGTTTACGTGCCGATGATCGTTTTAAAATAACAAGCAACAATCAACAAAACTATAAAATAACTTTAAACCAATGAGAAATTTACTCACAGCGCTGGTTTTATTTGTAACCAGTTTGGGGTTTTCACAGGTGCAAGATCCTGTAAAATGGAAAACGAGTATCGAAAAAATTTCAGATACAGAGTATCAACTTAAGTTTGATGCTACAATTGAAGGCGAATGGCATATGTATTCGCAGTTTACGCCAGAAGGCGGACCACTTCCTTTAGAGTTTCTTTATAACAATGCCCAAGGAAATTATGAACCGCAAGGCAAAGCAAAAGAGAGTGAATATACTAAAAAATTCAATGATATTTTTGGTGTAGATGAATATTATTTTGCGAAAGAAGCACATTTTACACACAACATAAAAATTACAAACCCTGATGTAAAAAACATTCAGATAGAGCTTTCTTACCAAGCTTGTATTGAAATGTGTATTCAGCAAAACAAGTTTTTTGTGTTCGATTTAGCTACGGTTTCATCAAAGGAAGTTCAAAATTTTGAAGACCTAGCAGCTACAACAGCAAGCAACGATACAGCTAAAGCAAAACCGGCAGCAGAAAATCCATCGACCGATAAATCAGAAAAAAAAGGTTTATGGTCGATTTTTATTATCGCATTTTTCTCGGGTTTCGCAGCATTGTTAACTCCATGTGTATTCCCAATGATTCCAATGACAGTAAGTTTTTTTACCAAACAAAGTAAATCACGAGCTAAAGGAATCAAAAATGCAATTATCTACGGTTTATCGATCATTATTATTTATGTATTATTAGGATTAATTGTAACCAAAATTTTTGGTGCCGATGCGTTAAATGCATTGTCAACAAACGTTTGGTTTAATGTTATTTTCTTTACCTTATTAGTGGTTTTTGCATCATCTTTTTTAGGAGCGTTCGAAATTATGCTTCCAAATTCATGGGCAAATAAAGTAGATCGTCAAGCTGATCGTGGCGGTATGATCGGTATCTTTTTCATGGCATTGGCATTGGCAATTGTATCGTTTTCATGTACAGGACCTATTGTTGGAACATTATTGGTAGAAGCAGCTTCTAAAGGCGGAACGGCTCCGTTAATTGGTATGTTTGGTTTTTCATTGGCATTGGCATTACCATTTATGTTGTTTGCAATGTTCCCAGGTTGGTTAAATTCTATGCCGCGTTCTGGTGGATGGATGAATACGGTAAAGGTTTCATTAGGATTTTTAGAATTAGCTTTGGCTTTAAAATTTTTATCGAATGCCGATTTAGTTTTACAGAAACATTGGATAGAGCGCGAAGTATTCTTGGCAATATGGATTGCTATTTTTGCAGCTTGGGCAATTTATTTGTTCGGAAAAATTCAGCTACCGCACGATTCTAAATTAGATAAAATATCAGTAGGTAGATTATTTATGGCATTGCTGGTATCAACTTTCACCATTTATTTGGTTCCCGGATTATGGGGAGCGCCGTTAAAATTAATTTCAGGATTCCCACCACCAATGACGTATTCTGAAAGTCCGTATGGTGTAGGAAATTCTAAAGGAGGAACATCTTCTTTAAGTGAAATTCCAGATGGTGCAAAAGAAGGTCCGCAGGGAATTATCACTTTTACAGATTACGATAAAGGTATGGCTTATGCAAAAGAGGTCAACAAACCGGTTTTATTAGACTTTACTGGACACGCATGTGTTAACTGTCGTAAGATGGAAGAAAACGTTTGGTCTGAAACAAATGTGTTAAATATTTTAAACAACGACGTAGTTTTAATATCTTTATACGTTGATGAGAAGAAAGAATTGCCGGAAGCAGAACAGTATGTTTCTAAAACAACGGGCAAGAAAATAAAAACAGTAGGTAATAAGTGGAGTGATTTCCAGATAGAAAAATATCAGGCAAATGCACAACCTTATTATATTGTTTTAGATAATGAAGGAAATTCGTTAAACACGCCGGTTGGTTATACACCGGAAGTTTCAGAATACGAAAATTGGTTAAAAGAAGGAGTAACAAATTATTCAAAATAAATTTAAAAAATGAAAAAATTACTAATAGCAGCAACGTTATTTGTGGCAACACAGGTAAATGCACAAATTAAAACGCCACAGGCAAGTTTAAAATCAGAAATCGATCAAACAGTTGGTTTAACAAATGTTAGTGTAGATTATTTCCGTCCGGCTAAAAAAGGTCGTTTGGTTTTTGGAGATTTAGTTCCTTACGGAAAAATGTGGAGAACAGGTGCAAATCAAAATACTGTTATTGAAATTGATACCGATATCGAAATAAACGGTAAAAATTTACCAGCAGGTAAATATGCATTATATACATTGCCAAAGGCAGAATCTTGGGATGTAATTATCTACAAAACGACAGATAACTGGGGATTGCCTCAAAAATGGAATGACAGCGATGTAGTTGTAAAAACATCTGTAAAGCCTGAAACATTAAATAAAGATGTGGAGTATTTTACAATTGATATTACGCCTCAAAATAACGAGCAGGGAACAATTGATATTTCATGGGAAAAAACAATAGTTCACGTTCCGTTTAAAGTGCCAACGCACAAAATAGCAATGGAAAGTATTAATGCGAACATTAACGAAAACTCTAAAGCTACAGATTATTATGCAGCAGGTGTTTATTTGTTTACATCAAATACTGACGTTAAAAAGGCGTTAGATTATGTAAATAAATCAATTGCAATGCAAAACGGCGAAGCTCCTTTTTACATGTTGCGTCAAAAATCATTGATTCAGGCAGCAAACGGTGATAAAAAAGGTGCGGTAGAAACAGCTAAGAAATCGTTAGAAGCTTCAGAAAAAGCAGGAAACGAAGATTACGTAAAGATGAACAGAAACTCAATTTTAGAATGGAGTAGATCATAAATAAGAAAACGTCCCAATATTGGGACGTTTTCTTATTCTTTAAATAATGAAATATTGTTTTGTGTTTAAATTTTCAATAGAATATTCTATAAATCTGATATGTTATATAGAAAAAACTTTCTCTCATTAAAAAGGTTAATTTTTTGTTTGTTGATTTGCATTGGCTGGTTTTTGTAGGAGATGTGTGTGCGCTAATATTAAAATCTTTTGCTATTAAAACAGCTCTTTTCATATGTAGCGGATCGCTAATTAATAGAGCTTTTGAAAAATTATTTTCAATCATTATTTCTTTTGCAAACTTTAAATTTTCTTGAGTAATTTTTGATTTTTCTTCAATAAATATATGTTTAGAATTAACTCCAAGCCTTTCGGCATATTGTTTTGCAACATAAGATTCCGAAAATCTCTTACCATCTGCTTTTCCACCTGTAAAAATTATTTTCTTTATATATCCATCTTTATACAAAGCAATACTGTGATTAATTCGCTCTCTGAAAACCGGAGAAGGTTCATCGTTCCAAATTCCTGCTCCTAAAACAATACCTACATCAGCTTTTTGAGTTTCATCTTTCTTGGAATAATTAGTAATATTAAAACACGTTATAATAAAGTATGTTATTAAACATACCCAAATAGAAATACTGACAATTTTTATCCTTTTAAAAACATTCTTTTAATATTTTTAGTTTATTATAAAATGTTCAATATCAAATATACAAAACTTCGTCAATAATAAATATTTGATAAAGTAGTGTTATTTACTTACTAAGAGGTAATTAATATTTGTACTCACAACTTTCGATTTTATAAATTCAAAATAAAATAAGTTTTTTTAAACTGTAAATACGCAGTATATTTGTTTCTTTAAAAAATATTGGAAATATTTATGTTAACAGAATTAAATGCTATTTCTCCGATCGATGGAAGATATAGATCAAAAACAGCTCCATTAGCAGATTATTTTTCGGAAGAAGCCCTTATAAAATATCGCGTTTTAGTAGAAATTGAATATTTTATTGCTTTGTGCGAATTGCCATTGCCGCAGGTTGCAAACGTATCTAAAGATTTGTTTTCTGAATTGCGAAAAATTTATAACGATTTTTCTACAGAAGATGCACTTTGGATCAAAAACACCGAAAAGACAACCAATCACGATGTTAAAGCTGTTGAATATTTCATAAAACATAAATTTGACCAATTAGGTTTACAGGAATATAAAGAGTTTATCCATTTTGGATTAACCTCTCAAGACATCAACAACACGGCGATACCTTTATCAACCAAACATGCGTTCGAAAAAGTGTACATGCCAACTTTTATCCAATTGGTTAACAAATTAAAGGAGTTGAGTGTTGAATGGAAAGATATTCCAATGCTGGCGCGTACGCATGGGCAACCTGCATCGCCAACGCGTTTAGGAAAAGAAATTCTGGTTTTTGTTGTTCGTTTAGAAGAGCAGTTGCGTTTGTTGAACAATATTCCGTTTGCAGCTAAATTTGGTGGAGCAACTGGAAACTTCAATGCACATAAAGTTGCTTATCCACAAAATGATTGGCAGGCTTTTGGCGAAAATTTTGTTGAAGGAATTTTAGGATTGAAACATTCGTTCCCAACCACACAAATTGAACATTACGATCATTTTGCTGCTTTTTGTGATGCTTTAAAGCGTATCAACAACATCATTATTGATTTAGACCGCGATGTGTGGACGTATGTTTCAATGGAATATTTCAAACAGAAAATCAAAGCTGGTGAAGTAGGCTCATCTGCAATGCCACATAAAGTGAATCCGATTGATTTCGAAAATTCTGAAGGAAATTTAGGTATCGCCAATGCAATTTTTGAGCATTTGGCTGCAAAATTGCCAATTTCTCGTTTACAGCGCGATTTAACCGATAGTACCGTTTTAAGAAACATCGGCGTTCCGTTTGGTCATACAATCATTGCATTTGAAGCTACCTTAAAAGGTTTAAACAAATTATTGTTGAACGAAACCAAGTTTGCAGACGATTTAGAAAACAACTGGGCGGTTGTTGCAGAAGCAATTCAGACCATTTTACGTCGTGAAGCATATCCGAATCCGTACGAAGCATTAAAAGATTTAACCCGTACTAACGATGTAATCAATCAAAAATCGATTCACGCTTTTATCGATACATTAAATGTTTCTGTTGAGGTTAAGAACGAATTAAAACAAATAACTCCGAGCAATTATTTAGGAGTTTCAATTTAGAAAAATATGAAAAAAATTATTGTTACTTTATTTTTAGCATTGGCATTTGTTGGATGTAACGATGACGACAAACAGGTTGATGTTTTGGTTGGGAAATGGTATCCGCAAGGTGTAATCATTAATGGTGAAAACACACCTTATGCAGAAAATTCAAACTGCGAAAAAGATTACTTACAATTAAATGAATTTAATTCGTTTGAAATTGTTGATTATACAGAAAGTAATGTAGTTGGAAAAACAACACCAGTACCACCGTGTCCGTCACAAAAATTTTACGGATCATATACAGTTATAAACAACGAATTGAAATTTCATGGATCTAACTTTTTTCAAGGTGGAGAAATTGTTGAAAAATCTGCAGATCAGTTAAAACTAAAACGTATGATAGATGTAAACGGCGACGGAACAGATGATGAAGTAATTGAAGTTTTCATGAAGCATTTAGCAGAATAAATCATAAAAAGAAGGTGTCTAAAAAGGTCACCTTCTTTTGTTTATAACGATTTTTTTTATAATATCTATTTTTATTAAGCAGCGAGAAGTTCAAGACTTCTCATTTGTTTGATTTTAGTGTCCACACCAGATTTGCAACTAATTTT
>NZ_FOVI01000031.1 GCF_900115115.1 Paenimyroides ummariense
GGCTCACCTCTTCCCATTCCGAACAGAGAAGTTAAGCCCGATTGCGCAGATGGTACTGCATCTTAATGTGGGAGAGTATGTCGCCGCCTTTTTTTGAGAGAGGATTACTAAAATAGTAATCCTCTTTTTTTGTTATAGGTGTGGCGTGTCCCTACGGTCGATCCGCCGCCTTTTTTTGAAAGTCCTTTACTGAAAAGTAGAGGACTTTTTGTTTTTAATAGGTTTAACCACTGATTGCACTGATTGGCACGGATTTTTTAGGATTCAGCATCCAAGCACCCAGCCCCCGGCATCTAACATCTAACACCAATCACCACGCAATAGGGATAGAGCGATTGTTGGAGCTCTTTTGTTGCCCTTCGGCACAAAGCAGAGTGCAACAAAAAGCGACTCGCGACAGCCCGACCTGTAGCGGTAGCGGAAGGGATTGCCCAAATTAGCCATAAAAAAAACTCCTACAAAATGCAGGAGTTAATATTTAAACCAATTCTTCAACAAAATTAAATCGAACCAATCCGTCTTCATCTATTTTTGTTAGGGTAATGTCGTGAAGGGTGTTTACTAATTCAGGATTCCAAGGAGTTTTTACTTTTACGTAATTTTCGGTGAATCCGTGAATGTATCCTTCTTTATTTTCGCTTTCAAACAAAACCGTATGATTTGTGTTTAATTCTTTTTCATAAAAAGCTCGACGTTTTTTTACCGACAATCCACGTAACATTTTACTACGTTTAGATCTCACATTTGCAGAAACAACTCCATCAAAATCAACAGCTTCGGTATTATCACGTTCAGAATAGGTAAAAACGTGTAAATACGAAATATCTAAATCACTTAAAAAATTATATGTTTCTAAAAACAATTCGTCGGTTTCACCGGGAAATCCAACAATAACATCAACACCAATACAGGCATTTGGCATTACTTCTCGAATTTTAGCAACTCGTTCTGCATACAATTCACGCAAATAACGGCGTTTCATTTTCTTTAAAATAGTGTTCGATCCTGATTGCAACGGAATATGAAAATGCGGTACAAAGGTTTTACTTTTTGACACAAATTCAATCGTTTCATTCTTCAAAAGATTAGGTTCGATAGACGAAATTCGCAAACGCTCAATTCCTTCTACTGTATCTAAAGCCTGAACCAATTCAAAAAAAGTGTGTTCGTGCTTTTTGTTTCCAAATTCACCCTTACCATAATCACCAACATTTACACCGGTAAGTACAATTTCTTTAATACCTTTTTCAGAAATTTCCTTTGCATTTTTCATTACGTTTTCCATGGTATCAGAACGAGAAATTCCACGCGCCAATGGAATGGTGCAATAGGTACATTTATAATCGCAACCGTCTTGAACCTTTAAAAACGCTCGGGTTCTGTCGCCAATAGAATAACTTCCTACATAAAAATCGGCTTCTTCAATCTCGCAAGAATGAATTTCGCCCATATCGTTTTTAGAAAGATCGTTTATATAATCGGTAATTTTAAACTTTTCGGTAGCACCCAAAACCAAATCAACGCCGTCAACAGCAGCCAATTCTTCAGGTTTTAATTGGGCATAACAACCCACAGCAGCAACAAAAGCCTTATCGTTATTTTTTAATGCCTTTTTTACAATCTGTTTAAATTGTTTGTCGGCATTTTCGGTAACTGAACAAGTGTTAATCACATAAATATCTGCAGTTTCCTCAAAATCAACACGATCAAATCCTTCATCGTTAAAACTGCGGGCAATAGTAGATGTTTCTGAAAAATTCAGTTTGCATCCCAAGGTATAAAACGCTACTTTTTTTCTGTTTTCCATGATCATAACTACAAGTAGTGTAAAAATTCATTTATCTTTACTAACTGCATAACTGCGGTTGGCAATTGGCAAATTTACGAACAAATTTTGGTTTGATGAAATATCAGCTTGGTTACCTACTTTTATTTACAAGTGTTTTATTTTTAGTTAGTTGCGGTAAAAAAGAGAGCGTTTTTACTGATAACGACGTGTTTAGATACAACGAAAGTGCAAACATTCAAACGTTAGATCCTGCTTTTGCGCGAAACATGGCAATCATTTGGCCTTGTACACAGTTGTTTAACGGTTTGGTTCAGTTAGATGATTCACTTCACGTTGCACCCGATATTGCAAAAAGTTGGAGTATTTCTAGCGATGGTTTGCAGTATGAATTTACCTTGCGTAACGATGTTTATTTTCACAAGCATAAGAATTTTGGAAAAGACAGCACCAGATTGGTCACTGCTTACGATTTTGAATACAGTTTTAACAGAGTTTTGAGCGAAGAATTGGCATCGGCCGGGACATGGGTTTTTCAACATGTGAATAGTTACAAAGCGGTAAATGATTCAGTTTTTAAGATCAATCTAAAAAATCCGTTTCCTGCTTTTTTAAGTCTGCTTTCAATGAAATACGCGTCGGTTGTTCCAAAGGAAATTACCGAAGATAAATCGATTGATTTTAGATCGAATCCTATTGGAACTGGACCTTTTCAATTTAAAATTTGGGAAGAAAATGTAAAATTGGTTTTAAGAAAAAATCATAATTATCACGAAAAAGATGCATCGGGAAAAAGATTGCCTTATTTAGAAAGCATCGCCATTACGTTTTTGCCCGATAAACAAAGTGGTTTTATGCAGTTTATTCAAGGAAAAATTGATATGATTTCGGGGTTGGATCCTTCGTATAAAGATGAATTATTGCAACCTAACGGGAAACTTCAAGAGAAATATCAAGACAAAATAAAAATGCTTACCGGACCGTATTTGAATACCGAATATTTAGGTTTTAATATGAATGATCCGTTAATGAGCGATATTCGAATTCGTCAGGCATTGAATCATGGTTTCGATCGAACAAAATTGGTTGCTTATCTGCGAAACGGTATGGGCGATGGAAAAGTAAACGGAATGATTCCTAACGGTTTGCCAGGATTTCAGCCTGCGAAAGATCCGCTATATAATCCAACCAAAGCGAAGGAGCTGATTAATCAAGCCAAAAAAAACAGAAAATTACCAATTGAAATTACTTTAAGTACCAACAATACGTATTTGGATATTGCCGAATATTTGCAACGCGAATGGGAACGATTAGGGATTAAAGTCAAGATCGATGTAATGCCCCCAAGTACACTTCGTCAGGCAATTGCAACTAATAAATTGTCCTTTTTTCGCGGAAGTTGGATTGCAGATTATCCCGATGCAGAAAATTATCTGTCTTTATTTTACAGCAATAACTTCACTCCAAACGGACCAAATTATACGCATTTTAAAAATTCAACTTTCGATAATTTATACCAGCAGGCATTAAATACGGTTGATGATGAAAAACGTACCGAATTATACCAGCAAATGGATCAAATTGTTGCAAATGAAGTTCCGGTAATTATTTTGTTTTACGATAAAGTGGCACGTTTTACGCAGAAAAATGTGCACAATTTAAAGCCAAATGCTATGAACGGCTTGAATTTAAAGTACGTGAAAAAGTATTAATCTGGTTAATTCAATTTTTTAATAATATAGTTTAACAATTTTTATATAGCTGTATTATATAAGAACGTTGCAAATAATCTTTTACAACATATTTCAAATTTCCAATTTAATTCATATATTTAGTTTAGAAAAAAATTATGTATGTTGGTTAAAGTTTTTGGTAGTGCCGTTTTTGGGATCGATGCTACTACAATTACAATCGAAGTTAATATTGATAAAGGTATTGGCTACCATTTGGTTGGTTTGCCCGATAATGCCGTGAAAGAATCAAGTTACCGGATTGCTGCGGCGTTGGCGAATATTGGCTATAATCTTCCGGGTAAAAAAATCACTATAAACATGGCACCCGCCGATTTACGTAAAGAAGGATCTGCTTACGATTTACCTTTGACGATTGGTATTTTGGCCGCTTCGGGTCAGTTAAAGAAAGATGATTTTGCAAATTGTATGATTATGGGCGAATTGTCGTTAGACGGTTCTGTGCAGCCCATAAAAGGAGCGTTACCGATAGCAATTCAAGCGAAAGCTGATGGGTTTACCGAAATATTCCTGCCAAAAGAAAATGTACAGGAAGCTGCTATCGTTCACGGATTAAATGTTTATGCGGTTGATAATATAGCCGATTTGATTAATCATTTTGAGGGTAAAACCCTACTGAAACCTGTCGAAGTTCAAGACGAAGATTTATTTGATGCACCCAACGATTTTTCTTTATTAGATTTTGCCGAAGTAAAAGGACAGGAGAACATTAAACGGGCGTTGGAAATTGCTGCTGCAGGCGGACATAATATTCTGCTGATTGGTCCACCCGGATCCGGTAAAACCATGCTAGCTAAAAGGTTGCCGAGTATTTTGCCACCAATGACGGTTGAGGAATCTTTAGAAACAACAAAAATTCACAGTGTTGTTGGTAAGGTTCAAAATGTGGGATTGATAAAGAAGCGTCCTTTTCGTGCGCCGCATCATACTGCATCGAGTGTTTCTTTGGTTGGTGGCGGAAGTTATCCGCAACCGGGTGAAATTTCGCTGGCACACAACGGCGTGTTGTTTTTAGACGAATTACCAGAATTTAAACGCGAAGTTTTAGAAGTAATGCGTCAGCCTTTGGAAGATCGAGAAGTTACTATTTCTCGGGCAAAATTCACGGTTTCGTATCCTTCGTCTTTTATGCTGGTGGCAAGTATGAATCCAAGTCCGAGTGGCTATTTTATGAATGATAAAGGATTGAGTCAGTCTTCTTCTATGGAAATGAATCGGTATCTAAACAAAATTTCGGGACCTTTATTGGATCGTATCGATTTACATATTGAAGTAAATCCTGTTCCGTTTGAAAAACTGGCAGATAAATCAACAGCCGAAAAAAGCGATACCATTAGAAATAGGGTGATCCAAGCACGATCGATTCAATCACAGCGATTTAAAGAATATCATGGTATTCATTACAACGCGCAAATGCCTACAAAATTGATTTCGATTTTTTGCGAGCTCGATGAAACTTCACTAAATCTACTACAAACAGCCATGGAAAAGCTGAATTTATCTGCCCGTGCATACGACAGAATTTTAAAGGTAGCCCGTACAATTGCCGATTTGGAAACTGCCGATAAAATAAGGCCCCAGCATATTGCCGAGGCTATTCAGTATAGAAGTTTAGACCGCGATTTATGGACAAACAATTAAGCTTGTTCTTGGGTTATATGCGTGTATAAACTGTACGCAACAATGTAGTTTAGTGGTAAGGTTAATACAATTCCGATTCCGAAAAATAAAATGCCTACAAAAGACAATAGATAGGTAAATGCAATGAATGCAAATAAAAATCCGGGTTTTTGATTGACCGTTTGTATGCTGAAATTCAAACTTTTTCTAATGTTGAAATTGCTTATGTAAATGCTTGGAACGGCGAAATAAGTTAAAAGCTGTAGCAGCAGACTAATGCCCAAACCAACCAAGCTAAAACCGGCAAGTTCTAAAAAATAAGATAGGGCAGTGGTTACAATTTGAATAAGAATAATAACATTCAATGCTTTTAATCCTTGTGTGCTAAAAATAGTTGTAAAGGCACTGCCTAAATCGGCATAAGGCTGTACGTTTACTTTTTTTATCATACCATAAATTCCACCTAAAAAATAATGCAGTACAATGCTTGCCACCGTATTTACGATCATAATTTGGGTTGCATTTGTGGCGATAAATTCTTCGGCAATTGTTTGGTTTGACAGTTTTATAAACTCTTGGGGAGATCCTATTAACGAAACCAAACCAACAGAGTAAACAATAAAAACAATGATAAACGTAAGAAAAATATACAAACCAGCCGTAACTGATACTTTTTTGGCAAGAGAAATTATTTGTTCTGATAATTTCAGCTGATCGATTTCGTAACTCATATAAAAATAAAATGCCTCGCAAAAGTACGAAGCATTTTCTTAATTGATGGTTATTTTAATAGCGAATACTGTTATATATGGTTTCAATATCGCCTTGGTTGATATCGCCGGTGTTGTATCCTTTCATAAACCAGGCTTTACGCTCTGCCGATGTTCCGTGTGTAAACGTTTCGGGTTGAACGTGCCCCTGCATTTTACTTTGAATAGCATCATCACCAACGGCTTGTGCGGCACTGATTGCTTCATCAATATCACCGGCTTCCAACTTTTCTTTGTTACGGCTTGCCCAAACCCCTGCATAAAAATCTGCCTGCAATTCTTGAGCCACCGATAATTTGTTGGCAGCCGCCTGACTTTTGCCTTGTTGTGCCTGACGAACTTTTTGACTGGTTCCTACCAATGTTTGTATATGATGACCAACTTCGTGTGCAATTACATAAGCAATAGCAAAATCGCCACCTTTTGCTCCAAAACGCGTACGTAATTCTTCAAAAAAACGTAAATCCATATAGATTTTTTGATCTGCAGGACAATAAAAAGGACCTGCTGCCGATGTTGCCGAACCGCATGAAGTATTTACACCATCATCAAACAAAACCATTCCCGGTTCTTGATACTTTTGACCGTTTTCTTGAAAGATTTGAGTCCAAGTTTCATTATTATAAACAAAATTAGCTTCAGAAAACTGACCTAAAGTTATTTCTTCATCTGATAATTCTCTTGTTTTTACTTGTTCCGATGATTGTGTTGTGCCCTGCGTTTGGTTTAAAATATTGCCGATTACCTGACCGGTTTCCCCACCAAACATGGTTAACAATAAGGCAACAACCCCAATGATTCCGCCACCTACAATAGCTTTACCACCGCCCGACATACCGCGACGGTCTTCAAAACCTCCGCTAGTTTTTCTTTCCCATTTCATATCTAAAATTTTTAATCTAATATACTATTTTTCTACATTTTTCCAAATAATATCATCAGGAACAGGAGCAATAATTTTTAATTCTTCTTTGGTAACAGGGTGGTTCAATACCAATTTTCGAGCGTGTAGATGAATTCCGCCATTAGGATTGCTTCGATCGAAACCATATTTTAAATCACCTTTTATTGGGCAGCCAATAGCCGATAACTGACAACGAATTTGATGATGACGACCTGTATGCAGATTGATTTCTAGCGCAAAATAAGAATTTAATTTTTGAATGATCTTATAATCTAAAACCGCTTGTTTGCTGTCTTTAACTTCTTTTAAATGCGCTTTAGAGGTGTTGTTTTTAGGATTTCGAGTTAGGTAGTGAATCAACGTATCGCTTTCTTTTGGCGGCTGATTTTTTACAACAGCCCAATAGGTTTTCTGTGTTTCACGGTTTTTAAACAAATCGTTCAGTCGGGTTAATGCTTTCGATGTTTTTGCAAACAGCACAATACCCGATGTTGGTCTGTCTAACCTATGAACCACACCCAAAAAAACTGCACCCGGTTTACTGTACTTATCTTTTATGTATTCTTTTACAACATCGCTTAAAGGTTTATCGCCCGTTTCATCGCCCTGAACAATATCGCCCACACGTTTATTTACCACAATTATATGGTTGTCTTCGTATAAAACCTGTAAATTTTCTTTTGTTGAATAGATTTTCATGAGTGATGAAAATAATAATTTACCACAGATGCACAGATGAAACTATGATTTTTCATTTGATTAGATAAAGTTTATTTAGCAG
This sequence comes from Paenimyroides ummariense, assembly GCF_900115115.1. GTDB lineage: Bacteria > Bacteroidota > Bacteroidia > Flavobacteriales > Flavobacteriaceae > Flavobacterium > Flavobacterium ummariense. The sequence goes on from NZ_FOVI01000031.1 coordinate 7,613, forward strand.
ATCAGTTCTTAAAAAATCTTTAAATTGAAGAAAAAAATCTGTGCATCTGTGGTTTATCGTAATTAATACTGCTCTGTTGAATTAGGAAAATCTTTTGATTTTACATCATCAACATACTGACCGATAGCCTTTGTCATGTCTTCGTACAGATTCATGTATCGTCTTAAAAATTTCGGACTGAATTCATGCGTCATTCCAATCATATCATGAACTACTAAAACTTGACCGTCAACACCGCCACCTGCGCCAATTCCAATAATAGGGATCGATACTTCTTTAGCAACTCTTTCTGCCAAAGCTGCCGGAATTTTCTCTAAAACAATAGCAAAACAGCCGATTTTTTCTAACATTTTCGCGTCTTCGATCAATTTTTCTGCTTCGGCTTCTTCTTTTGCTCTAACCGTGTATGTTCCGAATTTATAAATTGATTGCGGAGTTAAACCCAAATGCCCCATAACAGGAACGCCGGCACCCAAAATCTTTTTGATTCCTTCTTTAATTTCTTTACCGCCTTCTAATTTCAAGGCATGTGCGCCACTTTCTTTCATTACTCGAATGGCAGATTCCAATGCTTTTTTAGAATCAGACTGATAGGTTCCAAAAGGTAAATCAACCACTACCAAAGCACGATCAACACCACGAACCACGCACGATGCATGATAAATCATCTGATCTAAAGTTATAGGTAAGGTAGTTTCGTGCCCCGCCATTACATTGCTGGCAGAATCACCTACCAATATCACATCAACCCCCGCAGAATCTACAATTTTAGCCATGGTATAATCGTAAGCGGTAAGCATAGAGATTTTTTCTCCGTTTTGCTTCATATCAAAAAGCGACTTGGTAGTCACTATCTTGTAATCTTTTTTTGCAACAGACATACTGTAATAATTGTTGTTTAGTTGTGGTAAAATTAGATAAAAAGTTTAAGAAAAAGGCTATTAGACACTATTTCTTGCTTTTTCGTTTAAATCAAGCAGATCTAATTCTTTAATAAAATACGATTGTTTTTCATTGGATTTATTATGAAGATCAGAGTGTGTTTTAGTATAACCTTTATAAATACTACCTTTGAGAAATCAAAAAATAATTATGAAACAAACAATATTACTATTATTTCTATTTCTATCATTTACCATAAATGCACAAGGTCCGTTAACAAAGTTTGGTATCAATATGGCGAATAAATCCTTTGCTATCGGTTATTATGAAAAAGAGGGCAGGCAGGTAGCAACCATACCAATGATTCATGTGAACAAGCCTGAATTTTATAAAATGACTAAACAAAAAATAGACAGTTTGCGAAATGATGGTTACCATGTGTTTTACGAATCAATTGATACTAATGTTACAGATTCCTTGAAATTAGATCTTTTGATGAGAAAATTTCGTCAGGTAACCGGATTTGCACTTATGGATTATATGGATAGTGAAAATGAAACTTTTAAATCATTACAAAAAGCAAAATATGTTTCACAAGCTGAAGTAGATTACGGGGTAAATTATAAGACAGATCATCATGCAGATTTGTATTTGGAACAAATGATCGAACTATTTGAAAAGCGTTTTGGCGAAATAACATTGAACGATTGCGATACCACTACTCCGTTGGGAAAAAAGTATAAATGCAGTAAAGTAGATGAAAGCAAAGAGTATTATATTTTAAACGGAATTAGAGATCGTCATGTATTGGATGAAATAGAAAAATCTTCTGCACAAAAAATTGTTGTTGTTTTTGGTCGTATCCACGTTATGGATTTACATAGTAAACTTCAAAAGTTGGGTTGGGAGCATCAAAGAGAAAAAACAGAACGCATCAACGAGTTTAATAAATAATTTAGTGACTAAATTTCCGATAGTGTTTATTCGCTGTCGGTTTTTGTTTTATTATTCTAGTAGAAGAATAATCATAAATGTTGTTTTGTAAGATTTTTGTATCTTTAAAAGGTGAAAAAAGGAACTGAACTAATAACACTAAAACCACAAAACGAGCAGCTGAAAAAGTTGGTTGCTTACTATTACTTTCATACATCGAATAACGAACAACATTCCGAATCGTTCTATTTTTATCCTAATTACCTACACGCTTTAACTATTTACAAAGGAAATGAGATTTTGTTAGGTGCTCAAAATAAGAGTTCCGTTATAACAGAAAGTAACGATAATGGAAAACTCACTGTTATTTATACCATAAATTTAAAGGATAAATGCCATGTGGAAATGAACGGCGTTTTTAATAAAATTGGTATTGTATTTTATCCGCTGGGAATAAATCATTTTATAGGCAAACCTTTAAATGAATTGTCAATGCAGCAAATTCAAGAAGTATCTTTGAATCCAAGTTTTTACGAAATACTGTCACAACTAACCGACGATTTATCAGCCGATCAAAAATTAAAAATCGTTGAAAATGCTTTGTTGTCAATAATTGAACCTTTTCAAGAAGTCGAATTACAAAAGGCAATTAAGGAGATTATCAAATCAAACGGAGCGATCAAAATTTCAGAATTAGAACAAATAACGGGCAAAAACAGAAAAACGTTGCTTCGTCTCTTTAAAAAACACACCCTTACCACAATTGAAGAATATAAAAAAATGGTCATGTTTCGCAATTCGCTAAACTATGCCATCAAACATAAGGAGCTGGCTAATTTAACCGATGTTGCCCTTTATAATATGTATTACGATCAATCGCATTTTATAAAACACTTTAAAAGTATTACCAACGAAACACCCAAAACGTTGCTTCCTAAAATAAAAAAAATTGATAATGAAGATTTATACTGGTATTTTTTAGAAGATTAGGGTCATGTGTCTCAATTTTACAATTTTTTCATTAATGAGTGTTTTATTTTTGCTGAAACAAATTTAAACAACTATGGCAGTAATAAAAATTCAAAGAGGCAGCGGCTACGTAGATAAAATTCGAAACTATAAAGTCTTTATTAATAATGAGCAAATAGGTGTTATTTCAGAAGGCGAAATAAAAGAATATAATGTAAGTCCGGGTACGCATACCGTTTCAACCAAAATTGATTGGGCGGGAAGTAAGGACATCATTGTAGATTTAAAAGAAAACGATGTAGTTAATTTTAAGGTAGAAAATTACACCGCTAAACATTGGCTAATTTCGGTTTATTTCATTGCCTTCATCACTTTAGTACATATTGTTCTATTTATAACGATCGATTTTCAATACACATCATTATTGTTTATTCCAATTTTAGTAATCATGGGATATTATCTAACTTTTGGTCGAAATAAATACCTGACATTAAAACAATTATAATTAAAAACACTTAAAATGAAAAGATTGACAATTTTAGCTTTAATGCTAACAGCAACCATACAAGCCATTGCAGGCGAAATAAAAATAACGGCAAACCTTACTGGTTTTTCTGATACTGCTGTAGTATATTTACTTAGCGGACAAACACCAATAGCTTACAAAATACTGGTACAAGGAAAAGTAGAACTTACAGCAGAAGTTTCTGAAGCGCCGGAAAGTTACATGATGTATATTGTAGATAACAATCAGCCCTATTTTACGGAACTGTTTGTAGCCGACGAAACTTTACAAATTACAGCAGCTAAAGAAGATTTTCCTTATCAGGTAAAGGTTAATGGTTCTAAACACCATTTTGCAAAAGAAAAACTAAACGAATTGCAAATGCCTTTACATAAAAAAGGAGAAACTTTAAGGTATGAAATAACGGCATTGCAGCAAACACCCGAATGGCAAAATCCTGAAGTACAAGAAAAATATGTTGGAGAAAATGGAATAGGAAGCAAGCTTACGAAAGAATTAAAACATGTAGAAGCCGATTTTATTTTAAATAATTTTGATAATGCCTACACGTGGACGCTGTTACCATACAATACCACTGCATTTGACAAAGTTTTTTATAAAGCGGTATATGATAAAATGACTGCAGAACAAAAGCAAACCGAAATAGGAAAGAAATATTTATTGGCATCAAAAAGCCAACGTTTAACTAAAGGCGACAGTTTTATTGACATAACAGTTTTAGATAAAGATTTAAATGCAGAAAAATTAAGTGATTATTTTGCAAAAGGAAAAGATTTTGTTTTGGTAGATTTATCATCTGTAAGCTGTCCAAGCAGTAATCAATCATTTCCTATTACGAAAAATTTTGCAGATAAAAACACTGATAAATTGCAGGTTGTTAGTGTGCTACAAAGTAACGATGCGGAAACTTACAAACATTTCGGAAAGTTAAGTACCGATAATTGGGCGTTGGTTTACGCAGAAGATTTCACGAGAACCGATACGTATGTTCAATACCAAGAAAATAAAACACCTACGTTTTTATTGTTTGATAAAGCGGGGAAATTAATAGATCGTTGGTCTGGAGCATTGATCCATCAACAAAAATTAGAACAACATTTTGGGAAGTAATTATAAAAAAACGTGTTATTAGCTAATAACACGTTTTTTTATTTTAACAATAATAATGAGCTGATACTTTAAAAAGCCGGTCATTTTTAAACTGAAATTCGTACGTCATGTAATCATTGCTGATGTAATACGAATTGGTAAGCGGATTTATAGATGAAATCAATCCCATTCCTGCTTTTAGAAATTCAGACGGAGTTGTTGAATTATTTAAATAGGTATTTTTAATTTTAAAACCGTTGGTATTTATCATTTCCATCGATCGTATATGATAGGTTTTGTTGACATCGTGCCCAATACATTCCACCGAATTAAAAAACACATTGGTTTCATAATCACCCAAACCACAATCATCCAGATTGGTGTATTGATCTATAATCTTTCCTAAATTTGTTTCCAGAAACGATTTCTTAAATCCTTTTTCAGGTTCTATTTCATTGTTTATTGTAAAGCCAAATTGTTTTTGCTTCTGTAGTTTAATTGGAAGGTTAAAATCGTCTTTCGGAATATTTTTTAGAACATCGGCTTGCAGTAAACAAATTTGTGCAACATCTTGTTGATTGTTTTTTGATGCAAATTCGGCATACAAACGCAAAGCCGCTTCGTTTTCTTCAGGATTGCTGTTCCATCCCAATTCTAAAATACGTTCGGCAAATTTCTTTTGATCTTCTAAAGTTGATGCTTTTTTGTATTGATTTTTTAAATCGGATAAATCTGGTCGTTTACCTACATATTTCACAGGGATGTATCCTTTTTTATCATCGATCTGCACCGGAATCCAAGCTTCTGTATTGTACGGATAATAATAAATGGGCACAGGTGTTCCATTCAATAGATTTCCTACGGCAGCTGACGAGCTATTAGGTAATTCACGAATTTTAAGACTTGCAACAGTTGTAAACAAATGAGGCGATCCGTAATAACCATCGTTTTCTACAATGATAGCCGGTGATTTTTCGTAATCATCTTTTCCATTTAAACGGTCTTTTACGTTGTAAGTATCGGTAATATAAATGGTTTCGGTATGCGGTGTATAAACTTTATAAACATATTTATCCTCAAGAAATTCATAAGAATCAATTGATGCACCACGTAGAAAAATGCCCACAGCTTTTGATCCTTTTTCGTTGTTAAATGCAACGGTTGGAGTTACCACATACAAACGAGGTAATGGTTTAACAGGATGTTTAGGTTGCGCCCAGAATTGATTAGTTGAAAGTACAACAAATAAAAGTGCTTTTTTCATTGATAAAATGCATTAACAGTCGGCCATATTAACGGCAATTGCCAAACCACCTTCTGACGTTTCTTTGTATTTGTTGTTCATGTCTTGTGCAGTTTGCCACATAGTATTCACCACTGTATCTAAAGGAACTTTTACATTTTTGGGATCTGTGTCTAACGCCAGTTCGGCAGCGTTAATCGCTTTAATAGCTCCCATAGTGTTGCGTTCAATACACGGAATCTGTACCAAACCGCCAATCGGGTCGCACGTTAAACCTAAATGATGTTCCATGGCAATTTCGGCAGCAACGGTAACCTGTTCGGGAGTTCCGCCCATTAATTCGCACAATGCCGCAGCAGCCATTGCAGACGATACGCCAATTTCTGCCTGACAACCGCCCATTGCAGCAGAAATAGTCGCTCCTTTTTTAAAGATCGAACCAATTTCGCCGGCAACCATTAAAAACTGTTTAATTTCTTTATCGCCCGCTTTGTGGTTTTCAATGGTTAAATAATACATTAAAACAGCAGGTATTACGCCTGCGCTTCCGTTAGTTGGTGCTGTAACCACGCGACCTAACGATGCGTTAACTTCGTTTACCGACAATGCAAAACAGCTTACCCATTTTAAAATCTGACGGAAATAAACTTTTGTTTTACGAATGGTTTGCAGCCATTCTTGTGGATTATTATAAGGTAAATCGCCTTTTAATTTCTGGTAAGTATCGTAAGCACGTCGGCGAACATTTAATCCGCCCGGAAGTGTTCCTTCGGTGTGGCAGCCAATGTAGATACACTCTAACATGGTGTTCCAGATACGCATTAATTCATGATCGATTTCTTCAGGAGACCGTAACGATAATTCGTTTTCGTAAACCAATTCTGATATCGATTTATTTTCCTGTTTGCAGAATGCCAAAAGTTCATCGGCTTTATCAACAGGAAAAGGGAAAGTCGCTTTAATTTCGTCTTTTTCTGTATTTGCTGCTGATTCTTCTTTTACAACGAATCCGCCACCGATAGAGTAGAAGGTTGATACATATTCTTTACCTTCGTAAAATGCCGTGAAAGACAAACCGTTGGCATGAAAAGGTAAAAAGTTTTTGTTGAAAACAATGTTTTCGCTTGGGTTAAACTGTATTTGAACAGCATTTCCCAGATTTAAGATATTTGTTTGTTTGATTTGATCGATAATTCCAGAAATATCATCAATAGGAACATATTCAGGATCGGCACCGCTTAACCCCAACATTACAGCCAAATCGGTAGCATGACCAATTCCGGTTAACGAAAGCGATCCGTATAAATCAACGGTAACACGTTCTGTTTTATCAAAAATATTCAAATCTTTTAATTCGGCAATAAAGCGTTCGGCGGCTCTCCAAGGTCCTAATGTGTGGGAACTCGATGGGCCAACGCCAATTTTTAACATATCAAAAACCGAAATACATTCCATAAAAATCAAACAATTAATAAAGCGAATATACGGAATAACAATAAGTTATTTTTAATATTGCTGTTATAAAATAAATTTCTTAAATTTCACAGAAATAATTGATTTTTAATTAGTAAAAATTATAAATTATGATAAAAAAGATACTTTTAATTTTTATTTATTGCTTTTGTATTAATGGTTTGTTTGCGCAACCTAATTTAGAGTGGTATGACAATTATGAACAACCTATACATAATGGAAATTCATGGCAATTTGACGGTGAGAAAAATCTGTATTTTGTTGGAACTTTTGAAAAAGGATTCGATTTCGACATAAATTCATCAAACGAATATTATTATATCAACCCTGCTACTAAACAACAAGATCATTCTTTTGGTATTGTAAAATATGATATAAATTGTAAATTATTATGGGTAAAAGCTTTACCTAATGATAGAAACCACTTACTTTACCCACTGTATGTTAAGATAGAAGGAAACACTATTTATATTATAAATAAATTATTTGAAGATAGAGTTGGAGCCCCAAATTTTGATAAACCTGATTATAAAATATATTCTGATGATTATCAAAGTTTGTTTGTTGCGCAATATGACTTAAATGGGAGATTTAAAAGAATCGATAATGTTTTATTTATCGAAAATGGTGGGTTAGATCATATTTTTGTTGAAAAATTCATCATTGACAAAGAAGGTAATTACCATATTAGTGGTAATTTTAAAGGTAGTATTAATTTTGATGGAAAAAACAGATCTAACAATTATTATGTAGATTATCAAGAAACAGCATTTTATGTAAAGTATTCTAAAAGTTTTAAAGTTCTTCAGCATTTTGTTTTAGATTCCGATACAGCTGCTTGGATGTTAGAATTTGATTTAGATAAAAATAACAACATTTATCTTACAGGACAATTTAAAGGGACACTCAATTTAGATCCAATTAAAAAAAAATATACCGTAAAATCTGATTATCTTTTTCCCAGCGTTCCTGATGTCTCTGGATTTATTGTAAAAATAGACAAAGAGGGAAATTATGTTTGGGGTAAAAAGACTGATTTTAATGATGCAAGAGGTATGTTAATTGATACTAAAGATAACTTGTATATTGGTGCTATGTTTTTAGGCGAAAAAAATTTAAATATCAACGGAAAAGAAATGCTTTATGAATCGCCAAAATATCAAAATGGACACTCATTTCTTTCTTTTATAGGTAAATATGACTTAAATGGAAATTTAAAATGGATAAAAACAATAGAAAATGCAGGCAGAATAGAAAAGTTTTACTATAAAGAAGGTATGAAATACGCAACAATGGGTGGTACAAATAAAATTGTGTTAGAAAATGGTGACGAACTTGATTTTATACCTCGTAATAGCCAGCAAGGTATTGTTAATACTCAGCAAGGTATTATTATGTTTAATGATAAAGAATTAAAAAAACTACATATAGCTCGAAGTGAAGCTACAACATCTTTCTATGGTTTAGATCAAAAAGGAAATTATATTGTAACTAATGGAATCTATAATGACGCTGTTGGTGAAAATGGAGCAAGAGCATATATTAATGAAATGGAAATACCTGAGTATAACGCACTGTTCAAAAAGGATGAAAATAAGCAAGTTGAAGGTTTTGTTATTTTGGTTTCAAATGCTGAAATTAATGAAGATGAAATAGAACAGCCAGGTACTGGTACCGCACCTAATTTACGTTTTGCTATTTATCCAAATGCTTCTAATGGTCAATTTATAATTGAAGTTGACGGGTATTTGTTTGGAACCACTTACAAAATATTCGATGAATCGGGTAGAAAAATTTATGAAGGTAAAATAGCCCAACAAAAAAATGAGGTCTCAATAAACGTTGCAGCAGGTGTTTATGCTATTTCGTTTTATCGTAATGATGAAATTATTAAGTCACATAAAATAATTATTAAGTAATAATTGTGTCAGTTTGTCATAAATAAATATAATAAACAAGTTTAAAATGTCAGAAAAGTTACTTTTTCTGACATTTTTTTATACTTTTTAATTTAGGCACAACAATTGACTATTAGAAACCGTGAACAAATCACAAAAACAATAAATACAAAATAAAATATATAAAAAGATATGAGTAAAATAATTGGAATTGACTTAGGAACTACCAACTCTTGTGTTGCTGTAATGGAAGGTAACGAAGCTGTGGTAATTCCAAATGCAGAAGGTAAAAGAACAACACCGTCTGTAATTGCTTTTGTTGAAGGCGGTGAAATTAAAGTGGGTGACCCTGCAAAACGCCAGGCAGTAACAAACCCTACAAAAACCATAGCGTCTATTAAACGTTTTATGGGTGAAAAATTCTCTAAAGTTCAAAAAGAATTAGATCACACTGCTTACAAAGTAGTTAAAGGAGATAACGATACGCCACGTGTTGATATCGACGGACGTTTATATACGCCACAAGAATTATCGGCAATGACGCTTCAAAAAATGAAAAAAACTGCCGAAGATTATTTAGGACAAACAGTTACACAAGCGGTTATTACGGTTCCTGCATATTTTAACGATGCACAACGCCAAGCAACTAAAGAAGCTGGTCAAATTGCTGGATTGGAAGTTATGCGTATTATCAACGAGCCTACTGCTGCTGCGTTAGCTTACGGTTTAGATAAAGGCGGACAAGACAAGAAAATTGCTGTTTACGATTTAGGTGGTGGTACATTTGATATCTCGATCTTAGAATTAGGTGACGGAGTTTTCGAAGTTTTATCAACAAACGGAGATACACATTTAGGTGGTGACGATTTTGACCAAGTAATTATTAACTGGTTAGCAAACGAATTTAATAGTGCAGAAGGTGTAGATTTACGTCAGGATCCAATGGCATTACAACGTCTAAAAGAAGCTGCAGAGAAAGCTAAGATTGAATTGTCATCTTCAGCTCAAACTGAAATCAACTTGCCATACGTAACAGCTACAGCTACAGGACCAAAACACTTGGTGCAAACGTTAACTCGTGCAAAATTCGAGCAATTAGCAGACGATTTAGTACAACGTTCAATGAAACCTTGTGAAAAAGCATTGAAAGATGCAGGTTTATCAATCTCTGATATCGATGAGGTAATCTTGGTAGGTGGATCAACACGTATTCCGGTAATTCAAGAACAAGTAGAAAAATTCTTCGGTAAAAAACCATCAAAAGGAGTAAATCCAGACGAAGTTGTTGCTTTAGGTGCTGCAATTCAAGGTGGTGTATTAACTGGTGATGTGAAAGACGTATTGTTATTAGACGTTACACCTTTATCATTAGGAATTGAAACTATGGGTGGTGTTTTCACGAAGTTAATCGAATCGAATACAACCATTCCTACAAAAAAATCGCAAGTGTTTTCTACGGCTGTAGATAATCAGCCAAGTGTAGAAATTCACGTATTGCAAGGTGAGCGCCCAATGGCAAACGATAACAAAACAATTGGTCGTTTCCACTTAGACGGTTTACCACCAGCACAACGCGGTGTGCCACAAATCGAAGTTACTTTTGATATTGATGCAAACGGTATCATTAAAGTATCGGCAACCGATAAAGGAACAGGAAAATCACACGATATCCGTATCGAAGCTTCTTCAGGATTAACTCCGGAAGAAATCGAAAAAATGAAGCAGGAAGCAGAAGCGAATGCTGAAGCAGATAAAAAAGTGAAAGAAACTGCCGATAAATTGAACGAGGCAGACGGAATGATTTTCCAAACCGAAAAACAATTGAAAGAGTTTGGCGATAAATTGTCAGACGCAAACAAATCGAACATCGAAGGTGCATTGGAAGAATTGAAAAAAGCATACGAAACGCGTAATGTAGAAACAATTCAACCGGCTTTAGACAAAATCAACGAAGCTTGGAAAGCAGCTTCAGAAGAAATGTACAAAACACAAGCAGACGGTCAGCAAGGTGGTGCACAACAAGCACAACCAAACCAAGACGGCGGCGATGCTACACAAGATGTAGATTACGAAGAAGTAAAGTAATAGATTTTTTCATAAATGCGAAAAACCTCAAGCAGTAATGTTTGAGGTTTTTTGTTTATATTTATGTTTTAAAATAACAATCTTATGAAAAACAAATACTTATCAGTCGCATTCTTGTCGGTTTTATTATTTAGCTGTAATAATGATGATGCAGAAATTATAGAAAACTATACGTCAGAATTTCCAAATATAGATAATACGCAGGCAATGGGAGTGGGTGCAACTTTATCAACACCAACTTCAACGAATGTAAAATTAGATTCTATGAAAATGTACTATTACGCGGATTATTCTAGTTTTTCGCCTAATTTACCAGGTATGACTTATAAGTATGAAACTAAAACAACACCGGTAAATCCTTCTTTAATGGAGGTTAAACAGTCTTTTAGTTATGCAGAGAATGGATTTGTTGATATTAGAACAATTGAAGTGAATAAACACGATTGGTATTCTAATAAATTTAAATTTGTATTTGATCATGATTACAATAATGAAAATGAATTAAATAATGTTAAAGTGGATCTTTATGTAAATGATGAACAAGTTATTAGTAAATCATTAAACTATACACCTGAAACAGAACAGTATTTTTTAAATCAAGCACAGACGAACGAATATAATATTATCAAGGTAGGAAATATAGAATATACTACACCTAAAAATGTATACAATCCCGAAAGGAATTTATTGCCTATTAATACTAAAATGCAATATCTGGCTTTATTTAGTTCAGAAATTTATAATAGCAGCTATGATGGTTTATTGGAGCTTTTAGATGGATACTTTACTCATAACATGTATATTAATACACACGCAACATTTGTAAAGAAATCCCAAGATCAAAATGGTTTAGTTGTTCCACCTTCAAACGTTCAATTCAAAGTTAGACAAGATCATTATCCAGAAATTATTCAATATGGAAATGTAAATTCCGGAGGTTACAGATATTTGTATTACTATAAAAACTAAAATTATACCCACAAAAAAATCCGACCATTGGTCGGATTTTTTAACGCACTAATAAACTAAGATGAAAGGTTTATCGTATACGATCTGCAGATTTTACAAGATCTTCGTCCTTCTTTATGGCTTTGTTGGCTAATGCCAGCAAAATGATAGATCCGATAGGAAGAAACATCCCAATACCCTTCTCTGAAACTAAAGTTTCTCCAGATAAATTTAGCGATTGATACACAAATAATCCTAGTAATATAAAGTTCAATATCATGTTCAACCTGTTATAAACAAATTGAGTTTGTCTTTTTTTGTAAGAGAAAATCGAAATAACACTTAAAGCAGCACTTGCACCAAACATCAACGTGTATAAGGTACTTTGCCCAACATGGTAATCTATCCCGTTTGCATCTTTCCATAAAGGAAAAATTAGGGATAAAGGTCCTGCAATAATAAATGCCAATGCTAAATAAACCGATTGTATTCTCTGAATCATTACTATTTATTTGATTACAAAAGTAACACTAAATTTCATTAAAAAACATTGATATTTAAAAAAAAATTGTAATATTGCATTAGAAAATCGTAACTTCTTCATTGTTCGAGCTTTCTATCCTTAACAGATATCCTTCTCTTAAGAAAAATCACAATAATAATATCTAACAACAACGTCATAATTTATGTTTGACAAAAATGTGTTAAAGGGTATGAAATTGCCCGAACTTAAAGAAATAGCTAAGAAAATTGGTGTGGAAAAGCTCAATCTTAAAAAAGATGAATTAATTGACACTATTTTAAAATTGCAAGATGAATTTCAGAAGAATCAGCCTAAAGCAGAAACTCCTGTAAAAGAAGAACCTGCGGTAAGCAACCAACCAACTGAAAAAAAGGAAAAAAGAAAGCGTATTCACAATGCAACTGAAGAGCAAACAGAACAACCTTCTTTACCTGAAAATCCGCAACCTGTTGCAGAAGAAGTTACAACTGCTGCTCCTCAAAATCCCTCTGCCGAAAAGCAACGCAAACCTCAGAATAAAAATCAAAACCAACGTAACAAAACTAACAATCAGCCGCAGGTTCAAGCTGAACCAATAAAAGCTGAAAATGATGTTGTTGCCGAAATTCCTGCTGAAGAAATTGTTGTGGTGGCTGAAAAACAAATTCAGAATCCAAATCAAAACAGAAATAAAAACCAAAATCCGAATCAGAAAAAGCAAAATTACCGCGATCCTGATTACGAGTTTGAAGGAATTATTGAATGCGAAGGCGTTTTAGAAGTTCCAAAAGATGGCGGTTCGCACGGTTATTTACGTTCATCGGACTATAATTACCGTAAGTCTCCAGACGATGTGTATATTTCGCAATCGCAAATTCGTTTGTTTGGTTTAAAAAAGGGCGATACCATTAAAGGAATTGTTCGTCCGCCAAAAGGGAACGAGCAACATTTTCCATTAGTTCGTATCACAAAAATCAACGGACATGAGCCTGATGAGGTTCGTGATCGTCCTTCCTTCGAGCATTTAACGCCACTTTTTCCTAAAGATAAATTCAATTTATCGGGTAATAATTCCAAACTTTCAACACGTATTATCGATCTTTTTGCGCCAATAGGTAAGGGGCAGCGCGGTATGATAGTGGCACAGCCTAAAACTGGTAAAACCATGATGTTGAAAGAAATTGCCAATGCCATTGCAGACAATCACCCGGAAGTTTACCAGATTGTTTTATTGATTGATGAACGCCCGGAAGAGGTTACCGATATGCAGCGTAATGTACGTGCAGAGGTTGTGGCATCTACGTTTGACGAAGAAGCGCGTTACCATGTTGAATTAGCCGATATGGTTTTGGAAAAAGCAAAACGTTTGGTTGAATGTGGGCACGATGTAGTTATTTTGTTAGATTCTATTACACGTTTGGCGCGTGCGTATAACACGGTTCAGCCGGCATCGGGTAGAGTGTTGTCTGGTGGTGTTGATGCTAATGCATTACAAAAACCAAAACGCTTTTTTGGTGCGGCACGTAACATTGAAAATGGCGGATCGTTGACGATTATTGCTACGGCTTTAACCGATACAGGTTCTAAAATGGACGATGTTATTTTCGAGGAATTTAAAGGAACAGGTAATATGGAATTGCAGTTAGATCGTAAAATTGCGAACAAACGTATTTTCCCTGCTGTTGATTTAACTTCATCGTCAACCCGTCGAGATGATTTATTACAAGATCGTTTCACAAACAGCAAAATGGTTGTTTTACGCAATATTCTGGCAGATATGAATCCTGTAGAAGCAATTACGTTTATTCATGATCGTATCAAAAATACCAAATCAAACGAAGAGTTTTTCGACAGTATGCGTGATTAATTTTATCATTATGAAAAAAGTTATCATTTTATTTATACTGTTTTTTGGATTTTTAAACGGAATATCGGCTCAAAGTTTTACCGATGTTTGGACACCGAAACAGTTAATGGAGACAAAAGTATTATCAGATAAAATTCGGCAGAATAAAATGAAAAATACATTTGTAATTAACATTGGTCCTGACGCTGTTATAAAAAACTCATTCAACGCTGGTGCAGCTAAAGATGCTAAAAATTTAGAAGCGTTGAAGCAATACTTAAAAAAGATACCTAAAGATAAAGAGGTTGTTTTGTATTGCGGTTGTTGTCCGTTTGATAAATGTCCGAATATTCGCCCGGCATTTAAAATGCTGGTAGATTTAGGTTATAAAAACGCAAAGCTTTTAAATATACCAAAGAATATAAAAGTAGATTGGATAGATAAAGGCTATCCTGTAAATTAAAAAACTCCGATCAGCCGATCGGAGTTTTTGTTATTTAACTATAAATTTCTTTGTAGTTGCTTTCTTTCCACTTGTAAGTTTTAGAATGTATGTTCCACTTTTTAAATGATTAATAGTGAAAACTTCGTCATTAAATTGTGGGTTTGATACTTTCTTAATTAATTTTCCTTCTAAACTATAAACCGTAATTAAATCGATTTTTTCTTTAGTAGAGATGAATATTGTATTTGTAGGTGTCGGATTCGGATACACATTAAACTCAACCAATTCAGCTTTGTTGGTGCTTAATAATCCCCATTTATCTTCTGCTGGAGTGCCTCCCCAAATTACAGTAGCAAGATAAGGGTTATCTATGAATGGATTTCTATTTCCTTGAGCATATGTTCCGTTGCCACCTAAATAATTATTTCTTTGAATTTCAATTTGAGAAACAGGATCTTCTACATTCCATTGTAAAAATAAATCAATCATACCATCAGGAGTTCCTACCGTAGAACCAACACCAACATTTGCGGGTAAACATCTTGTACCATATCTTACATACATATACATCATCATTCTAGCTACATCTCCTTTCCAATTATCACCTGGATACCAATTTGCGCCTACAGATCCAGAATTACCGGTTCCTGCAGCAAATTTCTTACTACCTCTAGCATTATTCCATTGAACATCACTTGCTCGTAAATGATGTGCGTCTGAACCAGGGCCTGATTCACCTAAGGCAGGTGTTCCTAAAGATTTTGCATAAGTATGTTCTCTATTCCAATCACCACTATTACCACCGTTACTGTTTTTAGATCTTGTTATGGCATGCTGACCGGTAGTTGTATTTGGCCAACCATATATAAGAGCTACATTGCTATTATTTGCAGGATCTTCATCAACTATTTTTAATGCATTCCACAATTCACCATAGGTTAACTCATTTGTATGAGTATTTGTAATTAAAGTAGCTAACTGATTTTTTAAAGGTACGCCCGTTAAAGTAAAATCAATACTACTATAATATGCCGGAATTGTTTGCCCAAATAATTGCGTAAACGCAATAAAAGATAAAAATAAAAAGATATTTTTTTTCATATGTAAAAATTATTTAACACGTTCCATTAAACACATGTAAAAACCATCGAAACCTGATTGATGAGCCATTACTTTTTCGTCTGTTACAAACTTAAAGTTTTTACCAAAATCGGTTTTTAAGAAATGGTTAATTTGTTTTTCGTTTTCCGATGGCAGAATAGAGCAGGTTGCGTAAACCAATTTACCACCCACTTTTACCATTTTAGAATAATTTTCTAAAACTTCTTGCTGTGTTTGTTTTATATTTTCGATAAACTCAGGTTGCAGTTTCCACTTACTATCCGGATTACGTTTTAAAACACCCAAGCCCGAACAAGGAGCATCAATCAACACACGGTCTGCTTTATCGTGTAATTTTTTTATTACTTTGGTTGAATCTATAATACGATATTCCACATTAAAGACGCCGTTACGTTTGGCACGAATTTTTAACTGCTTTTGCTTGCTTTCATATAAATCCATGGCAATAATCTGCCCTTTGTTTTCCATTTTAGCTGCGATATGCAATGTTTTTCCACCTGCACCTGCACACGTATCTACAACACGCATTCCTGGCTGAACATCTAATAAAGGAACAACTTTTTGCGAAGAAGCATCTTGTACTTCAAAAAATCCTTCCTTAAAAAGCGGCGTCATAAAAACGTTTGCGCGTTCCTTCAAAATTAAAGCATCGGGATATTTATCATGAAACTCCGTTTCAATATCCAAATCCATTAACTGTGCACGCAATTGTTGTTTCGTAGTTTTCAACGTATTAACCCTTAAAACAACATTCGCCTGCTGATTTTGAGCGGCTAATTCTTTGGTCCAAACTTCTTCGCCCAATTCTTTCACACCTAATTCATCCATCCAATCAGGAATTGATTCACGGTATTTTCTAATTTTAGATAATTCGTCGAATTTTCCTTTAATTCTACGAACCGGTGTATTTTCAAAATATTTCCAATCGGGTAGGGTAATACCACGTAAAACTGCCCAAACGGCAAAGGTTCTCCAAATATCTTCACGGGTAAAAGGATCTTTAACCTCGGCAATTTCAGTATATAATCTTTTCCAACGAACAATTTCGTATATGGTTTCGGCAACAAACTTGCGGTCTTTAGCCCCCCAGCGAGGATCTCTTTTTAAAGCTTTTGCAACTTCTTTATCCGCATATTCCCCATCGTTAAATATACTTAAAAGCGAATCTATAACTGCAAAAACCAAATTTCTGTGTAAACGCATTTTTTATTTAAATAAGCCAACAAAGTTACGATTTATATGTTGGTTGTGAAATACTTTTTTTTCGCTGGCTTTATGTACCTTTGCATAAACGTTTGATAATTATGGTTAAAACCGTTATTTTTGATATGGACGGGGTGATTGTTGATACAGAACCTGTACATAAATACGCTTATTTTAAGCATTTTGAAGAATTGGGAATTGATGTTTCGGAAGAATTGTATGCTACTTTTACAGGAAATTCGACAAGAAATGTGTTTCAAAAAATAAAAGATCAGTTTGGATTGGATCATGAAGTAGAAGATTTAATACAGAGAAAGCGTTCTCTTTTTAATGATGCTTTTGATACGAAACCCGATTTGGAACTGATTGCCGGAGTTGAAAATTTAATTAAGGATCTACATGCAAGCGATGTAGAATTGATCTTGGCATCATCGGCTTCAAAAAGTACTATTAGTCGAGTTTTTAATCGATTTAATTTGAACCATTATTTTACGCATAAAGTTAGTGGTGAGGATTTCGTGAAATCAAAACCCGATCCTACGATTTTTATACACGCAGCTTCTTTATCTAAAAATAAAATTGAAGAATGTATTGTGATTGAAGATAGTACAAACGGAGTGAAAGCTGCTTGTGCTGCCGGAATTTATTGTTTGGGATACAACAGTGAAAACTCAAAACTTCAGAATTTAGAAGGTGCCAGCGTTTTAGTTGATGACTTTTTTAAGGTTAACGCCGATTTTATAAAGAATTTGAAATAAAAAACGCCATTCAATTTGAATGGCGTTTTTTAGTTTATTAATTAACCTTTTTACGGTTATCGTTAGAATCTCTGTCGATTAACTTGTTGTATGGATCAACACCCACTTCAACCGGTTTTTTATCAACAATGATGCTTACTTTATTGTTTACCTTATTTATTAGGTATTTTTTGTTGTAAATTTCATTTTCGTATTCGTGGTTCCCTTTCATGGTTTTTTCTCCAAAAACACCCACTTCAACATAATCGTTTAAAGGATAGGAATTTATTTCTTTCTTACCATCTTTTCCTGTTAAAGTTTTTCCGTTCGCATCTTTATAAATTTGCGTACCTTTTGGAGAAGTTCTGTATTTTGAAACGATAAAAGAAATATCAACCTGATACTTACCATCTTTCAAAGGTTTTACTTCAACTTTATCAACCTTATTGTCATACAATGTTATAGTTTCAAACATATCAGTAATTAAATACTGTAAATTCGCCGGAGTATTTGCTTTTAAATGATTTACAAACTCTATAGAATTTGTGTACGGAGCTTCTTGGAATTTTACTTTGGCAACATATTCTTTCAATATATCATTAAAACGCTTTTCGCCCAAATAATCGCTCATGGCATACAATACCAATGATCCTTTGTTGTAATGAATATACTGCTGATTTTCGTTGTACATTAACGGATTTTCCTCTTTATCTTCCCATGTTCTTCCTCTTAAATAACTGTCTAACGCATCTTTTAAGAATTTACGCATCTGGAATTTGCCGTATTCTTTCTCTAAAACTTTTAACGAACTGTATTCCGATAACGATTCAGACAATAAAGTGGCACCTTTAACATTGGCACCAATTACCTGATGAGCCCACCATTGATGCGCCATTTCGTGTGATACAACAGAGAACGGATAATCAACACCGTTTGGATCGTCTTCATCTACATCGGCAATAAAACCAATAGCTTCAGAAAAAGGCATGGTGTTAGCAAAAGCCTGCGCAAAAGTTCCCATAGTTTTAGGGAATTCAATGATACGAGCTTGTTTGTGCTGGTATTCGCCAAAATTTTCGCTGTAATAAGCCAACGATTTTTTCAAAGCTTCCATCATTCGATCCAAATTGTATTCGTGACCTTTATGATAGTAAATCTCCAAATTCAGGTTGTTCCATTTTTCTTTTTTAACTTCATATCTTGCCGAATTAAAAGCATAAAAATTCAACATTTTCTGATCCATTTTGTAATGGAAATAATTTCTGCCGTCTTTCTGCCATTGTTTCTGAAGATATCCTGGAGCAATTGCCGTTTGATCGCCCGCTGTGCTTACCGTTGTTTCAAAAGTAATCCAATCGGCTTCGTTTGAAATATAAGTGTTTTTACGCGCTTCCGGATCATCTGTCGCAGCCATACGTTCGCGTGGAGCCAAGTTGTATTTTTTACGGACATCGTTATCTTGAATTTCAACCCCATCGTTATATCCAAAACTCGGAAAAATACTGTTGTTTATAAACGTTCCGTTTTCCATGATAGGCGAGCGATCTTGTAACCAAGTATTTGATTGGTTTTGAACAACCATTTCAACTTTTAACGAATCGCCCGGATTTAAAGGTTGATTTAATCGGTAAATATCAAATTCCATAACCGTATCATTTTTAACCAATTGATAATCTTTATTGAATTTAATGCTTTGGAAGTTTTTTCCGTAATTAATGAAAAGAGAATCAATCGCTTTTTCAGATTTATTCACCATTACATAATTAACAACCGCTTTATAATTGCGTTCGTTCGGCAAAATATCCATGTTAACCTTTACATCAACAATACGTGGTTGTGCATATTTTTCGAATTTCTTGTATTTCTTTTCGTACTCGACTCTTTGTTTTTCAATATCTTGTGAAGTGTAGTAAGGTTCCAGCTTTACTTCTTGATAGTACAAAGCGTATCCTAAACCAACAAATGCTAAAGTTGTAATAATTAACGGAACGGCAATTGGCATTTTAAAACGTTTTGCAAATACTTGTAAACGTTCTTTTGCGCTTGAAATAATGCCTCTGCGCCAAAATAATAATGTTAAACCGTACAATACAAAACCAAAAAGCAGCCAATACAGTTTGTAGTAGAAATATCCGCGTACAATTCCAAAACCATTCATGTCTGAATAACTGTAACCCGGATCTGAATTAAAACTGAAAACAGCTTGTTCTATTCCTAACTTACTTAATCCCATTGGAAGCATTTGTGCTATTAGAATAACAAAGAAACCAATTAGATAATTTTTGAAAAACGATTGAATAAATAAAGCAAACAGAATTAAAACGGTGTAGGATATTAGTTTAAATCCAAAAAAGTTTGCTATGTACTGACCAATTTCAAAATTATAATATCCGTAGTAAATCTGAATTATTATGCCCGATACAATAGTAATTAAAAATACCACGGCTACCATTTGTACTAAAGCAATAAATTTTGATAAAAACAAACTCCAATTAGGTACCGGTGTAGAATCAATCAATAAATTCATACGAGAAGATGCAGAATTGTTCAGTAAAATACCCGAGAACAAGAAAACAATAATTGGTAAGAAAAAGCCAATAAATTCATTAATTAATTCAATAACTTTCCACGTAACAGGTAAGGTGCGCGTACCCATTAAACTTTGTCCTAAAGTGTAACCAGAAACAACAATACAGATCATTATGATAACCATTAAGGTAATAAAAATCCAGTTTTTTATGATTGCTTGGAACTCTAATTTAGATAATCGAAAAGCCGTTTTTAAGTACGATACGAACGAATAGTTGTAACTAACTTTTGGTAAATTGACTTTTACAATGCTTCCAAAATTGTTTTTTGTAACACGTTCTGCTTTTCTTTTTTTACCGATAGATATTGGTGATTGCGAAAAAGAGAATGAAAAATACGTAACGGCTAAGGCTAAAATACCTACACCAATCCATATTAAACGGTTGTAAATAATTACATCATCTAACGGAATCATTAAAGTATTTTGCTCATCGATCGTCCAATATTTTGTAACATAACTTAAAGCTTCGTTGCCGTAAGGTTCTATTAACGAAACCAAAAATTTATCATCAACATTATTTGTTAAGTTAGATAATAAAATACGGGCAATAAGCAAAATAATAACAAAAATAAAACCTATGTATTGGTTGCGTGTTAAGGTAACTAACATAAAAATTAGAGCTCCTATAAAAAATGTATTTGGAACTACAAATAGTATATAGCTTTGAAAGTATGCCGCAATTTTTATGGGTCCTAACAGATCAGGGTTTGCAAATGGTAGTACCGATGCTATTAAAAATGCTAAACCAATAGATAAAGTGATAAAGATTGTAACTAAAAAACCACTAAAGAATTTACCCATTAAATATTGAAATTTATTAAAAGGGTAAGCAAATAGCAAGGTATGCGAATTGTATTTAAAATCGCGATACACCGTAGCACCAATAACTGTTGGTATGATAAAATTCACCAAAGTTGACAATGAACCAATGATAGCATTAATTGCTAAAGGCGAGTTTATTATGGTGTTAGATGCAGTTGTTGTTCCAAAAGTATCAAAATATCCTAAAGCATCTGCCATTAAAGTAAAAGCAAGCGCAAAAAATATTAAAAAGTATAAATAAAACTGCCAGTTTTTAAACCAGCGTTTTGTTTCAAATTTAAAAATAGTTCCCAGCATTAGTTATCTTTTTTTAATGAAACAAAATAAACGTCTTCTAAAATTGGTTTTGCCTGAATAAAGGTTTCGTTTGGCTGTGCATCGCTATATACGCGAATATTTAGAGTATTATCCGGATTAAAGTTCGATGAAAGAATGTTGTGTTTTTGGTTGTATTCATCAAACTCGGCACGTTCAATGGTTCTTCTCCAAATTTTTCCATCTAATAATTCTTCGCCACTTGTAGGTGTACCCTCAAACAAAATTTTACCGCCGTTTAAAATAGCAATTTCGTTACATAATTCACGAACGTCATCCACAATATGGGTCGAGAAAATCACGGTATGGTTTGCACCAATTTCACGCAAAACATTCAAAAAGCGGTGACGTTCCGCAGGATCCAGTCCGGCAGTTGGTTCATCAACAATAATTAATTGCGGATTGTTTAAAAGCAACTGTGCAATACCAAAACGTTGTTTCATACCGCCCGAATATCCGCTAACGCTTTTAGATCGAACATCGTATAAATTAGTTAGTTCTAAAACTTCTTTGATAATTTTTTTGCGTTCGTCTTTTTTTGTGATGCCTTTTAATTGAGCAAAATAATCTAACAATGTTTCTGCCGACATGTTTGGATAAACTCCAAATTCCTGTGGCAAATAACCTAAAACTCTGCGCAAGGCATTTTTATCTTCTAAAACATTGATATCATTAAAAGTTACCGAACCCGATGACGGAGTTTGTAACGTAGCAATGGTACGCATTAACGATGATTTTCCCGCACCGTTTGGACCCAATAAACCAAACATACCTTTGCCTATTTCTAAATTTACATTATCTAACGCTTTAACGCCGTTTTTGTAGGTTTTTGTTAACCCCGAAATTTTTAGACTCATAACCTATTTTTTTATCGATTTTTATTGTAATTTTTCTAAATTGATTTTAATGTAAGTACAACTATTTACTTAAATGTTACAAAAGATGTGAAGTTTTTGGTTAGAAGTTTTAAGTTGAAACAATAAAAAAAGGAAAACTTTCGCTTTCCTCTTTATCTATTATCTATTCTCTATTGTCTGATTTCTTACTTTACGTATTCAATATCGTTTTGTTCCACTTTTTGATTGTCGAAAAAACCTTGTTCACGCATCCAGTCGTCGCTGTAAATTTTACTCATATAACGCGATCCGTGATCAGGGAAAATCACAACTACATTACTGTTTGCGTTAAATTCACCTTCCACATCGAACTGACGAACAGCCTGAAAAGCCGCGCCCGATGTATATCCTACAAAAATACCTTCTGTTTTAGATATTTCGCGTGCTGTGTGTGCTGCATCTTCATCGGTAACTTTCATAAACTGATCGATCACAGAAAAATCTGTTGCTGTAGGAATCAAATTTTTTCCCATTCCTTCAATTCGGTAAGGGTAAATCTCGTTCGGATCAAATTCATGCGTTTCGTGAAACTTCTTTAAAACAGATCCAAAAGCATCAACACCTAAAATGCGGATGTTCGGATTTTGTTCTTTTAAAAATTTCGCAGTTCCCGAGATCGTTCCGCCTGTACCAGAACAAGCAACCAAATGTGTTATGTTGCCGTTGGTTTGTTTCCAAATTTCAGGACCTGTGGTTTTGTAATGCGCATCGATATTCAGTTCGTTAAAATATTGGTTGATATAAACCGAACCTGCAGTTTCTTGATGAATACGCTTTGCAACGCTGTAATATGAACGAGGATCGTCTGCAGATACATTTGCCGGACAAACGTACACTTTTGCACCCATTGCCTTTAACATATCGATTTTATCTTTCGATGATTTAGACGAAACCGCCAAAATACATTCGTAACCTTTAATAATGCTGACCATTGCAATGCTGAAACCGGTGTTACCCGACGTTGTTTCAACAATAATACTACCTGGTTTTAAAATGCCTTTGCGTTCTGCTTCTTCAACAATATGCAAAGCAATACGGTCTTTTGATGAGTGCCCCGGATTAAAAGCTTCCACTTTAGCAAAAAAGTTACCTTTTAAACCTTGAGATATTTTTTTTAATTTGATAAGCGGTGTATTACCTACAAAATCTAAAATATTCTCATGCGCCTGGATCTCTTCTTTCATTTTTTTTGTTTTTAGCGAATTTTCAACCTCGCTAGTTAACGTGGCAAAAGTACTATTTTTTTATTTAATGTTGTTAATTTTATCCTACAAACGAATTTATAAGTTTAAAAAAGCAGTATATTTACCTACCAAAATCAGCTTAAATTATGGATATTCAAGCAATAAAATTAGAATTAATACAGTACTTGTTGAATACTGATAAAGAATCGCTACTTCAAAAAGTAAAAGAATTAGTATTAAAGGAAGAACGTAAAGTTAATAATCCAGATAACAGAACACCTTTTACTATTGAACAGTTAAATGCAAAATTAGAACGGGCAGAAGAAGATTATAATTCGGGAAGAATAACAACTGATGAAGATTTAGCAAAGGAAATAGAAACTTGGTAAAATGGTTGAAAAGACCTATAAAATTATTTGGACCAATGAGGCAAAAAATGATTTAAAAGATATTTTTGATTTTATCAAAAAGCAATCTGTTCAGAGTGCCAAAAATGTTATTTCAGATATAAGAAATGCGCCTAAATCTGTACATTTTTTACATCAGAACGAAAAAGAATATTACAATAATAAATACCGTAGAATAATTATAAGAAACTATAAAGTTCTCTATAGAATCAATGAGTTTAATAATGAATTGATAGTTGCTGCGGTATTTCATACTAATCAAGAGCCTGAAAAATTATCAGAAATAGATTAAAATAAAAAAGAGGCTGTCTAAAAAGGTCTTTGGTATAATCCCCGACATGTTTTTTGTCGGGGATTTTTTTTATTGTCCTCAAATTTTGTTAACTTGAGG
>NZ_FOVI01000072.1 GCF_900115115.1 Paenimyroides ummariense
TCAATTGCCCGTAAGATCCTGTGCAGGTTGTGTTCGTTTTTTCCTGAAACGGTCACCGGACTCCAAATGACCATTTTGGGAAGGTATTCCTGCCACTCTTTCTGAATGAGAAAATTCAGCTGTTCGGGTCTGACCCCTATAAACTCATTCTGCCTGAGTGTCTTCGGGTGGTTTGAAAAAGGATAAATAACATATACATTTTCAAATTCCGGTGCTTTTTGCGGTAGTTGAGCCCCATCACAGTTGTGTGCGGTAAGCAGCCTGCACATCTCGCCGATGCCGTTATTGTTTTTTGTCAGCCCGATATAGAGCAAACGATTATCTGATCGGAATTCCATTCCTACAACAGGTTTTATATGTGCCTCTTTACATGCTTTTACAAAATCGTAAATTCCGGTTACCGTATTGATATCGGTAAGTGCAAGTACCCTTACATTACAGGCTTGTGCCTGAGAAACGAGATTGTTTACCGAAAGAGTACCGTACCTGAGGCTGTGGTAGGAATGACAGTTTATATACATAATTACCTGTTTTCTTTAGCTGTAAAATTAAACCCGGCAGCACGACCTACCTTATCGTATCCGAACCTGTTCTTGATGCGGTCCATTGCCTGATAAAGAGCTGCCAGTTCCTGCGTATCTTCAAAGAGGTTGATCTGCAGGTTTCCGCGTACCAATCCCGTAAAACGGATACCGATAAGACGTATACGCATGCGGCGGCTGTAGAGCCTGTTAAACAGTTCGCGAACCGTTTTTGTTAGGATGTTGTCTGCAGAAGTATATGCTATCTTCGCCTGTTTTGTTTCGGTATCAAAATTGGCATAACGAATTTTTACAACTACGGTAGAAACCAGCCATTGTTCGCAGCGCAGCTGGTACGCCAGTTTTTCTACCATACCGCTGATGAGCGCGTGGAGCATGTTCAGGTCGATGGTATCCTGATCAAAGGTATGTTCTGTTGAGACCGACTTGCGTTCGGTATAAGGCTCTACCTGTGAGAAATCGATGCCGTTTGCCTTTTTCCACAAATCAATACCGTTTTTACCGATCATCTGCTGCAGTACCTCCACAGGCATTTCTGCCAGTGTGTGTATCTGGCGCACACCTATTCTTGAAAGCAGCTGGAAGGTAGCATCGCCCAGCATGGGTATTTTTTTTATGGACAGCGGATTGAGAAACGGACGGACGCCGTTAGAAGCTATTTCTCTTTTACCGG
>NZ_FOVI01000002.1 GCF_900115115.1 Paenimyroides ummariense
ACTACATAGTAATACGTTCCCGTTGGAAGTTTTTCGCCTTGGTTCACAATAGCATTGCCTTGCGCATAACCGCGGAATACGTTGCCGTTGCTGTCATAGCTGTGGGTTTCGTATACTTTGCGTCCCCAACGGTTGTAAATCGTTACGTTGTTGTTGGGAAACTGGTTGATGTTGTCGATGATGAAGTAATCGTTCATGCCGTCGCCATCAGGTGTTACACCGTTGTAGATCACTACTTCGCCAGGGTTCAGCAGTGTTTTTTTAACTGTTCCTAATGTGAAGATTCCGAATCCTTCAACATTTACCGGTGTGCTTACCGTTTGTTCTGAATGATTTACTTCACCTCCTTCATCTACCCACAATTTCTGGGTGTCGTCCCAACGAACTACGCGTAGTAAGTCCGGATTGTCGGTAAAGCTTTTTGGTGTGGTACGCGTATCCCATGATAGGGTTACGATTACCGAATTATCGGTTTTTACGCTTTGGTTGATGATCCAATATTCTTTATCGTCGATTGCCTGCAATACCCCTGTGCGGCTGGCATGCGGGTATTTGCTGTTCGAGTTTTCAAACAAATATTCTCCCGTGTAGATCTCTGATTCCTGTGCAGGTGCAGAGATGCCTGCAAAACGGTAATAGCCGCCATCGCCTATCGGGTATTTAAAACCTTCGTTGCCGTTTTTTATGACTTCGCCGTTTACATGGCTTCTATCTGAAGTATTGATATGGTTGGCGCCTTTTAAGAACACAAAGGCTCCGCCCTGGGCTTTGTCCATCAACACAACCCCGTTCATTAAATTAACGGTACCCGCATTGGCGATGTCGTTGGTTAAATGAAACGCATGATCCGTTTGTGGTTTGTTGAACAATACATCGTAAAAACTGCTTGGTGAAGTGCCTTCGATCTTCTGCATGCCCGGCATCAGCCCCTCAAATACCACATAACCCGTACGGCTGTTGGTAGTGTAGCTGAACAAACCTTCGTTATTGTAATGCCCGTAAAAGTGTATCGATCCGTCGTTCAATACATCCCCCGTGGCTTCGTTCTTGAAATCGAAATATGTGGATACCTCCGTGCCCGGGTCTACTTTTAACAATCCCTGGTTCACCGTCTGATCTGCCTGCTGCGCATAAATGCCTAAACTCGCAAATACCAACATCAATGATATATAGTTTTTTTTCATAAGTTTTCTATTTATTGGGAAACACGCATTCTGACATTTGAATTTACAGGAACTCCGCATGAAATTAAATCTACTTGAACTGCGATCCTATTACTTTCACAACCATTAACAGTTTGTGATACAAAATAAGTAGCTCCGTTTACTAATAAAGTAGTTGGTAATAAAGCCGTACCTCCATTGGCTACATCGTACCATTTAAGATTACTTCCCGTAGCAACAAGTTTAGCTACTGTAGCCTGTGCGTTGTTACAAATCTTCTGAGTTCCCTGTGCTGTGGGCACCGCTGTTTTTGAGGAAACGATAATATCATCTGACACTGTACAGTTAGGTGTCCCGCCATAATTTACAGTAACCCTGTAAGTACCATAGCCGGTAGTAGAAATATCTAATACACTTCCTGTTCCAATTACAGTGGTAGCGGATGATCCCGTTCCTGCTATTTTCTTCCACTCATATATCGTAGAAATACCTCCGTAAAAACCTTTCGCGTCTAAAGTATAGGTACTAGAGATCGTTGCATCAATTTCGTTACAGGTTAAATCCGCACCCAAGCCCACTAACCCCCCTGTACCAGTTTTAAAAGTAATATTGCTATTACCCCCATTATCTACCGAATTACGATCGAAAGTTAGTGGCAAACCAGAAGCGTTGATACCTGCAACGTTTACAAAATCAAATTCGGTTCTGCCTGCCAATACGTTAATATTTGCTACACCAGAAACTGACTTTACTGTAGAACTAACGCAAGGTGTTCCGTTTATAAACAACTCATCCTGTATAGTTTGTGTAGTACCACTAGCTAAACTCAAAGTTAACTGCTTAGGTGTTAAGATTAATTTCTTAAAAGTGTTATTGCCATCTATCTGTGTATTTGAATTTATAACAACCTCATTAAAGCTGACATTACCGTAAAAAACTACTACATTTGTGGTTGTTCCTACAGTTACGTTATTATAGGTTACCCCATTAGCAGAATGAAACCTGTCTGATGTTATGTAAATATGGCTATTAGTTGCGGTAATATTTGTATTATTAAAACTCCATCTACCTGCTTCTATAATAGAATTGCTGATATTTAAAGTAGCAGTTGTTGGGATTGGATTTCCACTGCTAGGATAATTAAAAGTAGATACACTCATTTTCTTTCCGTTCGTATTTAAGTTTCCTTTAGAAAGCAATACACGTCCCATAGATTTAAAATCATCTATAAATGTCCATCCTCCAGTTCCAGAAAAATTCACGTTTCCGTAGATTGTATTAACCGCCGGAGCATCTAAACTAACGCCGTTCAAAGTAATTGTTTGCCCAGTTGTAGTTGCTGTAAAGTTGGTATTTTTAGGTCTCCATAGCATTCCGGTGGCTGTAACCAAAGAACCTCCAATAAACACATCATTCCCTGTAAAAATTGTACCTGCTGGTACATTTGTCCAAGTCATATTGTTACATTCTGAATTTAATGCGCTTGTATTGGTAACTGTAAAAGCAGTAGTTCCAGAATACTGATTAAATACCACATTATCAGAAATTGTAGGGATACAGGCATCCGTTGAAGGTGTTCCATCGCTATTTGTTGTCCAATGATTTACATCTGTCCACTCTCCGTTTCCGCCAATCCAATACAATGTTTTAGGTGGGCTACCTGCAGAAATAGAAGCCCATCCATTATTATTTCCTAAATCTTCACCTGTTGCTGTAAAAGTAGCTCCACCCGTTACGTTAATATCACGAACCTTAACGTTGGTGATAGCCACCACACCAGGTGCACCGCCAGAACTGGCTGTATTTGGCATAGAAATGGTTGCTCTGGCACCTCCAGCTGTAGTAGCCGCTAAAATTGGAAGACCAGTACAGTCTGGTGTACTATAAAGCCATTCTTCATTTATTCGGGTAGTAGAATTATTTTGAAATGAATAATTTTTACCACCGGTGAGGTGTAGCTTACGGTAAGTAGAATTACCTGTATTTGTATTGCTTCCTAAAATCACCACATCATTAAAGATGGTGTTACCCAAAATAACATAAGTAACCGCTCCCGTATGGGTAATGTTGTAATAAGTATGGTTAGTAGCATGAAAGGTAGGATACGAGGCATCTGATCCAGTAAAAGTGGTTGTGATATGGCTGGTACCCGCATTTAAGCTTCCTTGCGTGTACACCCATCTTCCAACAGTAATATTAGAACTTCCTAAAAATAATTGACGAAAAGCAAGATCTGCGTTTACCCCCCCACTTTGATTAAACTCTTGTGCCACTACCACAGCTTGATTATTCGTATTTAGGCTTCCTGCTTGAAAAAACAGGGTCCTGTCTGTACTAAATGCATCTTGAAAAGTCCATCCGCCTGCTCTCTTTGTAAAATATACACTTTGTAAGAACTTTACGCCATTACTGGTAATGGTTAAACCAAGTGTTTCGCCACTATAATAAGTTGTAAAATTGTAGCGCATACCATTTTGCCATACACTTGAACCAAAAATATTGAGCGTACCCGTATTAAAATTCGGCGTACCTGATACACCTTGTACCGTTATATTTTTACAATAGCCTTGTCCACTAATATTAATAGGTACGCTAACGTTAGAACCCGCATCAAAAAACACATTGTCAAATTGCGTAGGAACACAGTAACCGCCCACGCCTCCCGATGTAGCAGACCAGTTAGCTGCATTATTCCAATTTCCATCGGATGCAGTACCAACCCAATAAATATTTTTACTAGCTGGCGATATAAAATTCCATCCGGTATTATTGCCATTATCAACACCAATCGCATTAAAAACAGCTCCACCAGTTGCATTGATTCCTGTAATAATTACATTAGGTACATTTACCGTTCCACTGTTGATACGAATAGTTGCTCCCGTGCCACTTCTTATTTCCATCAAGCCCATACAATCGGGAGTAATGGCGTTTAGTGTACCAATTGTTGTTGTTGTTCCATTACTAAAAGTAAATTGCTTAGCAGGCGCCAAATTAAGGACACCGATGCTGTTATTACCGCCAATACCGGAATTACCCAGTAAATTTAGTTCATTAAATGTGGAATTAGAGGTGATTACACTTCCACCCAATTGCACGGTTACCTTATTAAACGTACAGTTATCGGCTACACTTATCGCCGGACTACTTCCAGGGTTATTACGAATGTTAATAGAATTAGCCGATGTAACTGTTGTGTTTGACGCATTAAGGATTGCCAAATCAACCTCGGAAGTTCCAAAGTCTACAGTGGTAGCTGTTGCAGTGCCTGTAAAAGACCCTGCTACAAGTTTGTGTCCTAAAGTTTTAAAAACACCCGCCGCCATTTGAATATAATCCGTAGTGGTAAGTGGGTCTGCTAAATTTTTTGTACCTCCGTCGGCCAGAATAACACGCCTTAAGGCTACCCCATTTGTTTGAATAGTATTGCTTTCGGCATTATTATTTGTGCCAAATGATACAGTAGTAGCATTCCAAACCGTAGTGGCAGTTATTGAAAAATTACCTTTAATATAGGGTATGTTTGTAGACACCGCATAAAACTCTGGCGCTGTACCACTAGTAGTTAGCACCTTAAAATCGTTAGCATAAGCTGCCGTGGTGTTAAAAGTTACCCTTTTGTTAGCAGATGTAAACCCTGAGTTATCATCGAAAACAACGTTATCTAGTACCGTAGGAACTTGTGGCGCATATACGCCACCACTATGACCAGATGATAATGACCAGTGGTTTACATCCGACCAGTTTCCCTGTCCCCCGATCCAATAATAAGTGTTTTGGGCATGAATCATTATGGAAGTCATTAAAAACGTTAAGACAAAAATGATTCTATATATTTCTATTTTTTTCATTGTATTTATTTTTAAAAGTGTTGTTTGATCTGCTCTTTTGCAACTAGTTCTGTAAGTATATAAGAATCTTACAGAACTAAAATTGCTTTTAAGACATGAAAATTATTTCACTTTAAATACGATGTTCATATATGTTTTTTCGGTTACAGTTGATGAAGGCAACACTTTATAAGTCATAATACCTGCATCACTTAACGTAATGGTTGTTGGATCAAAAACCGTATTATCAAAATACGTTACAAAATATTCTAAAGATGCTGCTGGTATTACAGATAAAGTACTTGCTGTCGGACTTTTAATAGCTGTACGAGTTGCACCCGCTACATTTCCTGCCATACCAAACTGGTTGCTATAAATACCGTGTAAGTTTACTGTAAATGTTTCGGTACCGGCATTGTAAGTAACACCATTTGAAAGGTTTGCCGGATTTGTTGGCAATACAATTGACGGCGCATAGAAAAATTGAGGAGCAGCAGTTACTGAGCTTACTGTCTTTAAAATACCCGTTACATCGGCAACTACAATTTTATCTGATGCAGTACCTGCATTTGAATTGATGTCTCTAATACGTACGTTTCCTTGTCCAACGTCTAACTTCTCAGTAGGAACGTTAGCAGCAATACCTACGTTACCAGTACCGGTGATACGCATTTTTTCTGTTCCCAAAGCGCCACCACCTGCACTTGTTGAAAATAACAATGGTGCAGCAACCTGAGTAGCATGTGTACCTAGCAATAACTGTTGTGCTCCTGCCCCACTTGCTGTTAAATTAGTTTGGCCATTTGAAAAAGACTGTAAATCAAATCGGTTATAAGTTGCTCCAGAACCTGAACTCAAAAATATATCCGCTTCAAAACCAGGTTTTGCAATATTGGCCATACGCCCATTACTATCAAAAATAATGTCTCTTTCTGGTGAAGTAAACGTAAGATTATTTCCACCCATAGTTACTGTTCTGTTAGCCGTTAATGTACCGTTGGCGTTGTAAATATTAATTGATGATGGGATTGCTACTGTTTTTAAAACACCTGTTGCATCCGCTACCACCATTTTGTCGGTTGCTGTATTACCTGTATACGCCGCCGAGTTGATGTTTCTTATTTTAACACCTCCTAACCCTGCTGTTGCAGTACCGCCAAGATCTAGAAGTTCTGTTGGTTTTGCCGCAACTTCTGTACCTGATACACCAATAGCGGTACGTGCATCTTCCATTATGGTTAAGGCATTTCTGTTATTGCCAAAACTACCATTTCCTATCTGAAATCTTGGAATATTAGAACCTATAGGATTATTTATTACTCCTGTAATTGCATTGTTAGAACCAAAAGCAAAACTAAAATTATGACCAGAACCTATAACTAAATTCTGTCCAAATGCACCAGATGCTACACTTGCTACCTCATTGTTAACACCCCCAGTCATACTAGCACCAACACCTGAAATTATATTAGAATAACCACTGATAACAGTCGAGTTACCCGCTGAAACAGTATTCATATGTCCAAAACTAAAAGATTTTTCTCCAGAAACATTGCTTGACGACCCAAAAGCAGCAGATGCAACCCCAGATACTGTATTATCCCATCCGGCAGCTAACGAAAATTGCCCAATGGTAGATACACCATTTACTTCATCTAAATTTGGCTGACCTATACGTGCAGCACCGCGAACGTCTAAATTTGTAATCGGGTTTCTAGTAGTAAAATCTCCGATACCTACATTACCGTTTTGGTAAATATTTTGCGTATTTAGCGTTGCTTTATCAGTGGTACCTTGTACATTCCAAGGTTCTACAGCTGCAGCGAATAATGCACCGTCTGTACCTGCTGTAATATTGTTACCAGTATCAGTAGAAATTAAATTAACGTTTGCATTATTTGCCTGCTCGTTTTTATATACTAAAGCTCCTGCAGCTATTGAAAGTTCAGTATTTGTTTCGTTTGCTGCTACAATCGCTCCTAAATCAACCGTTTGGGTTATACCCAAGGTGTTTACATAACTCAAAGTTGATGTGGCTGCATCATAAGTTAAGCCTGTGTTGTTTAAGTTTAACGGAGTTGTTAAACCCGCTTCATTAGTATATGTCAGTATGTTGGTTGTTGCGTTGTATGCTACCGATCCTTCGTTTAGGTTTAATACTACCGGTGTGCCGTTTTCGCCGGTATAGGTTAATTCGTTATTGGTAGCATTGTATGCTAACGTAGTCAACGTTTCGTTTGCTGCTACGATTGCTCCTAAATCTACGGTTTGGGTTAATCCTAAGGTGTTTACATAGCTTAAGGTTGATGTTGCCGGTTCGTACGTTAAGCCTGTGTTGTTCAGGTTTAACGGGATTGCTACTCCTGCTTCGTTGGTATAGGTTAATACGTTGGTTGTTGCGTTGTATGCTACCGATCCTTCGTTTAGGTTTAATACTACCGGTGTGCCGTTTTCGCCTGTATAGGTTAATTCGTTATTGGTAGCATTGTATGCTAACGTAGTCAAGGTTTCGTTGGCTTTTACGATCGCTCCTAAATCTACTGTTTGTGTTACACTTAATGTGTTTAAATAGCTTAAGATTGATGTGGTTGCATCGTACGTTAAACCGGTGTTGTTTAGGTTTAAAGGTGTTGCTACCCCTGCTTCATTAGTATATGTCAGTATGTTGGTTGCTGCGTTATAAGCTGCTGATCCTTCGTTTAAGTTCAATACTACCGGAGTTCCGTTTTCACCTGTATACGTCAACTCGTTATTTGTGGTGTTATAAGATAACGTGGTTACCGTTTCGTTTTCTTTTACGATGTTTTCGAAATATTCTTCAATCGTATTATAAGTGTTACCGTTGATCGTCACAGGTCCCGAATTTACGATGTTCTCGAACTGGTTGACTACCGATTGTGGTACATCAACAACCGTTAACGTACCGTCTTCACTTGTATAGGTGTACGTTCCGTTGTTGTTGTTTACCAGCGTGGTTACCGTTTCGTTCTCTTTTACAATATTCTCGATATATTCTTCAATGGTATTGTAGGTGTTTCCGTTTACTACAACCGGACCTGAGTTTACAATATCATTAAATTGATTTACAATATCTGCTGGTACATCAACAACCGTTACCGTGCCGTCTTCACTGGTGTATGTGTACGTGCCGTTGTTGTTGTTTACCAGCTTGGTTACCGTTTCGTTTTGTTTTACGATGTCTTCTATGTACTGCTCAATCGTTGTGTAAGTATTTCCGTTGATCGTTACAGGTCCCGAGTTTACGATGTTCTCGAACTGGTTTACTACCGATTGCGGTACATCAACTACCGTTACCGTGCCGTCTTCACTGGTATAAGTGTACGTTCCGTTGTTGTTGTTTACCAGCGTGGTTACCGTTTCGTTCTCTTTTACAATATTCTCGATATATTCTTCAATGGTATTGTAGGTGTTTCCGTTTACTACAACCGGACCTGAGTTTACAATATCATTAAATTGATTTACAATATCTGCTGGTACATCAACAACCGTTACCGTGCCGTCTTCACTGGTGTATGTGTACGTGCCGTTGTTGTTGTTTACCAGCGTGGTTACCGTTTCGTTTTGTTTTACGATGTCTTCTATGTACTGCTCAATCGTTGTGTAAGTATTCCCATTGATCGTTACAGGTCCCGAGTTTACGATGTTCTCGAACTGGTTGACTACCGATTGTGGTACATCAACAACCGTTACCGTACCGTCTTCACTTGTATAAGTGTACGTTCCGTTGTTGTTGTTTACCAGCGTGGTTACCGTTTCGTTTTGTTTTACGATATTCTCTATGTATTCTTCAATGGTATTGTAGGTGCTTCCGTTTACTACAACCGGACCTGAGTTTACAATATCATTAAATTGATTTACAATATCTGCTGGTACATCAACTACCGTTACCGTGCCGTCTTCACTTGTATATGTGTACGTGCCGTTGTTGTTGTTTACTAACGTAGTTACCGTTTCGTTTTGTTTTACGATGTCTTCGATATATTGTTCAATCGTTGTGTAAGTATTCCCATTGATCGTTACAGGTCCAGAATTTACGATGTTCTCGAACTGGTTTACTACCGATTGCGGTACATCAACTACCGTTACCGTGCCGTCTTCACTGGTATAAGTGTACGTTCCGTTGTTGTTGTTTACTAACGTGGTTACCGTTTCGTTCTCTTTTACGATGTTTTCGATGTATTCTTCGATCGTATTGTATGTGTTTCCGTTGATGGTTACAGGTCCTGAGTTTACGATGTCTTCGAATTGGTTTACTACCGATTGCGGTACATCAACTACCGTTACCGTTCCGTCTTCACTTGTATAAGTGTAAGTTCCGTTGTTGTTGTTTACTAATGTAGTAACTGTTTCGTTTTGTTTTACGATGTCTTTGATATATTGTTCAATCGTTGTGTAAGTGTTTCCATTGATCGTTACCGGTCCCGAGTTTACGATGTTCTCGAACTGGTTTACTACAGATTGCGGTACATCAACTACCGTTACCGTTCCGTCTTCACTGGTGTACGTGTACGTGCCATTGTTGTTGTTTACCAGCGTGGTTACCGTTTCGTTTTGTTTAACGATGTTCTCGATGTATTCTTCGATCGTATTATAGGTATTTCCGTTGATCGTTACAGGTCCTGAGTTTACGATGTCTTCGAATTGGTTTACTACCGATCCAGGTACATCAACAACCGTTACCGTTCCGTCTTCACTCGTATATGTGTACGTACCGTTGTTGTTGTTTACTAACGTGGTAACAATATTAATTTGCGAAAGTGGAATTGAAACAATGTTTCCATCGCTATCTGTCAATACCAACTCACCATTTACCATGGTTAAAGAAGTATTGGTAGTATTTTTATCTAATGCAATAACGTCTGCATCATTTACAACACGCATCCATTTATTATCAAACCAATAATAATAACCCGGAGTAATATCGTTTTTAGTATTTGTGTTAAATACCAATAAACTATTTACATTTCCAGCTGTAATAGTTGTTGCATCAACAGAGTTTTCTAAAGCCACACGAGGAATTAAAATACCTTTGTTTGTAGAAACAACATCAAGCTGCGATGATTTGTTTGGTGTTAGTGTGCCGATACCCACCTGCGAGTAGGCTGTTGTACCAACCAACAATAATGCTAATGGAAGTAGATTTTTCTTCATAATTACAACAATAATTTTAACTTTTTTATTAGGACAATTATTTCTTTATATAATTGTTAACAAAGTTAGTTCACATGAAATCAGCTATTTGTAGTATTGATTCGGTAACTTTGTAGAATTAGTTCTACATTATAAAATTTATTGTTGATAGAATAAAAAACCGTCGCTGATTAGCGACGGTTTTGAGAAATGTTCAAGTTTTAAACTTCTTTATACAAATTAAAAAGATGTATCAATTCAGAAATATGTTCTATCTGTAATTTTTCGAAAATACGGTTTTTATAGGTACTTACGGTTGATTTTTGTAAATCTAATGCGGCACATATTTCTATGTTTCCATAACCTTCAACCATTAACCGGGAAATTTCTAATTCACGGTTAGACAGCTGTTCTAAAGGGTTTTGTGGTTTTTTGAAAATATAATTATTCGTTATTTTTTCTTGAATGTTTCTACTAAAAAATCTGCCAAATGTTATTACATCATTTATTGCCGCTTTAATTTCTTCTTCGGTACTTAACTTATGCAAATAGCCGTTAACGCCTGCCTGTAGATAGCGCATAGCATAAATATCTTCGTCGTGACCAGAGAAAATCAATATCTTTAAATTAGGTTGTATTTTTTTGATTGTTGGAATAACGGCAAGCGAATTTCCGTCGGGAAAAGTAACATCCAATATCAATAAATCTACAGGTGTTGTTTGAAGCTTTTCAACAACATCGGTTAAATTATTAATCTGATGTATTGTAGCATTGGTATATAAATCTTGTATGATAAACGACAATGATTTGGTTACCACACTGTGATCATCGGCTGTTATAATAGTAAATTTCTTTAATTTATTTTCCATAGGTTGTTCGCTTTTGGTAAGTGTTTTATTTTTCCGGTGTATCTAATATTAAATCGAACGTTACAACTGTTTCTACATTCTGCTTACTTGTAACCCTAATTTTTCCTTTGAACAATTCAATAATTTCCTTACACAAATTCAATCCTAAACCGGCACCCAGATTTTTAATTTCGGCTGAAATTTCTCCCTGATGGTAACTGTCAAAAATATGTTTTAAATCTTCTTCATTAATTCCTGCCCCGTTATCTTTTACTTCAACCAGCAATCTTTGGGTATTTTTTGCTGCTTTTTCTAACGATACATTAACAGAAATTTGTCCTTTTTTGGTGAATTTATTGGCATTACCAACAATGTTGTAAAATAACTGATGAATCTTAACAACATCGGAATGTACCATTATATCTTCTGTTATTCCATTAGTTACCAACAATTTATTTTCGTTACTTTCTACAAAACTCGACAATGATTTCAAAACTTCATCCAACTCATATTTTAAATTGAAAGTGGTTTTGTTTAATGCCAGTTTTTTATTTTCGTTTTTAGAAAGATCTAAAATTTGATTCGCTAATAAAGATAACGAATGTGTTGTAAATTCGATTGATTTTAAAGATTCTTGTACATCTTGATCTTCGATCTGTCTCCTGATTCCGCGACTGTAAATAGAAATAATGTTTAAAGGCGATCGTATCTCATGGCTGATCATACCAACAATTCTATTTTTAAAGTTTAAGTTTTGTTCGATTTTTTTACGTGCAGCAACCAAACGCGATTCGTAAGCAAAGGTTAAACGGGTAATAAATGCCAAAATTACCGATATTAAAACCATAAAAAATATTACACCAATAATGGCATAATTTCTAATTTTTTTGTTGGTTTGGTATTGCTCTTGAAATTTCTGGCGGGCATCATTTGTAAAAGAAACCAACGCATCGTTATACTTTTTTAAAAGCAGGTTGCTGTAATTTAACAATTCTTTGTTGGTATCAAAAAAACCGGTATCGTTCTTTTTAACGGCTGCCAACTGCTTGCTGTATCTTTTCTTATAATTTTGGAATTCCTTCTGATAATAATCGTTGGTGTTTTTAAACAGATATTCTAACTGCTCTTCGATACTTCCCGAACTTACGTTAGTACCTTTTTGCAAGGTTAACACCACATTCGATTTTTCTTTCTGAACATCAACTTTACCAGCAATGGCATTACTTACGCGCGAAAATAATCCTTTGCGTTCCACACTGTCAACAGATACGGTGGTTTCAACATTTACACTGTCTAAAATATCATCATACTTAAATGCCTTTAGTTTAAACTGATTGTCTGTAAATGGCGGCATTGGAATATATTCTATACCACGCAGTGAATCTATTTTTGTATTGAT
Organism: Paenimyroides ummariense; assembly: GCF_900115115.1. Lineage (GTDB taxonomy): Bacteria > Bacteroidota > Bacteroidia > Flavobacteriales > Flavobacteriaceae > Flavobacterium > Flavobacterium ummariense. Next base: position 12,392 of record NZ_FOVI01000002.1, read on the forward strand.
ATTATTAACCGAAATTTTTAAACCGGTATCTTTTTTCAAATGCAATGAAAACAGATCACTTTTACCGGCTGTGTTTGCCAGGTTTTGAATGTTGTTGCTTAAGCTGGTCAACGCATCGTTGTAAGCCAGTAAATACTGATCTTCTTTGGTATGTATATAATTTTGCAGATTATTTTGCGCAGCAATATAATCGTCTTTTGTAAGATCGCTAAAGTGTTTTGCTTGTTCAGAAATATGCAGTTCTGCCTCTAATTCCTGCAACTTTGGTTCGTTAAAAATTTCATTGTACAGAATTAGCAACAAAATTAGCTGTAAAAATATAACACTTGTAAGAAGCGTATAGTGTACTGCTTTTCTGTATTTAAATTTAACTGCCTTAAAATTAAAAGTCTGCCCCTTTTTTTCCTTCAAAATAATTTCTACAATTAATTAAACCCCTTTTCCAAAAGAACTGAATTTACAAAAACGAATATCTTAAAAATCCCCATTTTAAAAATATTCTGATAGCATTTGTAAAGACAATTTCTTCCCTATCAATCTACAAAAAATTTAGAAATTAATTAGCATAAATTTCAACTTTACATAAAAATGTTACTTTATGTATAAAAATTCAATGGAATTACGGCTGTTTATTCTTTTCTAAATTTTGATTTTCCCTTGTATATCAACAGTTTCCGTGAACAAATATAACTATTTTAATTAACATTTTTTACTGTAAGAAAATACATTTTTAAGGCTGAAATTTCATAATTTATTTGGTAGAAACCGATTTAAGAGATGATTTATAAATGCGTAAATCGTCCCAAGTGATATTTTCAGGAGCTTCGGCTTTAATTTCTGTGAGTGTTTTCTCGCTATTATTCTGAAATAATTCTTTTAAAATGGTGATTTTTTTGACTGATATAACGGCTGTTATGTCTATTTTATCTTCGCTTATTAATTTGGCAATATGCTGATAAATTGTTTGGACTGATAATTTGCGTTCATTAGCAATTTCGGCAATGGTTAATTTGCGCTGCCAAAGGGCAAACGTTTTATCTGTTGTTGCAACTTTTACTGTTTTAGGAATTTGTTTGATATCGTCTTCGATTTCATCAATATCCAAAATCTGTGTGCGCAGAATTTCCTTAATTCCCGTTAAATGATTCAACCGGTACGAGGTAATATCCTGATCGTTTAAATTTTCCTTTGAAAAATCGATACCACTGCCAAATAATTGAACCATTTTATTGGTTTTAATCAGCTTTAAAACCATTTTTATATGTTCGTCTTCAAAAACACGTAATTGTTCGGTAAAAAGCACAAAACCTTTCTTTTTTTTAGATTGTTCTAACACAAACAATGTATCGTATGCCAATTCATCCAACTTCGGAAAAAAATAAGCGTACGCTTTGGTTAAACGCTGCAATAAATGATCAATCCTAAAATCATCTGCTGTGAAAAGGGTGTGTAGTTCCTGCAAAAATTTTAATCCGACATTTTTAATCGTTTCCAACAAACGTTCCTGCTTTTGTGCCCATGCCTGATAAATTTTTCGGGTCGATTTTTTCTCGGTTACCCAGGTTTCAATCCATTTTAAAAATTCTTTATGGGCATTGATCCAATCAAACGTATCTTTTACCTTCAACCATAAATATTCTAGTTTTGCTTGAACCAACGGATTTTCATGATCTATCTGTTCATTTTGTTTAGCAAACGACAATACATTTTCATCGGCAGAAATAGTTCGGATTGCAACCGGTTTTGACAACACCAAACCGCTTAAACTTCGTAAACGAGACAAGGCAACATACGCCTGACCGCTCATGAACACATCGTTAATATCCAGAACGGCTTTATCAAACGTTAATCCTTGCGATTTGTGAACGGTTATTGCCCACGCTAATTTCAACGGATACTGTACAAAAGTTCCTAAAACTTGTTCTTCTATTTCTTTGGTTTGCTCGTTTAAAGCGTATCGAACATTTTGCCATTCGTATTTTTCAACCGTAATTTTTACGTTATCATCAGGCAAATAAACTTCAATTTCATTTTCTGATACATAAAAAACAGTCCCAATTTTTCCGTTGTAATATCGTTTTTCAAAACTTAAATCGTTTTTAACAAACATTACTTGTGCTCCTTTTTTTAAAACCAATTCAGGTTCTAACGGATACATTTTCTCCGGAAAATCGCCAATGATTTCGGGCAGAAAAACATATTCCTGCGCTTTTAAATTATCGAGTTCTTTATCGTTAATATCGTCTGCTTTTCGGTTGTGAGTTGTAAGCGTAATGTAGCCTTTATTTTTTTTGGTATCGAAATTTTCGTTTACTTGTTTTTCAAGCAGTTCATAATCTTGCGGTGTATTGTTGCTTGTTCTAAAATTATTCAACAAACGAATAAAAGCTTCATCATCTTGGCGGTAGATCTTTTTTAATTCGATATAAACCGGTTGCGTTTGTTGCATAACCCATGCATTAAAAAAATAAATTCCGCTGTAAAACTGTTTCATTACCTGCCAATCGGCATGCCTTACAACGGGCGGCAACTGCCACAAATCGCCAATAAAAAGCAACTGAACTCCGCCAAATGGCAAACTAGATTTGCGAACAAACTGTAACATTTCGTTCATGGCATCCAACAAATCGGCACGCAACATCGAAACTTCATCAATAACCAACAATTCTAAATTTCTGATAACAGTTTGTTTAGATTGTGGCATTTTAAAGTGCCTTGTAATGGTTTGCTTGGTTTCGAAATACATACCGTTGTCTGTATTCTTAAAATCGACTGTAGGAATGTACCCGGAAAAAGGCAATTGAAAAAACGAATGAATAGTTACACCGCCCGCATTTAAAGCAGCAATGCCTGTTGGTGCTACAACTACCGTGTTTTTGTGCGTTGTTGACAGAATTTTTTTAAGCAATGTTGTTTTACCCGTACCTGCTTTACCGGTTAAAAATACGTTTTTGTTGGTGTGCTGTATGTATTGTAAAACTAATTGTGCTTCGGCTGTCATGCGGTAAATTTAAGTAAAATGCTGATATATTGGAACGTGCGACAATTTTTTGTAATTTTGTATAACTAAAATACAAAACTAATGACAACTATAACCATAAAAATAAACGAACGCACCAAAGCTGGTAAAGCATTAAAAAATTTAATTGAGTTTTTTTCTAAAGAACACAAAGGTATTGAAATTGTTTCGGATACAAAAAGTGAATACAACCCAGAATTTGTAAAAAAAATTAAAGAAACAGAAAATCAAAAAGGTATTATTATAGATCCAAATGATGTATGGGGAAGTTTAGGATTGAAATAAAACCAAAAGCTCAAAATGATTTAAATAAACATTTTAAATCGGGTAATTTAGCAAGTATCAAAAAAATAGAAAAGATACTTTTAAAGCTTTCAGAAACCCCATACTCAGTATAGGGCAGCCCGAACAATTAAAATACGAACTTGCTGGCTATTGGTCAAGTAGAATAAATCAAAAAGACCGTATTGTTTATCGTGTAGAAGAAGAAATTGTGATGGTTTATGTGGTTTCTGCAATGGGACACTACCATGATAAATAAAAAAACCACCAGAATTGGTGGTTTTAATTTTTATTTTTTAGTTTCGGTTTTCTTAACCTCTTCTTTTTTAGTTTCTTCTTTTACTTCAACTTTTTTACCGGTTTTTTCTTCGTATTGTTTGTGTAAAAGTGCTAATATTTTTTTGGTTAAATTATACTCTTCTTTTCCGTATAAAACCGATGCTGCATCGCCTGTTCCATAAATATAATCGTAACCTTTTTCTTTACCGTAATCTTTAATAAATTTCTTCATTCTAGAAACCATAGAATCACGTTCTACAGCACTTTCCTCTTGAAATTTTTGCATGTAATTTTGCTCTTTCTGAGTTAAAGTTTGCTGACGGCGTTCTAATTCTGCCTGGCGTTTTTGTGCCCACTCCATTCCTTTAGATTGTGCATTTTTTTGAAGATCTAATACATCGTTCTGAAATTTTCTGGCATCGGCATCTAATTCGTTTTTCATTTTTTCTGACATTGTTTTAAACTTCGCCTCGAAATCTTTGAACTCCTGATATTCTTTCATCAACTCTTCTGTATCGATATAAGCAGTTTTAAAACCGGTAGAATTTGAAGCAGTTTTGTCGGCATTAGCATTTGTTGCTGTTTCTTTATTACAACCAATGAAACTTAATGCAACGACAGCGAGCATCATTATTTTTTTCATATTAATTTTATTTTTATTAATGTTATATGAAATCGCTTTTATAACTGGCATTCGCTAAAGCAAATTTTTTTTTGCGATTTCATAGAGATGAATTTTTAATTTAAAATTTCAACAAAAGTATTTAAAATTATCCAATTTGATCAATTATAAGAAATTTATATGCGTTTTTAAAATTATATAGAATCTGTTTATAAAATTGATACTTAAAATTTTCGATTTAAGACACTTTTAAAAAAATTGAATACAAACACACATTTTTATATTCAATCTTTAAAAAGACCCTATTTAAAATTATTTTTTAGAATATAAATGTGCGAAGAATACTCTTTTGAGAAAATTCCTTTGATATTTGAAACTAATCCAATGTAGAATGCCTTTAGTATATTTTTTGATCCGGTTTTATATTCTTCTGATAAAAGTGAAACATAAAAACTATCAAAATACATAGGTTTGATATGTATCAATTTAAAATTATTTTCTTCAGCCAGCTTTTTGATAGATTTTTTACTAAAATGCCAAAGATGCCGAGGTACATCCCATGCGGCCCAATATTCTTTGTAATGATTTGCATCGAACGATTTAAAATTTGGAACAGCAATAATTAAAGTTCCATTTTCTTTTAAATGATTTTTAAAGAAATTAAAATATTCATTTAAATCGGTAACATGTTCTAAAACGTGCCAAAGTGTAATAACATCATATTTTGATTCATCTAAATTTTTAATAGAGTCATATACATTAATATTTTTAGATGAACTTATTTTTGCTGCATCATTATTCGGTTCTACACCTACTCCGTTTACATTAAAATTATTTATTCCGTATTTTAAAAAATCACCTGTTCCGCAGCCAATATCTAAAACAGCAATTGAAGTTCTATCGTTATATCTTTTTATTAATTTCCATTTTTGATTGATCGTATAATTTTTTACAAACTGATAAACTTTTTCAAACCAATTACGTTTCGCATCGGTATGTGATATATAATTTTCACTTTTATAGTAATGGTCTAACCTATCAAACGAATTAAAATTTGTCTGATACATTTCATATTTATCATTGTAGATCAGTTCAAAATCTTCTTTAGTTATACTGTAATCTTTAATGGTTTTATTTTTCATAATGCGAATATATAAAACAAAAAACTCCTTTGCAAAGGAGTTTTTGTTTCACGTGGAACATAAAATTATCTTCCCATGTGTATTAATAAAATGGATATATCAGAAGGTGCTACACCACTTATTCGCGATGCTTGAGAAATGGTAATTGGACGAATCTTTTTCAATTTTTCTTTCGCTTCAAACGACATTGATTTTATTTTATCATAATCGAAATTTTCAGGAATACGCACATCTTCTAATCTTGTTAATTTATCTGCATTATTTTTTTCTTTCTCTATATAACCCGAATATTTAACTTGAATAATTGCTTGTGAGATAATTTCTTCGTCTAAATTATTTTCTTCGATATAAGCTTTTACTTTATTGAACTGCAAAATATCATTATCTTCTAATTGCGGACGAGAAAAAACTTTAAACATTTTATCTGGTTGCTTCATTGGTTCGCTTCCCTTTTCTTCTAAAATTGGATTTGCTTCTTTCGGTTGAACCGAAGTTTCTTTAAAAAACTGAACAAAATTATTAGAAGTTTCTTGCTTATATTCCATTCTTTTTAATCGATCTTCCTTAGCCAAACCAATTTCAAATGCTTTTGGTGTTAATCTAAAATCGGCATTATCTTGGCGTAAAAGTGTTCTATATTCTGCACGCGATGTAAACATTCTGTATGGTTCTTCTGTACCCTTCGTAATTAAATCGTCGATTAAAACACCAATATATGCTTCATTTCTTTTTAAAATTAAAGGTTCTTTTTCCTGAACTTTTAACGCTGCATTTATACCAGCCATTAAACCTTGTGCAGCTGCTTCTTCATAACCGGTTGTACCGTTAATTTGTCCTGCAAAAAACAAACCCTCAACCAACTTAGTTTCTAAGGTATGTTTTAATTGTGTCGGCGGAAAATAATCGTATTCAATTGCGTATCCCGGACGGAAAAATTTCACATTTTCAAAACCTGCAACAGATCGTAACGCTTTAAATTGCACATCTTCTGGTAACGATGTAGAGAAACCATTCACATAAACTTCAACAGTATTCCAACCTTCTGGTTCAACAAATAATTGGTGACGTTCTTTATCTGCAAAACGATTAATTTTATCTTCGATTGAAGGACAATAACGAGGACCTAAACTTTTAATTCTTCCATTAAACATTGGGGAACGATCAAAGCCTTCACGAAGAAAATTATGTACTTCTGGCGATGTGTACGTCATATAACACGAACGCTGTTTTGACAATGGTTTTGTTACATCTGAATACGAAAATTTTTGAGGATTCACATCGCCAGGTTGTTCTTCCATTTTTGAATAATCTAACGAACGACCATCTACACGTGGCGGTGTTCCAGTCTTCATTCTACCCGATTCAAAGCCTACTTTTATTAAATCTTCGGTAATACCAAACGATGCACTTTCCCCTGCTCTACCACCACCAAATTGTTTATCACCAATATGTATCAATCCATTTAAAAAAGTTCCATTTGTAAGGATAACCGTATTCGATTTTATCTCGATTCCCAAACTGGTTTTTACACCAACAACCTTATTATTTTCGATCAAAATACCGGAAATCATTTCTTGGTAAAAATCTAAATTCGGAGTTCCTTCTAACATCAATCTCCATGTTTCAGCAAAAAGCATTCGGTCGCTTTGACAACGTGGCGACCACATCGCCGGACCTTTTGAAACGTTCAACATTTTAAATTGAATTGCAGAATTATCAGATACAATTCCTGAGTATCCACCAAGTGCATCAATCTCTCTAACTATTTGTCCTTTTGCAATTCCACCCATTGCAGGGTTACAACTCATTTGGGCAATATTCTGAAGACTCATTGTAACCAACAAAGTTTTCATTCCCATATTAGCGGCTGCAGCTGCAGCTTCGGAACCAGCATGACCAGCACCAACTACAACTACATCATATTTATCTTGAAATAAACTCATTGTTCCACGTGAAACATTAAATTAGTAATTAAAAAAATTATTGTTCCACGTGGAACATATTAATTTTTTCTTGTTCTTTAGATCGCATTAATAAAGTATCATCTTCGGTTTTATCTTTGTATCCACAATAGTGTAAGACACCGTGAGCTAATACACGTAATAATTCATTTTTAAACGATACCTCGTAATCTTTTGCATTATCCTCTACCCTTTCAACAGAAATAAAAATATCGCCTGAAATTAAATCGCCAATACAATAATCAAAACTAATAATATCTGTTAATGTATCGTGATTTAAATACTGCATGTTTATATTGTGCAAATATTCATCATCGCAAAAAATATAATTAATTTCGCCTGGTTCTTTACCTTCCGATTCAATAACAGCATCGATCCATTGTTCATATTCTAACTCGTTCTCTAACTGAAAATCGGTTTCGTAATTAAAAATCACCATAATTAAGCTTTAAAATACTTGCAAAGGTACAACGAAACTAAAAAAAGTTATATAAGATTATATTAAAATATATAAATATTTGATATTCAATAATTTAAATATAAATAAAGTAAATTAATTGTTATTTAGATATTACCAAATTGAAATAAAACAGTTTTCATTGTTAACAACATATTATTATTAAATAATTAAATTTTAAAATTTTAAAAAAAGATTTCTTCTTTATAATGCTTGTTAATATGTGGAATAAGTTTTTGGTAAAATGTTTTAAATTGTTACTTATTAAAAGTTGTTAACAATAACTTAATATAGCAATTTACTTAATATCAATGTATTTAAAAATTTGTGTTGATATATTGTTTCTATAACTAACAAAAAATACTAAAAAGTTTAGTTGTGAATAAGTGTTTATAAGTTGGTTAAAAGTGTGAATGTAACCGTTAATTATTTTCAATAAAAACTACACTTATTCACAAGAATAAACCTCCATAACAAAATTTTAAGATTATTTTATTATTAGTTGTTTAAAGTTATTCACACTTATTAACACAGGTTATTAATATCTAAAATAAGGTTATAAACAGTATATTTGCTTTACTTAAAAAAAAACAATGAAAAACATAGTATTAGTACTTGCAATGGCTGTTACAGGCTTGGTACACGGACAAAAAATGAAGGTTGCTTCGGGAAATTTCGATTTTTTAAAAGATCAAAAAGAAATAAACCTGCAAATGGATTATTCGGATATTAAATTCTGCAAAGAAAATATGAACGAAGAAGCTTATATTTTAAAAAGAGAAAAAGATATTTTGAAAGAAGGCAAAAATGAAACGGAAGTTGAAGCTTGGATTGCCGATTGGGAACATTCTAAAAAAACAACTTTTGTAGATAAGTTTTTAGCTTCAATGAACAAAAACACTTCAATTGTAACTTCTACAAACAATACGCAGGCAAAATATACTTTAACGGTTAAAACGGTATGGATTTATCCGGGTTGGTATGCAGGTGTTATGGCACAGCCATCAAAAGTTACTACAATTTTAATTTTTACCGAAACAAATAATCCTGATACAGTTTTATTGAAAATTGATAGTAAAGAAGCACCTGGAGATAATTTTGTTGGTGTACCTAATAATAACGATAGAATTGCCGAAGGATACGCTAAAACAGCTAAAACATTAGCTAAGAAAATAGAAAAAGAAATAAAATAGAAAAAGGATTCCTTAATTGGAATCCTTTTTTGTTTCGCGAATCATGTACGCCATATTTTTTATAATGTTATGATGTTTTGCTACAAACGTATTTTCTTTATTCCACACATAACCGGCTAAAACAGCACAAATTTTTCGTTTAACATCAGGGTTTTCGGGTTGATGGTAAAACAATTCTTGTAAATTGCCGGTATACCATTCTTTAACATACGTGGTAAAAACATCGATACCGTATTTCATGTATTCGGTATATTCTTTCTCCCAATTAACATCTTCCCCATTAATTTGTTTTAAAGCCAATTTTGCAGCTAAAATACCCGATTCGGTAGCAAAACATACACCCGAAGAAAATACAGGATCTAAAAATTCGGTACTGTTTCCTGTTAAGGCATATCCTTCACCGTAAAATTGAGAAACCGCTACAGAATAATTTTTTAAATGGATCGGATCAAATTCAAAAGGAAGTTTATCGAATCGTTTTACATAAAAATCAGAAAGTTTTATGGCATTTTTAATAGCTTCTTCAGGATTTCCTGTAGCCGATAATTTATCGATATAATCAGTAGGACCTACAATTCCAATGCTGGTATTTCCGTTAGAAAAAGGAATAACCCACAACCAAACTTCGGTTTCAATAATATCAAACGAAATCTGAGTTCCCTCTACTCCATCTGGTCGGTTTATATCTTTAACATGCGTAAAAATTGCCGAGTGCGGATCTAATTTAGAAGGAGATTCTAACTTTAAAATACGCGGTAATACACGCCCGTAACCACTGCAGTCAATTACAAATTTTGCATGTATCTGCGAAACTTTTCCGTTTTTATCTTTAATGGTAGTTACAGAATCTGTTCCGTAAAATTCTACATTGGTAACTTCGGTTTCAAAAGCAATATCAACTCCTTTACGTTGCAATTCATCGGTCATGGCTTTATCAAAATCGGCACGCGGAATCTGCCACGTCCAATCCCATCCTTCACCAAATTTATTGCTAAAATCAAAAATACAAATTTCTTTACCTCTAATAAAACGAGCTCCGGGCTTCTTTTCAAATCCGTAAGAATCAAGTGCTTCAAACAATCCGGCTTCATAAAAATGATCCATAACACGCGGTATCAAACTCTCGCCCACTACAATTCTCGGGAACTTTTGTTTTTCTACAACCTTAATCTTTGCACCCTGTTTTTGCAGATATCCCGCAGCAACACTTCCACTTGGACCTGCACCAATAATTAGGATATCAACATTTTCTGCTTTCATAGTAAAAAAGATAGTTTAATATTATATTTTTGCCATTGTAAAATGATGGTTCAAAATTACGAGAAATCAGTCATTTAATACATTTTAATCAAACAATTTTTAATGAAAGTTATTCGTGATTATTTAACAATAAATGATTTTGCTTCGGTTATTTTTAATAATGAAGCCATTACATTAGACGATTTACTTGTAAACCGTGTGGAAAAAAGTTTTAATTTTTTAAAATCGTTTTCGGCAAACAAAGTCATTTACGGTGTAAATACAGGTTTTGGTCCTATGGCGCAATACCGTATTCAGCCAGAAGATCAGTTGCAGTTACAATACAATTTAATTCGCAGCCATTCATCGGGTACAGGCAATCCGTTGTCACCTATCCATGTAAAAGCCGCAATTTTAGCGCGATTAAATACGCTGGCATTAGGAAAATCGGGTGTAAATATGACTGTGATTTCTTTAATGAAAGAATTGATAAACCGTAACATTACGCCTTTAATTTTTGCTCATGGAGGTGTTGGTGCAAGTGGCGATTTGGTTCAGCTGGCGCATTTAGCATTGATACTTATTGGCGAAGGCGAAGTTTTTTATAAAGGCGAACGCAGATCAACCCAAGAAGTTTTTAAGATGGAAGGTTTGCAACCGATTGATGTTAAAATTCGCGAAGGATTGGCATTGATGAACGGAACATCGGTAATGACAGGAATTGGTATTGTAAATGCGTTATTGACTGATAAATTGGTCGATTTTTCATTACAGGCATCTTGTATGATTAATGAAATCGTGCAGGCTTATGACGATCATTTGTCGCAAGAATTGAACAACACAAAATTACATAACGGACAGCAAGTTGTTGCCCAAAAAATGCGCAATCATTTAACCGATAGTAAATTAACACGTAACCGTCAGGAACATTTGTACAGCGGAGAAAATACCGAAGAAATTTTTAAAGAAAAAGTTCAGGAATATTATTCCATTCGTTGTGTACCGCAGATTTTAGGTCCAATTTACGATACCGTTTTATCGGTTAAAGATATTTTAGAAAAAGAAATAAATTCGGTAAACGACAATCCGGTGATCGATGTGGAAACTGAACAGGTTTACCACGGTGGGAATTTCCATGGCGACTATGTATCGTTAGAAATGGATAAATTAAAGTTGGTTGTTACAAAAATTTCCATGTTGGCAGAACGCCAGTTAAATTATTTGTTAAATTCAAAAATTAACGAAATACTGCCGCCATTTGTCAATCTGGGTAAATTAGGATTCAATTTTGGTATGCAAGGCGTACAGTTTACGGCAACATCAACCACGGCAGAAAATCAGGCATTATCAACATCAATGTACATTCACAGCATTCCGAACAATAACGATAATCAGGATATTGTAAGTATGGGAACCAATGCAGCCGTTATGTGCAGCAACGTGATCGAAAATACGTTTGAAGTGTTGGCAATTGAACTTATTACGATTATTCAGGCTATTGATGCGTTGAATTATCAAGATAAATTAAGCAGTTCGTCAAAGAAACTATATGAAGAAATTAGAAACATTGTACCCGTTTTTGCAGAAGATATGGTAATGTATCCTTATGTTAACAAGGTTAAGGAATTTTTAAAAAAATAGGCAGCAAATGAAGAAATGTGCTTTAGTTACAGGCGGATCTCGTGGAATTGGAAAAGCCATCTGCTTAAAATTGGCAAAGGATTTGCAGTACCATGTTTTGATAAATTATCAATCGAACGAAGCAGCTGCGTTAGAAACCAAACAATTGATTGAAAACGAAGGCGGATCGGCAGAAATAATTAGGTTTAATGTGGCGAGTTTAGAAGAAACTCAGGCTGCATTGAATTCTTGGAAAGAAACCAATCCTGAAGCTATTGTAGAAGTAATTGTGAACAATGCAGGCATTACACGCGACGGTTTGTTTATGTGGATGCAGCCAAACGATTGGAAAACCGTAATTGATACCAGCTTGAACGGTTTTTATAATGTTACCAATTTCTTTATTCAGGAAATGTTGCGTAGCAAATACGGTAGAATTATTAATATGGTTTCGGTTTCGGGTGTAAAAGGAACGCCGGGTCAAACCAATTATTCGGCTGCAAAAGGTGCGTTAGTAGCAGCTACAAAAGCATTAGCGCAAGAAGTAGCCAAACGCAAAATTACAGTAAATGCTGTTGCTCCGGGGTTTATTAAAACCGATATGACTGCAGATTTAGACGAAAAAGAACTAACAAAAATGATACCTGCCAACCGTTTTGGCGAAGCAGAAGAAGTAGCAGATTTAGTTGCTTTTCTGGCTTCAAAAAAATCAGGTTACATAACAGGTGAAATTATAAATATAAACGGAGGAATTTATTCATAATGAATAACAGAGTGGTGATAACCGGTATGGGAATTTATTCGTGCATCGGTACCAATTTACAAGAAGTTAAACAATCGTTATACGAAGGAAAATCGGGTATTGTGTTCGATGAAGAACGCAAAGAATACGGTTTTCGTTCGGCATTAACAGGTAAAGTTCCAACGCCCGATTTAAAGCCATTTTTAAGTCGCAGACAGCGTATTACCATTGGCGAAGAAACCGAATATGCCTATGTAGCAACCATGGAAGCTTTACAAAATGCTGGTATTTCTTTAGACGATTTCAATAAGCGTGAAATTGGTTTGATCTATGGAAACGACAGTGTTTCAAAAGCCATTATTGAAGCTACTGATATTGTTCGTGAAAAGAAAGATACCGCTTTAATAGGTTCCGGAGCTATTTTTAAGTCGATGAATTCTACAGTAACCATGAATTTATCAACTATTTTTAACATTACCGGCATTAACATGACCATTAGTGCAGCTTGTGCCAGCGGATCTCATGCCATTGGTTTGGGATACATGATGATTAAAAACGGATTACAAGATTTGGTCATCTGTGGTGGTGCACAGGAAATCAACAAATACGGAATGGCAAGTTTCGATGGTTTGGGTGTTTTTTCGCCTCGTGAGAATGAACCTGCAAAAGCATGCCGCCCGTTCGATGCTGCTCGCGATGGATTGGTTCCAAGCGGCGGAGGTGCTACAATTATTATTGAAAGTTTAGATAGCGCTTTGGCTCGCGGTGCAAACATTATTGCAGAAATTGTAGGCTACGGATTTTCATCAAACGGCGGACATATTTCAACTCCGAATGTCGATGGTCCTGCAACAGCTATGCGCAAAGCCTTACAACAAGCAGGTTTAAACGCAGCCGATATTCAATACATCAACGCACATGCAACATCAACACCCGTTGGTGATGCAAATGAAGCACAAGCAATCGATGAAGTTTTTGGAGCAACAAAACCGTATGTTTCAAGCACCAAATCAATGACGGGTCATGAATGCTGGATGGCAGGTGCAAGCGAGATTATTTATTCTACCATTATGATGAATGAAGGATTTATCGCACCAAATATAAACTATGAAACACCCGATGAACATTCGGCAAAGCTGAATATTGCCACCAAAACAATTAATAAAGATTTTGACGTATATTTGTCGAATTCTTTCGGATTTGGAGGAACAAATTCGGCAGTAATCGTTAAAAAATATAAATAAATATTTTACCACATAGAAACAATATTTTTTTAGTGTGCGTACATAGTTGTAAAAATTTAAGGTTTTGAAATTAAGTACTTAAAGCTATAAGATTTCTATGTATCTATGTTGTAAATAAATAATAAAACACACAAATGAAGATTGAGGAGATCATCGATAAAGTAAACGAAATTTTAGTTGAAGAATTCGAAGTTGATGCAGAGGTAATCGAAGCCGATAAAAATTTAAAACAAACTTTAGATTTAGACAGCTTGGATTATGTGGATTTGGTTGTAATAATCGAATCAAATTTTGGCGTGAAATTAGTCGAAGCCGATTTTGTAGGAATGATAACTTTTCAAGATTTCTACAACATCATCAACAATAAAATAGCTGCTAAAAACGCTTAAAAATGACCCAATGGAGCGGAAAATCTAAAGGAACAATTTTAGGTTACAAAATATTTGTTTATTGCATAAAAAAGCTGGGAATACGTGCTGCTTACAGCGTTTTGGTATTCGTGGCTTTTTATTATTTTGTGGCGTACCCTACTTCTTTTAAAGCCATGTTTTCGTATTTCCGCCACCGCCAACAGTTTTCGTTTTTTAAAGCCGTTTTTGCCGTTTACAAAAGCTATTTTACCTTCGGTCAGGTGCTGATTGATAAAATAGCTATTTCGGCTGGTTTACGCAATAAATTTACTTTTGATTTCGATGGAATTGATATTTTAAAGCAATTGCTAAGCGAAGGAAAAGGCGGAATTTTAATCAGCGCGCATATTGGAAATTTTGAAATTGCCGAAAAGTTTTTTGCCGATATCGATTTTAACTGTCAGATCCACATTGTAACCGTAGATCAGGAACATTCGGTAATAAAGCAGTATTTAGAAAGCATCACAGACGAAAAACCTAACGTGCAGTTTATTTATGTAAAAGAAGACATGTCGCACATTTTCGAAATCAACGATGCGCTTTCTAAAAATCATTTAATTTGTTTTACGGGCGATCGATATTTTGATCAATCAAGAACAATGCAGGCAGAATTATTAGCGAAAGAAGCACATTTTCCTGCAGGAACTTTTATGCTGGCATCGCGGTTAAAAACACCTGTTGCTTACGTGTATGTTATGAAAGAACCTAATTTGCATTACCATTTATACACGCGACGTGCACCCGAATTTAAACACCGCGATGCACAGGCAGTTTTAAACAGTTATACCGATAGCGTTTCGCAAATGTTGAAAAAATATCCGTATCAATGGTTTAATTATTTCGATTTTTGGAAGGATTAAAGATCATCTGATATCTATATATCAACAATGGATAAAAAATCCTGCAAAACGTAAAATGCTTTTAAAAGTTTTTAAAGGCTATTTATTCACAGCCATTTGGTTTTATCGCAATTGTTCATTTAATTGAATTAATTTTGTTTCCAATTCTGTATTTTAGCACTCAGAAAAAGAAAATGTATTTCCAAGGAATAGCGTAATGTCAGCAAAAGTTTATATCAATAAAATAGAGAAATTTCTACCAAATAATCCTGTTTCAAACGATGAAATGGAGCATATTTTGGGCGAAATCAACAACACACCATCAAAATCGCGTCGGTTAATTTTGCGCAACAACGGTATAAAAACACGTTATTATGCGTTAGATCAGCAGCAAAACGTCACGCACAACAATGCACAATTAACCGCTATAGCAATAAATAAACTGGTTGCCGACGATTTTTCTCTAAACGATGTTGAAATTCTATCCTGCGGAACTTCAACTCCCGACGTATTGTTACCGTCGCACGCGGCAATGGTTCACGGTTTACTTAAAAACAAGTCGGTAGAACTTAATTCCTCATCAGGTATTTGTTGTTCGGGCATGAACGCTTTAAAATACGGTTATTTGGCTATTAAAGCCGAAACCGCAAAAAATGCAGTTTGCACAGGATCTGAACGTGTATCAACCTGGATGATGGCAAATAAATTCGAAGCTGAAATTGCTAATTTAGAAGCGTTAGAAGAGCAACCAATTTTAGCTTTTAAGAAAGATTTTTTACGTTGGATGTTATCAGACGGTGCCGGAGCCATGTTGTTGGAAAACCAACCAAAAGGTTCATTATCACTTGAAATTCTTTGGATGGAAAACTATTCGTATGCACATGAGCTGGAAACCTGTATGTACGCGGGTGGAGAAAAACAAGCTAACGGATCTGTTAAAGCATGGAGTGAATATTCGGTAGAAGAATGGAAAAACGAATCGGTTTTTTCGTTAAAGCAAGATGTAAAAATACTAGACGAATTCATCCTTAAAAAAGGTGTGGAAAGTATGGGCAATGCCATGCAGAAACATCATATAAATCCTAACGATATTACTTATTTTCTGCCGCATATTTCATCGATTTTCTTCAAAGATAAATTGTATGAATCTTTTAAAAATGCCGGTTTGGAAATTGCTAAAGAAAAATGGTTCATAAATCTGCCAAAAGTTGGCAATGTGGGGTCAGCATCGATTTATTTAATGTTAGAAGAGCTTTATCATTCCAACAAATTAAAAAGCGGCGATACCATTATGTTGTCCGTTCCCGAAAGTGGTCGATTTTCTTATGCTTACGCATTTTTAAAAGTGGTTTAGCATGAAAGTATCGTTCCCTATAACATCGGCAGAAATCCTTTTAAAATGCATTCCGCAACGCAACCCTATTGTTATGGTTGATACGCTTTATGCTTTTAATGACAACAAAGTTTCAGCAGGATTATTTGTTGCCACCACCGGATTATTTATAAAAAACACTACATTGCAAGAACCCGGTTTAATAGAACACATGGCGCAAACAGTGGCATTGCACACCGGTTTTGGGTTTTATGTAAAAAACCAGCAGGCACCAATGGGTTACATTGGCAGTATTGCAAACCTTAAAATTAACCGCTTGCCCATTGCAGGCGAAAATATACATACCACAGCAACTATTCTACAAGAATTTGCCGGTATAACGCTTGTTGATATTATTTGCCAGATCAACAGCGAAACAATTGCAACCGCACAAATGAAAACCGTAATTGCCAAATGATGAATTCTGAAAAAGCATATATCGACATAAAAAATTATCTGCCGCATTTACAACCTATGTTAATGGTTGATGCTATTGAACATATATGTTTAGAACGAGTTTTAACGCATTTTGAAATAAAAGCCGATTGTATTTTTATTGAAGATAATTGTTTGTCTGCTTCGGGATTGATCGAAAACGCAGCGCAAACCTGTTCATCAATTTCAGGGCAGCATTATTTTGATAAAGAACCATCGGCAGAATCTCAAGGAAATCCGGGGATTTTAGGTTTTATAAGTTCGATCAAAAAAATTACCATTCATAAATTGCCCGAAATAGGAACAAAAATTCAAACCGAAGCCAATTTGGTTGCACAGGTTCAAATGCCCGAATATTCTATTTGCACGTTAAAAGTTACTGCATATCATTTAGATACGTTATTTTTGGAAGGCGAAATGAATTTATTCTTACAAAAAAATTAAGATGAAGAAGAACGAAGTACCACAAGACGATAGTCCTTTAAAAAGGAAAAACATTAACGAAATGGTTTATGCGGTTGATGATGACGGAAAATTTGTAAGCGTGCAAAGTTCCGGCTGGGAAGCAAAAACAGTTGTTCAGCACGAAAATTTAGAAGTATTGGATCAGCGTATTCAGCAGGCTTTAAACGATGTAAAAGCAGGCAACGTAAGCCCAATTGTTTATTTTATGGAATTAAAGCGTATGGACTGGCAAACACTGGCGGGTTATGTTGATAAATGGACATTCTTTGTAAAACGTCATGCAAAACCAAACGTTTTTAAAAACCTAAACACCAAAACACTTCAAAAATATGCCGATGTTTTCGGTATTTCTTTAACCGATTTACAAAATTTTAAAGGATAAATGCAGGCGGATTTTCAACACAAACAAGCAGCACATTGTGAAAATGGTGCTATTGTAAATTTATTGGGTAACAAAGGCTTTAAAATATCAGAACCTATGGCGTTTGGCTTGGGCTCTGGTTTGTTTTTTGTTTACTTACCATTTCTTAAAATAAATCACGCGCCTGGAATTTCGTACAGACCCATGCCGGGTAAAATTTTTAACCGCATGGCAAAGCGCTTGGGTGTAAAAGTACAGCGTTTAAAATTTTCCGATTCAAAGAAAGCACAGCAAAAGTTAGATGAAAATCTGGCAAAAAATATTCCTACGGGTTTGGTAGTAGGTGTTTACAATTTACCTTATTTTCCAGACGAATACCGCTTTCACTTTAATGCACACAACATTGTGGTTTTTGGTAAAGAAAATGGTAACTATTTAATTAGCGATTCGGTTATGGATTATACCGTTTCACTAAACGAAGACGAATTGGAAAAAGTGCGTTATGCCAAAGGCGCATTGGCTCCGAAAGGACATTTGTACTATCCTGTTTCTGTTCCCGATGCTATGGATTTGACAAATCCTATTAAAAAAGCCATAAAACAAACCTGTAATGATATGTTAGCGCCCGTGCCACTTGTAGGTGTAAAAGCTATACGTTGGGTAGCAAAAGACATTTTAAAATGGCATAAAAAGCTGGGTGTTGCAAAAACAAATTACAATTTGGCTAATATGATCCGTATGCAAGAAGAAATTGGTACAGGCGGCGGCGGTTTCCGCTTTATTTATGCTGCTTTTTTGCAAGAAGCGGGAGAATATTTAAAAAATCAGGAATTGTTGAACCTTTCGCAAGAAATGGCTTTAATTGGCGATAAATGGCGTGATTTTGCCTTACAAGCATCGCGTGTGGTAAAAAAACGCAGTAATACCGAAAATGTGTATCAAGTACTTTCTAACGATTTAATGAAACTGGCAGATATGGAAGAAGCCTTTTTTAAGAAATTGAAAAAAGCCGTGTAAAATGCAGTCAATCATCAAGATACAAAATATATCGAAACAATATAAAGGTGCCGATTTTCAATCGCTAAACAATGTGGTTTTAAACATTCCGCAACAATCGGTTTTTGGATTGTTAGGACCAAACGGAGCCGGAAAAACAACTTTAATTTCTATTTTGTGCGGCATCATTCAACCTACTTTAGGAAGTTACGAAATCAACGGAATATCAAACAAAAACACTTCATCGATAAAAAATATTATTGGTGTTGTTCCGCAAGAATATGCCTTGTACCCTACCCTAACAGCTTATGAAAATCTAATGTATTTTGGTAGTTTGTACAATGTATCAAAAGCAGATTTAAAAGCAAAAATTCCCGAATTTTTAATTCATTTAGGATTAGAAAACTTCATGCACAAGAAAATTCAAACGTTTTCGGGCGGAATGAAGCGTAGGGTAAATTTAATAGCCGGCATTTTACACAACCCAAAAGTGTTGTTTTTAGATGAACCTACGGTTGGTGTTGATGTACAGTCGCGCGCCACGATAATCGATTATTTAAAACTGTTGAACCAGCAAGGAACAACCATTGTTTACACCTCGCATTTAATGGCAGAAGCACAAGATTTTTGTACCGATATTGCCATTATAGACCAAGGCAGCGTTTTTGTTCAGGGAACACCGAAAGAACTCATTGAAAATGTGCCAAATGCAAATAGTTTAGAAGAAGTTTTTATTGAATTAACCGGTAAAAAATTGCGCGATGTGGTTTAAATATTTTAGACTTGCGCCGTATTTTACATGATTGTTTTCCAAATAAAGATTAACAGAATTGAAGAGCCAAAAGCGGCTGTGTTTTCCAAAAAAAATCTATTTTTGTATAAAGTGATTCCGATTTATGCCGAAGAAAATATTAGTGCTATATTACAGTCAAACAGGACAATTAAAAGACATCGTAAAAAATATCGCAAAACCTTTTGAACAATTAAAGGATTCATATACCGTTACGTATTACGAAATTAAAATGGAAAAAGATTTTGCTTTTCCATGGCAAAGTGAAGTTTTTTACGATACTTTTCCGGAAACGTATAGGCAAATTCCAAGAGCCATTTTACCACCTCCTGAAGAAGTGCTTAATCAAAAATTTGACCTAATATTATTTGGCTACCAAGTTTGGTTTTTAACTCCGTCTATACCCATTATTTCTTTTCTTAAAAGTGCGTATGCTGCACAAATAATGGCTAATACACCCGTTATAACAGTTTCTGCTACCAGAAATATGTGGATGCTTTCTCAAGAAAAACTTAAAATTCATTTACAACGTTTGCAAGCAAAACTTGTGGGTAATATAGCTTTGGTTGATCGTCATGACAATTACACAAGCGTAATAACCATATTAAATTGGATGCAAACCGGCAATAAGGAACAGAAAAAACCATTTCCTAACGCAGGTGTTTCTGATGTAGAAATTGCAACCGCCGATAAATATGGAACGATTATTGAAAAGTACGTTTCGCAAGATAATTATAATGGGTTGCAAAACGAGCTTGTTAAGAACGGAGCGGTAGAAATACGACCGTTTCTTATAAAAGTTGAAACCGTAGGTAATAAGCTTTTTACCGTATTTTCAGGCATTATTCTTAAAAAACCTGAAAAAAGAAAATTTTGGGTGGGTGTTTACAAATTTTACCTAATGGCTGCAATATGGGTAATTTCGCCCATTGTTTTGATTATCTACAATATTACAACTCCCATTTTTTGGTGGAAGAGAAAAAAACAAATTAAATATTATCAAGGACTATAAAAAAGAAAATTATAATGAGTAACGTTTATATCACAAAAGCATCAACCTATCTACCCAATGATCCTGTTTCAAATGATGAAATGGAACAATATTTAGGTTTAGTAAATAATAAAACATCTAAAGCAAGACCACTTATTTTAAGAAATAACGGCATAAAAACGCGGTATTATGCATTAGATAAAAACCAAAATCCTACGCATACCAATGCAGAAATTACCGCTTTAGCAGTTGAAGGTCTTTTCGACGAAAACTTTAAAAAAGAAGATATGGAGCTGCTTTCTTGCGGCACCACTTCGGCAGATCAAATTCAGCCTTCGCACGCATCTATGGTACACGGCGTTTTAAAACCAGGGAAATCTATTGGTATCAATACTTCTATGGGGCTTTGCAATGCTGGTATGAACGCCTTAAACTATGGTTTTTTGTCGGTAAAAGCAGGTGCTACAGAAAATGCAATCTGTGTGGGTTCCGAGCGTTTTTCGTCTTGGATGACCGCTGATAAATTCAACCATGAAGTTGAAAATTTAAAATTATTAGAAGAAAAACCCATTGTAGCTTTCAAAAGAGAATTTTTAAGATGGATGCTATCCGATGGTGCAGGTGCATTTCTATTGGAAAATAAGCCGAGAGAAGGAAGCCTGAATTTAAAAATTGAATGGATCGATTTTCACTCATTCGCCCATGAAATTGAAGCATGTATGTATTCTGGTTGCGAAAAACAAGAAAACGGAAGCCTGAAATCTTGGGCAGATTATCCTTCAGATGAATGGCTGAAACAATCTTTATTCGCATTAAAACAAGATACCCGTTTGTTGGATGAATTTATTTTGAAAAAAGGTGCCCAGGCTTTAAGAGCTTCGTTCGATAAACACCAAATTCAGCCCGAAGATATGGATTATGTTTTAGCACACATTTCTTCCAACTACTTTAAAGACGGTTTAAGAGAAGAATTTGCAAATGTTGGTTTAGATTTCCCTGTGGAAAAATGGTATTATAACTTGTCAGAAGTTGGAAACATCGGCGCAGGATCAATTTTTATTGTAACCGAAGAATTAATGAATTCCGGTAAGCTTAAAAAAGGAGAAAAAGTATTGCTATGCGTACCAGAAAGTGGCAGATTTGCTTATTCTTGTGCATTGTTAACCGTATGCTAATTATCATCATAGCAACAGTTTTAAGTGGTTCACGATAATTTAATCTAAAATTTTTAAACCAAAATCCTTTGGTCATTTACCAACAGATTTTGGTATTTTTACGCATTATTTCAAGTTTTAATGAAAAAGAGGAACCATAATTTAATGGATGCATTAACCGGTAAAAAATTGCGCAATGTGGTTTAAATTGTGGCAGTGTGTTGTAAAAGAATTTAAGTTGTTGTTTCGCGATATTGGCGGATTAATCACTTTATTCATTATGCCGGTAATTTTGGTGGTGGTGGTAACATCTATTCAAGACAGCACCTATCAAAGCTTTAGCGCATCAAAAATTCCTGTTCTTTGGATCGATCATGATCAGGACAGTATTTCCCTGCACGTTAAAAAAGAACTGGAAGCTTCACAAAGTTTTTCATTAATATCAACCCAAAATAATAAAGAAGTAACCGAAGCAACCGCAAAAGAATTGGTTTTTAAAGGGAAATATCAAATGGCAATTGTAATTCCTAAAAATCTTACCAGCGATTTAAACATAAAAGTCCGCCAGAATGTAGATGGAATTTTAGACGAAATGGGTATGAGTACTTCTACTTACGATCCTGTTGAAGTTGAAAAGAAAGAAATCCGTCTGTATTTTGATCCGGCTACACAAGCAGCTTTTAAAAACGGAATCAAAAGCAATATTGATAAAATGGTAGCTCAGTTAGAATCTGATGCCATCTATAAAACTTTCGAAACACAATTAGGCGGTAGCAGCAGCACATCGTTCAACGACACCTTTATCAGCTTTAAAGAAATTGTTCCCCAAGAAAAAAATGCAGATATTGTACCAAATTCGGTTCAACACAACGTTCCGGCTTGGACACTTTTTGCCATTTTCTTTATCATGGTGCCGTTGTCAATCAACATTGTTAAAGAAAAAAATCAGGGAACGTATCTGCGATTAATCAGCAGCCCAACATCAAACAGTATATTGTATTTAGGTAAAATAATTACGTATCTGGTTATTTGTCTGTTGCAGTTTTACACCATTTTACTTATTGCAAAAGTTGTATTTCCATACATGAATTTGCCCGAGCTAAATCTATCATTTAACAAAATAGCTTTAATGTCTGCATTAACGTTAACCGCAGGTTTAGCAGCAATTGGTATGGCAATTTTGTTAGGAATTGTAAGTAAAACCCAAGAACAATCGGCACCTTTTGGCGCAACCTTCGTAATTATTCTGGCAGCTGTTGGTGGTGTTTGGATTCCCGTATTCGCCATGTCGCAAGTTATGCAAATTGCATCAAAAGCATCGCCTATGAACTGGGCATTAAACGGCTATTATGATATTATCTTGCGAAATGGTTCGCTAATTGATATTATTCCTGAAATGATATTACTAACTTTGTTTTTTGTTGTTTTTACAACTTGTGCATTGCTATATGATAAAAAGAAAAGAACCGTTTAACCAAGGCAAAACCTTACAGCATACCGAACATTTTAAGGTAAAGTTTAACCAGACCGATGCTTTGGGCATTGTTTGGCACGGCAACTATATCGATTATTTCGAAGACGGTCGCGAGGCTTTTGGGCGCCATTACGGAATTTCTTACAAGCATGTGCAAGATCATGGTTTTGCAACGCCGATTGTTAAAACGCAAAGCGAACATAAAAAGCCGTTGCGATACGCAGATGACGCCTATATTGTAACCACTTTTATAGATTCGCCTGCTGCAAAAATGATTTTTAGTTTCGAAATTTACAATGCACAGCACCAATTGGTTTGTGTAGGCGAAACCACGCAGGTTTTTACCGATTTCGATGGAAATTTAATCATCACAGTTCCCCAGTTTTTTGAACAGTGGAAACAAAAAGTAGGTTTGTTATAATGGCAGTTTTTATTCACGATACCAATATCATTAGTCCGTTGGGTTTTTCAACCGATGATAATTTCCAGAAGATTCTTTTGGGAACATCGGCTATTGAGAAGGTTTTTATCAATGATAAGATTGGATCTGTTTATGCAGGGAAAATTAATGACGAATTATTCAGCAACCATTTCCAATCGATCAATGCTGATTTTAAAGGATCGCGAATTGAAAAATTATTGATTGCTGCCCTTTCCCCTATTGTTGAAAAAAATCCGTTGAAAAAAGATTCGGTTTTTATTCTTTCAACAACAAAAGGAAACATCGCCGCATTAGCAAATGATGATTTAAGTGGAGCTTTTATTGATAAACTGGTACAGAATATAAACAGTTATTTTGGTTTTGAAACAGACCCAATTGTGGTTTCAAACGCTTGTACATCGGGAGTTGTAGCGATTTCTTTAGCCAAACGATTCATAGAAATGGAACAATTTACCAACGCGTATGTTGTAGCTGTTGATGAATTAACGCCGTTTGTAGTTTCGGGTTTTCAGTCGTTTCAGGCAATGAGCAGCGAACCTTGCAAACCGTATGATGCTGATAGAACCGGAGTAAATCTTGGCGAAGCAGCTGTCGCGGTTTATGTATCGAATGAAAATCGAACAGAATCAATACAAATTTTGGGCGATGCCAATATCAACGATGCCAACCATATTTCAGGACCATCACGTACGGGCGAAGGTTTGTTTTTAAGTATTGAAAGAGCAATAAACGAAGCGCAAATAACATCAGACCAAATAGATTGTATTTCGGCACACGGCACCGCTACCCTATTTAACGACGAAATGGAAGCTGTTGCGTTTAACAGATTAAGCCTGCAAAATGTTCCAACCAACAGTTTAAAAGGATATTTCGGTCACACATTAGGCGCATCGGGTTTGTTGGAAACCGTTATCACAATAGAAAGTTTAAAAAACAACGTGTTAATTCCTTCATTTGGCTACCAACAGCAAGGAACAACGCAACAAATAAACATCATTACCAAAAAAGAACAAAAATCGCTTAAAACTGCTTTAAAAACGGCATCGGGTTTTGGTGGAAGCAATTCGGCAATGATTTTGGTTAAAAATTCAGAAAATGTACGCAATTAGTAAATTCATAAATATCAGTCAAAATGTTGTCTGTGAAAATGGCAAGACAATCTTTCATAATCAGGAAGATAATTTTGCTGCGTTTATGAAAAACGTGTATAAAAGCTTGAACATATCGTACCCGAAATTTTATAAAATGGACGATTTGTGTAAATTGGCTTTTATCGCATCAGAATTACTTTTGCAGAACGAAACAGAGAATGACATTGCCTTGCTTTTCAGTAATAACGAAGCGAGTTTAGATACCGATTTAAAGCATCAGCAAAGCATACAAAACCCAGAAGATTATTACCCAAGTCCGGCGGTTTTTGTGTACACGCTGCCCAATATTACCATTGGTGAAGTGAGTATTCGTCATCAGTTAAAAAGCGAAAGTGCTTTTTTTGTGGCAGAAAAGTATCAAACCGACTACCTGCACAAATACGCGGAATATCTGCTAAAAACCAATAAAGCGCAAAAGGTTTTGTGTGGTTGGATCCACTTTTTAAACGGAGATTACAAAGCCGATTTTTATCTGGTGGAAAAAATGGGTATTTTAGAGCATTCAAAAGAACATATTAACGATATAACAAAATAAAATGGACGCATTAAAGCAAGAATTAAAAGAACGCATTATTAACGCATTGAATTTAGAAGATATTTCTATTGATGATATTCAGGATAACGATCCGCTTTTTGGCGACGGTTTAGGTTTGGATTCTATTGATGCATTGGAACTAATCGTGCTTTTAGACAAAGAATACGGTATAAAATTAGCCGATCCAAAACAAGGAAAAGAAATTTTTCAGTCAGTTGAAACAATGGCTCAATTTGTAGCTGCAAACCGTACAAAATAATGCAGAAAAAAGTTGCAATTACAGGAATGGGCATTATATCTTCCATCGGTTTATCGGTCGAAGAGAATTTCCAGTCGTTAATTTCCAAAAAAAGCGGTATTTCAGATTTAGAGAATATCCAAACGCGTCATGCATCAGAAATTAAAGTCGGCGAAATTAAAATTACCAACCAAGAATTGCAACACCTGTTGAACTTACCAGAAGAAAATACCTTTACACGAACCGGTTTGTTAGGGACTTATGCTGCCAAAAAAGCAGTTGAAAGTGCCGGTATTTCTGATATAAACGAACTACGTACCGGATTGATTTCATCGACTAGTGTTGCTGGAATGGATTTTACCGAGAAGCACTACAAAAAGTACGAGGAACATCCGGAATATCAAAAGTACATTCAAAGTCACGATGCCGGCGATTCATCAAACAAAATCGCCAATTATTTAGGTTTAAAAGGATTTGTAACTACCATTTCAACTGCGTGTTCATCGGCTGCAAATGCCATAATGTTGGGCGCAAGCATGATTGAAAATGGTTATTTAGACCGAGTAATTGTGGGCGGAACCGATGCGTTGAGCAAGTTTACCATTAATGGTTTTAAAACACTGATGATTTTGTCTGATACTTACAACACTCCTTTTGACAATAACCGTAAAGGTTTGAATTTAGGCGAAGCTGCAGCTTATCTGGTGTTAGAATCAGATGAGGTTATTAAGAAAAGCAACAAAAAAGTTTTGGCTTACGTGGCTGGTTACGGCAATGCAAATGATGCATTTCATCAAACAGCTTCGTCAGAAAATGGTGAAGGCGCATATTTGGCAATGAAACAGGCTTTTGAAAAGGCTTCTATCCTACCCGATCAAATTGATTACATCAATGTTCACGGAACGGCAACACCAAACAACGATTTATCTGAAGGTCGAGCCATAAGCAGAATTTTCAGCAAGGTGCCAAAATTTAGTTCAACCAAAGCATATACTGGTCATACCTTAGCTGCTGCTGCGGCAATTGAAGCGGTTTACAGCGTACTGGCGTTGCAAAACAACATCATCTTCCCTAACCTGAATTTTAAAACACCTATGGAAGAATTGAATATTGTTCCCGAAACCGAAGTTGTTCAAACCGAAATTAATCATGTACTTTCAAATTCTTTCGGATTTGGCGGAAATTGTTCCACTTTAATCTTTTCGAAATCATGAAAAACTGCTATATAAACGGTATCGGCAATGTAAGCATTCAATCGGTTGATTTTGATGTATTTGAATCTGAAATTGCTGAAATTCAGATATTAAACAAAGCCCAGCAACCATCTTATAAAGATTTAATTGCTCCGGCAATGAGCCGCCGTATGGCTAAAGGTGTAAAAATGGGTATTTATGCTGCCAATAAAGCGTTGTTCAATGCGAAAATGGTTGATCCGCAGGCTGTGATTGTCGGAACCGGTTTGGGTTGTATCGAAGATTCTGAAAAGTTTTTAGAAGCAATTATTGATAATGATGAGCAGTTTTTAACTCCCACAGCGTTTATACAATCTACACACAACACAGTTGCTGCTCAAATTGCCTTGCATTTGCAGTGTAAAGCGTATAATTTTACCTACGTTAATGGATCAAATTCCTTTGAAAGTGCCTTGTTTGATGCTTTTATGCAGTTGAAACATTTTAACAAAGAAAATATATTGATTGGCGGAGTTGATGAAATTGCGCCGTACACTTTTTCTATGTACGAAATGATTGGAAAAGTAAAGCAGAGTGGGGAAGAGGTGAATTTTAAAAACCCGCAAACAAAGGGAATTGCGTTGGCAGAAGGAGCTACTTTTTTTGCTTTATCAAACCACAAAACCAACAACAGTTATGCTGAGGTTTTAGATGTGATGCTTTTTAATGCTTTTAAAGATAATGAAGCTACCGAAATAAATACTTTTTTGGCTAAAAATAACCTTTCTGTTTCTGATTTAGATGTCGTTTTTTTTGGTGTAAATGCTGATGTTCATCAGCAAGAATTTTACAATAGAATGAAGGCTATTTTTAACGAAATTCCACAAGCTTATTATCAGCATATTTCGGGAAGTTATGATACAGCATCTGCGTTTGGATTAAAAGTTGCAGCAGAAATCATACAAAAACAACAATATCCAAAGGTTGTTCAATACAATAACATTGAACCAACTAAAATTGAAAAAATATTAATGATTAATCAGTTTAACAATACCGATTTTAGTTTTGTTCTACTATCAAAATGTTAAGGCACAAGTACATAAAATGGTTTTTTATTGCCCTTTTAATATTCTTGTGGTACGCATATTTTTCGGGTAAGTTACCCTTGTTTTTAATTTTTATTGCGATACTTTTTTGGTTAGGAATCACTGCTTGGGGATCGTTTGACATTCGATTAAATTACTTTGTAAAAGCTAATTCATCAAACAAAAAATTCAATCGAAATGTAGTTGCTTTAACGTTTGATGACGGTCCGACAGAAGTTACTTCTGAAATTCTGAATCTGCTGGAAAAGTACAATCAAAGAGCGACATTCTTCTTTATTGGAAAACAAATTGAAAAATATCCCGAAATCTTAAAAAACATAGTCGGGCAGGGGCATACAATCGCAAATCATACTTATTCGCATACCAATAAAATGGGATTTTTATCGAAAAAGGAAGTTGATAACGAAATAGCATCAACCCAAAACATCATTCAGCAGATTACAGGTAAAATCCCAAATTTATTCAGACCACCATTTGGAGTTACAAACCCAAATATAGCGTGGGCTTGCAAAGAAAATAGGGTAGAGGTGATTGGTTGGAATGTTCGATCGTTAGATACTGTAATAACATCAGAAGATAAAATTTTAAGTCGAATTTTAGATCGATTTGAAAAAGGTTCGATAATTTTGCTGCACGATACATCAACCAAAACATTGAACGTATTGGAACGATTGTTGATAACTATGGAAAAGAAACAAATACAATCGGTTACGGTTGACGAATTACTTAATATTAAAGCATACAAATAATGAAAAATATTTTTTTAGGAATATTCTTTTTTGCATCGGTTTTAGGATTTTCACAAACGCAGATGTCTGCTAACGAAGTAACATCGTTTAAAAAAGAAGTACAAAATCAGGCGGGTAAAACAACATCGATCACTGCCGATTTTGAAGAAACAAAACACGTAAGCGTTCTTAAAAACGCATCGAAATCATCAGGAATTTTACGTTTTAAAGGCGAAAAATTGCTTTGGCAATACAACGTACCTAAAAAAAATGCCATGTTGTTTAACAAAAACAGTTTAAAGATCAAAAACGAAAAAGGTAAAATTACATCGTTCGATCTAAACAAGAGCAAACGTTTTAAGCAGCTACAGCAATTAATGGTTGGCAGTTATACGGGAAATCTGTTTGATGAAAAATCGTTCAATATTACCTATTTTAAAAACGGAACTACGCGTTTTGCCGTGTTAAAACCAAAAAGTAAAGACATGAGTAAGCACATTAAAGAAGTTACTTTAACGTTTTTAAACAATGAAGATACGGTTTCTGAAATTAAAATTGTCGAGAGTTCTAACGATTATTCGGTAATTAAACTAAAAAACAAAAAATTAAACACCGCATTGGGCGATAGTGTTTTTCAGTTGTAGAAATTTTAAAATATAAAGTAAATCAATCCTCTTAAGAACTTTTTTTGAGAGGATTAATTTTATAATGCAGTTGTAAAAACTTCATTCCCCAATACCAAAAAGTATGATCTGTACGTAAAACACCTTCTTCATCGGTAAACACGTGAATTAATTCTTTTAAAGGAATAAATTTATACCTAATCGTTGAATCGTTCATTACTTTAATTCGATAATATCCTGCACCACCTGGTTTTTTCCCATCAGAGATTAATTTTACTGAACCATCGTCTTGTACTTCAACTCTTAATAAAACAGTGGCGCTGCCTTTTGGTAATGGAAAAATAACTCGTACATAAGGTTTTTCGTCAATATTAACGGCAGAATAAAACCCTGCATAAGTAACTTTTTTAGTCAAGATAGCTTTTCTCAGCCAACAAGTCATAACTTGTCTGTCGTTTTCATCTTTCAAAGCAATTACTTCATTGCTCATACCTCTACTGGTTTCTAAAGGTTTTAGCGGTATGTTTAGTTGGTCTATACCAGAACTTACGGTATTGATTAAAATATGTGCAAAATATTTCACGGGATGATACCATTCAGACCAAACGTCTAAAGTATATTGTGATGTATGCTCGTAGAAATGCTTAACAGATTCTTGAAGGCGGTTTTTATTCACATCATTTTTATCGATAGCTAAAAGAAAGTCGCTTAGCAAACCGTGGCTTTTATCAATAGAAATTTTTAAGTTGGATTCTTTTGCAAATTCTTTATAAAAACCATCACCTATAAATGAACTTTTTCCGTATGGACCTTTTAGCCAAGGAATTTCATTTATGTTCTTTTTGTAACCCGTCCATCTAACCCAGCAGTTTATTGAAAGAGATAAAATTTTATTTATCATGATGTTATTTTTATCAAAAATAATAATTAAGGCAATAATTGACTTTAAAAACTTAAATTTATTAAATCATTTAAAAATATGAATAGGTTTCAATTATATCAAAATCCGTTCATTTGAACGGATTTTTGTTATGGATTTGTCGAAAAAATAGAACCATTAGCAATTAAAGCTCTGCTTTTCATCTTCAGGATATCGCGTACCCATTCGGCAAAATCTTCAGGCTGTAACACACTGTCCGGATTCCCGTCGGTTAAACCGCCGTCAATGCTCATATCGGTAGCAATGGTACTTGGTGTTAACGTAAATACACGAATGTTGTTTTTGCGCCATTCTGCCATCATAGATTGCGATAAAGAAATTACCGCTGCTTTAGATGCCGCATAGGCAGACATGTTTGCACCGCCTTTTAAACCAGCTGTAGAAGCTACGTTAATAACATCGCCGCTGCCATTTTGTTTCATGTACGGATAAACCGCCATTGCCGTGTAATAAACTCCAAAAAGATTTGTTTGCATTACTTGTTCCCAATCTGCAGCAGGCATATCTTCTAATTTTCCAAACCAGCCAATTCCGGCATTATTTACCAAAATATCAACACCGCCAAGAGTCGATACTAATTCTTTAATACCATTATCAACTTCTGATTTATCGGCAACATTAAAAACCGAATACGCAGCTTTTACACCACTTTTCTCCAATTCTGCAACCGTATTCTTTAAGTGATCTTCGTTACGGCCGGTAATTCCTATGTTCACACCTTCTTGTGCAAGCAGCAAGGCAACAGCTTTACCCAAACCACGACCACCACCGGTAATTATTGCGTTTTTTCCTTTTAATGAACTCATATTTTTAAATCGAATTAAATTAATTAAGTACTACAAATTTCAGAAAATAATGTCTGAAATCATTTCTTTAAAAGTTAAGAAAAACATATTGTTTACACTTTTTAAACCGATAAATAAAATTGGGGTTGATGGTACTTTAAAATAAATCCTTAATTTCGCTTTTTAAACAATTTGTATGTTAATACCTCATTTTTACAGCGTAAAAGAATTTAATTTTACAGACAACCAGTTAAAATCGATTATTGAACTAAACCCAGAACACGATGTGTTTAAAGGACATTTTCCTAATAATCCGGTAACGCCTGGTGTTTGTATGCTGCAAATTTTAAAGGAATTAACAGAACAAGCAACTAATACAAATTTGTTTATAAAAGAATGCAGCAATGTAAAGTTTATGGCATTGATAAATCCTGAAGTTAATCCAATTCTGGAAATTACAATCGATATCAATCCACTAGAAGAAAACTTTAAAATTAAGGCTTCGGCTAGTTTTAATGAAACCGTTGCCCTAAAAGTAAATGCTTTGCTAACCCAGCAATTATAATGAATACCGTGCAAAATAATAAAACGTGGTGCGTAATTATTCCAACCTATAACAATGCGAAAACTTTAAAGCGCGTTATAGACGGAGTTTTAAATTACACCAACCATATTTTTATTGTTAACGATGGAAGTACCGACAAAACTGCCGATATTTTAAAAAATTACCAGCAACTTTACATTTTAAATGTCCCACAAAACAAAGGCAAGGGAAACGCTTTACAAGTAGGGTTTAGAAAAGCATTAGCGTTAAATTATGATTATGGATTAACGATCGATTCAGACGGGCAACATTATCCTTCGGATATTCCTGTTTTTTTAGAGGAATTAAATGCAGCAACCGAACCGATTTTGTTGATTGGAAGCCGAAATATGACGCACGAAAGTGTGCCTAAAAAAAGCAGTTTTGGCAACCGATTTTCAAATTTTTGGTTTCAATTTGAAACAGGAATTAAACTGACAGATACACAATCAGGCTATCGCTTGTATCCGTTGAAACATCTTCCAAAAAGATTCTTCACCAAAAAATTCGAGTTTGAAATTGAAGTGATCGTGCGTACAGCATGGAAAAACATATTGGTAAAAAATGTGCCTATTCAAGTTTTGTACGACCCCAACGAACGCGTTTCACATTTTCGACCGTTTCGTGATTTTACCCGCATAAGTATCCTAAATACAGTGCTGGTTTTGATTACGCTGTTGTACATTAAGCCGAGAAACATCCTTTTAAAATTCAAAAAAAAAAGTTTTAAAGCTTTTTTAAAAGAAGATATTTTACAGACCAATGACACCAACGAAGTAAAAGCACTATCGCTGGCTTTAGGTGTGTTTATTGGAATTGTGCCTGTGTGGGGCTTTCAAACATTTTTGTCGATTTTTTTGGCAGCAATTTTCAAGTTAAACAAAACCATTTCGTTTGTAGGATCAAACATCAGCCTGCCGCCATTTATTCCGTTTATTGTACTGGCATCGCTAAAAGTTGGGAGTTTTTTTGTTGGCGAAAGCGGCGAAATTCTGATAGATTTTGATAATATTTCGTTCGATTCCATAAAAAACCATTTACTGCAATATATTGTGGGAAGCACAATTTTGGCTACATTTATGGCAGTTTTATTAGGATTTATTTGTTACATAATCCTTAATTTTTACAACCGAAAAGCAACTGCATAATGTTTAACGGATTTTATTATTTGTTTCAAAAAATTCAGAAATATCCTAAAACAGCACTTTTAAGTTCGTTGTTATTTTTGGTATGCTCGGTTTTTATCCTTCAAAAAATCACTTTTAACGAAGATATTACACGGATTATTCCAAGCAATAAAACCAATAACAACGCAGCCCAGGTTATTAGTGAAATGAATTTTACCGATAAAATTGCGGTAATCTTTAAAAAGAAAATAGGAGCTGATAATGATGATTTAATCAGTGCTGCCGAAGCATTTACCGACACATTGCCTATTGTAAAAGATTATTATTTGTCGGTTCAGGGTACGCTTAACGAAGATCTTTTTCAGGAGTCTTTTCGTTTTGTGTATGATAATTTACCGATTTATCTGAACGAAGCCGATTATAAAATCATCGATCAAAAACTGAATAACGACAGTCTTTCAAAACAAATTCAGCAGAATTACGAAACGTTGTTAAGCGGTAATGCGTCGTTTATGAAAGATATTGTGGTTGATGATCCGTTGCAATTATCGTTTTTAGCGTTGAAGAAACTGCAGCAGTTTCAAGGCAATGGTGATTATAAATTTCAAGACGGATTTTTATTTACGCAGGACGAAGAAAAAATCGTGTTTTTCATTAATCCGAAATACGGCGGAAGCGAAACGCAACACAATGAAGTTTTCGTACAAAAATTGAATACTTTAAAACAACACATTTCAGATAAAAACCCAAAGGTTTTGGTGCAGTATTTTGGTTCTCCTTTTATTGCCGTTGCAAACGCACAACAAATAAAAAGCGATATTTTAACAACGGTAGCCATCTCGGTTTCGGCTTTAATGCTGCTGCTTATTTTTTATTACAGAAACTGGCTGGTTCCGATAATTGTGATGATTCCCACGGTTTTTGGCGGATTATTTGGATTATTGTGCTTATATTTTTTACGAACCGAAATTTCGGCGATATCATTATCAATCGCTGCCATTTTAATAGGGATTACCATTGATTATGCGCTCCATTTTTTAACGCATTCCAAGAACACACAAAGTATGCAGGTGCTTTTTAAAGATGTTGCAAAACCGTTGTTAATGAGTAGTTCTACCACAGCAGTTGCTTTTTTGTGCTTGCTTTTTGTACATTCAGACGCATTGATTGATTTAGGAATTTTCGCAAGTATTTCGGTAGTTGCCACAGCCGTTTTTACATTGATTATTTTACCGCATATTTACAAAGGTAAGACCTTAAAACACAGCAACGCAATTGATAAAATTGCGAAATATCCTTTCGAAAAAAACAAAGTTTTAATTGCTTTTACGTTGCTTTTGATTGTAATGAGTGCTTTTACGTATCATAAAGTGCAGTTCGATGGTGATTTGTCTAAAATTAATTTCATGCCTGCCGAACAGCAATTGGCTGAAAAAGAATTGTATGCAGATAATAAAATCGCCAAGAGTTTATTTGTAGTTGCTTATAATGAAAATGAGGATCGAGTTTTAGAAGATAACCAACAGATTTTCAATAAACTGCAATCAAATAATTTTGTCAATAATGTACAATCGCTAAGTAGTTTGGTTCCTTCAAAAACCGAACAATTAAAAGCTATCAAGCGTTGGAAACAGTTTTGGAATCCTTCTAAAATCAATCAAACGGTAAAATCAATTGAAACAAAAAGTGTAGCACAAGGTTTTAATGCACAAACACACGCAGCATTTTATCAATTATTGAACAAAGATTTTTCAACCATAAATTTGACATCATTAAAGCAGTTCAGCCAGCAATTGTACAACGAATTTGTTCATGGTAAAAACCGTTATTTGTTATCAACCGTTGTAACCATCGATCCAAAAAACCGTGATGCATTTGCAAAGAATTTTGAAAGAGAAAATCAAGGAAAACAGTTGGTTTTAATTGATCGACAAGCGTTGAACGAACAATATTTAGGTTTTTTGGTGAACGATTTTAATTCGTTGGTTTCGTATTCATTCATTGCGGTTTTTGTAATTCTGTTTGTTTTTTATAGAAGAATTGAATTGGTTCTAACAGCATCAATTCCTATTGCATTGACAGGTTTTATCACCGCAGGTTTAATGGGATTGTTGAACATTCCGTTTAATATTTTTAGCACCATAGTTTGTACATTGGTTTTTGGGCACGGAATCGATTTTACCATTTTTATGACCAGCGCACTGCAAAAGCAATATACTGACGGAAAAGACGAAATGCCTTTATATCGGACTTCGATAATTCTGGCGGTTTTAACAACCATTCTGGCTATTGGGGCATTGATATTTGCACAACATCCTGCCTTAAAATCAATCGCATTAATCGCACTAATCGGTGTAAGTGTGGCAGTTTTGGTAACGTTCGTATTCTATCCGCTGTTGTTTAAATTTTTGTTTTTCAATCGCGTTAAAAAGGGATTATCGCCAACCACACTACTACTTAGCGTTCGATCAATTTTAATGTTTACCTATTATGCCATTGCCAGTTTAATTGTATCGGTTTTCATGCGTGTGTTTTTCTGGATTTTACCTTTATCAAAGCGCAAAAAATGGCATTTTTTCAGCAGTGTAATGTCGGGTTATATGAAATCGGTTTTGCACTTAAATCCTGCTGCAAGTAAAAAAATCTTCCACAAAGAACGCTTGCAAAAACAGTCGGTAATCATATCAAACCACACCTCGTTTTTAGATTCGTTAACAATTGGAATGACGTATTCTAAAGTGGTTTACATTGTGAACGATTGGGTTTACAAATCGCCGGTTTTTGGCAGAGCGGTTAAGTTTTTAGGATTTTATCCAGCAACGAAAGGAGTAGAGCAAGGATTGGTTCCGTTGGAAGAACGCATTGGGACCGATTTTTCTGTGATGATTTTTCCGGAAGGAACCCGCTCGCGAACATCAGAAATTGGTCGTTTTCATAAAGGCGCTTTTTTTATGGCAGAAGAATTAAATTTGCCTATTCAACCTGTTTATATCCACGGAAATGCCGATTTGCTGCCTAAAGGCGATTTTGTTATTTACAACACAAATTGCCATGTCTATGTAGGCGAACCAATTGCTTTAAACGATGAACGTTTTGGAACTTCGTATGCAGATCGAACCAAGAAAATAAGCCGATTTTTTAAAGAAGAGTACAACAAAATTCGATTAAAATCAGAAGATGCCGATTATTTTAAGCAGAAGTTGTTCTTGAATTTTTTGTATAAAGAACATGGAATTTTAAATACCGTAAAAGCAGATTTTAAACAACATAAATCAGTCTATCATCAATTATTTCATTTAATTAGCGATAAAACTGCGATTGCGCATGTTACAAACGATTTTGGACAACTTGATTTTCTTTTGGTGAACCAGTTTCCATCGCGAAAAGTGCATACTTATAATTTGAATGAAGAGCACAGATCAATCGCCAAAGCAAGTTACATCAATCAAAAATTTAAAGTAAAATATGTCGACGATTTAGAGGAAATCTGGCAGAACAGCAACGTGTTGATACTTTCTCATTTACAGCAGTTTATCAACGATATTCCGCAAAACATCAACCAAATTGTAGTAGTTTGTTGTAAATTTAAACCAAATTTCAGCGGTTTTACTCAAACACATGACGAATTAAAAATACAGATATTTCAACGTAATGAAAAAAACTAAAACATACGATGTTGTTGTAATTGGCAGCGGTTTGGGCGGTCTGGTTTCGGCATTATTGCTGGCACAGGAAGGCAAAAAAGTGTGTGTTTTAGAGAAGAATAATCAGTACGGCGGTAATTTGCAAACGTTTGTGCGCGATAAAACCATTTTCGATACCGGCGTTCACTATATTGGTGCGTTGAATGAGGATGAAAATTTAGGTCGATATTTTTCTTACCTAAGCATTTTGAACGATTTAGATTTATCGCAATTAGATCAAAATCAGTTCGATGTGATCAGTTTTGGCAATGAAACCATTCAATATCCCCAGGCGCAAGGTTATGATAATTTCGTACAGCAGTTGCTAATTTATTTTCCTAACGAAGAACAAGCATTAAAAAAGTATACTGAAACCATTCGGTTTTATTGCGATCAATTTCCGTTGTACAACCTAAAAAATAGTTCAGGTTACAACGAAGAAATCATGCAGTATTCAGTTGAAAGCGTTCTAAATTCAATCACTTCAAACAAAAAATTACAAGCCGTTTTATTAGGAAACAGTTTTCTGTATGCGATCAAATCTAATGAAACTCCTTTTTATGTTCATGCTTTAACGGTAAATTCATATATACAAAGTTCGTGGCGTTGCATAAAAGGCGGAAGTCAGATTACCAAAGCGTTTATAAAACAATTGCGGAGTTTAAATGCAGATTTATTTAAACATCAAAAAGTTGAAAAACTCAATTTTACAGAGAATGTTTTAGAAAGTTGCGAAACGGCTGACTGTATTTATAAAGCCGATCAATTTGTTTCGGATATTGATCTAAAACAACTCTTTTCGATGTTTAATGAGGAAAATCAACGAAAGCCTTATATAAAACGAATCAATCAGTTAAAGAACGGACCATCGGTTTTTTCGGTTCATATCGTTTTAAAACCCAATGCCGTTCCTTATTTCAATCACAATATTTATCATTTTGAAAAAGAAGCCAACGTTTTTTCGTACGAAAATAATTGGATCGATAATAAACCGCAATCTGTTGTAATTACTACCAATCCGCACCAGAAAAACCAAGAATTTGCACAAAGCGTTTCGTTAATGACATATATGGATTTTGAGCAGGTTGAAAAGTGGCAGCATACATTTAATACGGTTAAAAATGAAAGCGATCGCGGACCCGATTATGAAGAGTTTAAAAGCGAAATTGTAACCGAATTATTACAGGTTTTAGAGAAGTATTTCCCGAATATTCATCAAAATATTGTTTCAACACACACCTCTTCACCGCTTTCGTACCGTGATTATATCGGAACTTTAGACGGAACCATGTACGGTTTTGAAAAAGAAGCTGCACAACCTTTAAAAACCTTGATTTCGCCAAAAACGAAGATTGATAATTTGTTTTTAACCGGACAAAATCTGCGTTTGCACGGCATTTTAGGTGTTACGATTACCGGTTTTTTAACGGTTGCCGAAATGCTTGGGAAGGATTATTTTTTTGATAAAGTGTTTAAAAAAGTAGGGTATGAGTAAGCATTTATTTTCGCTTGTACTGCTGCTTTCTTTAATAAGTTGCGGAAGCATTAAAAACTTGAAAAAAGAATGTGATTTGTTTGAAACCGAATTGGAAAAGCAAGAGGTTTTTATGCAAAAAAGAGATGTTTTAAACAAATCGGTTAACGGAAATTGGCAATTACGTATTTCTGGAAATCCTTATGAAATTGGTTATAAGAAAGGGTTTTTAACACAAAAGCTGTATCAAAATCAAGAAAAAATATTTTTCGGAAAAGTTTCCGAAATTATTCCGAATCCATCAAAACAAAACAAATTATTGTATTTTTTAAAATGGTACAACCGCAATATACTTTCAGCAATTCCCACCGATTTAAAGCAAGAATTGTATGCTGTTTCAACTTTTGGATCTGATGAATTTAACGACATCGGCACAAAATTCGAACGTAATTTATTGCTGCACAGTTCGCACGATATTGGTCACGCCATGCAAGATTTAATGCTCGTAGGCTGTTCATCGATCGCTTTGTGGGACAATTTTACCGAAGACGGAAATTTACTTATTGGCAGAAATTTTGATTTTTACGTAAACGATGAATTCGCTCAAAACAAAATAGTAGAATTTATAAGTCCCGAAAGTGGTTATAAATACGCATCGGTAACTTGGCCGGGAATGGTTGGAGTGGTTTCGGGCATGAACGAAAAAGGATTAACGGTAACGCTGAACGCAGGAAAATCAAGCATTCCGATGCGGGGAAAAACGCCGGTTTCTATAGTTGCGCGAAGTATTTTACAGAACGCACAAACAATTGACGAAGCCGTTGCAATTGCAGATAAGTTTGATGTTTTTGTATCAGAATCTTTCCTAATCGGCAGTGCAAAAGATAATAAAGCGGTTGTGATTGAAATGAGTCCGAAACGAATGGATGTTTACGAAACCAACAACGGCAAGATAATCTGTACCAATCATTTTCAGTCGAACGGATACAAAGCTGACAAGCGAAATCAAAATCAAATCGAAGAATCACATTCTTATTATCGATTGGAAAAATTAGAAGAATCTTTTAAGACCGAAAAAAAATATAAGGTTAAAGATGTTTTAAAGGTTTTGCGCGACGTTTCGGGCTTACAAAACGAAAATTTAGGTTTAGGAAATGAAAAAGCATTGAACCAGTTAATGGCGCATCACGGCGTAATTTTTAAACCGGCTGAATTAAAAATGTGGGTGTCTAACAAACCGTATCAGTTAGGCGCTTTTGATGCGTATGATCTAAATACAGTTTTTAAATCGAAAGAGCTAAAACCCATAAAATCATTGGAATTACCAAAAGATGATTTTATTAAATCGAAAGATTTCAAGCAATACCAAAAGTTTAGAAAGCTGCACAAGACGATCGAAATAGCAACAAATTCAGAAAAAATCGTTTCTAATGAAATTTTAACGGCTTATAAAAAATCAAATCCCGAACTTTGGGTGGTTTATAATCAGTTAGGCGATTATTTTTTCAGTCAGAAACAATGGCAACATGCGGCAGATAATTATCAAATTGCCCTGCAAAAAGTAATAAGTTCTAAAGACCAACAAAAAAGCATCGAACAAAAATTAAAGAAAACCCTAAAAAAGCTATGATTCCCGATATAGAAACCAAAAGTATAACCGATATTGAACGTTTTCAGAATGCGCTTCTGCAAAAGCATATGGCGTATTTAATGGAACATTCGCCATTTTATCAGCGAAAATTTAAAGCAGAAAATATTCAGATTGATACTATTAAAACCATTCAAGATCTGCAGAAAATATCGGTAACCACAAAAGCTGATTTGCAAATGTATAATCACGATTTTTTCTGTGTTGATAAAACCCAAATCCGCGATTATGCCACAACATCGGGTACTTTGGGTGATCCCGTAACTTTTGGATTAACCGATAACGATTTGGAACGTTTGGCTTATAACGAAATGCTTTCTTTTCAGTGTGCCGGAGTTCAAAAAGGCGATTTGGTACAGCTTATGACCACGATGGATCGACGTTTTATGGCTGGTTTGGCGTATTTTTTGGGTTTACGAAAACTGGGTGCAGGAATTGTTAGGGTAGGTGCGGGTGTTCCGCCATTGCAGTGGGATTCTATTTTGCGCTATCAGCCTAAATTTTTAATTGCCGTGCCGTCGTTCATTTTAAAGATGATCGAATATGCCGAAGAAAATAACATCGATTATAAAAACAGTTCGGTAAAAGGAGTCATTTGCATTGGTGAAGCCTTGAGAACAACCGATTTGCAGCCTACGCTTCTGGCACAACGTATTCAGGAAAAATGGAACATTAATCTGTTTTCTACCTATGCATCAACCGAAATGAGTGCTGCGTTTACAGAATGTGATCAGTTTGCGGGTGGTCATCATCATCCGGAATTAATCATCAGTGAAATTGTAAACGAAAACAACGAACCAGTTGCCGATGGCGAATTGGGCGAATTGGTTGTAACAACGTTGGGAGTAGAAGCCATGCCTTTGTTACGTTTTAAAACTGGCGATATGGTGCGCAAACATTCAGAAAAATGTTTATGCGGCAGATCAACCTATCGTTTAGGTCCGGTAGAAGGGCGCAAACAACAAATGATAAAATACAAGGGTACAACGCTATATCCGCCGGCAATGCACGATGCTGTAGCACATTTTAAAGAGATCAAACTGCATTTAATCGAAATATCATCCAACGAAATAGGTACCGACGAAATTTTGGTTCGAATTTTTTCAACCGATACATCCGATGAATTTGCAGGCAAGCTAAAAGATTACTTTAGAGCCAGATTACGTGTAACACCGCAGATTATTTTTGAAGATGAATTAGCTTTGCAAAAGATTATTTACGATCCGCTAAGCAGAAAACCAATAACATTCATAGATAAACGCTAACAACTTTCTATCTTTGAAAAAAAATACGAAAAAGATGACAAAACCAGTACGTGTACGTTTCGCACCAAGCCCAACCGGTCCTTTACATATCGGCGGTGTAAGAACAGCCTTATT
Organism: Paenimyroides ummariense; assembly: GCF_900115115.1. GTDB lineage: Bacteria > Bacteroidota > Bacteroidia > Flavobacteriales > Flavobacteriaceae > Flavobacterium > Flavobacterium ummariense. The sequence continues at coordinate 53,093 of NZ_FOVI01000002.1, forward strand.
TAATTACCTTTTTGCAAAGAAAAACAACGGTGTTTTTTATTTAAGAATTGAAGATACCGACCAAAACCGATTTGTTCCGGGTGCCGAAGAATATATTTTTGAAGCCTTAAAATGGTTGGGTATTGAACCTGATGAAACCATTGGAGTAAATGAACAATTTGGACCTTATCGTCAAAGCGATCGTAAGCACTTGTACAAACAATACGCTTTAGATTTGGTACACAACGGTTTTGCTTATTATGCTTTTGATGCTGCCGAAGATTTAGATGCTTTACGCAAAGAAGCCGAAGCTGAAGGAAGAACCTTTATATACAACCATTCGGTTCGCGAAGTTTTAAATACGTCGTTAAACATGACGCATGATGAATTGGAAGCGCGATTGTTTAACAACGATCCGTATGTGATTCGTTTTAAAATGCCTATCGATGAAAAACTAACGTTGAAAGATATAATTCGTGGCGAAGTTACGTTTGATACCGCTTTGTTAGATGATAAAGTATTGTATAAATCAGACGGAATGCCAACCTACCATTTGGCAAACATTGTCGATGATCATCTACAGGGAACATCACATGTGATTCGTGGCGAAGAATGGTTGCCGTCGTTACCTTTACATTATTTATTGTATCGATCTTTTGGATGGGATGCTCCGGAATTTGCACATTTGCCATTAATATTGAAACCAGTTGGTAACGGAAAATTATCAAAACGCGATGGTGATAAATTAGGTTTTCCGGTTTTTCCTTTAGATTGGAAATCAGAAACAGGCGAAACAGCAATGGGTTATCGTGAACAAGGATTTTTCCCTGAAGCTGTTGTTAACTTTTTGGCGCTTTTAGGTTGGAACGATGGAACAGAGAAAGAATTATTTACGCTAGAAGAATTAATTGAATCTTTTGATTTGGCTCGCGTAAACAAATCGGGTGCAAAGTTCGATCCTGAAAAGAACAAATGGTTTAACCACCAATATTTGGCAAAGAAAGAAAACGGCGAATTGGCGGTTTACTTACAGTCGGTTTTAAACGAAAAAGGAATTGCAGTAGATAACGCTGTGGTTGAAAAAGTTGCCGGGTTGGTTAAAGACCGAGCAAACTTAACGACCGATTTATACGCTTTAGCAGATTTTTTCTTTGTTGCACCGGAAAAGTACGACGAAAAAGCAGCGAAAAACTGGAAAGAAGATACATCGGGTTTAATGCAGCAGGTTATTTCTGTTATTGAAAATGTTAAAGTTTTCGAAGCAAAAGAAATTGAATCAACGATAAAAAACTGGATTCAAGAAAACGAATTAGGAATGGGTAAAATTATGCAACCGCTTCGTATTGCGTTGGTTGGTGAGATGAAAGGTCCCGATTTGTTTGAAATTATAAGCGTTTTAGGTAAGGCAGAAACTACCAAAAGATTGAATACAGCAATAAATAATTTTAAAAATATTTAATTTTAAGTAAAAATTATTTTGCAGTTAAAAAATAAGTTTATATATTTGAAATGTGATTAACAAATGCCCAAATGTTTTTCACAATGATATTTTTTTCATATCAACAACAACAATTTTTTTCTAAATTTTTCTAAATCCCATTCCCTAAAAATGGGATTTTTTTATTATCTTCGATTACATATTTGTAAATCAATCAATTATGAAAAAGTTTCTTTTCCTTTTTATATTATCTGCGGGATTGCTATTCACTTCTTGCGGATCAGACGACAAAAAAGATCCACCTGTTAACACCACACAAGGCAAATGGGAACCAACAACTATTCAGTTGGTCAAAGTGGTGCCTTTATACACATTAGATTATCCGCATACACAAAGTTGTCCCAAAGATTATTTAGAGTTTAAAGCAAATAATAACGCGGTGTTCTTTAGGCATGAAACCGCAAATTGTACCATTACAGAATACGAAAACGCTTTTCAACAAAATGGAAATAAGGTATCGTTAAACGTTTTAGGCTACCAAATTAACGGAACAATTACAGCACAAACCGATACTGCCATGGAAATTCAAAGCGATATTTCGGCTTACATTCCATTGATAAAAGCGCAGTTTCCGGAATACGAGCAATATTTAAGCGTATTGGAAGGCGGGACCGTAAAACTATCATTCATCAAAAAATAGCATTTACACCTCTTTGAAAAAAGAGGTTTTTTTTATATCTTACCAAAAAACAATTTAAAATGGATTTTACACTTTACATTATTATTGCTATTATTTTGTTTGTAATAGTATCATCATTATTTACCGTTAAGCAACAAAGCGCTGTTATTATTGAACGATTTGGAAAATACCAGTCCATTCGTAATTCGGGCTTACAAATTAAAATCCCGATTGTAGATCGAATTGCAGGACGATTAAATCTGCGTATTCAACAGTTAGATGTAATTATCGAAACAAAAACAAAAGACAACGTATTCGTTAAAATGAAGGTTTCGGTACAATTTAAAGTAGTGCAGGAGCGTGTTTACGAAGCTTTTTATAAATTAGAATATCCGCACGATCAAATTACTTCTTACGTTTTTGATGTGGTGCGTGCCGAAGTTCCAAAATTAAAGTTAGATGATGTTTTTGAACGTAAAGACGATATTGCAATAGCTGTAAAACGTGAATTGAACGATGCGATGGTTACTTACGGTTACGACATTATTAATACGCTGATTACAGATATTGATCCGGATATTCAGGTAAAACATGCAATGAACCGTATTAATGCAGCAGATCGTGAAAAAACAGCCGCAGAATATGAAGGAGAAGCAGAGCGAATCAGAATTGTTGCTAAAGCAAAGGCAGAAGCAGAAAGCAAACGTTTACAAGGACAAGGTATTGCAGATCAGCGTAGAGAAATTGCGCGTGGTTTGGTAGAATCGGTTGATGTATTGAATACTGTTGGAATTAATTCGCAAGAAGCATCGGCTTTAATTGTTGTTACGCAACATTACGATACCTTACAGTCAATAGGAGCTGAAAACAATTCAAACCTAATTCTATTGCCAAATTCACCACAAGCAGGTAGCGATATGTTAAACAACATGGTAGCGTCGTTCACTGCAAGTAATCAGGTAGGCGAGGCAATGAAAAAATCAGGTACAAAAGAAAAAGAATATAAACCAAAGAGAAACCTTCCTCCACAGACTGATTTTCCTTCACAAAATAATCCTGCAGAATAGCAATAAAAAAATAAACACCAACTGTTAAAGTTGGTGTTTATTTTTTTTAATGAATTTGTTGAATAAAAATTTAAATAAAGTTGATAAAACCAACGTTTTTATTCCTTGAGATTTTTTTACCGAACTACCTAACGATGTTAAACCTTGTTGAAGTAACTGGCTAGGTGAAAAAAGTTGGGCGATATCCTCGGCATTATTACCAATCTTTCGAATACTAATTTCGCGTTCAAGTCTAAGGATTTCCAGTTCTTTATCAACTTCTTCGTATGTTTTGTAACGTATCTTCATAAATATCAGTCAAAAAAGATTCTAGAAAATTTCTTAAGAATAGGAATGTCTATCATTACTTTGCGCATTGCGTATGTAAAAATGGCAACAATAATGTAAAATCCGCCTATAATTAAAAAACCGTAAGTGTTGCTGTCTAAAGCTTTCCCTATTGCAAATGCTGCAGCAAACGATAAAAAAAACAACGATAAAACAGCGAATAGGCTTAAAGCGAAAATTTTTAAAATGAAGCCTGTAGCTTTAGATGCCACTTTAAAACCCAACAGCGAATAATAATCAATGTTGGTTTCTAAATAAGCCTTAGCTTCAGACTTCATTTCATGAAGATTGTTTTTTAGATCTTCATTAAATGCCATAGACTATTTTAACTCAGATTTGATATTATCTGCAGCTTTGTTAGTCATATCTTTTGCTCTGTCAACCGCATTAGAAGCTTGTCCTTTTAATTCAGCCAATTTGCGTTCTAAACTTGCAATAACATCTTCTTTTTTATCATCAGCCTTGTTAACCAATGTGTTGAAAGACGATTCGAAATCTGCTTTTTTAGAAGAAATCAAACTTTTAACTTGATTCTTTAACTCGTCCATTTTGCAGTTTAAGTCATCCGTTCCAGATTTAAATCCGTCCGAAATTTTCTTTCTGGTTTTTTGCCCTTGTTCAGGTGCTAATAATACTCCTGCTACCGCACCAACTGCTGCTCCTGCTAAAATAGCTACCAATGTGTTTCCTGTTTTTCCCATAACAAATTTTATTTAATTTTTAAAAAATGAATTAATAGTATTAAAGTTAAACAAATAATTTTTAACTGGTGTTAATAACCGGTTAAAATTTAATAGAAGGTAATTTAATAAGCCCGAAAAATCTATTTATATTTGCTTTTCAACATTTTACAGAACTAACATGTTTAAAAACAAATTAGGAATTTTTACATCGATATTTATTACTCTTGCAATTATAATAACCCTTTTATACGAATTTGATATTTTAGGAATATCACCTGCACTTATGATAGGTGTTCGTTGGGCTACTGCATTAGTACTGATTATAAACGCTTTTTCCCGAAAAAACCTTACCACATGGATTATTACCTGTATGATTTTGGGTGTTTTTGTGGGGGTTGATTTTCCTAATGCAGCAATGGCACTGCAACCGTTAAGTAAAGGATTCATCAAGCTGGTTAAAACCATTGTAGCACCGATTATTTTTGCAACGTTGGTTTACGGTATCGCTGGTCATTCCGATTTAAAACAAGTAGGACGTATGGCGTGGAAATCTATGCTGTATTTCTTTTGTGCAACTTCATGTGCCATTTTTATTGGTTTAGCAGTAATTAATATTACGCAGGCAGGTGTTGGTATCGATATTCAAAGCATGCCGCACGAAGAACTTCCAGCTCCAAAACCACCCGATGCAGCTTTACAATCATTACCAGAACACGTACACGGTATTTATAAGTTTACTCATTTTATTTATGATCTGTTTCCGGAAAACATTGTAAAATCAATGTATGAAAATCAGGTGTTACAGGTTGTGGTATTTTCGGTTTTATTCGGAATTGGTTTAGCAATGGTCGAAGAAAAAAAGCGCAAGCCTTTGGTTGATTTTACCGAGAGTTTATCCGAAACCATGTTTAAGTTTACCAACATTATTATGTATTTTGCACCAATTGGTGTAGGGGCAGCAATGTCTTATACGGTTGGACATTTAGGTGTTGATATCCTTAAAAACCTGTTCATGCTTTTAGGCTCGTTATATCTGGCGTTGGTATTATTTATACTGCTGGTTTTTGTTCCGATTATGTTGTTCTTAAAAATACCGATTAAAAAGTTTATTGCAGCTGTAAAAGAACCCGTTTCTATTGCGTTTGCAACAACAAGTTCCGATGCTGCTTTGCCAAAGGCCATGAGTGCTATGGAAAAATTCGGTGTGCCACGTAAAATTGTATCGTTTGTTATACCAACAGGTTACAGTTTTAATTTAGATGGAACATCGCTTTACTTGTCATTAGCATCAATATTTGTTGCACAGGCAGCCGGAATGAATTTATCTATTGGCGAACAATTAGCTATTGCTTTTACGTTGATGATTACATCAAAAGGAGTAGCAGCTGTTCCGCGTGCATCGTTAATTGTGTTGATTGCAACCGCAGAACAATTTGGATTGCCGGTGTTTATTATCGCCGCTATTTTAGGGATCGATGAATTAATGGATATGGCACGAACATCGGTAAACGTTATTGGTAACTGTTTGGCAACCGTTGTAATTGCCAAATGGGAAAAAGAGTTTGATGAAGAGGCTCCGTACCGCTTAACCGATGAAACTTTGGATGAGGTTTAGAATTTAAAATTATTTCTATATACGTAAAGACCTCACAGGTTTTTAAAACCTGTGAGGTCTGAAATAAAACATAACCCCAACTATTCGGTTGGGGTTATGTTTTAAATTTTATATCCAATTATCTTTCGGGTTTAAATAAGTAGAAAGTACTGCGTAGATATGTACTTCTTTTTTAGTTTCATCTACCTTAAAATGAATCATATATTTGAAATCCTTCAAAGGCAAGCAGTGAATATCATTATATCTAATTTGAAAATGTGGGTTTTGCTGTAAAGCTTTAAAGTTTCTCTGTATTGTTTCAAAAAAACGTTACCAAAATCTTTTCTTTTACTGTTAAGGTAATTTTTAGCTTCTTTCAAATCATGTTTAACTCTTGGGTCGGCAATAATGGTGTATTTCTGCATTATTCGTTCTCTAACTCATCTAACATATCAAATGCATCAACTGGATTTTTTGCTTCTTTAATGCGTTTTAAAACAAGATCTTTCTGCCATTGCGTTATATCTTCTGTTTCTTGTTTGTGTTTAAAAGTTAAAAAATCAATATAACGCTCTATCTCCTCCAAAAATTTTTCTGGAAGTTGTTTTAGTTTATAGTTAACTTGTTTAAGTGAATTGCTATCCATGACTTAATATATTCATAATCAAAGTTACAATAATAAAAGATATTTGAAAAGTAAGTGTGTTGTTTCTTTTTAGAAGTGATTTTGTAATTACTTTTCGTTATCCCCGATTGTGCGGATTTAACTTCGTTCAGTCAACTAAAGCCTCGAATGAAATCCGTGTTTTTTATAAACTGCTTTTTGAATGCTGCAAGGTTTTTAAAACCTTGTAGCTCTTTATTTTTTAATATTTATACCTACAAGGTCAACAAAGACCTTGCAGGTTAATCATAAGCGAATTAACAATAGATCTACAGACAAAAAGCCCCAACATATAGCTGAGATCTTATATTTATAAATCAAAAAACTTACTCTTTACTTTCAACTTTAGCCCACGTATCGCGTAAGCCAACCGTTTTATTAAATACCAGTTTTTCTGCGGTAGCATCTTTATCAACAGCGAAATAGCCCAAACGTTGAAACTGGAATTTATCACCGCTTACAGCTGTTTTTAAGCTTGGTTCTACGTAACCTGTGATTACTTTTAACGAATCTGGGTTAATGTATTCTTTAAAATCAACTTCTTTGTTACCATCAGGATTTTCGTGCGTAAACAAACGGTCGTAAATACGTACTTCGGCTTCCACAGCATGCGGAATAGAAACCCAGTGAATGGTTCCTTTTACCTTGCGTTTTGATGCTTCTGTTCCGCTTCCCGATCTAGAATCAGCATCATACGTAACATGAATTTCGGTAATGTTTCCATTTTCATCTTTCACAACACTTTCTCCTTGAATAATGTAAGCGTTCTTTAAACGGACTTCTCTTCCTAAGGTTAAACGGAAAAATTTCTTATCGGCATCTTCCTTAAAATCTTCGCGTTCAATATATAATTCTCTTGAAAAAGGGATTTTTCTAAATGTTAATTCTTCTGCCTCCGGATTGTTTTCTGCATCTAACCATTCTTCTTGTCCTTCCGGATAGTTTGTAATGATCAATTTAACAGGATCTAAAACAGCCATTACACGATCGGTAATTTTGTTTAAATCTTCACGAACACAAAATTCTAACAACGAAACATCAATTAAATTATCACGTTTTGCAATTCCAATGGTATCTGCAAAATTACGAATCGCAGTCGGAGTGTACCCACGGCGACGCATACCCGAAATGGTACTCATACGCGGATCATCCCAACCTGTAACATGACCTTCGTTTACCAATTGCAGCAATTTACGTTTTGATACAACGGTGTGCGATAAATTTCTACGGGCAAATTCGCGTTGTTTTGGACGAACCTTCTCGTCATCGTAAATCTGATCTAAAAACCAATCGTACAATTCGCGATGAGGTAAAAATTCTAACGTACAAAACGAATGCGAAATTTGTTCGATATAATCACTTTCGCCATGAGCCCAATCGTACATAGGATAAATTTTCCAATTTGCGCCGGTTCTGTGGTGCGATGCATTAATGATTCGATACATAATTGGGTCGCGCATTAACATATTGGTCGATGCCATATCAATCTTTGCACGTAAAATATATTCACCTTCGGCAAACTCACCGTTTTTCATTCGTTCGAATAAATCCAAGTTTTCTTCAACCGAACGATCACGGTTTGGCGAATTCACTCCGGCTTGAGTTGGCGTACCTTTTTGTTTTGCAATTTCATCTGCCGATAAATTATCAACATACGCTTTACCTTTCTTAATTAAAAGAATAGCCCAATCATATAATTCCTGAAAATAATCAGACGCATAAACTTCCTGATCCCATTTATAGCCCAACCATTCCACATCTTTTTTAATGGCATCAACAAATTCCTGCTCTTCTTTTGCAGGGTTGGTATCGTCAAAACGCAAATTTACCGGTGCGTTGTAATCCAATCCCAAACCAAAGTTTAAACAGATCGATGATGCGTGCCCAATGTGCAGATATCCGTTAGGTTCTGGCGGAAAACGAAAGCGTAATTTATCTTGTGACAAACCATTTTTTAAATCGTCTTCAATGATTTGTTCTATAAAATTCAATGATTTTTCTTTTGTTGACATATTCTTGAATTAAGATTACAAATTTATCAAAAAATGTTTGATTTTCGGTGGTAATGATATGTTATAAAAAAGGTTTAATTTTACGATATAAATTTTAAGAAATGGGAATTATTCGCTTAACAAACATACGCGTTTTTACTAATCATGGCTGCCTGATTGAAGAAGCTAAAATAGGATCGGAATACCGTGTTGATCTGGAAATTAAAGCCGATTTAAGAAAATCATCTGAAACAGATGAATTGGCTGATACGGTTGATTACGTGCATTTAAATAAAATTGTGGTTGATGAAATGGCGATACGATCAAAGTTGTTAGAGCATGTTGCCAAACGAATTGTAGTGCGTGTTTTTGATGAATTACCTATGGTTTCGCGTATTTTGTTGGAAGTATCAAAAATAAATCCGCCTATTGGTGGTGATGTACAGCAAGTTACTATTGTTATGGAAGAATACCGGGCATAATTTTATGCTTTAGGTTTTGATATTTAATTTTTTGTAGTAGATTTGCAAACACATTACAGAATGGCATCTTGGCCGAGCGGCTAGGCACCGGTCTGCAAAACCGACTACAGCGGTTCGAATCCGCTAGATGCCTCTTAAAAAAACCTTCAACTATTGAAGGTTTTTTTGTTTTAGAATGTGAAGCAACAGAATTATAATTTCAACAACTTTATTTATCATGCTTTGTCCACACCAATCGCGATAAATCGTAACCTGCTTTTTCGGCTTCTTTTAAAAATTTTTCTTTTACGTTGTTTGGAATAGTTTTGTTGCGGGAAAGAATCCAAATGTAATCTTTTGTTTCGCCAAAAATCAAAGCGTTTTCATAATCGGGCTGCATTAAAACCACATTGTATCCGGCATAAAAAGGTCCGAAGAAAGATACTTTTAAAGCGCCTTCATCGATTTTATCTACAAAAGTCGCTTTTCCGTTGGCTTGTTCCCATCTGTCCTTAACATAGTTGTAGCCTCTGTTTACAACCTTCACCGTACCGTTTTCGTTTAAAGAATAGGTTGCGGTAACATTGCTTAAATCTTTTTCGTGTTTAAAATCAAAACGGGCAATTTCGTACCAGGTGCCCATGTAAGGCTTAATTTTAAAATCTTTCACTACGGTAATTCCATCCGGAACTTTAACCGATTTACACGAATACACAAATCCGGTAACACCTGCAATCGCAATAACGGCAGCTGTTAATAATACATTTCTTCTTTTCATGGCAAATTATTTAGATCGGACATGAAAAATCACGTCCGCAATAATCAATATGAATTTACGAAATTATTATGGGAATTGGTTCGTAAGATTTTATATTTTTGAGGGTTGATTTTATATAGTATGAAAATTAGAAAAGCCGATAAAAAAGATTATTCTCGAATTATGGAAATTTGGGAAAGTTCGGTTATAGCAACACATGATTTTCTGAAACAAGAAGATTTTGAACTGTTTAAAAACCTGATTCCAGACGAATTTCTGCCGCAATTGAATGTTTTTGTGATATAAGATAACGGAATTATTCCAGCTTTCTTTTCGGTTTCCGATGATAATCTGGAAATGTTGTTTGTAGATGCCGAAAGTAGGGGCAAAGGTTTTGGAAAAATTGCAGTTGCTTATATTATTAATACATTGCAGATTTATAAAGTTGATGTTAACCAACAAAATATGCAGGCGGTCGACTTTTATTTAAAACAGGGATATCAACAAAAAGGTTACTCTGAAACCGACGGTATGGGAAAACCGTATCCGTTATTACATTTGGAATATTCAATAAACAAATAATTACTATGAAAAATTTAGTTTTAGCACTTTTTACCGTTACAACATTGGTTACTACCGGTTGTGTGTGTAAGAAAAGCAAGGTAGAAACAACCGAGCAAAATCAGGAAAACGTAACGGTTACGGGTAAAATAACATCGGTTACCAATGGCAAAGACGGTTACACGGCGATTTTACAGGCTGCCGACAAAAAAATGTACAACGCTACTATAAGCAGAATCAATCTGCAAAAATCGGGTAGTGAGTATAAGCGTTACGAACAAGGCGAAACTATTACCGTTACAGGATCTACGTGGGTTGATACCGAAGGCGTAACCTATATCACCGTAACAGAATTACAATAAACTTACTCTTTAGATTGCACCAAAACCCAATAGCGAAAAGCCAGAACGGCTTGCTGTATCTTGCTTAACTTTGCAGGATCTTTACCTATATAGCTGGGCAGTATCTTTTTATTGATACTGTTCAGCATTTTAAAAAATGATTTTTTCATGCTTTTTTATATAAAGATATTCAATTAAAACCAAAAATCTGCAATTGGTAATTTAGCATTTATTTATAACAAATCCGTTATCATTTTACGAACTTTACAATAGCTATCAATCGTTAAAAGCTGTATGTATGAAAAGTATCAAAATGCTGAATGTGGTTAACTTGTTCTTTTTGTGTTGTTTTACACTGCCGTTTTCATCGTGCGGACAAAGTACATCTAAATCGAACATTAAAAAAAATTCAACAAATAAAACTATTGCCGAAAAACAAAACGTTTCATCAGGAAAAACAGAAACCGCTACTTTTGCAGCCGGTTGCTTTTGGTGTGTGGAAGAACAGTTTAAACAGTTAGAAGGAGTTGTTTCTGTAACATCGGGTTATACCGGCGGAACAACCGAAAATCCCACGTACGAAGAGGTTTCTGCCGGAAATACCAATCATGCCGAAGCCTGCAACATTGTGTTTGATCCTGCTGTAATTTCGTACAAGGAATTATTGGAAGCTTTTTTTGTAACACACAATCCTACACAATTAAACCGACAGGGAAATGATGTGGGAACTCAATATAGGTCTGCAGTTTTCTATCATAATCCCGAACAAAAACAACTCACTGAGTTTTACATCGATCAGTTGAATAAAGAAAAAGCTTATGACAAACCGGTTGTTACTCAAGTAGCTCAGTTTAAAAAGTTTTATAAGGCAGAAGATTACCATCAGAATTATTAAGAAAACAATCCTAATCAGGCTTACTGTCGTTTGGTGGTTAAACCAAAAGTTGATAAATTTAGAAAAGCATTCAGTGAAAAACTGAAAAAGTAGTTTAATTTAAAAAATTTCCTATGAAAAAGTTCCTATATTGTTTTGGTGCGATTGCGTTATTAAGTGCATGTAACCAAAAGACAGAAAATAAAGATACAGTTAAATCTACAATTACCAATTCAAACCAAACTGATTTTTCGGGATTGTACAGTTACCAACAAAATGGCGACACGATAACATTACAACTTACGGTTGATGGTACTAAAGCAAAAGGAAATCTGTTATACGCTTTAAATGAAAAAGACCGTAATTCGGGTTCGTTTGTTGGCGAAATTAAACATGGAATACTGCTAGCGAATTATACGTTTTCTTCGGAAGGTGTTTTGTCTGAACGGCAAATTGCTTTTAAACTGAACGATAACTCTGCAGTCGAAGGTTACGGCGATGTGCAAGAAATCAACGGAAAAATAGTGTTTAAAGATCCAGCAAATTTAGAATACGGTACAGGTTTGGTATTGGCAAAGAAATAATTACAGCATAAAAAACCTTATTTTTTATGATAATGCTGTTGTACAAAAACAAATGATTCCTTAATTAAATGATGGATTTCTTTTTTGTCGGTCTTTGTAAAACCATGATTTCCTTTTTTAACTTTGATTAACTTGTTTGTTACTGAAAGTTTGTTGAGTTCTTTATGCAGTTTTTTAGATTGTTTAAAAGGAACAATAAAATCTCTGTTTCCATGCAGAATTAAAATAGGAATTTTTGGCGCAGTTTGTAAATGTTCAATAGGCGAATACTGTCTTGCTACGGCAATTGCTTCTTCTTTATTTGTATTGATATCGTAAGATGTCATCGCGAAGATTAATTTCTCTCTAATGTCATACAATTTTGGAAGAAACAGTTTGTACGTTTTTTTGGTAAACCAGCTGGCATTGGTTTTTAAAACTTTGTTTAAATCGATTGGTCCGAAGTTGTCCAAAATAAAACGAATCTTAGGCGAATCGTTTGATTGTTCTGTGGTACACGCAATCATTAAAGCCAAATGTGCTCCGGCTGATTCTCCCCATAATCCTATGTTTTCCGTATCAAAATTATATTCATCTGCGTTATCTATAATCCAGTGAATGGCATCCTTACAATCACTTAATTGTTCAGCAATATCAACTGTTTTACTAACCAAACGGTAATTTATAGCCACAACGGTATATCCGTTTTCCTGCAAGGTATCTTTAATGCCTTCGGTATAATGATATTTAATTTCTTTATCGCCTTGTGCCCATGCACCGCCGTGAATAAAAACCACAACCGGACTTTTCTCGTAAATGTTTTGTTTAGGCAGATGAATATCCAATTTAACGGTATCCTTTTCTATAATTTTATAAGGAATATCTTTTAAGAATGTTTTTTGATCGGCACTGTTTTGTGCTGTTAGGGAAAGAGAAAACAAACCGAAGATCAAGAATAAGGATAGCTTCATTTTTATGCTGTTAAACTGAAACTCTAATTTACTTATTTTTTTCAAATAAAATTGTTGATTTCAGAACTGTATTAAAGGATCATTCTCAAATCTAAATTTCAGAAAATCGTGAATGAAACTGGAAAAGTTAAGATTTATTAGAGAATATGAATAATCGAATACTTAGAGCAGATGTTTTAGTTTATAAATAAATTATAAAATAAATTTATTTGTTTATATTTGCACTTTTAAATCATGTTTTTGAAGTTGTAGAAAAAACAATTTTCAATGCTTTATTTAGTCAAAATTTAATATTCAGATTAATAATATCGGGTAATGATATTAACTGTTTATATACTAAGTAACACTTTGCAAATTTTTCTCTTATTAGAACTTTAGGTTTTAATCGCGGAAAAACTCACTTATTTAATTATTCTCTTTAAAAATTTTTATAAATAATAATGTTTTTTTACCTTATGAATAAGTTATTGTTGTTTTTGTTAATTATACCGTTAAAATTTTAGTGTAGTCTTCTATAACTGTTATATTTGGTATAGAAATGTGTTGCAAATGAAGAAGATTGATTACACCGATGAAGAACTTTTACGCTTTATAGCGGAAACGGACGACGCAAGTTATTTTGAGATACTTTATGATCGATATGCACCGTTTATATATAATAAATCTTTCTGGTTTGTTAAAGATGAAGAAGAGGCAAAAGATCTTACACAGGAGATTTTTATAAAAATATATCTTAATCTTCCCAAATTTAAAGGTGACTCTAAACTTTCTACCTGGATTTACGCAATTACTGTTCACACCAGTATTAAGTTTGTAAATAAGAACAAAAATAAAGCGATACTGCTATCCGAAGAAAATTTCCATAAACATTTTACCGAAAATATAGATAGCACCGAAATTTCAGATGCAGAATTGTTGGATATTAATTATGAAAGACTAGAGGAAATTATGAATGTGTTGCCAGTAGAAGATAAAATGTTACTGCTTATGAAGTATCAGGATAATTTATCTATACGTAAAATAGTGGAAATTTTAAATATAAAAGAAAGTGCAGTTAAGATGCGATTATTGAGAGCAAAGAAAAAAGTTATCGAACTACATGCAAAATTAAAATCTGCTTTTAAAGAAGCACAACAAACCAAACAATTTAATTTTTAAATTATAAATGTTAATTTATTATAGGAACTATTTGTGCTTTTGATGTTTATATAGTACATAAAATCCGCTTCGTAAATTGAAGCGGATTTTTTTATTTTTTGTGAATAAGTTCTTTTAAAGTTTCTATATGCTCTTTTAATATAGAAATGGTTTCTTCATAATGTTGTATTAACGAAATGGAATCATTTGCAGTGGGTATTCTTTCTATTTTTTTAGTGACTCTTGCATCATCATAAACATCAGAACTAAAAATTTCATTGGGATGAACATTTAAAATTTCTATAATTTCTCCCAGTCTGTCAATGGTTAACTGTGTTTCCCCATTCTCTATTTTTGTGTAGGCTCTTAACGATATCCCTAATTTTTCAGCAACGAATCCTTGGGTATAATTCTTTTCCTTTCGTATGCTTTTTAATTTTGTTTTAATCTCTAACATATTCTCTTCACTATCTTAATTTTGAAGCTTTTTTCACTTACGAGAAACTACTGCTTTCAGTTTTTTTTTAATTTTTTTTTAACAAAATACATTTTATGAAAAAAAAGTGCTATTTTTATCTAAAAATAGGAACTTTTAATTCTTTTTGTGTTTTAATTGTGCACTTTTGTTTTGCTTTATATAGAATATAACACAAGAATAGGACCACTTTTTTTTTAAAAGTCACATAATTGAGACTCTTTTAAATTCAGAATTAAAAAATTAATTAATTAAAACTTTACTTTATGAAAAAAATTACCTTGCTATCCGTCTTTATACGGACAATTTACTTCAAATGTGCACAGGTTGGTATTGGTTATTTTCCACATACAACTTTTAACTAACCACAAAGCCTGAAAATAAACTGTATTTAGATGCTTTTATAATGAATTTTCATTAAAAGATTTAAGGGTGTCTTTGTATAATCGATTTTTTTGATTCAGGCAATATTAAGAGTGTGATAGATATATCGTGCTATACTAATAAAATAGATACTTTAAAAAATGAAAAAGAAAACTACTATTTTTAAAAGAAGAATTGTCCATGTACTAACGTGTTTGTTACTCGCACTTCTGTGCAGCACAAGCTTTTATGGGCAAACGAAAATATTAGCAAATACGGTTACGTACACTAGTGGAAATGATAAGATGACCTCTTTAGTAGGCTGTGGAACTTTAGGACTTTCTGCTTGTTATGCTGCGACAGTACAAAATCCAACCAACGCAACTTTAGATGATAATACGTATGCACGTTTGTTGGCGTCACCTGGTTTGGCGGTAGGGTTGGGCTCTTATCAAGGAGTTATAGAGCTTCGGTTTCCTTCTGCGATTCCTGCAGATCAATGGTCGTACGTACGTATTGGAGCAGATAATACGCTTTTGCGTGCATTATTGGGAGGTTCATTAGGAAATACTTTAGGAACAATACTTGGAGGTGTTCTTTTAGGAAATCAGGAATTTGAAATTGATGTTCGTAATAATGCAACTTCTGTTTTAACTAGAACAAATACTCAAGGTTTTAGTACAGACAGGGTAAAGCTTATCACAGATGGTAACGGTTATAATTATATTGCAGTAAAGCCAGCCGCAGGTTATGATAGGGTTCGCATAACCAATCGCTCTATTTCGGCAGTTGGATTAGGAACAGAATATTATTTAGATGTTTATGATGCATTTACATATAATAACGGAACAGGCGCTTGTGGTCGTCCTTTTGGAACTTCTTTTGATGGAAGCGGTGGATTAGGACTACAAGTAGCCGATTTAAATAACCAGTATTTAGAAAGAGCCATTGATACAGATGCTAATAGTTATTCGTTATTAAAATCTTCGGGAGTATTAGACCTTAGCGTAGCAAGATCTTTCTCACAATATTTTTATTTTACAACAACTTCACCAGAAGAGAGTACCTTAAACATAAAATTAGCATTAGGTTCGGGCGGTGTTGTTAATACAGATTTATTAGGTGGTATTGAAGTCATTCTTACCAGATGGAATCCAACAACAGGTCTAAATGAAGTGGTTTACAGACGTTCGTTACAAAGTGGTCTGTTAAATAACACCAATGCACTTAACTTATTACAATCAGGCGGTGCGGCTACTTTAACGTTTGCTCCGGGACGTACTTTTGACAGGGCTGAAATACGATTGAATTCAACCGTTGGATTGAATGTTTTAGGTAGTGGTGTGCGTATTTACGACGTTCAGCGTTACGATGGAACTCCAACATGTATAAATCCAGAAATTGCTCCAGTTCCTTCTGCTACAACAGGTCCTTTTGATCAGGCTTCATGTGCTACTACTTTAGTAGATTTTAACAACGTAGATTTTGCACAATATGCCACAGACGGGAATAACGAAACCTACGCAACATTATATGCCGATTCTGGAAGCTTATTAGTAGGCGGACCAACTGTAGGATTCATTGAATTGGATATGGGAACTACATTGCCTGCAAACAGAACCACTTATGTGCGTATTAATTATGATAAAGACGTTTTAGATAGATTAGTAGGCGGTAGTTTAGGAAAACTGGTTTCTGATTTAGCAAATAACCTACTATTAGGCAATCAATATTTTGAAGTTGCAGCTAAAAATGGAGCAACCACTGTGCTATTAGACGATAGTAGAGCTGCTTTCGCAAATACATCTAACGGCTTAATTACAGTAGTACAAGACAATATTGGTCGTGTTTATTTGGCAATCACTCCATCGGCACCTTATAACCGCATTCGCATTACCAATCATGTTACAGCATTGTTACCTACAGGTAAAAAAGCAAGTTTAGATGTATATAATGCGTGTTCTGAAATAGGAACAAACCCTTGTTTTCCTGCTAATTTTACATCGTATAAAGGCGGAGGCGTTGGCTTAAGTGCATTAAATATTTCAAACGTTGGTGTTACCAATGCATACCGTGCAATTTCTGTAAACTCTTCTGATTATTCTGAAATCAATTTGGGAATCGCAGGTGTAGCGGCAAACGTTTATCAAACAATCTATTTTAATAAGCCTTCGCAACCAAATGATAAGGTAAAAGTAAGATTGCAAATTCAGCCTTCTTCTGTTTTATCATTAGATCTACTGGGATCATATAAAATTAAATTCTTTAATGGCAACACACAGGTAGGTGGCGATTATACTTTACAGAGCGGATTAATTAATAATATCGATTTGTTGGCATTGTTCAGATCTGGTGGTATCGCAGAATTAGAATTTCAACCAACAGGAACGTTTGATCGTGTAGATATTGGTGCGGAATCAATTGTAAGTTTAAATGTTGCGGCAGAACCATTACGTGTATATAGTGTGGTACGCTACGGAGTTACTTGTCCGGAACCTTTTGAAACAAATCCACTTACATTACCGGCATGTGCAACAATATTGGTTGATGCGCAAAATGCAGATAACATTCAAAATTTATTCGACGGAAACTATGCAACTTTTGCAACCTTAAATTCTGGGGCAGGAACCCTATTAGGTTTAGGAAGTAAATATGAAGGATTTGTAGAATTAGGTTACGATCATAATGTACCGGCAGGAACAACGTCTTACATCCGCATTGATATGGCAGGAACGCTTCTTGAAAAATTAGTAGGCGGAAGTTTAGGAAATGTAGTGTCGGGCTTAGTGAACAATTTGGTTCTGGGTGATCATTATTTTAAAGTAGATGTAAAAAACAACGGAACATTAATTACAACAGCAAACAGTAAAGATGCTTCAGCAGGCGGAAATAACAATATTCGTATTGTACGCGATAAAGAGGGGCGTTATTATATTGCAGTAACACCAGATCAGCCTTATAATTCGGTACGTATTACAGATATAACCAACAGTCTTTTAGGTCTTTTAGCACAGCCAAATACTATGAATGTTTATGGTATGTGTTACGAAACCAGTCCAGATCAGTGTTTAGATGCTTTTGCAACATCGTATGAATATACAGGTTTGTCATTGTCTTTAAATAATGTTTCAGGGGCAGGCGTTACCAATCCTCATTATGCCATCAACGATAATTCTACTCAATACTCTGAAATCAGTATGGGAACGTTAAATGTAGCAGGTGGTGCAAAACAATGGGTTTTCTTTAACACCGTGTCTGCTGCTAATGATGTTGTTAATATCAAATTCAAAACAGGTGCGGGAGCTATTAATCTGTCGTTACTTGGAGATTTAAAAATACAGGCATATTTAGGTGAAACACTTGTAGAAACCTTAGATTGGGGAACTACAGGAATTATTAACGGTGTTAATGTGTTGAATTTACTTAACAATGGAAATCTTGTAGAATTACCATTTGCTCCGGGAGCAGCATACGACCGTATTGCAGTAGGTATTGAAAACTTAGTAAGTGCATCGGTATTGCCACCTGTACAGTTATATGGCGTAGAACGTTGTTATGCATTAGCAAGTGCAGAGATCGTATCTTGGAAATCGTATGTAATCGATGGTGATAACACGTTAGATACCGTTAGTGGTGATGAAGAAATAGAATACACTATTCATGTACGTAACAGCGGAGGTCAGGATTTAGCAGGATTTACCGTAACAGATGCATTACCTGCAGGATTAACTTGGGTAAGTGGCGGATCGCATACAAACGGTGTGGTAACATTTGTTTCAAGTGCAGTTTTAGCAGTTAATCAAACAACAAGTTTTACGTTTAAAGCAAAAGTAGCTAAAGATTTAACCGGAATAACAGAAATTAAGAACATAGCTAAAGTTAAAGAAAACGGCAGTACTGTTGAAATAGAAAGTTATCCTCCAATGGATAATGAAACCAACCCAAATAATCCGGATACAACCAAACCTCCGGGAACAATTATTCCGGTAAATGCAGTTTACGATTTTACAGTGGTTAAAAACGGTGTAAGTAATAATGCAACCAGCACAAATCAAGCAGTGGTGAATGATCAAATTACCTATAGTATCACTGTTAAAAACACAGGAAATAATATTTTAACGAATGTTTCGGTTAAAGATATTATACAAAATACAATACCAACAGAAGTATCAATTGTTAATGCAGGAGGAGCTACTGTAAACGCAAATGAATTAACCTTTAATATTAATTCGTTAGCAGTAGATGCATCAACCACATTTACAGTAATAACTAAAGTAGAAAGTTTACCGGCTTCAGGAAATATTAGCAATAAAGCAGAAGTAAGTTATACCGCTCCGGGGAATGTGCTTATTCTAAAAGATGTGACATTTAATATGGCAACGTCTTGTACTAATGTAGTTGCTTCGGCAATAGCACTTTCATCGTCTGCAACAGCAGCAGTTTGTCCGGGAACTTCAATTACTCTTACGGCAACAAATACTGCAATACCGGCTATAGCCAATCCAGTTTACAAATGGTATTTAAACAGCAATTTGTCAGATACACCACAAATTGGCAATAGTATCACGGTTAATCCAACAGCTAATACAACTTATTATGTAACAGTAGAAGGTGTAGGATATTGCTTTACAGGAGCCGCAGCAGAGATAGACGTGACAGTGCTTCCAACAGGAATGCCTGCCGATATTGTTATTACTGCACCAACAACTGTTTGCCAAGGCGAAAATGTAACATTCACAGCTTCGTTAGCAGCGGGAACAACAATAAATAATCCGGTATTTAAGTGGTACACAGATGCTAACTTATCGCAATTAGTTTTCGAAGGAACAACCTTTAATATTTTAGCAGCATCAAATTTAGTTGGAACGCATACTTTGTATGTAACAGTACAGGGCGATGGTTATTGCGCAAACAGTGTTGGTAACGCAGCAACACACACTATCACAGTAAACGCAGCACCTACAATAACAATTACAGGAGGTCAGTCTATTTCGAAAGTAGCTGGAATCCCATTCAATTTACCAACAGTTACTACAACCAATGGAGCTACTATACAGTGGTACGATTATAACACCAATCCTATAGGAGGTAATGCACAACAAACAATAGCTACTCCTGGAGTTTACACCTATACGGTTGTAGCAACATTAAATGGTTGTACTGCTTTTGAAAATATTATTGTTACGGTTTTCGATGCTAATGATTGTCCGCCAACTTTTGAAAGGGTGTATGCAAACGGTAGTTCTGATTGGGGATCTATTATAACAGGTGGAGTCGCAAATACAAACAACGCTATTGATGGTAACCCAAAAACCTATTCTACAATAACAACAGGCTTAGGATTGTTGGGTATAGGAACAACCTGGCAAAACATTTATTTTGATAATGCAGTTGCTGCGGGAACACCTGTAACTATAAAATTAGGTAAAGAATACAGTGCTTTAATGCTGGCTGGTGGTTTGTCTGTACAGGGGTTAGATGCCAACGGAAACACGATTGGTAACCTTAAAGCAGTAGACGGTGGTTTGTTGGATTTATTGGTAGCAGACAATGTGATCGAGTTCACATTTGTACCATCAAACAATTCAGGTCCGCAAGATTATTCAGGAATTAGAATTTCGCAAGGATCATTGGTGGGTGTGGCGCAAAACACAAAAGTGTTTGGCGCATATTATACACAAGCAGGAAATATTAATTGTGCACCAATAGATGCAAATACAAATCCAAATATTCTAGACGTATTGTACGGAGTGGAAGATTTAGGTCTTGGGGTGGCAAGTGCAACAGCATCGGTAACAAATCCTTGGAATGCGGTTGATAATGATATAAGTACTTATGCGCAGATTGCAAGAGGTGTAGCAGTTTTAAACGAAGCTTCATTAACAGCGGTGTTTAAGCAACAGGCAACCGCAGGAGATGAATTGCAAATTGTTATAGAAGTACCTGCAAATCCTGTTCTTTCATTATCATTGTTGCAAGGTTATACCATTCAACGCTATTTAGGAGATACACCGGTAGGTCAGGCCTTGAGTAGCAGCAGCAGTATTTTAGATCTAAAATTATTAGGACTTTTAGGTGGCACCACAAATAAAGCAGTAGTAATTGTTGCGCCATATAACCAACCTTACGATCGTGTAAAAATTTCTTACGGAAACGTAGTAGGTGTGTTAGGGAATTTTACAAGGATCTATGACATATCTATAAAACCAACATTTAATTACGGAGCAGATCCAAGCGGAGACTTAACGCTTTGTACGACTGATTCCATTGTATTTAATCCTATGGATGGCTGTACAACATATCAGGTGTACACTTCTGCAATGGGTACAGATAAATTGGATAGTACCGATGGATTAACATTCAAATTACCAAGAAATATAGCGGTAGGTTCTCGCACATTTTATGTTCAAACTATGAGAAACGGATGTGAAATAGGTTCAAGACAAGAAATTACCATTGTGTTAGAAAAATGTTCCAAAGCGTGCATCGTGTCAAACAAAATGGTTACCAATAAGATAAAAAAATAAATTCAACACTTAAATTAAGACATTATGAAAAAAATGACATTTTTAGCGGCATTACTTGGAGTTACTCAACTTTCTAATGCTCAGGTGGGAATAGGTACGGCAACTCCTGCAGATGCGGTACAATTAGAAATTTCGGCAACAAATAAAGGGGTTTTAATTCCACGTGTAGGGTTGACAAACACTACAACCTTTAGTCCGATAACAGGAACTGCACTAGAAAGTCTTTTGGTATACAATACGGCAACTGTCGCAGACGTTAGTCCAGGCTTTTATTATTGGGTTCCTGTTAATGGAGCTGTAGCTGCACATTGGGAGCGAATTGTTAACCAAACTCAATTAGAGGAGGCTATCAGTAACATTACAGATCTTCAGGGAGATGTTAGCAAAATAATTACACTACTAAAAGTTGCTTTTCCTGCAAACAATTTAGTAGATCCTGTAGTTACTGGTGATACTTTTGGTGGTGGTATGGTTTTTACGCCAGGAACTACACCTACTATTGAATATGTTTATTTTGATGGTACAAATTATGTAAAAAAAGATGTTACAACAGATATTATTGATTTAATAAAAGGAGCCGAATCTAAGACTACGTTTATTGAATTTCCTGCAGCTTCAGGTAAATACTACTACATTTCAGAAGAAACCATTAATGCAAACAATGGGGTAATACCTACATCGCCTTTTTCAACAGGTACAACTTTAAGACCAGGTGTAATTTTACTTGATGTACCGCAATCGGTAATTACTAACTTTCAAACTATTTTAGATGGTACAACAACCATTGTAAAACCAGGAGGTAGTTTTTACACCGTAGAAGAAATCATTAAAATGATTGCTTCGCAAGTAGAAGGTAACGTAATTTATACCAATATTGGTACTACTGGTTCGCCTAATTGGGTTTTTCAATATTGGAGTGATGCAGCTAATGCAGGTGCGGGCGGATATATAACTATTAACCTTACAGATTTGGTTGGTGCTGCACAGTCAAAAACAGCATTGGTTAAAACCAATACGGCAAATGCTCCGGTAAAACAATATTTCGTATCAGAAACGTATCTTATTGCAAATGGAGGAACAATTCCTTCTCAAACAGTAGTAAACGGTTGGACATCGTCAACACTACCTGCTGGTATTTTCGAAATTGATATTGTAGCCGGCGTCGCAACAAATATTCAAACGATATTAGATCAAACGGTTACAATTACCGAAGATGGTAAAACATTTACAACGGTTGAGCAATACATACAATACATTGCGTCTAAAGGCGATGCAAACGTAGGGTATACGGTAGCAGGTATAACTGCAGCTAATAATGACGGTGTTGCCATTCCTGCAAATTCATTCTATTACATCAATCAAACAAATGGAAATAAAGTATTCATTGATTTAGGATCAATCGTAAAAAAAAACGAAACTAAAACAAAGTTAATTACTATTGGTACTAAACAATATTATGTTTCAGAAAGCTATACAGGTACAACAGATCCTACAACAGGAACCGAGACAGGAGTTTATGAAATTGATTTTATTGATGGTATCGTAAATAACTTTAATGAGTTTATTACAAGTACTGTAACTGGTGGAGGAACAAATTATACCACTGTTGAAGAATATATCGAATATATTTCGGCAAATTCAATGCAAGACGGCGTTACTAAAATTGTAATCGATGGCACTGGTCAGGCTTCATTTGAACAATGGAATAACGCTACCAACACTTGGGTGCCGGTTGCTAATACGGCATTCAGCACAATTGTTAAAGCTAATGAAACAGTAACCACTATTAATAAAGTACAAACAGGTACGGTGCCAACAGGAGATGTTGAGATTTCGTATAACTATTTTAACGAAACTCCAGGTGCTACGCCTCAACAGTCAATAGACTTAAACGGTGATGTTTTGACCTTAATTGAAGGAAATACAGATATTCAAAATGCCATTACAAATATCCTGAACAATGGTGGAAATGTGTATTATGGCGATCACGACAGCAATCCTGGTACACCAAACGTATTTTATACCATTGTAAACAATGTAAAAACACCAATTGATATTTCTGAAGTTGTTGTAAACGCAATCACAAACGCAACTACTGTTCAAAAGCAAGAAATTAAAAATCAGTTAGGTGATACATACAATACAGCAACAGTTACAAACACAGGTGATACTTGGATTGATGGCGGTAAAATCTACGCAGGTATTTACGATGCTACCGTTACAGGAGGTACGGCAAATGTTTCAACAATTAGTCTTACACCACCAGCAGGAACAACAGCTTTAGGAAAAATTGTAAGCATTAAATTATTAAACAATGATAATAATATTATAAACACATCTACAACTGACGTTGCACTATCAGGTAGCAATTTATCATTTAGAATTGGAACCGGTAACATGTACAACGTTTTAAGTCCCTCAGACTTAAGCATAAGAGTAGTTGTAGAATTCTCTGCCCAATAATTTTTTTTAACCCTAACCATCTGTTTTTCCCCTAAACAGATGGTTCTTCTTAAAAACTTAAAGAACTATGAATAAGAAAATTATCCTTTTATCAACTGTATTATTTAGTGCGGTAATGTCTGCACAAGTAAAAATAGGCGGCACAGACGGTACGCCAAATCCAAGTGCAATGTTAGATGTTGAAGCTACAAACAAAGGAATGTTATTGCCACGTTTAGCATTACAAGAAACGGCAGTTTCTGCACCACTGTCGGCACACGTGGCGGGGATGACCGTATACAATACTGCCGCAGCAAACGATGTAGTGCCAGGTTTTTATTATAACGATGGAACCAAGTGGCAACAAATGGTTACCACAGACCACAAGGCAGTAAAATTTTTCTATATGCCGTCTATTACTTTTGATACTTCGGTAAGTGCAACTGGGCAAACCAAAAATTTGTATCAAGAATATAAAGCACAATTTGCGTTAACAAATCCAAATCATATTGTAAGTCCGGGAGCACCAATAACAGGTATTCCATATTTCGATGATCCTACCGATTTGTATTATATCATTACCGATTACGATGCAAACGTATTTTCAAACATTACAATTAATAATCAAGGTTTAATGACATACGATGTAACCGCAGCGGCAACAGATTGTACTTTGATAAATATAGTATTTGTAGTGAAATAAAACACTTACAAAATATTTGTAATAAGGCAAATTATGTATAAATATCCAAGAATAATTAACATAGGTTGCCCGTGCTTTTAGTTTCACTTAAAAAATTAAGACTATGAAAAAGATATTTAAAAATATCAGTTTACTGTTTCTAAGCTTAGGTTCTGTAACCTATGCGCAAACCGTAGAACCTATAATGGTCAATCATGGACAGTTATACATATTGCCCAGCACGTTGGTTTCAACACAGTTTGATTTTGATAACAAAGCTTCGGGAGTAATTTTTAACGACGGTGAATTTCAGTTCTATAAAAATTACAATAACGACGGTTTGTTCACGCATTCAACCAATCAAACTACGGGGTACACGGTGTTTCAGGGAAGCCAACCGCAGTTGATACAAGGATCACAGCCTTCAAAACACTTCGATGTTCTTTTCTATAACACCTCAACCCAGTATCCGTTTAGTCTTAACAGTGATATGATTATCGACGGTGTTGGAAATTTCAGAGAAGGAATTGTGCGTATCAATAAAAATAATGGCGGTCAGTTGCTTTTCGGAAATGGGGCTTCGCAAATGAATGCTAGCGACAGAAGTTATGCCGAAGGAATGGTAGAAAAGCAAGGTAACAATGCCTTTACTTTTCCAATTGGTAAGTCAGGATATTATCGTTTGGCAGGAATTTCAGCTCCTTCAAATATGGCTGATACTTACATGAGCGAATATTTCAAAGAAACTACAAACCAAACCTATCCGCATAAAGACCGTACGGGAATTATTTCTGCTGTAAACGATCAGGAATATTGGAAAATTACTCAGGCAGCCGGAACAACTGGTTCGATAATGGTTACGCTTTCATGGCACGATCAAACAACACCTGTAGAATTCCGCGGAACGCAAGATCTACACATTGTTCGCTGGGATGCCACTCAAAACCTTTGGGTAGATGAAGGCGGAGTTGTCGATGCAGGTGCAAGAACCATTACAACTCCTGTTCAGGTTGATGGTTTCGGAATTTTCACTTTGGGGAAAATCA
Organism: Paenimyroides ummariense; assembly: GCF_900115115.1. Classification (GTDB taxonomy): domain Bacteria; phylum Bacteroidota; class Bacteroidia; order Flavobacteriales; family Flavobacteriaceae; genus Flavobacterium; species Flavobacterium ummariense. The sequence goes on from NZ_FOVI01000002.1 coordinate 78,715, forward strand.
AAGAAAAATTCTTGAATCCTGGCGATGTGGTTGTTTACAACGGGGTTTCTCCTGATGGTGACGGAATCAACGATTATTTAATTATTGATAATATCGAGCATTTTCCAGAAAATCAGGTAATCCTTTACAATCGTTGGGGGCGTAAAGTGTACGAAACCAAAAACTACAACAGTAAAAACAATGTGTTTGTTGGTGTAGCCGAAGGTAACGGTATTGTAGGTAGTGGTGAAAAACTACCTGCAGGAACGTATTATTATGTAGTGGAATATCTGTACGATTGGGACGGTCAAAGTCAATGGATCAAGAAAGTGGGATATATTCACCTTGAAAGCAACAACTAAACTAATAAGCAATGAAGAGATTAAAAATCATAGGGGCTTTGTTAGCTTTAGTAAGCTTCTCTGCCAATGCACAACAAGATCCGCAATTTACCCAATATATGTATAACACGGTAAACATAAACCCTGCGTATGCCGGTAGCCGTGGTTCGTTAAGTATTTTTGGCTTACACCGTACACAATGGGCTGGGTTAGAAGGCGCGCCGCAAACTAATGCCTTTTCGGTTAATACGCCTTTGGGCGATAGCAAATTGGGATTAGGTGTAGGTTTTATTAACGATGGATTGGGAATTATGGATGAAAACACGGTAAGTGTCGATTTATCATATACGATCGATTTAAACAGCCGTGGAAGTAAATTTTCGTTTGGTATTAAAGGATCGGGAAACATGTTGAATGTAGCCTATTCAAAATTATTGACCTACAATCCGAACGATCCTAATTTTCAGAATGATATCAGCGGACAGTTTACACCAAATATCGGAGCCGGAATTTACTGGCATAACGAAAAAAGTTATTTAGGGGTATCTGTTCCTAATTTCTTAGAAACAACTCGTTACGACGATAACATACAAAGTACCATGCGTACTACCATGAGTTATTATTTAATTGGTGGACATGTGTTTGAACTGAACCCAATGTTGAAATTTAAACCGGCATTTTTGGTTAAAGCAACAAACGGCGCACCTTTACAGGCAGATATTACAGCCAATTTCTTAATTAGCAATAAGTTTACCGTTGGTGGTGCTTACCGTTGGGATGCAGCATGGAGCGGTTTAATAGGTTTCCAGGCAACAGATGGTTTGTTCATAGGATATAGTTATGATGGCGAAACTACCAAACTGGCTAATTACAACAACGGATCGCATGAGATTTTCTTAAGATTTGAATTGTTTAACAAGTACCGCCGTATGAATACGTCGCGTTTCTTCTAAAATTTACAGACATGAAAAAAGGATTATCACTATTAGCCTTGGCATCATTCTTATTTTTAGGAAATACCACGGCACAAGCACAGGCAGGTTTAAAAAAATCGGACAAAGAATACGAAAACTGGGCGTATGTAGATGCTATGACCATCTATGAAAAAATCGTTAAAAAAGGATATGTAAGTCAGGATATTTTAGAAAAGTTAGGTAACACCTATTACTTCAATGCTCGATATGCCGAAGCACAGCCTTTCTACGAACGCTTGTTTACAGAATTTGGAACGGAAGATATCGCTTCAGAATTTTACTATCGTTATGCACAAACATTACAGCATGTTGGTAAAACTGCCGAAGCTAAAAACTATTACGATCAGTTTATAAGCAAAGCAGGTTCACAAACGCAGATTGCGGCGGTTCGTAAAAACGAAAAGGAACTTCAAAAACAGATTGTTGAAAATTCTGGTCGTTATCGTAACGTAGAAAATCTGCCAATAAATACGCAGTTTGCTGATTTTGGTAGCTATGTGCACAATGAAAAGCTTTATTTTACAAGCGCACGCGATACCGGTAGTTTTTCTAAAAAAATTCATACCTGGACAGGGGAGGCATTTACCAGTTTATATGATTATCAATTGCCTAACGATACAATTAGCAAAAAGTCTAAGCCTAAAAAGCTAAAAGGCAATGTTAAAAGTAAGTTCAATGAATCGTCGGCAGTTTTAACGGAAGATGGTCAAACCATGTACTTTACCCGTAATAATATGTTGGGAGGAACCCGTGGTTATGATGCTGATAAAAATACGAAACTAAAAATTTATCGTGCGGAATTACAAAATGGTAAGTGGAATAATATCCAAGAACTACCATTTAACGGGAATGATTTTAATACGGCACACCCAACACTAAGTAAAGACGGAAGCGTACTTTATTTTGCCAGCGATCGTCCGGGTGGATTTGGAAATTCAGATTTATGGAAGGTAACCGTAAACGGCAACGGATACGGCGTGCCTCAGAATCTTGGACAGGGAATTAATACCGAAGGTAGAGAAACATTTCCGTACATAAACAGCAACGACGAACTTTATTTTTCAAGCGATGGCAGAATTGGTTTGGGCGGATTAGATGTGTACGGTGTAAAAATTAAAGAAGACGGTAGTTTTTACGAAGTACAGAATATAGGTGAACCGGTAAACTCTAATACCGATGATTTTGCATATTATATCGATTACAAAACCAAGAAAGGCTTTTTCTCGTCAAACAGAACAGGTGGTAAAGGAAACGATGATATCTATGGTTTTGTTGAAACCAGAGCTTTAAAGCTGGGTTGTGCGCAAGAATTGCTTGTTACAGTTTTAGATGCTAAAACAAACAATATTGTTACCGATGCATCATTAACGCTTTACGACAAGCTTTATAAAGAATTAGGTACATCAAACAAATATGCAAATAACGGCTACCGTTTTAATACCGAATACGAGTGCGGAGAAACGTATCGTGTAAAGGTTTCTAAAGATGGATACATTACTAAAGAAGAAACATTGACTTTAGATAACGGATCGGGTATCAGCGAAAGAACAATCGTTCTGGAACCGAAAAAGGTAGAAGTGAAAAAGAACGATGATTTGTTCAAAGTACTGAAGTTAAACCCGATTTATTTCGATTACGATAAAGATAACATTAGACCAGATGCTGCTTTAGAATTAGCTAAGGTTGTTGAGGTGCTGAAGGATTATCCGCGTATGAAGATCGATGTACGTTCGCATACCGATAGTCGTGGATCTGATGATTACAACCTAAAACTTTCGCAACGCAGAGCAAAATCTACCGCAGAATGGATTGCTGCTCAAGGAATTGACCTGTCGCGAATTACCTACAAAGGTTACGGTGAAACGCAATTAATTAATAAATGTATCAATGGAGCAAAATGTTCGGATACAGAACACGAAGAAAACCGCAGATCAGAGTTTATTGTTTTAGAATTATAACTATTTGCTTATGAGTAAGTTTAAGAAAATTAAAAAGCTTTTAAACAAACCGCTTCCTCCGTGTATAAAAGAGAAAGTAATGAAAGTTATTAAAGAGATGAAAAATCACGACAATAACAACGACAGCATTCAACTGAAAGAAGATTAACAAAGAATATTCATTCAATTTTTTTAAATACAAGTACTTATAGAAAGAAAACCTTCGGTGTAAATGCCGAAGGTTTTTTGTTTTATATTGAAGTAAATTTTATATAGTCATTGTGACTCAGGAGGAATCTTTCAAAATTAATCCATTTTATTCTGATTAAACTTTATTTACCTATTCCTTCTTATCGGCTCTGCGTTTTAGCGGAATATCTAACGGGTTCTTATTTAAAAGCAGCGGATAATATTCAATTTTAACCGAACTGTTATCCAATCCAAACGCTTTTTCTTCTGATAAACTTCGTCTGCGGATAAAGGCATAACAGTCTAAAATAAATTTTTCGTACCAAGGCAGATCATTATCAAACGACACTACTTTTTCTATGATAATGTATTTATGATCGGCAGTAATCTGGTTTTTTCTAAGCGAATGATAGGTACTTAATCGGTTAAATTCGCCACACATACTTAGATCTTCCAATACCTTTTTAAACAGCGGACTTATTTTTGGAGCGATACGGAATCCCAAATAAAAATCGACACGGATGATTTTATCTGAAAATTTTTTGATCTGATATTCCATTCCGTAAGGTTCGTCAATAACGTTTACATGCAGCATCCAATATACATCGGCGCGTTTTGGTCGTTTGTAAAGTATAGAATAGATAACTTTCGATTCAATTTCATTCTTATTGTGCGCGTTCGTCAGATAAATTAAATTGTTGGCATATTGCGGAATACTTTCATCGTTGCTTAAATCTTCAATGACAGTAGTGTAATCTTCTAAACGAACAAATTCGGTATAATTTTTACGGATTCGTTTCCCTAAAAACCAAATGGTCATAACAAAAGCAATGGCTCCGGCTACAATCAATGAAACGTATCCGCCGTGATGAAATTTATCGATATTCGCTATAAAGAACGATACCTCAAGAATGCTGTAAACCAATACAAACGCCAAAATAATCAACTTATTGAATCGTTTTAAAATCATGTAATAGGTCAGCAAAATACTGGTTGCCATCATACACATGATAATTGCCAAACCGTAAGCAGCTTCCATATTGCTTGATTCTTTAAAGTACAACACCACCAAAATACACCCGATACATAAAATCCAGTTGGTAGATGGTATGTAAAGCTGTCCTTTAATGATTGATGGATATTTAACCAAAACACGCGGCCATAAGTTTAATCGCATCGCCTCGTTAATCATGGTAAACGATCCGGTAATTAAAGCCTGCGCCGCAATAACGGCAGCCAATGTTGCAATTACAATACCGATTGGAATAAACCATTCGGGCATCATTAAATAAAACGGATTTTGAATAAACTCTATACCGTTGTCAAATGTTTTTAGTTGAATATTGGTGTGCGAAAGTAGAAATGCACCTTGACCGAGATAATTTAAAGCTAGCGTAGTTTTAACAAACATCCAGCTTATACGGATGTTTTTTATACCGCAATGCCCCAAATCACTGTACAATGCTTCGGCACCCGTTGTACATAAAAATACAAAGCCCAAAACGTAAAAACCTTCCGGATGCTCGGTTAATAGTAAATAGGCATAATAAGGGTTTACTGCTTTAAGAATTTCGGGTACTTCGGTGATCTGCAAAAGACCAACACCACCTAACATTAAAAACCAGATTAGCATAATAGGACCAAAGAATTTACCAATGGTTTTGGTTCCGTAGCTTTGAAAGAAGAATAAAACCAAGATGATTCCTATTACAAAAGGGATGGTCTGTAAATCAGGATAATAGATTTTGATACCTTCCAACGCCGATGAAATAGAAATGGGCGGCGTAATAAATCCGTCGGCAAGCATGGCACTACCACCAATCAACGCCGGAACAATCAGCCACTTTTTCTTGAGTTTTTTTACCAAGGTGTAAAGCGAAAAAATACCACCTTCGCCTTTATTGTCGGCTTGTAACGTAAGCCAAACGTATTTAATGCTGGTTTGCAGCGTAAGTGTCCAAAGAACGCACGAAACGGCTCCGAGCACTAAATTGGAATTAATGGGCGAGTTCCCAAAAATTGCTTTCATTACGTATAATGGCGATGTACCAATATCTCCGTAAATAATACCTAACGTTATTAATAAAGCACCTGCGGTTACCTTATTAACGCTGTGTTTTGCTTCCACTTAAAATAGGAATTGATTAAAATTATTGTTGTTTTTCGTCGGTTTTCTGTCGATCTGCTATTCTAAAACGACTTCAACTATCAAACTGACAAAAAGTTGCCAAATGTATAAAATTTGCTTATACTAAAGTACTAAAATTAAATTTTTTAAAGGTAAGGTAATTGTTGTTTTTTAATAAGGGTAAAAGATCTATTGAAAGTTCTTTTATTAACTGGTGTGATGTAGCTTGTTTGTCATTCCGTAGGAATCTCAATGCACACGAATTGTCTTTATAAAATTTCAGAAAAGTAATAAATCATTACATAAACATTTTTTTTATTTTTAAGTAATAAACTAATTTTATGTTAAAAAATTTATTATATTTACAATACAATTAATTAAAAATTATAACATTATGAAAAAATTACTTTTTTTACTGGGGGGGGGTAGTAACCCTTACAGCATGTACAAGTGACAGTGTTTTTGAAGACATGGATCAGCAAAACGAAGAAGCTGGTTCGCAATACCAAACCAACAGTTTTAACGACAATGGAAGTGGAGGATTTATTGGTGGAGGTCTAAGCAACCTGGCAATAAATTATTACTCACCTTGGGATATTTGGTGGAATAGAGGTCCTGAATATTATGATATGCAGCCTTCCTATGTTATTAGTAACGGTATAGATGAAGAAAGTTCTTCCCCTTATACAATACGCGTACATGCCTGGATAGGTTTGGCGTATTTTGATGGTGATAACGATGGTCTATTTTATGATATATCTCCAACCCGGTTTGGTAATCCTCCGTTATTAGTTGCCGATATGACTGCAAATCCATTTGCGTATCAAAATTTGTATGTTAACAATGAAGAAGTTGGTAATCTTGTAAGAACAACTACTTCTTTAGATTTCTTACCTCAAGAAGGTGCTAGAATTGAAGATTTACGAGATCATTTGCCTATGCCAAATGGAACTGCTCCTAGATATGCCAGTACACCTCCACCATATAATTGGGCAGCTTGGGCTGGTGGTTTTGATTGCACAGGAACTTTAACACCGCAAGAAGAACTTTTATTAAGAGATTACGGTAAAGTTTTCTTTTACGAGGTGGATGTTTTTGAAGGAGCGGCATTTGTAGGTACGTACTATTTACACCCTGATATACAAACTTTATATGACGGCTCTGTTTCCAAATGGGAAAAAGTACCAGACGCATCTGGTACAACACATTTACAAGGAAACTTTCCACCTATTGGTAATTTCCCTTTATATTATTATACTGATACTGCTAATCCAACCACAGCTACTAAATACGACCCTAATAACGGTGGGTCTGGTGATTTCTGTAATTCGTATGAAGTGGTTTTTGATGCGCGGAATTTATACAAACACACCATAACCGGTGGTAGTGTGCCTAAAACAATTACTATGGATTTTCTGCAAAGTAATACCACTTTCTGGTGGCATTCTGCTTTAACATTAACAGTACAATAATAAATGCATGTAAAATGGCGGTATAGCACCGCCTTTTTACCTAAAATTTTGAATTATGAAAAACGGTAAATTATTTTTAATATCGTTATTGTTTGTACCATTTACAATAAAAGCACAGGTTTTATACAACGAAACCTTTAATAATTATACGCTTGGCAATTTAGGTACCGATTGTACAGATACCGTTCCAGGGCAAGGCGGTTGGTTAACACTATGTCGCGGTAATACACCCACCAGCAATAATTATTCTAACATTACCAGCGAAGCTAACAAAGGTAGCGTACTTACCTTATCAAGCGGTACTGCAATGCCAACAAACGTTGGTGTAGCAGCAAAAAAAGTAGGTATAGATGCATTAATAAACCAGCGTACCCCGGGTAATAATGTTATAAAGTTTGAGATTGATTATTATACAGGCGCAGCACATTCGGTAGCAGGTACATATACGCAACAAATAATATTAGGTGATGATGCTACCGGAAATATTTTGCTGCTTGATAAACAATTGTTTAAGTATTCATTAGTAGCTATTAATGGTTCGTTAGATGTTATAGGGAAAGACCTTAGCGGTAATATTAAATTAGATAAAAACGCAGCACCCAATTCCGTGTTACCATTTAATACGTGGGTTAATTTTATTGTATATTTAGATTACAACAATAAAAAAGCGTATTTTGAAACGCCTTATTTTAATACCATAGCCGTAGCCGATTTTTTAAAAACAAAAACGTCTACCAATTTAATAGAAGATTTTAAGCCCACAGTATTGGCATTTACGTTTACATCTTTAAACCAAACTACTACTGTTGATATGGTTAATAAATACGATAATATAAAAATAACCGCATTAAAAAGTGTACCGGCTTATGTGTTAAGTGCTGAGGATTTTTTAGCTGCAAAATTTAATATATACCCCAACCCGGTAACCAATATTGTTAATATAACCAACAGCGAAAATATGCTGGTACAGCAGGTTGTAATTTACGATGTTGCAGGTAAGCAGTTAAGTACGCAAAGTTTTAACAACGAAACCCAAATACAGTTAAATGTAGAAAACTTGGCAAGCGGTACCTATATGCTGCATTTACAAACAGCGCAAGGTACAGCAGTTAAAAAGCTGATTAAAAAATAGTTTTGCTTTTATGTATAATGTAGATTGTATCGTTGTACTAAAACAATATAAAAAACTCCCTGATTAAAATAGTCAGGGAGTTTTTTGTAAGGTATCTGTAAACTTCTCAAAAAGTTTTTTGGTTTTTTCTTCAATTTCTTGGTAAGTTAATCGTTCTTTGGTTTGGTAAAAGAACATCATTACATAAGGTTCTTTTAAATTGTTCAGTAGCAATTCTTTGTTTAAACGGTAGCATTCACGCAAAACACGTTTAAAATAATTGCGGTCAACTGCTTTTTTAAAGTATCTTTTAGAAACCGAAACGCCCATTTGCAAAGGAACATCTAAATCTTTCACCGGAACGTAAACCAGTCGTAGCGGATATTTGGTAACCGTACGTCCTTCCGAAAAAAGCAAATCAATATGCTTTTTCTTTTTCAGTTTTTCGGTTTTGGGATACTTATGGTTCATAAATCACTACTATGTGGCAAAAATACTGTTTTGTGTCGGTTTTAAAACAATAATTAGCCACAGATTCACAGATTTTACTTTTTGGCGAAAATATAATTTTAATAAACGACGAAATATCAAAATATATATCTAAAAAAAATCACCACATAGTAAATTATATTATAGACACTTTATTAGATTTCATAGTCCACCTTTGGTGGTATAGTTTTGAAAGGTCGGCACTGCTTTAAACAAAAATCTATGGGACTATGTGGTTTAAAATACCTGTGGCAAAAACTAAAAATTATTCCTATTTTTACTAATTCATAAAAAAACAGAACAATAATGAAACTACATGCCATAGAAGCAGGTAATTTTAAGTTAGACGGCGGCGCTATGTTTGGCGTGGTTCCAAAAGTGCTTTGGAATAAAACCAATCCTGCCGATGCCAATAATCAGATTGATCTTGCTGCGCGATGCTTATTAATTGAAGACGGTAACCGGTTGATTTTGATTGATACCGGTATGGGCAACAAACAGAGCGATAAGTTTTTTGGCTTTTACAACATGTGGGGCGATTTTGATTTGCAACGATCTTTAAAAGAAAAAGGTTTTAGCAAAGACGATATCACCGATGTATTTTTAACCCATCTGCATTTTGATCATTGTGGCGGAGCCGTTTCTTGGAACGATTCGCAAACGGGTTACGAACCTACTTTTAAAAATGCAACCTATTGGAGCAACGAAAACCATTGGGATTGGGCTACAAAGCCAAATCCGCGTGAAAAAGCATCGTTTTTATCAGAAAATATTTTGCCATTGCAAGAAAGCGGTCAGTTGAAATTTGTTCAGCCAAATTCAAATCCCAACGAAATTGTATCAGATCTTAACTTCGGCGTTTTGTTTGTAGATGGTCATACTGAAAAACAAATGATTCCGCACATAAAATATCAAGATAAAACTATTGTTTTTTGTGCCGATTTGTTGCCAACTGCCGGACACATTCCGTTGCCGTATGTAATGGGGTACGACACCCGACCTTTATTAACCTTGGGCGAGAAAGAACAATTTTTAAAGAATGCCGCAGCAAATAATTATTATCTGTATCTGGAACACGATGCGCACAACCCAATAATTACCTTACAGGAAACCGAAAAAGGCGTCCGTTTAAACGAGGTTTTTTCTATTAACGATATTTTATGATATTGATTTGTAACATATCGGTTTTTTTAATACCAATTAATTAGAAATAAAATTTAAGATTATATCAAATGAAAATCAACAAATCTATTTACTTATCAGCTTTAGTAGCTTTAGCCCTAACCAGCTGTAAAACGGCACAAACATCTTACTTACAAGATTTAAGTGCGTTAAAACCAATTGAAAGTGCAGACCAGTTACCAACAAGAAAATCAGCTTTAGCAGAAAGTAGTTTACAACGTTGGAGTCATTTAGATGTACTAAAAGATACCGTTCCGGGAATGTCGGTAGATCGAGCATACGAAGAGATCATTAAAAACAAAGCCGGTAAAAAAGTAATCGTTGCTGTGATTGATTCTGGTATAGAAGTAGATCATGCCGATTTAAAAACACAAATGTGGGTAAACCCTAAAGAGGTTGCCAACAATGGTAAAGACGATGATAAAAACGGATACACTGACGATATTCACGGTTGGAACTTTTTAGGTGAAACCAACGAAGAGCAGTTAGAATTAACACGTATTGTTTCTCGTGGCGATGACGGAACTGCTGAATACAAGCGTGCCGTTAAAGAATTGGAAGAAAAACGTGCAGAGTTAGATCCTTTAAAAGCGCGTTTGGCATCAATGCAAGAAGTACACGATAAAGTAGCTAAATATTTAAAGAAATCAACGTTTACAAAAGCCGATTTAGATAAGATACCAACCGATGCTCCAGCCGATATCACTAAAGCTAAAAACATGGCGTATGCCTTGGTAGCTGGCGGAAAAGAAGCAAACGAATATTTAAAAGATTTCGCAAGCTACGTGAACGGTCAGTTAGATTATAACTTAAATCCAGATTTTAAAGGACGTAAAACAGGTGATGATATTTTTGACATCAACGATAAAATTTACGGAAACAATGATGTAATGGGTGATCGTGACCATGCAAAACACGGAACACACGTTGCAGGTATCATTGCACAAACACGTCACAACAATATTGGTGGCGACGGTGTAGCATCAAACAACGTAGAAATTATGTCGGTTCGTGCCGTGCCAGATGGCGATGAGTACGATAAAGATATTGCATTAGGAATTCGTTATGCTGTAGATAACGGTGCAAAAGTAATCAACGGAAGTTTTGGTAAATACTTTGCACAAAACAGCCAATGGGTTTACGATGCAATTAAATATGCAGAAAAGAAAGACGTTTTAATCGTTGTAGCAGCCGGTAACGACGCTATGGATTTAAACCCAGCAAGCGGAGAAGAAATCAAACGTTACCCTAACGACCGTATTGAAGGAACTAAAACAGAAATCGCTGATAACTTTTTAGTGGTTGGTGCGTTAAACCCTTCATTCGGAGAAAAAATGGTGGCAAACTTCTCTAACTTTGGTAATGTAGATGTAGATGTTTTTGCACCTGGTGTTAAAATTTACGCAACAGTTCCTCACGGAAAATACGAATATTTACAAGGAACATCAATGGCATCTCCAAATGCGGCAGGTGTAGCAGCTATGATCCGTTCGTACTATCCAAACTTAAAAGCGGCTCAGGTTAAAAAAATCATGATGGATTCTGGTGTAGCTGTTAACAAAGAAGTAATTGTTTCGGGCGATAAAGACGACAAACGTAATTTCCAAGATATTTCTACTTCAGGAAAATTCGTAAACCTTTACAACGCTTTAATTATGGCAGATAAAGTTTCTAAAGGGAAAAAATAAAATCATAATTAATTTAGTAATTTAGCTGTTCTCTTTCGGGAACAGCTTTTTTATTAAATAACGAATGATTCCTAAACATAATTTAAAATGAAGGTAACTGTTGCAATAATATTATTTTTTAGTTTTTTTGGAGGTTTAGGACAAGTTAGTAAAGAGAGAATTAATGATTTGCAAATAGAACCCGACATTAGCTCTTTATGGATAAAAGAAATAAAAAAACAAACCTATCTAAAGAAACTTGATGTCAATTGTACTCAATTAAAAACGATTGATATAAGTTCTATTTTAGTAACTAATAACAATTCTAAAAGTGAATTTTCGAAAAATTTTGCAACTTTTACTGGTGTTGTTGGACAAGATTTTGAGAGGGTTGATTTTCATATTTATTCAGCGATTAAAGAGAAGAATCAAGATTATGACTTGAAAATCCTGATGAAAAAAGGAAGTTTAATTGATACACTTTCGGGACATTTAAAATTAATCGAGGCTTTCAATTTGCCAGAAATTTTTACTGACAAAAGTATGCAAGCTATGGCTTTTCTTTATGAGTTTAATTTTATATCAGAAAAACCCGATCGTGGATTCACAATAAAAGGAACAAGTGCGGTATCCTTTTATGTCAAGGATAAAGTTGTAGAAAATTTTTGGATGGAAGATGGGTCGTTTCGGGAATATATTAGAACTTTTGTAGGATATTATATAGACAATAAAACAAACCAAAAGTTTAATTGTGTTTTTGCTCTTGATGTAGCAGGGCTTTATTCTTACTTGCCATTTTGTGAAGATTTTTATTATATTGACGAAGAAAACCCAGATTATTATTTTATAAAGGATAAATATAGACAATACGGTTGGCAGGATTATGATTATTCAAACCCTATTAAATATGAATGGCTCGATAAATAGCATAATTGTAAATGGAAAATTAATATAAATTTGTCATTCCGTAGGAATCTAAAGAACTATTATTAATTTGCAACAAACACTTAAAATCAAAATATGAAAAAGTTTTTACTTTTATTAATTGCCGTATCAACCGCCGGATACGCACAGCATAAAAACCCAAATCCGGGTTACTGGCAGCAGCACGTTGATTACAAAATGGATGTTACCATGGATGTTGAAAAATTTCAATATTCGGGAACACAAGAACTGGTTTACACCAACAATTCCAACGATACCTTAAAAAAGGTTTTCTACCACTTATATTTTAATGCTTTTCAGCCGGGAAGCGAGATGGATGCTCGTTTAACATCTATTTCAGATCCTGACAAACGAATGGTAAAATCGTTTAAAGGTCCAGACGGAAAAGAAAAAAGACAAAGCAAAATATCAGAATTAAAACCAAACGAAATTGGTTTTTTAAAGGTTGATGAATTAAAACAAAACGGAACACTTTTAAAAACAAAAGTTGTTGGAACTATTTTAGAAGTTGAATTAGCAAAACCGTTATTACCGAAAGATAAGGCAACTTTTACCATGAAGTTTAACGGACAAGTGCCAGTAATGGTGCGTCGCGCGGGAAGAAATTCCGATGAAGGCGTAGCATTGTCTATGACGCAGTGGTATCCTAAAATGGCAGAATTCGATTTTGAAGGATGGCATGCCGATCCGTACATCGGTCGTGAGTTTCACGGTGTTTGGGGAAATTTCGATGTAAAGTTAACTTTAGATAAAAAATATACGGTTGGCGCATCGGGCTACTTACAAAACAAAAACGAAATTGGTCATGGCTACGAAGATCAAGGTGTAAAAGTTGAGGTTCCTAAAAAACAGAAAACGCTTACTTGGCACTTTGTAGCGCCAAATGTACACGATTTTGCATGGGGTGCCGATCCTGATTTTATCCACGATAAAGTTATGGGATCAAACAATGTAGAATTGCATTTCTTCTATAAAAACGATGCTTCGATCAAAGAAAACTGGAAAAAATTACAACCAGAAACGGTGAAGTTGTTAGAATTCTTCAACAAAAATATTGGTGAATATCCGTACAAGCAATATTCTGTTATTCAGGGTGGCGACGGTGGTATGGAATATGCTATGTGTACTTTAATTACAGGAAAACGCAGTCTGCCGAGTTTAATCGGTGTTACAGCTCACGAGTTGGCGCACATGTGGTTTCAGCATTTATTGGCTACAAACGAAAGTAAACACGGTTGGATGGACGAAGGTTTTACGTCGTTTATTTCAGATTTTGCCGTGAATCAAATTATGGATAAAAAGAATCAGGAAGATCAAAATCCGTTTCAAAGCATGTACAACAACTACAACTACATGGTAAAAATGGGTGGCGAACAACCGCTTTCTACACACGCCGATCGTTTTGACGATAATATGAATTACGGAATTTCGGCTTACACAAAAGGCGCTGTTTTTATTACACAATTGGCGTATGTAATTGGTTGGGACAATACGTTTAAAACATTGAAGCGTTTTTATTACGATTATAAATTCTCACACCCTACACCGAATGATTTTAAAAGAACTGCAGAGCGTGTTTCGGGAGCTGTTTTAGATTGGTATCTGGTTGATTGGACACAAACCGTGAACACCATAGACTACGGTATTAAAAATGTTGAGGTTAAAGGAGCTGAAGCAAATATCACTTTAGAAAGAATCGGGCGTATGCCAATGCCTATTGATCTGGTTGTTGTTTACAGCGATGATTCTACCGAAAGTTTCTATATTCCTAATACCTTAATGCGCTGGACAAAAGACAATCCGTATCCAAACATTAAGCGTACTGTTTTAAAAGGTTGGGATTGGGCGTATCCAACATTCGATTTTAAATTCGATACAAAAGGAAAAAAAATAAAGGCAGTAGTAATTGATCCATCGCAATTAATGGCAGATGTAGATCCGTCAAATAATTCAAAAGAACTTTAAACAAAAACGCAGCAATTTATTCGCTGCGTTTTTTGCTTTTAACAGCTTTTATATTATTGAATTATTAAGCAAATTGGCTGGTTTTTTAAATAGTGTTACCAAATAATCATTTAAGTTTTAACTAACCGCTGAACCTTTTTTTTGTTTAGATCGATACAGTAGTTTAGCCGAAAATTTAACTACATTACAATGAAAAATCGTCTAAGCACAGTGGCATTGTTTGCATTATTTGCAAGTACGGCTTCCTATGCACAAAACAAATTATCAGGTGTTGTTTATAATACAGCAAGTAATACGGCTTTGTCTGGAGTAGAAGTATATGTAAAAGGAACTTCAGATGGTTTTGTAACCAATCAAAATGGATCTTTTACCATAACTACCAACTTAACTCAAGGTGAAATCGAAGTTTCTTCAATGGGCTATGTATCAAAAACAATTAATTTCAACTTTGATACAGCTACCGAATTAAATCTGGGAACGATCTATTTAAATGAAAGTGCAGAATCGTTAAACGAAATAGTTGTAATGGCTCGCGGAGTTATTGATGTTGCCGAAGGGCGCAGAACTCCAATTGCCGTATCAACCATTAAAGGTGCCGATATTGAAGAAAAAATCGGCTCGCGCGATATTACCGGAGTAATGGTAAATACGCCATCGGTTTACGTAACAAGTGAATCAAGCGGATTTGGAGATACGCAGATGTACACGCGTGGTTTTGATCAGTCTAACACAGCATTCCTTTTAAACGGTCAGCCAATCAACGGTATGGAAGACGGTAACATGTACTGGTCTAACTGGTCTGGAATGGGCGATATTGCCAATGCTATTCAAATTCAGCGTGGTTTAGGATCTTCTAAACTGGCAATTTCATCGGTAGGTGGAACCATTAACTTTATTACCAAAGCAACGGAAATGAGAGAAGGTGGATTTTTAAAAGCCGGCTTGGGTAACGACAATTATTTTAAATCTACCGTAGGATACAGTACCGGTTTGCAGGAAAATGGTTTTGGTGTAACCGCTATGTTCTCACACTGGCAAGGTGATGGTTATAATGATATGACAGCCGGGCAAGGACAAAATTATTTTATTTCGATGGGATACAAACCAAACGAAAAACACAATTTCAACTTCTTGATTACAGGCGCACCGCAATGGCACGACCAAAATTATGCAAAACCTATTGCTACAGTTTATGATGAAAAAGATAACAAAATTATAAAAACACCAGGTTATGATGTTTTTGGACTAAAATTCAACAACAACTGGGGATATGTTAACGGAAAAGCGTTTAACGAAAGAAGAAACTACTACCATAAACCGGTTTTAAATTTAAATTGGGATTGGAAAATTAACGAACTGTCTAACCTATCAACGGTGGTTTATGCATCATTCGGACGTGGTGGTGGAACAGGACCAATTGGATCTTCACCATTTTTACAAGACGGGAGTGGATTAAGAGATATTCAATCAAAATACGATGAAAATGCTTTAACTGGAGAATCAAAATATGCAATTCGCGCATCGGTGAACAATCATGCATGGTACGGAGTAGTTTCTAATTTCGGACATAAATTCACAGACAATTTAACCTTCAATTTAGGTCTTGATTTACGATCTTATCAGGGAGATCACTTCCGTCAGTTAACCGATTTAATGGGAGGTTCTTTTCATGTTGATGCAACAGGATCAAGATTAAGAGACCCAAAAGCGCGCTTAACAGAAACGTTTTCTACAAATCCTTGGAAAGTGTTGTCTGGTTTTGCAAAAAATCCTGAAGATAAATATGGATACGATTATTCTGAAACCATTAATTACGGTGGACTATTTACACAGTTAGAATACGCCACTGATCGTTTTTCGGCATTCTTTCAAGGAGCAGTATCAAACCAAAGTCATGTTCGTTGGGATTATTACCAATACACGCCGCAAGAAGAAAAATCAGAAAAAGTTAACAACGTTGGTTACAACGTAAAAGGAGGTTTAAGTTATAATATCGACAATAAACACACCTTTTTTGGAAATGCAGGATACTATTCGCGTCAACCTTATCATGATAACATTTACATGAGTTTTGGTAACACGGTGAATCCGTTCTCTGAAAACGAAGAAATTTTAGGGTTAGAATTAGGTTATAAGTTTGTATCAGAATTTGTATCGTTCAACATTAATGCTTACAAAACAAATTGGGCAAACCGAATTGAAAGTGAAGTAGAAACAGTTGGAGATAACGACCCTGATTACCCGCAATTAGCAGGACAGCAGTTGTTTACGATCAACCGTGGTTTAGAACATGATCATCAAGGTATCGAATTGGATATTCAGGCAAAACCATTGTATAATTTAGAAATAAAAGGTTTTGCATCTATCGGCGATTGGCGTTATAAAGGCAATACGGTAACCGAAGTTAGAACCGAAGACCGCGAAATTTTAGAAACATCTACAAACGATATCGATGGAGGTAAAGTAGGTAATGCAGCACAAACATCATTTGGTATAGGAGCTAAATACAAAATTTTACCAAACTTATCTATCGATGCAGATTACCGTTACTACCAAAATCTGTATGCGAATGTACAGCGAAAAGAAAATCTAGAATTACCTTCTTTTGGATTGATCGATGCGGGTGTATCTTATGCACTAAACCTAACAGATAAAAATCGTTTAAGTTTCCGTGTTAACGTAAATAACTTGTTCGATACCGAATATATCACACAATCAAACACCGCGAATATGTTAACAGGTGCCGAAGGTGAAACAGCCTATAAAGGCATCAACACAACCAACCAGGTTTATTTTGGCTTTGGTCGTACATGGAATGCGTCAATCAAATTTACATTTTAATCTATCTGCTTTTAAATATTTTATTTTTGGCCACTCTGTTTTTGCGGAGTGGCTTTTTAGTATAAATTCAATTTATAGAACTATAAGTTATAATATTGTTATTAATATGATAAAAATCATATTTTGTAACTATCTTTGCAGATGATAAAATTTAAAACCCGAAAATCATGATAAAAGTATCAGAATCGGCTGCAAGAAGAGCTAAAATGTTGATGGAAGATGACGGATTAAACCCAGAAACAGCTTTCATTCGTGTAGGAGTGAAAAGTGGTGGTTGTTCAGGATTGGAATACGAACTAAAGTTTGATGAAAATGCTTTAGAAAACGATAAAATTTTTGAAGATAACGGTGTGAAAATCGCTGTAGATAAAAAAAGTTTTCTGTATTTAGTAGGTACAACTTTAGAATTTTCAGGCGGTTTAAACGGTAAAGGATTTGTTTTTAACAACCCTAATGCAGCCAGAACATGCGGATGCGGAGAGAGTTTTTCTCTTTAAAAGTATAGTTTTTAGTTTCAGGTTTAACGTTTAACGTTCAAAAACTTTAAGCCTTAAACCTTAAACTACAATTCAAAACTTATTATGAGCAAATACACAGAAGAAGAATTAAAAAAAGAATTAGAAACTAAGGAATACGA
This sequence comes from Paenimyroides ummariense, assembly GCF_900115115.1. Lineage (GTDB taxonomy): Bacteria > Bacteroidota > Bacteroidia > Flavobacteriales > Flavobacteriaceae > Flavobacterium > Flavobacterium ummariense. The sequence continues at coordinate 96,572 of NZ_FOVI01000002.1, forward strand.
ATACGGATTTTATACTGAATTAGAATCTGAAACGTTTCCTGTGGGTCTGAATGAAGATATAGTTCGCGCGATTTCTCAAAAGAAGAACGAGCCCGAATGGATGACTGAATGGCGTTTAGATGCTTATAGAATTTGGCAAGAAATGACCGAGCCTAATTGGGCAAACGTAACGTATGAAAAACCAGATTTTCAGGCAATTTCATATTATTCGGCACCAAAAGATGTAGATCCAAACAAAACGTTAGACGATGTAGATCCGGAACTTTTGGCAATGTACAAAAAGTTGGGAATTTCTATAGAAGAGCAAAAACGTATGAACAACATTGCAATGGATATTGTAGTTGATTCTGTTTCGGTTGCTACCACTTTTAAAGAAACCTTGAACGAAAAAGGAATTATTTTCTGTTCGATTTCCGAAGCTATTAAAGAACATCCGGAATTGGTGAAAAAATACATTGGTTCTGTTGTTCCAAAAACCGATAATTATTATGCGGCATTAAACTCGGCTGTTTTTTCAGACGGATCGTTCTGTTACATACCAAAAGGCGTTCGTTGTCCAATGGAATTATCAACCTATTTCCGTATCAATCAGGCAGGTACAGGTCAGTTTGAGCGAACCTTGTTAATTGCCGATGAAGGATCGTATGTTTCTTATTTAGAAGGATGTACCGCTCCAAGTCGTGATGAAAACCAATTGCATGCAGCAGTTGTGGAATTGATCGCAATGAACGATGCCGAAATTAAATATTCAACAGTACAAAACTGGTTCCCGGGCGACAAAGAGGGTAAAGGTGGTGTATTCAACTTTGTAACAAAACGAGCTTTGGCAGAGAAAAATGCGAAGGTTTCTTGGACACAGGTTGAAACAGGATCGGCTGTTACATGGAAATATCCATCTTGTATTTTGAAAGGTGATAATTCGGTAGGCGAGTTTTACTCAATTGCTGTAACCAACAATTATCAGCAGGCTGATACCGGAACAAAAATGATCCATTTAGGAAAAAATACTAAATCAACCATTATTTCAAAAGGAATTTCGGCAGGTAAATCTCAAAATTCATACCGTGGCTTGGTGCAGATTGGTTCGCGCGCAGAAAATGCCCGTAACTTTTCGCAATGTGATTCTTTGTTAATGGGTAACGAATGTGGTGCACATACTTTTCCGTATATAGAATCGAAAAATTCAACAGCTAAGTTAGAGCACGAAGCTACTACAAGTAAAATTGGAGAAGATCAAATTTTCTACTGCAACCAACGAGGGATCCCAACCGAAACGGCAATTGCCTTAATCGTAAACGGATTTTCACGCGAGGTTTTAGACAAACTACCAATGGAATTTGCTGTAGAAGCTAAAAAACTATTAGAGATTTCGTTAGAAGGATCAGTTGGATAATTTTTTGTTTAAGGTTTAATGTTTAAAGTTCAATGTTACAAGATTATAACTTTAAACCTTGAACACAAAAACTTTAGACTAAAAATTATGGCTACAATAAAAAGATTTGAAGATTTAGAAATTTGGCAAGAAGCAAGAAATCTTTCTAAAGAAATCATAAGCATTGCCAAGCATACAGAATTAAAGACAGATTATAGGCTTAAAGAGCAAATAAAATCAGCATCAGGGTCGGTAATGGATAATATCGCTGAAGGTTTTGAGAGAAATGGAAATATGGAATTTAGACAATTTCTTTCTATCGCAAAAGGCTCGGCAGGAGAAACAAGATCTCAAATTTATCGTTTATATGATAATGAATATATAAGTAAAGAAAAGTTAGATTTTTTAGTTTCAGAATATGAAAAATTGAGCGGTAAAATAAATAATTTTATTGCGTATTTAAATAAAAACGATTTTAAAGGAACAAAGTTTCAATAATAATATAAATAAGGTAGTAAGTCTAAAGCTTCATAACTTTAAACTTTAAACTTTAAACTTTAATCACATGTTACAAATTAAAAACCTACACGCCTCTGTAGAGGACAAAGAAATATTAAAAGGAATTAATCTGGAAGTAAAAGCAGGTGAAGTTCATGCAATCATGGGGCCAAACGGTGCAGGTAAATCAACCTTGTCGTCTGTAATTGCTGGTAATGAAAACTTTGAAGTTACCGAAGGCGAAATTATTTTAGAAGGCGAAGATCTTGCAGATTTAGCTCCGGAAGAACGTGCACACAAAGGAATTTTCTTGTCGTTTCAATATCCGGTTGAAATTCCGGGTGTTTCTGTAACCAACTTTATGAAAACGGCAATCAACGAATCGCGCAAAGCAAACGGTTTGGAAGACATGCCTGCAAACGAAATGTTGAAGTTGATTAAAGAAAAAGCAGAATTGTTGGAAATCGACCGTAAATTTTTATCTCGATCTTTAAACGAAGGTTTTTCGGGTGGAGAGAAAAAACGTAACGAGATTTTTCAAATGGCTATGTTAAATCCTAAAATCGCGATTTTGGATGAAACAGATTCTGGTTTAGATATCGATGCTTTAAGAATTGTATCAAACGGAGTTAACAAACTGAAAAACGAAAACAATGCGGTTGTTGTAATTACGCACTACCAACGCTTGTTAGATTATATCGTTCCTGATTTTGTTCACGTTTTACACGATGGAAAAATCGTTAAAACAGGTGGTAAAGAATTAGCACTTGAATTGGAAGAAAAAGGATACGATTGGTTGAAATAATTTAGTTTAAATGGTTTAAGGTTCCATGTTTAAGGTTTCACAACTTTAAACAAAACAAACTTTAAACTTTAAACAAAGCAAATAATGGATTTAAAAGAAAAATTATTATCATCATTTTTAGCATTTGAACAAAAGGTAGATATAAATTCTACCCTGCACGATGTGCGTACAGATGCTTTAAAGGTGTTCGAAAATAAAGGATTTCCTACAAAAAAAGAAGAAGCTTGGAAATACACGTCGTTAAATGCCGTATTGGCAAACGATTTCAATATTCTTCCAAAAAATGAAACAGCTGTTGATTGGAAAGACGTTAAAAAGTATTTTTTAAACGATGTTGATACCTATAAAGTAGTGTTTATCAACGGTGTTTTTTCATCGCATTTGTCATCAACTACGCACGATGGTTTAGATGTTTGTTTAATGTCGTCGGCATTAACAAAGCCTAAATATAAAATGGTTATCGATACCTATTTTAACCAGATCGCTAACAAAGAAGACAGCTTAACGAATTTGAATACGGCATATTCTTTAGAAGGAGCGTATATCAATATCCCGAAATCGACTGTAGTACAGAAACCGATCGAGATTTTGTATTTCACAACGGGAGCATCTAATTTTGTTCAGCCAAGAAATTTGGTGATTGTTGGCGAAAATGCACATGTTCAGATCATCGAACGTCATCAGTCTTTGTCAGAATTGCCAATGCTTACAAACAGTGTAACCGAAATTTATGCTGCAAAACGTGCCATTGTTGATTATTACAAATTACAAAACGATTTGCTGACTGCAGATTTGGTTGACAATACCTACATCGAACAAAAACAGGAAAGTCGCGTATCGGTTCATACGTTTTCTTTTGGTGGAAACATCACAAGAAACAATTTGAATTTCTATCAAAAAGGCGAACGTATCGATTCTACTTTGAAAGGAATTACCATTATTGGCGAAAAACAGCATGTGGATCATTACACGTTGGTGAGCCATGAAGAGCCAAATTGTGAATCGCATCAAAACTATAAAGGAATTTATGACGATCGATCTACCGGAGTTTTCAACGGAAAGATTTATGTAGATAAAATTGCTCAAAAAACCGATGCTTTTCAGCAAAACAACAATATTTTACTTACAGATAAGGCTACGTTAAACACCAAGCCGCAATTAGAGATTTTTGCCGATGATGTAAAATGTTCTCATGGTTGTACCATTGGTCAGTTAGATGAATCTGCGATGTTCTATATGCAGCAGCGCGGTATTCCTAAAAAAGAAGCAAAAGCGTTGTTGATGTATGCGTTTACCGATGAGGTTTTGTCGTCAGTTGCCATTCCGGATCTTCAATTAAAACTGCAAAAGCTAATCTCAATGAAACTGGGTGTTAACATTGGATTTGATATATAACAAATTAAAAAAGACTTCTGAAAAGAAGTCTTTTTTAATGCGCTGAAACAGCTTTTAACCCAATAATAGATCCTATAAGCGTTGTAATAAAAAACACACGCCAAAAAGTAGCAGGATCTTTAAAAACAACAATTCCTACAATTACGGTACCTACTGCACCAATACCTGTCCAAACCGCATAAGCCGTTCCAAGCGGTAATGTTTCGGTAGCTTTCATTAACAAGCCCATGCTTATGATCAGTGAAATTATAAAACCGGCATACCAACCGTAAGCTTCGGTTCCCGATAATTCTTTGGCTTTTCCCAAACAAGTTGTAAACAGCACTTCGAACAATCCGGCAACAATTAAAATAATCCAACTCATGATTTAAATTTTATTGGTACAAAGATCGGGCAATTTAATTTGTTTGCCTTTTACAAATGATAAAAACCAATTTTATTTATTTGAAATTAGAAAGTTCGTTTCGGTGTTTAATTTCCAATATGGTGTAAATAGTTTTTAAGTGATATTTAACCGTATTTTCAGAAATGAACAAATCAGCAGCAATTTCTTTGTTGTTTTTGCCATTTTGTACCAATTTGATAATTTCTAATTGACGTTCTGTTAAGTTGAAAGAAGACAATTCTTTAAAAGTATTAACATTTTCGTTTGCTAAACTTTTAAGATGTTTTATTTCTTCTTGAATTCTTTTATTTTCTCTTTCAATTAAGATTTTATTCTGCTTATTCTTATTGAATAATTTTATTAGAAACACCACCGCAATTATTAATAGGATACTCAGCAGCATAAGACCAATTTGTATTTTTTGCTTCTTTTTCAGCTGATTATCAAAGTTTTCATTTTTAATTTCTTGTTCTAAAATTTCAACTTTGCTGCTTTTGTCATTTGAATTGTACAATGCAAAAAGCGAATCACATTTTTTTTGATAAATAAAAGCCTTTGCAGTATCGTTATTGTTACTAAATACGTTTTTATAAACTTCATTCAAATAAAATTCGTACTTCAGGTTTTTATATTTTTGGGCAATTCCAATCCCAAGCTGATAAGCGTTGTCCCTTTTTTTAAATTCGTTTGTGATATTATACAATTCTATTTGCTTACCATAAACAATAGGTAATTCTTGCGGGTAATGCGTTTCTGCAATTTTTACAGCATCATTTAACTTCATTTCAGCTGCAGCGTAATTCTTATTTTTAAGAAGAAAATAGCCTTCTTGCGTATAAATAAAAAGTAAATATTTATTGTTTAAATTTTTATAAGCCGTTTGTTCTAATTCATTCATTAAAAGTTTGGCTTTATCAAAATCTTGCATTTCAAAATAGATAAAAGCTTTTTCGGCTTTGATTTCTTGTACTGCCGTTAAAAAATCAGATCCTTTTTTGCCTTCCTGTAATGCAAGATCCAAGTACTTTAATGCGTGCTGATATTTAAAAAGATTTTTATAAATATCCGATTTAATAAGATACGCAGCATACTTATCGTTTGCCGATGTTTCTTTATTGTTAATAAAATCTGTTAGTAATTTTACCGATAAATCATACTGATCTGCCTTGTTATATTGAGAGATTTTTTCTTGTAAAGATTCAATCGAATTTTTTTGTGAATAAACAAATGTGCTGAAAAGCAGTAGTATAGAAATTATTAAGTTCTTCATTAAAATTTGTTTTCAACAAAAATACTAATTACAAACATATTTAATATACTGTTTATTCACTTTTAAGAGAATTAAAAATAGTGTTTTATATTTCTGAAAATCAAATGTTTAAATTCAACTACACAGCGGGTAGTAAAAAAAAATCTTAATACTACCTTAAAACTACCTGCTTATAAATTAAAGATTTTAAAATATTTATTGAAATTCGCCCCCGAAATAAATACATAGTATAAAACAACATTAAGTGTATTTACTTTTTTAGAGAATTTAAGAATATAGTTTTTAATCACTTTTTAGAGGGGATGCTAAAGTTTGATTTTTAAGAAGCTATAATCATAAAACAAAAATTACAATTAAAACTAAAAACTAACATCTTTTAGAATTGTGATTTATATATGAAGCAAACATAAGCAAGCGGATCTTTTTTAGAGAAGCTTATAAAATTTGGCTGAAAACTAAAGCTGCTGTATTAAAAGTAGTTTTAGTTATTAGCCATACAAACTTTTTATATGAAAAAAATAGTACTACTGCTGGGGGGCATACTATGTAGCACGGTAATTAACGCACAAGTAGGTATAGGCACGTTGAGCCCGAATAAATCTGCGCAGTTAGAAATAGCTGCAAAAGATAGAGGTATTCTAATTCCGCGAGTGCCACTTAAAAGCATTACCGATGCTGTTACCATCTCAAACGGTAACGTAGAATCATTGTTGGTTTTTAATACCAATCCTTCAAATTCTTTATCAAGAGGTTATTATTATTGGTTAGATAACCGATGGAACCGTATCATTAATGAAACCGATTTAAGCATTGTTTTAAAAACGGTCGGTTTGGTTGATGGTACCAATACAACGGTAGAATCAAGCATCGATCCAACAGATCCCAACAAAACAAACTGGAAAGTAAATGTTGCTACTGCAAAAGGAGCTAACGGAACAACACCATCTAATTTAGGAGTTGTAAAAGAAGCTGCTGAAAATCCTTCGGTTGTAATTAGTCAAGACGGGGAACTTTCTGTAAGTTTTGAAACTATGCATGCCATAAAACAGGTAAATCAAGATTATAACGCAAAACTGGCAGATGTAGTATTGTTTGGCGATGCAAGCGTTTCAAGTATTACCATTGCTTTACCAAATCCGGTAAACAATAAAGGCAAAAAGTTTACTATAAAAAAGTACGACGATAACGAAAGCAACTTTGTAAACGTTACCGGCCAGATCGAAGGTGTAAGCGGAGGTTTATATACCGCATTGCCTTATTCTGGTTGGAATTTAGTCTCAGACGGAACGGTTTGGAAAATAATAGAGAAGTTTTAAGAAAAATCAACAACAAAAAATAAAAGAAAAATTTTCAATTCGATATGAAAAAATTATTACTATCAGCATTTGTTGCATTTGCTATGTTAGCATCAACAAAAACATTCGCACAGCAAGGTTTTGGTACAAATGAACCAGACAAATCAGCAGCGGTAGAAATCCTGTCAAACAAACGCGGTTTATTAATTCCAAGGCTAAATTTAACCGCAGCAAATGTTGCTGCGCCGGTTATAAGTCCTGCACAATCGTTATTAGTTTATAATACAGCTACCAGTTCTGTAGCAGCTGATCCTGCGAATCATGTTACACCAGGTTTTTACTATTGGGACACTAATCGTTGGGTACGTTTTAGATCCGAAGGTTCAGAAAAAAATACAATAGTTACTGCAGGTGAAAATATAAAAGTTAACGGAGTAACATCTGGTTTAACAACTACCTATACGGTAAGTGTTGATGGTGGAACTAATAATGGACAAGTATTGGTTAGTATTCCAAATACGGATCCTGCAACCGTTGGTACTGAACCATTTGTGTCTAAATGGGTGGATCCAGACGATTTTATTAAAGGTGTTAACGGTATAGATGTAACTACTGATCCTACAACAGGGGTAACGAATGTAGGTTTAGGTGGGGCATTAACTGATGCTACTGGTACAGAAATTATTACAGATCCTACAACTGGAAGAACATTAGCTATTCAAGGTTTAGAAGTTTTAACGCCTTCAACATTTAATACTGCAACACAAAATATTATGGTAATGGGTGTCGATGGTATTTTAAAACAAGTTGCTCCTAAAACATTAATAGAAGATGCTATTGCGGCAGATAATTTAACGGCAAAAGCATTATCAAGTGCAGGTGGAATTATCACCGTTAACGGATCAGCTTCTGTAGCCAATTCCGTTTTAAAAGATGTTGAGTTAGGCATTGCTAATAAATCTATCGGAGCAGAAAAACTGAATCCGGGAGCGGCAACACCAGGACAAATTGCAACAGTGATTGAAACAACTCCGGGAGATGCTACTACAAAAGTAGTTCAATATCAAGATCCTTCAACAGCAATTGGTCAGCCTTTAACTACAGATAATATTATTGGAGTAGGTGCAGATGCAACTGCAGCATCAGCTACAACTGCAAATTTGTTGAACGGAGCGGTTTTAACACCAACCTATTTAAAAATTAAAGATGATGCAATAACAGCGACACAAATTGCTGAAAATGCAGTAGGCGCATCAGAATTGGCAGATAATTCAGTAGCTTCTGCTAATATTATAGACGGAAGTATTGCGAATGCAGATTTAGGTGAAAAATCGGTGTCGGCAAATAAATTAACCTCTACTGTTACCAATGCGGCGGGAGTAGTAACTTCTACAGCTCCGGCAAACACAGTTCCAACAGCAGATGGTTCAGGTGGTGTAACTTATCAAACTATTGCAGCTGCAGCAGGTGAAGATTTAACTACCGATGGTAAAATTGTAATTGGATCAACTAATGTAACCACTTTAGCAGATGCTGTATTAGTACCAACACGATTAAGTATTGCTGCAGAAAGTATTACTTCTGCTGATATTAAAAACGGTACCATTACAACTACAGATATAAAAGCACCAAACTCATCAACAGATAATAACCTTGACGGTGATGAAAATATGGTAATGGTTACAGATTCAAATGGTGACGTAACTTGGATTGCACAATCTTCATTGGCTAATAAAGACAATTACAACTTTACAACACCATTGGCAAAAGATGCCGGTACAGCAAACGCGAACGGAGGAACAGATTATACAGTAAGTATTGCCACGGCATCAGCTACAACATTAGGTGTTGTAAAACAATCGGCAGCTACAGGCGAGGAGATAACCATTGCAACAGACGGATCTTTATCCATTAACGAAGCAAATGTTACCGTAGGTACCGTAGCAGGTAGCGATGTAACAGGCAAGCTAAATGATTTAACAGTTACAGGCATACAAGGTACAGCTGTATCAGCAACGGCTCCAACAGCTGCCAATAACATGTTGGTTTATAATTCAACGACAAATCAGTGGGAACCATCAACAGTTGCAGCAGCAGCAGGTAAAACTTTAACCGGTGCAGGTATTACGGTAACACCAGGTGCAAATGCAACTCCGGGTACAGCTACTTCATTAGCATCTACGGTTTTAGCAGATGTTACTTTAGGAATTGCCAACGATGCAATTACTAATGATAAATTAGCTGATGATGCTGTAAAAACAGAAAATATTGAAAACGGAGCTGTTACGAATGAAGATTTAGCATTAAAAGCTGTTACCGCAGATAAAATGGAATCTAAAAATACAGCAGCAGGTACTAACGTTTCGGCAGGTATGGTACCAACAGCAGATGGTATAGGAGGTGTTGAGTATAGAACCATTAATAATACTGTAGCCGTAATTAACGGTTTACGTAAAGATGCAACAGCAGCAGATGTTATTAAATTAGGTGGCGATTTAATAGAAGCTACCGCAATTAATACTAGCGTTGGTAGCGCAGGTAATACATTAGCAATAACAGGTTTGGTAAATGTTGCACCTGCTACAGCAACAAAAAACAAAGTAATTGTTGCAGAAACAACAGGTGGCGTTTTACGTACTGTGGATAAAATTGTAACAGGAACAAATGTAGAAGTTGCAGCAAACGCAAACTACAGTTTCCATACTCCAGAAGTGGTTATCAATATTACTTTAGGCAATACAGATCAAACAATAACTTTTCCAAGTGCAGCTTCTGCAGAAGGTCAGGTTATCAACATTAAGATTGCCAATACAACCGAAGCACATACCGGTTACTTAAACGTATTAGATACTTACGGAGCGATGCCATACCAAGCTTGGATTGTAAAATCTAACGGTACAACATGGGAAATCGTAGGTAGAAACTAATTAAAAAAACATTCAACTATTGCTTATGAAAAAAGCAACCAAGATAAATTTAACCTTGTTGGCACTTGTCTTAAGTGCCAACGGGTTATACGCACAACAAGGATTTGGAACTAATCAGCCTAGTAAAGCATCGGTAATTGATCTACAGTCTGATTCTAAAGGACTTTTAATACCTCGTGTTGCATTAACATCGCTAACAAATTTTTTACCTGTTAAAGGAGAAACATCAACCAATATTGGTAAAACAAATTCTTTACTGGTTTATAACACCGCAACGGTAGGAACTACCATAAAGCCGGGATATTATTATTGGACTACAGACGGAACAGCAGCTAACAGTTTTTGGAAACGCCTATTAGCAAACGATGAAGCTACGGCATTAGCATTAGCAGGCGATGTAACCGGAACTTTAGGAGCAACGGTTGTTGGTAAGATACAAGGAACACCGGTTGCAAATACAGCACCAACAAATAATCAGGTATTAACTTATAATGGAAGTACTTGGACACCTACAACTATTTCACCGGCAACAATTAGTAACAAAGGAACATTAACTACACAAGGCGGCATAGAATTTACAGGCGGTACAGACGGTACAGATAAATTATTGGGTAATGCAACTATTCAGATTGCCGATTTAGGTGTTACAACATCAAAATTGGGTGTTGATGCTGTAACAAATGAAAAGTTAGCAGATAATGCTGTGCAAGCAGAAAATATTGCCAATAGAAATGTTACCGCAGCAAAACTTACGGCAGGCAGTGGTGCAGCAGGCAGAGTTGCTGTTGCAGATGCAAATGGTGTAGTAACATATACAAATGCAGTTCCTAGCTCATCTGTTTCAGGACAAGACGTAACAGCTGCAAGTAATAAAGTTACGTTAGCAGGAACACCTACAGGAGCAGCCTTAAAAGCATTTTCTATAGATGTTAATGAAGCAAACTTAACGTTAAACAACATCGGCGGAACACTTAATGCGAATAAAATAACTCCAAGCACAACAAACAATCAGGTTTTAACAACAAATGGTTCAGGTACTACGGTTTGGGCAGACAGAAGTTCATTAATAACCGGTGTAAGCAATACATCTTCTGGTAATTCATTAACCACAACAGTTAACGGAACAACGGGATCTGCGGTAAATATCATTAACAGTAATGCATTGTCTTTAAATGGTTCAAACCAGTTAGTAAGTACTATAAACGGAATTGCTTCAACTGCTTTGGATTTAGCTCCTGCTGTTAAAGCAAATCAGCAAAATACAATTGTTCAAGGCACGGGAGCTGTATCGGTTCCTGCCGCTGTAACAGTTGGGAACAATACAACCTATACGGTAGGTGTTAATACCGCTACTTCAAGTGATTTAGGTGTGGTAAGACCGGGTGCTGGATTGTCAATCAGTTCAGGTGTTTTAAGTGTTGACGCATCAGCTTCGGGTATCGGTAAAACTTTAACGGGATCAGGAATAACCGTAACAGCAGGTAATACTGTTGGCACAGGAACATCGTTAGCAAATACAGTTTTAGCTGATGTTACTTTAGGTATTGCAGATAATGCAATTACAAGTACTAAAATAGCTAATAATGCTGTAACAGTTGGTAAATTACCTGCAGGAGCATCTGCTACAACATTTTTAAGAGGAGATGGTACTTGGGTTACACCAACAGATACTAATACAACTTATGGTGGTTCAACATCAATATTGTTAAATTCGGGACTATTTACACGTGCTGAATTAACAGGCGATGTAACAGCACCTGCAAATAGTAATGTTACAACTATTGCTAATAATGCTATTACCGCAGGCAAAATTTCAGATGATGCTGTAACGGCGGCAAAAATAAATCCAGATGTAGCAGGAAACGGATTAACACAAGCAACAGACGGATCATTACAGGTAAATGCACAAAATGGTATCAGTGTAAACAACGATTTAGTAAAATTAGGTGGTACTTTAACAGAAAATACAACTTTAACAAATTCAACATTCGATCTTACATTAGCAACTACAACAACAGGAACTACTGGAAAGCTAAAAGTTACTGGTCTTGATAAAACCAAAGTACAAGCTACAGTAAATACAGGAACTACTACCGGTATCACAGAGCATATATTAGCTGTAGGATCAGACAATGTGGTAAAAGCATTAAAAGCCACAATGCCTAAATTTTTCTACATGCCATCTATTATAATTCCAATAGCAAATTCACAGTTTACAACTATTAATGGTTCGGCAGGTGAATCTTTTACAGATGCTACAAGAACAGGTGTTTTAAATCTTTACGAAAGATACAAAGCACAATTTGGTACAAATGGTACAGCAACACAACCAAGTAGTCCAAGTGCGCCCCCATTACCTGTTTTACCAGCATCGGAATTACATTATTATGTAACATGGTATGACACTACAATATTTCAAAGTGTTAGTTTAGATGCAACCGGAAAAATGACTTATATAGTTAGAACAGGTGTAGATGTTACAGTAGGTTCTTTTATGAATATTGTTTTTGCAGTAAAAGAAGGGTAATTATGTTTAAATTCAATTTTAAAAGATGTATTTCTTTAGTTATTGTTTTGTTTTTATGCCAACTTTCAAATGCTCAATTTACAATTACCGATAATTTTAGGGGAAGTGGGTCATCAGATGTTAAAGTAGGTGGCTCAAATGTAGCAAATCAAGGGGAAGCATATTTTACTTCTGGAGTAGATGATCCTGTTAATTCTGGTTGGCTAAGAATTACAAAAGCTTTGGGAAACCAAAGAGGATATGCTTATATTGATCGATCTTTCCCTTCAACCTTAGGGTTGCTGGTTGATTTTGAATATAAAATGTGGAGAAATGCTTCAGACGGAAACTATAATGGCGCAGATGGATTAAGTTTTTTCTTATTTGATGCAAATGTTCCATTTCTTTTAGGCGGATATGGTGGATCTTTAGGATATGCTCCCAATACTGGCGGGAACGTTAGTACAGGTGTCAGTGGCGGTTATATTGGTGTTGGTCTTGATGCTTACGGTAACTTTTCTAATGCTAATGAAGGACGGGTTGGAGGTGTTGGTGTAGTTGCAAATGCAATTACTATTAGAGGCGCAACCACAAACGATCCTGCAACCACAAATCCATACTTAAATCATGTTCCTTTGGGTACACAAACAGGTGGGTTAGACGCTGTGCGCGCACGTAATGAAATAGATTTTAATACAATTACAAATACACGGCCAACAGATGCTCAATTCTATAGAAGGGTACAATTAGAAGTTGTACCCAATCCATCAGGAACCTACCGAATCATTGTTAGATGGAAACAAAACATTAATGATATAAACTTTACACCATTATTGGATTTCAATTCTAACCAAGTGCCACCAGAATTGCTTAAGTTAGGTTTTGCCGCATCTACAGGCGGAGGATTTAACTATCATGAAATTCGAAATTTATTAATTACAACTCCAAATAACTTAAGGGTCACAAAAAAAGCAAATAAAGATGTTGTAAGAAGTGTAAATGTTGGAAGCAATGAAAATAGAATAACATATTATATAGAAGTTGTAAATGATACCGATCAAGCATACACAAACGCCACTTTTTTAGATGAATTGGTTGATGTTAATGGAAATGCTATACCAACATCTATGTTTACTATTAACTCAGTTACACCAAGTAACAACTTTACAAACACAAATTTAAACATAGTTACAAATCAAAATAAAATTCAGGGAACTGTTACAATTGCTCCTAAAACAACGGGTTTAATAACGGTTGTTGGTACTCTTAATGCAATACCTAGCTATAATTTATTAGTTAATAAGGTAAGTGTTTTACCTGCTGGTCAAGATAAAGATTTCGATTTAGCTAATAACTATGCAAATGTTACTACTTCTGTTATCGCAGAAAATGTTGATTTACTATTGCAAAAGCAAACTATTGGTGCTAATTGTATTGATGTTACTAATGGAAATACATATGAACTAAAAGTAGCAAATATGGGCGCTGTTGCTGCTCAATATAGACGTACAGGTAGTAGTAATGATAATAATAAAAACAGAATTGTAGTTACTAAAGTAATACCTGCTGGTTTTACATATAATGACAGCGCTACACCCGATGGTTTTGTTACAAGCTTCACTAACACATCAAACACAGCGAGATGGACAAAAGTTACTCAAAACAATACACCATCTACTGGCTTTACTACCTATATTTATATAGCACGAGGTGATACAGATGCCGATAAAACATTGGCTGGCGGTGGTACAGCTTTGCCTTATCCTATACGTTATACAATAACTCCGCCATCAGGCACAACCTCTTATACAGATACTTCAACTGTGGAATATCGTTCAGCTAATGGAAACACAGCATATAATGGCAATAATTTAGAGTCAAGTTATTCACCACCAAATACAGCCAATAATAGTATTAGTGAAATAATAAAGGCGGTTCCTGCACAACCAACAATCGCAAGCAGTACAGTGTATTATTGTTTAGGTCAGGTAGAACCTCTTTCGGCTACTGCTGATACTGGAAATACGTTGGTTTGGTATTTAAACCAAGGCGGAGTTCCATCAAATATACCATTTACTCCTCCTACAGCAAAAAGAGGAACTTATAAATATTACGTATCACAATCAAACGGTGTGTGCGAAGGACCGCTAAAAGAAATAACCGTTATTGTTAGAAACTGTAAAATGATAACAAATCCAATCTTGATAAATAAATCAAGATCACTTTAATCTAACCAATTTCCAAAACCACCTCAATCAAACGAGGTGGTTTTTATTTACAACCATTCTAAATTCCAATTTCAATCGTTCTTTCGTCTGATTTAATATTAGTATCTTTGTATAAATTTTTTTAGAAGTTTCTATGAAGTTCGATATAAATAAAATACGCAGTCAGTTTCCAATACTTCATCAGCAGGTAAACGGAAAACCGCTGGTGTATTTTGATAATGCCGCTACATCTCAAAAACCACAGGTTGTCATTGATGCCGAAGTAAAATACTACAACGAAATCAATGCAAACATTCACCGTGGTGTGCATCATTTAAGTCAGGTTGCAACCGATGCATATGAAGAATCACGCATAAAAATCCAAAAACACATCAATGCCAAAAACAGTTTCGAGGTTCTGTTTACATCAGGTACAACGTTCGGAATAAATCTGGTAGCAAACGGTTTTGGTCAGATCTTAAAAGCAGGAGATGAGGTCATTGTATCACATCTGGAACATCATTCTAACATTGTGCCTTGGCAGTTTGCGTGCGAACGTTCAGGTGCGACATTAAAAGTGATTCCAATGTTGCAAGATGGTTCGTTGGATATGGAAGCGTATCAAAACCTATTGACAAAAAATACTAAAATTGTTGCGGTTAACCATATATCAAATGCGTTGGGAGTAGTAAATCCGGTGAAATTCATTATTGAAAAAGCACACCAAGTTGGAGCTGCTGTTTTAATCGATGGTGCACAGGCAACTCCGCATTTAAAACCTGATGTTCAGGATTTAGATTGTGATTTCTACGTTTTTTCGGGTCATAAAATTGGCGGACCAACCGGAACAGGAATTTTGTATGGTAAAGAAGTTTGGTTAAACAAACTACCGCCGTATCAAGGTGGTGGCGAGATGATTAAGGAAGTTACCTTTGAAAAAACTACTTACGCTTGTTTGCCGCATAAATTCGAAGCTGGTACACCAAACATTGCCGGCGGTATTGTGTTGGGTGTTGCAATTGATTACTTAAACGAAGTTGGTTTTGATAACATTGCGGCTTACGAACAAGAGTTGTTAGACTACGGAATGCAGCAGTTAAGTAAGTTAGAAGGAATTGAATTTTACGGAACAACCGCAGAAAAAGCATCGGTAATTTCGTTTAACTTTAAAGGAATTCATCCGTACGATGTCGGTGCGATTATCGATAAATTAGGAATCGCCGTTCGCACAGGTCATCACTGCGCACAACCAATTATGAATTATTTCGATATTCCAGGGACCATTCGCGCATCGTTTGCGTTTTACAACACCAAAGAAGAAATCGATGCAATGATCGAAGCGTTGAAAAAAGCCCAAATGATGTTGCAATAGTAAGGAAAGTCTTAAGGTCAAATGTCGAAAGTCTTCAAAACCTTAAACCTTAAACAAAAAACGTTAAACAAGAACAAATGACAATTAAAGAAATACAGGAAGAAATAGTAGATGAATTTGCAATGTTCGATGATTGGATGCAACGTTACGAATACATCATTGAACTAGGAAAATCACTTCCTATAATAGAAGATCAATACAAAGTAGAAGAAAATTTAATCCGCGGATGCCAGTCAAAAGTGTGGTTACACGCCGAAAAAAAAGACGATAAAATTGTTTTTACTGCCGATAGCGATGCCATTCTTACCAAAGGAATCATTGCTATTTTAATAAGAACATTTTCAGACCAAAAAGCTGTTGATGTAATGAATGCCGACACGTCTTTTATAGATGAAATCGGACTAAAAGAACATTTGTCGCCAACGCGTGCCAACGGACTGGTATCCATGCTAAAACAAATAAAATTATATGCAATCGCCCTTCAAGCCAACTGATAATATGGAAG
Organism: Paenimyroides ummariense; assembly: GCF_900115115.1. Taxonomy (GTDB): domain Bacteria; phylum Bacteroidota; class Bacteroidia; order Flavobacteriales; family Flavobacteriaceae; genus Flavobacterium; species Flavobacterium ummariense. The sequence continues at coordinate 113,109 of NZ_FOVI01000002.1, forward strand.
ATCAAATAGATGTAAACGAATTAGGAGAAAATATTGTTAGAACCTTAAAAACAATATTCGATCCTGAAATTCCGGTTGATATTTACGAACTGGGATTAATATACGATGTTTTTGTGAACGAAAATTACGATGTTAAAATTTTAATGACCCTAACATCGCCAAATTGTCCCGTTGCAGAAACATTGCCAATGGAAGTGAAAGAAAAAGTAAGCTCTATTAATTTAGTGAAAGATGTAGAGATTGAATTAACTTTTGATCCACCTTGGGATAAAGAAATGATGAGCGAAGAAGCTAAATTAGAATTAGGAATGTTGTAAAATGGAAGAGGAAATTGTAAATAAAGTAGCACAAAGCAGTTTGGTAATTTTCGATTTGGAAGATTATTATCCTACCGAAGAACGTGTTGTTTTAGATATATCGCAATGGCTTTTTCAAGGTTTCATTCTAAAGGAAAAAGAATTTAGAGATGCCTTGAAGAATTTCGATTTTACCGTTTATCAAGACAAATTGGTGGCTATAACCTGTTCAACCGATGCTATTTTACCGTCGTGGGCATTTATGTTGGTATCGTCATACGTACAGCCGTTTGCAAAAACAGTAGTTCAGGGATCGCAAGATCAATTAATGATAACCTATTATCAGCAATTAATTGATAAGTTAGATTTTTCTGCTTACGATAATCAACCGGTAATTATAAAGGGATGTTCTAAAAAACCAATTCCCGAAGAAGGTTACGTAATGGCAACCCAAAAAATGATGAATCACGCACGATCTATCATGTTTGGCGAAGCTTGTTCGGCTGTACCTATCTTTAAAAGAAAAAAATAGAAAAGAAAAAAGTTATGAAAAAAATTATTTTATTAAGTGTATTTTTAGTCGGTCAGATTTTTTACGCACAAACCGAAACTGCCCAAGTTGTAAAAGATACAACTTATTGGACCAAAAAAGGAGCCATTGCCGTTTTAGGGAGCCAGTCAAGTTTTTCACAATGGCAAGCAGGCGGATCGAACAATTTGGCAATTAATGGTTCGATAAATTATGACATCAACTACAAAAAAGCCGATTGGGTTTGGGATAACAAGTTTATAGCCATGTACGGTATAAATAAAATTAAAGGCGAAGATCAAAGAAAAACCGATGACCGTTTAGAAATTAATTCCATCTTAGGAAAAAAAGCCAAAGGGGAATGGTACTACTCTGCTTTTACCAACTTTAAAACTCAGTTTGATACCGGTTTAAACCCAAAAGACGAAACCGAACGCATTTCGCATTTTATGTCGCCAGCTTATTGGCAAACAGGTTTGGGTATGCTTTGGAAAAAGAACGACAATTTAAAAGTGAACATAGCACCCGCAACAGCACGTTTTATTTTTGTGCATAAACATTTCACAGAATTTAGTGAATCGTTTGGTGTAGAACAAGGTAAAAACATGCGTTTTGAACTAGGTGCAGCAGTAAATGCCTACTACAAAGTACAAGTAATGGAAAACTTTACCATTGAAAATATTTTAAACCTTTACAGTAATTATTTAGAAGATCCGCAAAATGTTGATATTGACTATCAATTAAATGCTGTTTTAAAGGTAAACAAGTACATTTCTACAAATTTAACATTTCAGGCATTGTATGATGACAACGCTTTTAAAGGGTTTCAAACACGTCATACTTTAGGCGTTGGATTAAATTATATGTTTTAATTTTTTATTTTTAAAGTATTTGTCTAAATTTATCAAATTATTCTATTAATTTATTCATTATGTTTAGAAAAATACTTTTCTTTCTTCTTCTTGCTAATATAAGCATGTATGCACAGAAAGTACAACCCGATTATGAATGCTTCAATATCGACATTAGTGAAATTGATGTTGATACAAGATTCTTAAGAGACGAAGACGATCCGGATTTTTATATTGTTTGTAAAAACAAGAAGATAGGAGTTACACCAAACTTTCAAACACAATACCTTCGTAGAACAGATGTTTATCAAGTAGAGCCTCTTGCATTTAATCCGTATCCTGCAGATCCTGCGGTAAACGGTGGTGTAGAAATTGAAGGGCCTAGATTTTGGGATGATTCACGTACACTATGCCCTATAAAGTTACCCTTTAAATTTTGCTATTTTAACCAGACTTATGAATACATAGATGTTTGGAGTAACGGAGCTGTAAATTTTAGAGACAATTCTAATTGTTTACCAACTACAAGAATCTCCTACATGAATAGCACTTTTAGTGGTCCACTGCCAGGAGGTCTTTTAGTACCTGCTTATAGAAATTCTATTTTTGGTACTTATCAACATACACATTGGGCTCAGGCAAATAAAACCGTTCATGGTAGTATAAATTACCATGTTGTTGGAACAGCACCATGCCGAAAATTTGTAATTAGTTTTTTCGAGTTAAATATAGCAGGGGTTACCCCGCTTCGTTGCCCAGCGCCACTTCCATACCAAACGCACCAGATTGTATTACACGAATTAACAAATGTAATTGACGTTAATGTTTTTCAACACGATAACTGCCCGGCAGACGATGCTTGGGAATCTTTGGCTGTTATAGGAATTATAGATCAAGCAGGTACCGTTTCGTACTCTCCTCCAAACAGAAATTTAACTCCATTTAATGCAGTCAACGAATCATGGCGCTTTGCACCTGCAGGCGAGTGTATGTACGATACCCAATGGACAGTTACCGATATAGATGGAACTGTTGTACATACCGAATTAGATGACTGTGAAGGAGAATTGGATATAATTGTTGACGAGTATAAAGAGGTAACAGCTACATTAATAGTTAATACATGTGTAGATACTTATACAGAAAGTTATAAAATTAGATTAAGACCCGCAATAGAAATAGATCAGGTAGATTTACAGCCAATCGTATGTGATAAGAATCAAAACACCTACGATTTAAATTTATTAACAAGAGCCATTAAAGACGGTCAGTCTGCATCACAGGCAGAAATCAATAAATTGCGTTTCTATTATTACGAAACAGAATTTGATGCCGATAATAAAGAGAATGAGATTAAAAATATCAGAGAATATCCAATAAAAGAAATAGAGAATCCGCTTTATATCCGAATAGAATATTCAGGATTAGAAGAATGTCCTGAGATTATAGAAGCGATGATTATCAAAGCACCTGTAGAAGTATTGCCAAAAACCGACGTATATATATGTACAGAGTATAAACTTCCGGTACTAACCAACGATGAGTTCTACTTAAAAATGGAGCGTTTAGACGAAGATGCAAATTTTGTGGTAGAAACAATGACCAATGTCAACGAAAACCAAGTTATAACAAAACATGGTTATTATCGAGTGTATGTTAAGAAAACAAATAAATACGCTTGTGAAGATGTAAAAAGTTATTTGTTAATGGTAGAAAACTGTAGCTATCCAAAAGGAATTACACCAAATGGCGATGGCGACAACGATTATTTAGATTTAACGTACAATAACGTACAAGAGTTAAAAGTATATAACCGTTACGGAAAACTTGTTTACGAACATGGTAAAGGATACAAGAGACAATGGATGGGTCAGGATTCAAGCGGAAAGATCTTACCATCAGGAACATATTTCTTATATATTAAAACAAGAAATTACGAATACCAAGATTGGATTCAATTGATGTACGAAGTAAAATAATCTTAATTTTAAAACTATGAAAAATCTTATATATAGTATTATTTTAATAGCCTCATCCAATATATATGCACAAAGCGGTATTGAAAGCGATGCGTTGTTTTTAAAATACGAGAAAGCGTATTTAGAAATGGGATCATCCAATCTTGGACGAGATTATGAGCAAGCTAATCAAAACTTTTATTCAAATTTTACCGATCATAAAGAGCGAAACAAGTTTAGTAAGAGTAAAGACAAAGAAAAGTGGTTAAATAAGAATTATAAAAAAACGTCATTTGTTTCGTCAACAGAAGCTGTAAATTCTTATACCAGCATGGTAAATGCACAAGAAGCTATAGATAAAATGAGTAACGATATTCAAGCGGTTAGAAACGAACTTTTAAAAAAGTACGATGTGAACTTAATTTGGACTACATTACAAAATAGAATCAAAGCTAAGTAGAATAAAAAACAGATAATCAAAAACCGCTTCATAATTGAAGCGGTTTTTTTATATCTGAACTATATTTGTTTATATAATTTTAAATGACTCCAAATAATTTACTACAAATATGGAATAATAAATCTAAATTTTGTTTTTATAAAGTATTTGTTTAAATTTAACGAATTGTTTGTAAAATTTATCCACTATGTTTAAAAAAATACTTTTCTTTCTGCTTCTTGCAAATGTAAGCATGTATGCACAGAAAACACAACCCGATTATGAATGCTTCAATATTGACATTAGCGAAATTGATGTTGATACAAGATTCTTAAGAGATGAGGATGACCCGGATTTTTATATTGTTTGTAAAAATAAGAAGATAGGTGTTACACCAAATTTTCAAACACAATACCTTCGTCGAACAGATGTTTACCAAGTAGAGCCACTTGCACACAATCCGTATCCTACTGATCCAACTATAAATGGCGGTACGGAATTGTCACACCCTACTTGGGATTTTTATGATTGTAGAACAGACTGCCCTATACAGTTACCTTTTAAATTTTGTTATTTTAATCAGGTATATGAACATATTTTTGTGTGGAGCAATGGTGCTGTAACATTTACTCCAAATGGTAATTGCTCTCCATCTACGTATCATTCATTTATGGATGAAGTTTTTACAGGTCCATTGCCAAACGGACTTGTTAATAATAATTTTTTAAATTCAATTTTTGGATCTTACCAGCATACACATTTCAGTAAAGCAAATTATCCAACAGGTAGTGTTAACTATCAAGTTTATGGAACGGCTCCTTGTAGAAAATTCGTGATTAGCTTTCATAATATGCCAGCAGCAGGGCTTTTTCCAACTAACTGTCCCCCACCTGTGCCTCTTCAATCTCACCAAATTGTATTACACGAATTAACCAATGTAATAGATGTAAATATTATTCAGCATGATAATTGTCCTTCAAATGATCCAATAGAATCTTCTGCAGTAATAGGTATCATAAACATTACTAACACTCAAGGGTATTCCCCGCCAAATAGAAATGTAGGTTCATGGGCAGCCACCAATGAATCATGGCGCTTTGCACCTGCAGGCGAGTGTATGTACGATACCCAATGGACAGTTACCGATATAGATGGAACTGTTGTACATACCGAATTAGATGACTGTGAAGGAGAATTGGATATAATTGTTGACGAGTATAAAGAGGTAACAGCTACATTAATAGTTAATACATGTGTAGATACTTATACAGAAAGTTATAAAATTAGATTAAGACCCGCAATAGAAATAGATCAGGTAGATTTACAGCCAATCGTATGTGATAAGAATCAAAACACCTACGATTTAAATTTATTAACAAGAGCCATTAAAGACGGTCAGTCTGCATCACAGGCAGAAATCAATAAATTGCGTTTCTATTATTACGAAACAGAATTTGATGCCGATAATAAAGAGAATGAGATTAAAAATATCAGAGAATATCCAATAAAAGAAATAGAGAATCCGCTTTATATCCGAATAGAATATTCAGGATTAGAAGAATGTCCTGAGATTATAGAAGCGATGATTATCAAAGCACCTGTAGAAGTATTGCCAAAAACCGACGTATATATATGTACAGAGTATAAACTTCCGGTACTAACCAACGATGAGTTCTACTTAAAAATGGAGCGTTTAGACGAAGATGCAAATTTTGTGGTAGAAACAATGACCAATGTCAACGAAAACCAAGTTATAACAAAACATGGTTATTATCGAGTGTATGTTAAGAAAACAAATAAATACGCTTGTGAAGATGTAAAAAGTTATTTGTTAATGGTAGAAAACTGTAGCTATCCAAAAGGAATTACACCAAATGGCGATGGCGACAACGATTATTTAGATTTAACGTACAATAACGTACAAGAGTTAAAAGTATATAACCGTTACGGAAAACTTGTTTACGAACATGGTAAAGGATACAAGAGACAATGGATGGGTCAGGATTCAAGCGGAAAGATCTTACCATCAGGAACATATTTCTTATATATTAAAACAAGAAATTACGAATACCAAGATTGGATTCAATTGATGTACGAAGTAAAATAATCTTAATTTTAAAACTATGAAAAATCTTATATATAGTATTATTTTAATAGCCTCATCCAATATATACGCACAAAGCGGTATTGAAAGCGATGCGTTGTTTTTAAAATACGAGAAAGCGTATTTAGAAATGGGATCATCCAATCTTGGACGAGATTATGAGCAAGCTAATCAAAACTTTTATTCAAATTTTACCGATCATAAAGAGCGAAACAAGTTTAGTAAGAGTAAAGACAAAGAAAAGTGGTTAAATAAGAATTATAAAAAAACGTCATTTGTTTCGTCAACAGAAGCTGTAAATTCTTATACCAGCATGGTAAATGCACAAGAAGCTATAGATAAAATGAGTAACGATATTCAAGCGGTTAGAAACGAACTTTTAAAAAAGTACGATGTGAACTTAATTTGGACTACATTACAAAATAGAATAAAAGCTAAATAGAATAAAAGGGAGGAACTTAGGTTCCTCCCTTTTTTATTGTTCTTCTGTTGCGTCGTTTTCTGTGTATTCCGGATAAAGGAAGTTGTTGTAAGGAAAACGGGTAATATGAATTTGTCTAACGGCTTCGTAAACCTTGTGGCGTAATTCTTCGAAATTGTCTTTCTCTGTTGCAGATATAAATACGGCATTGTTTTCGCCCACTTTGCTCATCCACGTGTTTTTCCATTCATTTATAGAATAGTGTTTAGAGGTACGTTCAATCATTAAATCTTCCTCATCAAATTCGTCGGCTTTGTAAGCATCAATCTTATTGAAGATCATAATAGTTGGTTTGTCATCGCTTTTAATATCTTTTAAAATTTGATTGACCGATTCAATATGATCTTCAAATTCAGGATGCGAAATATCAACTACATGTAGCAATAAATCTGCTTCGCGTACTTCATCTAAAGTCGATTTAAAAGATTCAACCAGCTGTGTAGGCAGTTTTCTAATAAATCCAACCGTATCAGAAAGTAGGAAAGGCAAGTTCTTAATAACCACTTTACGAACGGTAGTGTCCAAAGTAGCAAACAATTTGTTTTCTACAAAAACCTCACTTTTACCCAAAGCATTCATTAAAGTTGATTTTCCAACATTGGTGTATCCAACCAAAGCAACGCGAACCATAGCACCACGGTTACTGCGCTGAACAGCCATTTGGCGGTCAATAGTACGTATTTTTTCTTTCAGCAGGGCAATACGGTCGCGAACAATACGGCGGTCGGTTTCAATCTCGGTTTCACCCGGACCACGCATACCAATACCACCACGCTGGCGTTCTAAGTGTGTCCACATTCCGGTTAAACGTGGAAGTAAATACTGAAATTGTGCCAATTCAACCTGTGTTCTTGCGTAGGAAGTTTGTGCACGCTGTGCGAAAATATCTAAAATTAAGTTGGTGCGGTCTAAAACTTTGCAATCTAATTGGCGTGATAGATTTTTCTGTTGTGCCGGTGACAATTCATCGTCAAAAATCAACGTGTCAATCTTATGTTCTTTAATATAAAGTTCAATTTCTTCTAACTTACCGGTACCTACAAAAGTTTTAGGATTTGGTTTATCCATTTTCTGTGTAAACCTTTTTACCACTTCACCCCCTGCAGTTTGGGTTAGAAACTCTAACTCATCTAAATACTCCTGCAATTTTTCTTCTGATTGGTTTTGGGTAACAATACCAACCAATACCGCTTTTTCGTAATTTATTTCTTCTTTTTCTAGCATATTTTTTTTGTATAAGTTATATTAGGTTTACTGCAAATTTATCAAATTAGGTCGTAATAGCTTGCTGTTAGTTAGCCCGATAGTTGTTTTTTTTTTAAATATTGAAAAAAATCTTGATTATATTAAATTAATATTGTTATTTTAGTAATTTCTTAACAGAGGGTGTTTTGAAAGAAATAAGTAAGCATGTTTTATGTTGAAAAAAATTAAAAATTATCTTTGTAACATTGAAATATAAATTTGTCCTTTATGAAAATAAATAAAAGTATTGTTGCGGTAGTTTGTATTGTACTGGGAAGTTTAAAGGGATTTGCTCAGCAAGATCCTCATTACACGCAGTATATGTACAATCAAAGTATCTTAAACCCGGCTTATGCTGGTATCAATGATTATATGTCTACAGGTATATTGTATAGATCACAATGGCTGGGTGTAGAAGGTGCTCCACAAACAGCAACAGCATTTTTGCATACGCCTGTAGCTAAAAACGTAGGAGTTGGATTGTCTTTTATGAACGATAATATAGGTCCTGTTACCGAAAATTCTGTTAATGTAGATGTTTCTTATACTATTCGTTTAGGGCAAGGACACAGTTTAGCATTGGGTGTGAAAGGTGGTGTTACTATGCAGGAAATAGGTCTTTTTAGTAAAATTAATTATACTTTACCAAATCAAGGAGATATTGTTTTTGCAGAAGATAGTAGTGAAACATTGTTTAATGCGGGTGTTGGTGCATTTTATTTTACCAATAGATATTACGCAGGTTTCAGTGTTACCAATTTGCTAAATAACACTTATATTGATAAGGGAAACAGAAAATTCGGATCAGATGTAGCTCACATGTTTTTAACCGGAGGTTATGTATTTGATATTAATAAAGAATGGAAGTTTAAACCATCAACCATGTTAAAAATGGCGGTTGAATCTCCTGTTTCGGTGGATCTTTCTGCAAATGCATTATACAATGAAAAGTTAGAATTTGGTGTAACTTACCGTTTGCAAGATTCGTTCGGAGCTATGGTTAATTACAGAATTACTCCTAAATTAAGAGTTGGATATGCTTATGATTATATTACGTCTGACTTAAATTATAACACAAGCGGATCTCATGAAATAATTCTTTTATTTGATATTTTCTACAAGAAAAAAGTATCAAGTTCACCACGTTTCTTCTAACATTATCTGCTAAATAGTAATTATGAAAAAAATATACTTATCTCTATTATTAATAGGTTCCTTATATACAGCGCAAGCACAAAATACGGCTTTCATTCACAATTCGGAAGAACGCTTAAAACATGCCGACAATTTGTTTAAAAGATATGAATTTGTTGAAGCAGCAGAGCATTATAAAAAATTGGTGCGTGGTGAAAAAACCGACAGTTACGTTGTTTTGCAGTTAGCAGAAACTTATTATAATTTATTCAATACAGTAGAATCTGCAAAGTGGTATGCTAAGGCAATTGAATTAAATCCAAATCAAGACGCAGAAGTGTACTACAAATACGCACAAATGTTGAAGGCAAGTGGGCGTTACGATACTTCTAATAAAATCATGAAGAAATTTGCCGATTTAAAACCGGAAGATTCTCGTGCAATTGATTATTTGCAAAATCCTGATTATATCCCGGCATTAAGAAGCCAAGAAGCTTTGTTTACTTTTGAAGACAGTAGAATGAACCATTCGCAGTTTTCTGATTTTGGTGGAATTTTAACTGCAGATAATACTCTTTATTTTGCTTCTGCACGTGATGAATCTAAAAAGAAATATGGTTGGAACAATCAGCCTTTCTTAAATGTTTATGCAGCAACGTATGTGTCTGATGAAGAAAAATTTAAAGACATTAAACCAGTTGATGAATTAAATACAAAACATCACGATGGACCTACAACTGTAACAGCTGATGGTCAAACAATGTTTTTTGCTACAGAAAGTTTCCGTGGCGGGAAATATGAAAAGGATAAGAAAAACCGTCTAAAGAAAGGTAAAGTAAGTGTTTACCGTGCAAAGTATAACGGAAAAAGATGGACAGATATTGAGCCTGTTCCATTCAACTCACCAAATTACATGGTAAGTAACCCGGCGGTATCACCAGATGGTAAAACATTATATTTTGCTTCTGATATGCCAGGAACGGTTGGTGATATGGATATTTGGAAGGTAGCTTTAAACGAAGATGGTACATACGGAACTCCTGAAAACATGGGAACAATCGTAAATACCGAAGGTCGTGAATCTTTCCCTTTTATTTCAGAGGATGATAAATTGATTTTTGCTTCAAACGCACATAAAGGTTTTGGTGGATTGGATTTATATATGTTCGATTTAACTGATCCTAATGCAAAAGTTCGCAATATCGGTGATCCTATCAATACCGCAAAAGATGATTTCCACTTATCATATTATCCAGAGAAAGGAATCGGATTTTTATCAACGAACCGTGTAGGTCGTGACGATATCTATAAAGTTCGTCCGGTTTGTGTTACAGAAATGGTGATTACGGTTAAAGATCAAAAAACAGGCGCTATTTTAAAAGATGCGCAGGTTGCAATTTTAGATTACGATAAAAACGTAATTGAAACTCGTTTTACTGATGCTTACGGAATTGTACGTTATGATACCGACTGTAACAAGGTTTTTGCTTTACAGGTAAGTTCAGAAGGATACGAAAGCAAAGATGTTGAGTTACAGAAATGGGGTAATGGTAAATATCCTATCGATGTGGAGTTACGCCCAATTGAAATGTTGATTAAGGATACTAAAATAATCTTAGGCGATATTTACTTTGAATTTGATAAATCGAACATCACTCAGCAAGGTGCGTTTGAATTGAATAAATTAGTTCAAATCATGCAACGTAACCCTGGTATGAAAGTTAAAATAGAATCACATACCGATAATAGAGGTAGTGATACATACAACTTAAAATTATCAGACGAACGTGCACGTTCAACAATGCAATATGTGATCTCTAAAGGAATCAATGGCTCTCGTTTAGAAGCTCGTGGTTATGGAGAAAGCGCACCGAAAGTCGATTGTGGTGAAAATTGTACTGAAGAGCAGCACGCAATTAATCGTCGTTCGGAATTCATTATTACACAAAAATAATTTTACAGATTATATAGTTAAAAAGGCCTCATTTTTTGAGGTCTTTTTCTTTATTTAAAGTTTTGGCACAGTACTTGATATTTTGTATATATAAAACAAAAAATAATAAAAAATGAAAATATTCAGATTCGCATTAATAGCAATGGCAATGTTAACAGCAAGTGTTGGTATTGCGCAAAACAACAGGGGTAATGCAACTGTTGTGGCTCAGAATTACGATATTTCTGACAATCTGGATTTGCAGGCAGTAGCATCTATTTTTGGCGAATCTAGAGATTTGGAAGATTTTGAGCGAAGAATAAACGATCCGCAAGCACAAATATCAAACCTAGATTTAAATAATGATAATTATGTTGATTATTTGCGTGTAGTTGAAGTTGGTGAAAGCGATGTCCGCGTAATTGTAATTCAGGCAGTTTTAGGTCAGGATCAGTTTCAGGATGTAGCAACGATCGAGTTAGAGCGTCAACGTAATAAAACCGTTCAGGTGCAGATTGTAGGTAACTCATATATTTATGGTCCAAACTATATTTATGAGCCTTTCTACTACTCAACACCAATGTTTTTTGATATGTTCTGGATGGCAACATACCGCCCATATTATTCACCATGGTATTGGGGCTATTACCCAACATACTATTCATATTGGAGACCAATGCCGGTGTTTAGATACCACAGCCATATCTATTCGCACATAAACCACAGAAACAGATATTCATACACAGATAATCGTCGTTTAGTTCGTGCAGACCGTATGTACAGTGGTGTTAGAGGAAATTCATTAGAGCGTCAAAATCCTAACCGTTCTTTTACAAGCAGAAACGAAAATGTAACTAATCGTAGAGCTTTAGAAACTTCAAGAGATACTTCAAGATCTAGAAATGCCATAACAGGTAGTAACTTAAGAAGTTCTAACAGAAGCGAAGATGTTGGTAGAATTCAAAATGCAGATAGCAGAACTATTACTTCTGGAAGAGCAACTACTGTGAATTCCGGAAGACAAAGAGTTTCAAGCGAAGAATTTTCAAGAAACAGATCATCGAATGCAACCTTAAGATCAGACAGAGCAACTATTCAAAACAGTGGTTCTTTAAGATCAAATAGAAATTCATCTTCAATTAGAAGAGAATCTGCTCCGGCAAGTTCAAGAATCGAACGTTCATCACGTATTTCATCACAGCCAAGCAGAACTTTCAGTCAGCCAAGTTCTTCTAGCAGAAGTTCGGCTCCAACAATGAGTCGTAGTTCATCGCCAAGTATGAGCAGATCTTCAGCTCCGTCAATGAGTAGAAGCAGCGGATCAATGGGCGGCGGTGGCGGCAGAAGTTCATCTGGCGGCGGAATGACCCGAGGTGGTAGATAAATAAAAATTATTCAAAATTAAAAAGAGTGCCGAAAAGCACTCTTTTTTTATGATATTTAGCTAAATAAAGCTTTTAGTTCTGTTGCTTCGCTTGGTTGCATTTTTCCTGCTAAAACCAAACTTAATTGCTTTCTTCGCAACGCAGCATCAAATCTTTTAATTTCTTCTTCGGTTTCAGGTGTTATCGTCGGAATTTCAATTGGTGTACCCATTTCATCAACAGCAACAAAAGTGTAAATAGCTTCGTTTGCTTTTTGGCGGTTACCCGATTCACGATCTTCAATCCAAACATCCAAAAAAATCTCCATAGAAGTTCTAAAAGTTCTTGAAACCTTTGCTTCAATTGTTACAACGCTTCCTAAAGGAATACTTTTGTTGAACGCCACATTGTTTACCGATGCCGTTACACAAATTCTGCGCGAATGTCTGCGGGCAGTAATACTTGCAGCGCGATCCATACGGGCAAGTAATTCGCCACCAAAAAGGTTGTTTAATGGATTGGTTTCACCCGGCAATACAATATCGGTTAAAATGGTAATAGAATCTTTTGGGGTTTTAGATTGCATAATTGATATTTTTTACAAAAATAGCAGATTTATTTGAGAATATAATAAAAAAAAGACCCGTAAAGGTCTTTTGTATAATTAGTTTTCAATAAAAATCCAAGCGTCTTTATTTACTTTTTCGTGTATCTGTCGTAAATCAGCTTGTGCTTCTTCTTGTGTTGCGTAGCTGTTGTAAACCACCTGGCGCATATTGTGTTTAGATTTCGACAAATATTTTGCATTGGTGTAACCTTTTGCTTTTAATTCATCGGTTAAGATCTGTGCTTTGGCTTCGGTTTTAAAAGCGCCCGCTACAATATGAAATGATTTGGTTGGTTGTTGTTGTGTAACTTCGGCAATTTTCTCTTTAATAACCTTTGGTGCTTCAATCACAAACGTTGCTTGTTGCAGTTTTTGTTCAATTTGATTTTGAACATCTTTTTCAACGGCTAATTTTCTCTCTTGATAAACCTCATATTCCTGATAGGTAGAAACCGAACTGTACAAACCAACTGCCGCAACAACAGCTGCTGCATAACGCATCCACTGTAAACGTGGCTTGTTATTGGTTGATGTTGCTAATTCTATAACTTTAGTTTCGGTTGGTTGCTGTTCACGAGTTAAAGCGGTTGCCATAACTGCGGTTAATCCAAAAGAAGAAGTTAAGTAATTGGTTGATCCAACAGGTTCAAACTGAATTTTCTGTTCACTGTTTAAAGAAAGTTCACCAATATTTTTTAAATAAACCACTTCTTTACCGTTCAAATTTGCCTTCCATAACAAAATCTGATCTTGAATTAAAACAACGGCTTCGTTAAAAGATATTTGTTCTTCTAAAGCAATGTGATTTGCCAGTAAACCATCATTTTGTTGTAACAAACTGTTAAACAGTATGGTTTTCTTAGGTGGGGCAAATGTATTGCTGGTTTCGTTATAGCGTGCAGAAACGGTTTCGGTAATAAAAGCACCAAAACCGGGTACCGTTACACATTGGTAGCGGTATAATAATGCTGAAATATGTTTTTCGATCATCATAAGGCAAAAATAACCAATCAATACATTTTAAAGAAATTTATTCACAAATGTTATTAACAATTTTTGGCTTTTGTTGATAACATTTTGAGTTGGAATACTTTTCGTGTTTTTCAAATTTAAAAAATGATTTATATTTATAAAAGAATGATAATCAAAAAAATAAATGGATCAGTTAACTTTAACATCTTACCTTAAATTGTTGGCTTGCGATGGAGTAGGAGTATTGTCTGCCCGAAAATTGCTTGATCTTTCTAAAAATGTAAATAGTTTGTTCGATGCTGACAACAAGCAGTTTTTTACTGAGTTTAATATTCCGAAATCAATACAAAATGCGCTTTTAAATTTTGATAAAGACAATGTTATTCAAGAAGAATTAAAGTTTATAGAAAAGAATCATATTCAATGTGTTGGAATTTTAGATGATGAATATCCGAAGATGTTAAAGGAATGTGCTGATGCTCCCATACTTTTGTTTTATAAAGGGAATCTTTCTTTGTTAAACAATAATTGTTTGGCAATTGTGGGAACGCGGAAAATATCGACCTACGGAAAAGAAGTTACAGCAAAATTAATGGAACATTTACAACAGTACAAACCCACAATTGTAAGCGGAATGGCGTACGGAGTTGATATTACAGCCTATCACGAAGCTAAAAAATTCAATTTGCCAATGGTAGGAATTATGGGAACGAGTTTCAAAAAACTGTATCCTGCAACGCACAAGAATTTTTATACTGATTTATTCAACAACGGACTAATTATTACAGAATATGCCAGTTTTAATACGTTAGTGCCGGAATTATTTACACGAAGAAACCGAATTATTGCCGGATTATGCAGTGCAACAATTGTAGTTGAAAGCGCCGAAACAGGCGGATCGCTATCTACAGCTTATTTTGCAAACGATTACGCTCGTGAAGTTTATGCAATACCCGGAAAAATAACCGATGATTTTAGTAAAGGCTGTTTACGTTTGATACACGAAAACCGCGCGCAACTGCTATATAATTTTGAACACTTAATTACCGATTTAAATTGGAATACAACTGCTGAACCAAAGAAACAATTGGAAGTTAAAAAAGAAATCAACTTAAATGATTTTTCAGTATTACAACAAACTATTTTAAAAACCCTACAAAACGAACCCTTGCATATTGATGAACTGGCTTTGCAAACCGAATTATTAATGTCTGTTTTAAACGCTGAATTAATGATGTTAGAACTAAACGGAATTGTTGTTGGTTTACCCGGAAAGATTTTTAAAGTGAAAGGGTAAAAACCAATTAAATAACTCTAACAGAGTTTCAAACTCTGTTAGAGTTTTAGTTACAATAAAAATCTTAAAACGAATACCCCAACTTCTCACGAACTCGGTTTAAAGTACCGTTGGCAATAACAGCGGCTTTTGCAGCGCCTTCTGTCAAGAAACGATCAACCTCTTCCAAGTTGTTCATATAGTACGTATATTTTTCACGAATATCTTTAAACTTATCGCAAATCAATTCGAACAACGCTTGTTTTGCATGTCCGTAGCCGTAATTTCCACCTAAATAATTTGCACGCATTTGTTCAGTTTGTTCTTTCGTTGCCAATAACTTATAAATAGCAAATACGTTGCAGGTATCCGGATTTTTAGGATCTTCTAACGGAGTAGCATCGGTAACAATTGCCATAATTTGTTTGCGCAGCTTTTTATCGTCTTCAAAAATATTAATGAAGTTGTTGCGAGATTTACTCATTTTTTCACCATCGGTTCCGGGAACGGTCATAATTTCTTCCGAAATTTTAGCATTCGGCAACACAAACGTTTCTCCCATTTGGTTGTTAAATCGTGAAGCAACATCGCGCGTAATTTCCAAATGCTGTAACTGATCTTTACCAACCGGCACAAATTCGGCATCGTACAATAAAATATCAGCCGCCATCAACATTGGGTAGGTAAACAAACCTGCGTTAACGTTTTCTAAATAGCTGGCTTTATCTTTAAACGAATGCGCCAACGTTAAACGCTGAAACGGAAAAAAACAGCTTAAGTACCAGGTAAGCTCACAAGTTTGTGGCACGCTTGATTGCTTGTAGAAGGTAACACGATTGGTATTTAATCCACACGCAAGCCAAGTTGCAGCCACACTATAGGTATTTTCTTTTAATGTTTTAGCGTCTTTAATTTGTGTGGCCGAATGCAAATCGGCGATAAATAAAAACGTTTCATTTTCAGGATTATTTGCCATTTCAATAGCAGGCAAAATAGCTCCTAAAAGATTTCCAAGGTGTGGGGTTCCGGTACTTTGAACTCCTGTTAATACTTTTGCCATTCTTTAAAATTAAATTTTTACAAATTTAAAAGTTTATAACGTTAGTTGATAAAATTATTTATTTATTAATTTGCATTGTCTAACAAAAAACACATGGAATTTTTAAAAAAAGTAGTCTGGTTTTTTTGGAAACTATGGTTCTATCTCATAATATTAGTGGTAATTCTGCTACTTTCACCTTTTTTGATTATTTCATTATCAACCGATAAGTTTTACCGTTTCTTTTTTTTATTGGCAAGAATTTGGGCTTATGCGGTATTTTATGGCACAGGTTTTAGAAAATCGATCATAACAAAACAACAATTCGATCCTACTAAAAGTTACATGCTTACGGCAAATCATACGTCAATGATGGATATTATGCTGATGCTGATTCTTGTTAAAAATCCGTTTGTTTTTGTAGGAAAGAAAGAATTGGCAAAGCTGCCTATTTTTGGATATTTCTATAAAAAAGCCTGTATTTTGGTAGATAGATCAAGTGCTGTAAGCCGACAAAAAACCATGATTATGGCAGCAGAAAAATTAGCAAAAGGTTTAAGTGTTTGTATTTTTCCCGAAGGTGGTGTGCCCAATGATGAGTCAGTTATTTTAGATGATTTTAAAGATGGAGCTTTTCGCTTGGCAATTGATTTTGAAATTCCGGTGGTTCCAATGACCTTCATCGGATTAAAAAAGATGTTTCCGTTTAGGTTTTTTGCAGGGCATCCCGGAAATGTGTTCATTTACCAACATCCGTTTGTTGAAACCAAAGGATTAAGTCAGCGCGATAAACCCGAACTAAAATACCAAGTACGTGAATTGATCTTACAACCCTTGTTAAAGCATGAAAAAAATAATCATTCGTAGTTTAATAGCAATTGTTTTATTGGCTGCAGCTGCTTTTTTGATACTTAAATTCGTTAGACCACAACGCGAAGTTTCTCTTGAAGCTAAAGATCGATTTATATTAAACTCCGATAAAGCAAAAGAATTTTTAAAACAAAATCCCGATTATAATCAAGACGTTGTTCTCTTGGCAGATATGGCTATTAAAAGTCGTTACAACCGCTTTTATGTGTATGATGTTAAGAACGATAGTATTTTGCACGAAGGTTTGGTGGCACATGGTAAAGGATCAAATACCGGAACCTATGGGGAACTGCAATTTAGCAATGTGGAAGGCAGTAATATGACATCGTTAGGAAACTATAAAGTGGGAGTAGATTATGTAGGCAGATTTGGAAAATCGTACAAACTGCATGGTTTAGATAAAACCAATGACCAAGCTTTTGCGCGTTACGTGGTTTTGCATACCTATACGTTTATGCCGCACGAAGAACAATTAGTGCCCATTATAAATAGCGAAGGCTGCCCAATGGTGAGCAACGAAACTTTTAAAATTTTAGAAAACATTATTGACAACAGCAAAAAACCTATTTTGTTAAGGATTTATTATAAGTAACACGACCGGTCATCCTGAACTTGATTCAGGATCGCACAAGAATCACTGCTGCTCAAAGTCAAGAGACTTTGCGGAGCGGAGAGCAATGAAGCTAAAACAAAACTAATTTATGCTCCAAACTGCTGTCATAGATAGTTTTTATTCTTCTACTTTTTTGAATAATGCTAAGTGATCCAATAATTGAATATTTCTTCCTGCTCCTTTTATCGGTTCAAATAATTTTATATCAATAGGTAGTGGTTTTAAAAGTTCCGATTTGTTGTTTTTTAGACTTTTTATTAATGTAGAATTTATTTTTGCAGGATAAGTTATTGTAAATAAGTTTAAAGATTTTACAAAATAAATTAACCATATTAAGTCATATTGGTTATCCTCAATATTCTTCATCTTCTCGTTTAATAAATTCTCTATTATTAAATTAATTTTATTTATTCTTCGAATTTTACCACTATTTGCATTAATTATTTTTTCAATAATACCGAGGATTTGTGGAAATGATTTATTTCTTCTCTCTTTTAACATTAATAATAAGCTTACAGCTTTAAGTAAATCTTTGTCTTTAAAATTAAACTTAAGGTCTTTATTCTTTAAATATAGTTCGCTTAAAAATCTGTCAACAACTCCAGTTCCAGGATACTTCTTGTCAACTTTAAGTGTACCACGAAACGAACTTTCAAATCTTTTATAGCTTATTTTTTTCTTGTATCTGAGTGAGAAAGGTTGATATTCGGCTGTCCATTCTCTAAATAATCCTTCTGGTAATTCATCAATTTGAGATTTACTTTCATTCAAAGTTAAGTTGAATAATGACATTTGTTTCTGCAAAGTTTTAATTATAAAATTTGCATCTTCTTTAGATTGACATAAGAATCTGTAATCATCCTTAAATCTAACAGCTAAAAAATCAATTCCTTTAGAATCAATAATTTTCGAACATTCGGTATCAACGGTACTTAAGATTATTTCTCCAATCAAATCTGTTATTGCAGGTCCAATTGCTATGCCATTTGTACATCCGTCATTTGCGCTTTGAAATAAACGATCAAGCTTTAATCCAAGAAAGTTCGTATAGTCGGTTCGATTTCCTTTTTTACGAATTATTGCTTTTGTGTGTATAGCCCAAGCAATACTATGAGTATATATAGATGGATAAAAGTTCTTAATATCTGTTTTTAAAACATATTTGTAATTATAAGCTTCAGCAACTAAATCATTTTCTGCCATTTCCAGAAACTCATAAATCATTCTCCCAGCTCTCAAATCTCCTAGAGAGCCTTCTGAATTTTTTGTAATTGGTATAGGAAAGCTATATGAATAGATTTTATTATTTCTTTGGAATAATGTTTTTATTATTAAATCCCATTCGTTCATTAAATACCAAACAATATCATGATAAATCTTCGGAGCAATTATTCCAAAAGTTCTATCTGTTAGATTTGTCTTAGGAAATGAAAGATTTAATAATTCAGATTTTTCTGGATCAAATTTTGGTTGAGCACCAGTTGTATCAACACTATAATAGGGAAGATCTTTTAAATCAAATTTATTAACTTTAAAACTGGGAGGTACAACATATTGCTCTGGAAAATAACCTTCTTCTAAAAGCCATTTAGCAATAATATCTTCTGGAATCATTTTCAGAAGTCTTTTTGTTTCAAATGAGTGTTCTCTTGGTAATGACATGATCTTTAAAATTGCCTATAACATCCAATTATCGGTAATTACTTTGTAGATGCTTGTAAATAAAGGGTTTTAGCTTACTTTATTTTTAGAAGTACAACATAAGTACAACTTTTGAGAACCTTTTTACTTTACAAATATTTACCGTATAAAAATAGTTAATTACAAGCATTGGAACGCTATACATTTTCGTTTTTTATCCCTGTTTCTTCTTCCTATTTCTTCCACCAATTGCAAATTTAATTCAAACACTTTTGTGTTTTCGGTGCGTTAGCACCGTATTACACTGCATTACAACACCTTGTGTATTGTCGATAAAAACGAAGAGAGTGAACTTTGTAAAAGCTGCAGCAAAGTATTTATTAACTCTTTAATTTTTAGTAAAATGGCAAGACAAAAAGGACTTATGAAGTATGTCGGAACGATTGGCGATGTGCGACACTTCAAGATAAAAGGTCAAAAAGGATTTTTCGCCGGAATGGTTGGCGGTCCCACCGCTGAACAAATCAAAACTGCTCCCGAATTTGAACGTACCCGTGAGAATATGAACGAATTTGGTGGATGTGCCAGAGCTGGCAAATCGGTAAGAACCGCTCTTTCTTCGCTGATGTCCAAAATGGCAGATAGCAAGGTTACGGGACGTTTAACTTCTGTAATGAAGAAAATCAACTTAGAAGATGGAACGGAAGCCAGAGGCTACCGTAAAGTCGAAATTTCAACCCAAAGGACCTATTTGTTAGGTTTTGAGTTCAACAAAGGAATTTCTCTAAGTACGGTTTTCAATGCTCCGTATGATGTAGAACACACTGCAGGGCGTGAAAGTGCCGATTTTATCGTTGCACCGTTCAATCCTGTGGATCTGATTGCTTCGCCAATTGGTGCTACGCATTTTCGCTTGGTTAATGCATTAGCGGTTATTTCCGATTTTGTTTATAATGCAACTACAGGAACATACGATCCTGATGACATTACAAACAACGAACTGAATATCGTTGAATATTCGGCTTATATTCCTTTGAATACGGATTATGCAGGCGGAACATTAACCGCTACACTTCCGGGAACTCCTACACTCGGAGCAAACGTAACGGTTATTCAATGTATCGGTATTGAATTCTTCCAGGAAGTTAACGGTACTTATTACACGCTCAATTCGGGTAACAGTTTACGCATAGAAGATGCCTTTTAAACAAACTAATCAAAGCCTTCTGTCAAGAGGGCTTTTTGTTTAACCCTTAAAATCAAAAACGATGCGTACAAAAATCATAAGAGTTGCCGAAGGCAAGCAAAGTACATTAAGCCAATTATACATTGATGATATATTTCAATGCTACTTACTGGAAGATAAAATCCGTGATGTCAAAATACCAAAGCAAACCGCTATTCCAAAAGGAAATTACACATTAAGGCTCAACACCTGGGGTGGAATGAATGCCGAGTATCGGCAGAAATTCCCAAAGTTCCACAAAGGAATGATTGAAATTAACGGACTTCCGAATTTCAGTTTTGTGTATATCCACATTGGAAACACATACCGACAAACCGCAGGCTGTCCGTTGTGTGGTTTCGGTTTTGAAATGGTTAATGGCGATTACCAGGTATTAAGAAGTAAAGATGCTTATCAGATGATCTATCCAAAGCTTTTAGCCTTAGCCCAGGATCAGCATAACGGCATCAGTATCGAAAACAATTTTCAATTTTAAAATTCAAGACAATGAAAAAAGATAGTTTAAATTTTGTAGAGCGTGTGAAAGCTCCAACTCCGAAATGGTTCAAAACTATTCGGAACGTAGGCATTACATTAACAGCCGTAGGCGGTGCAATTTTGGCGTCTCCCGTAGCTTTACCTGCAACGATTGTAACGGTAGCCGGTTATGTGTTATTAGGCGGAACGGTGGCGACTGCGATTGCTCAAACGGCAATGAGTTCCGAAGATAAAGACAAAGAAAGTCCTGAGTAATCAGGATTAATTTTTCAAATTTTAAATCCTGTCCGTTTGGGCAGGATTTTTTATTTTACTTCACTCGTTTTCAAATCAGGTGCGGTTATGTGTCCTTTATATGGCTTACATTATGCCTTTAAAGGATAAAACAAAAAGCTATCTCTTCAAATGTCTTGAAATGTAAATGTGTTTCAATTCTGAAATCAAAAGTAGTTGCTCATACATTGCACGTTCTTTTTGCTCTAAAGCTTTCACTTTCTGAACATCATTGGTAAATACTTGTTCTTTGCCTTTTACGTAATTGATTTGTTCAAAAATGAAGTCTTTAAAATCGTTTATGCGGATAAATGGAATGACCGAACCAACTAATAGTTGATGAAAGGCTTCTGTTTTCCATAATCCAAACAACATACTGCGGTAAACATCCAATTCCTGTGCATTACGGCAGGAAATAACAAAGCAATTCGGGCAAGGTATATCTAAGGGCTTACCAGTGTTTAAGCCTTTAGATAAAGCATAAAATTCAAATGCTGATTTTTGATTTTTCGGATTATAAGTAAAGATTTTAATTGCTTTCATATCGCATCACTTTTGAGGTTAGCTCCGCTTTTTTTATTGCTGTGGCTCAAAACCAAAACTTTTTTACAAAGAAAAAAACAGAAAAAAAAGAAAGCCGTTTCAAAGGTGGCGGGGCAAAAAATCCAAAAGGAAACGGAATAAGTCCCAAAGGGTGGCAAGGCAATGAAAATCACTTTGCGAAGCACCTTATTTTCCTTGCCATTATGCCGTAGTCTTTTGGATTTTTTATTGAGCGTTGGCACTGTGCGGAGCCACCTACTTTTGCTTTCCTTTTTATTCTTTTTTCTTTTGGAAAATGTCCGATGACTTCCTTTCGAGCGTTGGCAATGGGGCAAACACTCCGCAGTAAAAAATAAAGCATACCATTATCTGAAGCGTGGGAAAAAAGCAAGGGTATGAGGTACGAAATACGCTTGCTGTGCGGTGATGTAATAAGGTGTGAACGGAATGGAACGAAATAAATGAAGGTAAATTTTCTTTAGCTTACCAAAATGGGATGTAGTGCAATGAGTGAACACTTTATGCAGCACATTGGCATAATAAAACTCTAATGCTTTATTTTTTTACTGCACCGCTGAAATGGGTGGTGGGGAGCGTGGCAAAGAAGCGAGGGCTGTGCGTTGGGAAGAAAAAATACGGCTTCTGAACCCCGAAAAATATCAGCATTGGATTTTGAGCGTAGGGATATTTTTTCGGGGTGAAGACTATGGCATTGGATATTTTACATAATGTTATTATAGGACAGCCTGTGCGGTTGGATGCTTGCATAAGCGAGGGAAAAGGCTGTGCGAAGCGAACCTATAATGCCACATTATGTAACTTAGCTTCCGCCGATTTGCATACTGGCATAAACGGAACGGTGGTGGTGGTTGGAGTGCAGTGTCTTTTTGCTTTGTTTTTTAGTGTTGGACAGCTCTTTGCCACCGCAGGAACGAGGATGGCAATGTGCTGTGGAGCGTTGGCAAAAAACAACGCAAAAAGTATGACAGTTGCAAACGGCGGCATTGCCATAGAAGACAGACTAAGCGTTGGCTTTGTGCGGTTGGGTCTGGCTAAAGCCGTATTTTTTCTTGGCGTGGGCAGATCGTGGAAAAATAGAAATTATCTCAATGATTATCTATCGAAATTTTCTTTTATAATTTTAGCAATTTCTTCTGTTTCTCTTAAGTTTCTTCCAGTTGTTTGAATAATAATACCGTACCCAGCACTTTCCCAATGAAGAACTATTTCAATTTTTCCATCAGGAAATACTTTTCTAATCAACTCTCTGTCATTCGGATTAAATGGAAGTGAATTAATGATTGATACTACATATTTAGATTTTACAAGCCGTTTAGAAAATGTTTTTAACTTATCCTTTCCGTGATCATCTCTTAATGAAATACTTTTACTGCTGAAATTTACGGGCGTTCCTATTAATTCAAGTTCTCCGGAATAAATTAAGTTTTTTTCAACGTCATTATTAGATATATGGTCTTCACCTGTTATGTTGTTAACCAACACATCCTGAATATTGAAATCATCATCAATTATTTCTTTGAATGAAATCTGAGGAAAATTCCAACAAAGATTTGTGTTCAAACTAATAGAAACTTTATCTTTTAAATAGCCAATTGCTAAGCCAATACAATATTTTTCTATTATTCCTACGCTTTCATTGTGATAATAAAATTTATTTAAATGCATTATCTGTTCCTCTAGAACATCTTCTCCAAAAGGTCTTTTTATAAAACTTAAAATAGTATTTTTTTCTCCTTGATGTTGTATTTCATATGCCCATTGAGTAAAACTCTTCCCATTAAGAACTGATATTGTACCTATATTAGTTGGAAATAAGATATGTGAAAAGCCATGCTTTTCCTTAACAATAGCAAAGACTTTTAGCATATTGATAAAGCTAGATTTAAGCACATATTCATTCTCTGAATATGGTAGAAAAGATACTTCATTGAATACAACTTCCATTATAGTAATTTTAGAAGTTGATTACTCCATTCATCCAAGAAGTCCTTGGGATATTCACTTAATTCCCCCTTATTGTCAATAGCAATTTCTACAACGTTCGAGAATTGTTCTTTATCTGTTGTTATTTTTTCAAAATACAATACACTAACATTTTCTTTCGAGACACCTCTCTTTTCATCTTTTGAGTGAAATTTTTTAGTTGCTACTCTTATTCCATTTAATATATGATCACTATGAGTTTCAATAAATATCTGTGCTCCAGATTGTGCCGCTAAAGCTATTAATTCACCAAGTTTTGCCTGTCCTTTTGGATGAATATGAGATTCTGGATTTTCAATAACAATGATTTTACCTTCTTCTGCTGTGAGTAAGGCCAATATTATAGGCAACACATAAGAAATACCAAAACCAACATTTTTTGGTCGAAAAGCATTTGTTTTGGTATTAAGTAAATCAAATTGATAATCAAGAATTACTTTATTTATTTCAGGAACATACTTAGTATTTACAGATATTCCAGGGGATACTTCTTTTAACCAAGCATTGATTTGATCATTTAGAATATTTGATGATACAGAACTGTGTTTCAAGTAATCTTTCACTTCATATTCCGAACCAAATACGTTGATAAAATAGGCAGCATATTCACCTAATAATCCAAGCTGTTTCTTATCTGAAACTACAATACTTGATGCATCATAAATATCCAGAGGTCCAACCCTTTCAGCACTTATATATTGAAATAATTTAGTTTGCTCTCTAAAATATTGCATTTGATCTTTTGCAAAACCATTTTCTGCTTCGAGCTTGTCTTTGTCACGTTGATAAATAAATTTCCAAGAGAAATTACGTTCGTCAAAATGAATTCCAAATTCTATAAAGTCTTCTTTCGCAAATTGATACAGAGCATCTCTACCTTGTCCAATTTCTGCTAATAAACCATTAAGATCAAGTATTCTTTCTTCTAACTTATCACTTTGCATAAGCAATAAAAGCATCTGTATAAAGGAACTTTTCCCCATACCATTAAGCCCCATCAATACGTTAAGGTTTTTCACAGAAACATTGATGTCTTTTAAAGACTTAAAGTTTTTTATTTCAATTTGATTAATCATACTATTAACCTAAAAATTCATTGATTATATTATTAAACTCTCTGTGTCTTAATAAGACATTTGCTCTACCTCCGGTATTACTCACTAAAGAGTCAGCAAACTTATTATCTATAGCTTTGTAAAACAGACTTTTGAACTTAGTCTTGTTTTTACGCAATAGATCTTGATCACTATTGTTCAATTTTGCAAAATGTACAGACACCACTTCAAATAAGGCTTTATTGATTCTTTTATAATCTTTGGACTTACAGAAGGCTGAGTCTCCAAATATATCTTTGGACAAAATCATTGCTTTTTTAAATCTATTCTCTATATTTTTCTTTTCTTCTACAGAGCTTTGAGCTAATTTATCAAGAGCTTTATTCATATAAGTGTCCAAATCCTCTTCGTATTTATATTCTGATTCATAGTCCAAAATATAGAACGCAATAAACCTATTTATGAAATCTCTATCAAGCATTCGCTCAGACTTAATCTTTCTTCTTGTAGCGTCTAAAAACTCTTTACTTTCTGCTAACTTTTGAAGGTAAACAGCAACATCTTGATGCATTGCGTGACGTATCTCCTGGTCAGATAAATTCAATCCTCCGGTATTAATCCTTTTAAAAATATTAAATTTCACATCTGGATCACCTTTTTCCAAGACATAACATTGTAAAGGGGTTTCGTTAATTTGCCTTTGCAGAGGTCTATCCAAATCATCCCATCCTTTTCCTTCATATTCTTTGAGAAATTCTAAACCTGTAAGTTTTAATTCTTTGGTAACAATGAATCTTTTTAAACTAGTAAGCCGCTGTAATCCATCAATCACTAACCATTCATCCGGATTACTTCCATCAAAATAAAAAACAGGAAGAGGGAAACGAATTAAAATAGATTCTATTAACCTACTTTGTTGTTCATCTTTCCACAAACCTTCTTTTCTTTGAAACTCCGTATTAAGTTTTATTTCCCCAAATTCTATCCTCTGAGCTATAGAATATATAGGAATTGTTTGAGGACGAATAACTATTTTATTAGGATTAAATGGTTTCTTCATTCCAGTACCTTTATCCTCATTCTCTATAGAATCGTCTATTTCACTGTTAAATAAATTCACTTGTTCCATATTTTACAGGCTAAAACCTTGCACTATTTTAAATTACTAAAGAGAAACTTATTTTGACTCATTGAATACATTTGTCAATTCCTCAATTGCTTCTTTTGCTAATGGCTCTTCTTTTATAATGCTATACATTTGATCAGCTAACCATAATTTTAAAAGGCTGTCTATGTCAATATCTAAAACCTGAGCAAAAATTTCAATAAACTCTTTCTTTGCTTGACGTTCTCCTCTCTCTATCTTACTCAATTGAGGAGTATCAATATTAAGAAGAGGAGCTACTTCTCTTAATAGCAATCCCTTTTGCTCTCTTAGATTTCTTATTTTCTCACCAAATTTACTCGCCATACTTAAGTTTATAATATAATGACTTGTCAATTATTGGCAAATATAATTAATCATAGTGAATTAATAACCTGAAAAAACATCTAATCTTTAGAATGCTTATCAATATACTTCCCATAAAGCAAGAGTATAAATATCCCCCAACTCTCTGTACATACTTTTAATCGCTCAACCCATTTAGATACTATTTCCATATTCATTACCAATTGATAATCTTCTTCATCTCCTTTTGGTTCAGGAAAAATATGGTCTTTAATATTGATCATTGCTTTAAAATATTCCTGCTCTTCTTCACTATTGACATAACTGTCTTCGTCAAATGGAAACATATTTATCCATTCAACTAATGAATCTAATACTGCTTGAAAAGATTGCTGTAGCTCTAAACCTATTTTCTGTATGTATTGCTGTAATTTCTCTTGGTCAGATTCCGTGAGTTCAATTTCATCAAACAACCTCAAATCGTAAAAGTGATCTGCTAACAGAAGTACTTTCCCATACGCTTCCGTAGCTTTAGTTATATCATTAAACTCCGGATATAAATTTGACCATCCTTCAATATTTAAATTTTCAATTATTTTTGCTTCAATCGGTTGTGAAATCGAATTAATGAAAGATAATTCTTCAAACAACTTATCTTTTATGTTGTATAATCTTACTTCATTCCATTGATTGTTTAGGCTTTTATTCTGAATGGTTTGGATAAAATAAAAATTTGAAAACCAGAACTGCAGCATCAAATATTTCAAACTTGTATATTCAGGACTATCTATTGTCTGTTGTACAATTTGATAAGCTTCTTTATAACCCATCAACGTCCAAAAAGGACTTTCTCCGTCAATTAAAACAATCGGCTTATTATCTGTTGTTTTGTTATTTATGTATCTGACTGAAAAAGAGTTGGATTTTGAAGCCTGCTTAAAGTCCTTTATGATTTTGTTTTCAAAATCTGATTTAAGCTTCAAAATCCGTTTCGCTGAACGTTCTCCTTTACTATTGTTATTCAAAAAATCTTTCCATATTGAAGCTGTAGTAAATAAGGTATTAGTTTCAATTTTTGAATGATGTGTATTATCAATATTTCCTAAGATGGTTTTGTACTGACTATTATAAACTTGAAGCTTTTCAATTGCATTGTAAAGGTTGATTTGAGATAAACGTTCGGTATTCTCATCGTGTATATGCTCTTCATCAGTTTTTAATTTAGCCTTTGAATATAAAGTACCAGCTGACTGCTGGATAAAACTTTCTATATCTCCTTTAAAATCAGAAACACTTTTAAAGAACAATTCGTATTTCGATTGCAATTTTTTATTGCGTTGTTCTCTTTCATTTTCATTGCTTGTTCCTCTTTTCTTACCACCATAAATACCTAATGGTTCTGTAATAGATTTAGGTTCTTTGATACTTTCCGACCTTTCAAAAAGTATATTCTGCATAATAGGAACTACGGGCATATAGTTCACACTACCTTTAAACAGTTTCTCAAATGAGGTATTAAACTCGTTGATTTTTTCTTTGATGATTACTTCCCACTGGTTTAGCTGATTTCTATATTCATTCCAATCATCTGGTCTTAGTTGATATTCATATAGTTTGATAATTGTGGAATTGATATTTGCCCATTCTTCTAAGGGCATATTTTCGATAGGCATTGTTTTGTGTGTATCATCATAATCTACTGCTAAAGTTTGTAAGCGATGACCATATCCCTGAGAATTAAATTGTTTTTTATCAGGAAGAGCTGTTCTGATAATATCTAAAATATCTACAATGAAATCATTGGTCGATCTTTCCACATCATTTTTTAGAATATCAATGATGTAATGTACATTCACCTCGTTGTCGTCTACAGATAAATGGATTACATCAAATTCTCTTTTTATTTGTTCGATGAAAATGTCAACATACTTTTTTCTTATCATATCCAGTTCTTCCGAATAAGAGTACATACCTAACATCAATTTAGATAAGCTTTTGCTGTCCATTACTTTGAATGAAGATTCAAACTTAATCTCATCAAATAATGGTAATTTTTCTTTGTTGTTAGGTATATTTTTAAGCCAAAATAAGACCTCTCCAAAAGATTTCCACTCAAAGGTTGTTGAAGGAACTTCTTTAGGAAAGTCAATTTGGTTGATGGCTTCAGTTGCTAAATTGAAAACATTTTGATTTGGTAATAATCTCTGATTGATGTCATTTATTTTCTCTCTTCGATCATCATCTACTTTGAGTATATCAAGCATTCCATTTCTGTCGTAATTGCTTCCAAACATAAAATCCGTAAACATTGTCCAGGCTCCGCCACAAATGGCTCTACATTCATCTATAACTTTACGGTTATTTTCAACATAGCTTTTACTACCCAGCCATATAAAAGATTTTAATATTGAAGCATATACAGACCAATTCCTTGCAACAACTTTAATGTTTAAATCGGCAATAAATTGATCAGGCTTTAGTATTTCAAGATGGAACATTTGTAATAAGAACAAGTACAAATCTTTCTCGTCTATCAGCGGAATACATTTATAGGCATATTCCTTTTTGTAAGTTGTAAACTCATCAAAAAGTATTTCTACCAACTTCTGAGAACGAATTAGATGTAACCCCTGAATGTACTTTCTATCTAATGATTTCTTAACCAAGTATTCATTTTCTAACTTTTCGATTATAAATTGATAGTCGATATCAGAATCCAATTTTGATACATCAATATTAGCTCCTAAAGAGTCTGCAAGGCTCACAATTCTTAAAAACTCAATCTGAGGATTACGACCTTGATCGCTTTCGTTACGCAATTGCTGAATCTGTTGTTTCAGTTTATTTTGTAACGAGTTCCCCTGAGTAATAGAATATACGAATTCTAACAACGGAGCATCATCACCAATTTGAATCCAAGCCTGTTCAAAGTCTGTAAAGTGTGTGATTTTATTTCGTTCATTTAATTTAGTGTAAATGATTTCAGCTTCTTCTTTCGACAGGGATAAGTCTATTTCTTTATGCTCAAATTCTACACCGACTGCTGATGCCCTGTACCAATCTTCATTCCTAATGGCTACTAAAAACCTAATATGATTTAAATGGGCAGACTCTTTTATTATTTGTAGCCAATATGTTGAATTGGGATTTACATTGATTACAAATACGGTTGGAACTTCCAGTTTCTTACTTATAGAAGCAATAGCTTGAATTGATTGTTGGGTTGTAACAGGATCTTGCTGGATATTCAATTCGTAAGAAAGCGAGTCATTGACATAATTATGAACATACCCATATAACAAAGCTGTCTTTCCCTGTCCAGATGCACCTTTCAATATGATGGTATTATTTTCTTTTATCTCATCATTTATTGTTTCGAGATATTTTTCTCTAGTAACATCAAGACCTAACAAAATGTGTTCATACCTCGTTAAAGTCGCATTGTAGAATTCTTTTTCTAAAAGGGTCTGATTAGTATTCTCTGTAGAAACCTTATGCAATGGTTTTAAAACTATTCCATATTGATTGTGAACAGCAATTCGCTCCGTCATATATATCGCAAAATCCTGAATCTTGCTGTAAAAATCTTTAGTAGTTATAGGCTGTTGTTTCTCTGCAATAAATTGCAACCAATTCAATAAAAATCCTATTGTAGGAATGGGATCAACTTCAGGGAAGTTGCTTTTAATCAGTTTTTGTATTTCGTCTGCAATCTCTTCCTCACTAATCTCTGTAAATTGGGTTTTACTTTTTACTAATTTCCATTCATCTGCCGTTACCTTATATTTTTTCAGCGTTGTTTTCTCTTTTTCAGAAATAGTATCTTTATGTTTCCCCCAATTTTTTAAGTCTTGACTTATTTCACCATAAGAAACCAGTATAGGAGTTGCTTCGGAATATTTAGCTAAAAACCTCTTAATAAATGAAGTCTTATGGTCTGATAGAACATCAGATAATGTAATTGTTTTTCCTAAATTCTTTAGCTGTATGGCATATAAAAGTTGACCATTATTATCCAATACATCTAAATCTTCTTCTCCTTCCAGTCTAAACACAAGGTCATTTGACAGGGAGGATAGGATATAATGTAATGAATATAAAAATTGGGTTCTATAACCACGTAAGGCTGCTATTGCTGACATTAGAAATTTTGAATTGAAATATTGTTAGGCTATAAATTTACGAATATAGTTTTGCTCCTAATTACACCTGATTAAAAAAGTAAGTAGGATAACCTCATTTGCTGAAAAAGATTTTTTGTTATTCCGTAGGAATACAAAAACGGATTTATCGGGATATAATAGTGTAAATGGGTGAACTATTAAGATTAGTTTGCTTTGATTGCGTTTGTTTTGGCTTGATATTTTTCGGTAGAAAAAAATGAAAATGTTTGTGACGAAAAATGCTTATCCTACTTATCCACTCTAACAAACGTAAACCAATGCAATCTGTACCGTTACGGATTATCAAACGAGATGCTTGATTGTTCGGGTGGTTTTGGTGGTGGTTCTTTTTCTTTGTTCTTGTTTTCGACTTCTTCCCAAGTAAGTTCTTTTACGGCATACACATAACCGTTCTTTTTGGATAATCGCAGATAGCCATATTTCTTTAATGCTTTTCCCAATTTCATTACCGTTCCGTCTGTTACGTTGAGTTTGGCTTTGTCGGCTAATTTGGCTGCGATTTGTGTGGTGTTCAGAAAATTATTAGCGGTATCTCTGTCTGCAATCTCAAACCAAGTTAAAAGCAATTCTTCTTCGGGGCTTCTGATTTGGTATTGTTCATTATTAAGGTTGATTTCTTTTATTTCTTCCTGATTGAACCAATAACGGAAACCGTCTTTATAGAGTTGCCTTGCCTGTGCATACGCTTGGTTGATGTCAATGCTATGTGTGTATTCGATATGCTCTACTTCAAAACATAAAAACCTGCGTGAACCTGTAGTGTCATTCAGAAATTGAGCCGTATTTACACTTCCTGCGAATGAGGCTCTGCGTGGTAAGGTTTCATTGTTGTGTCCGTAGGCTTTACGCATACGAATATGTGTTTTTGTTATCAGTTCTTTGAGCGTTCCTATTTCGGTACGGTTCAGGTTTTCGAGTTCATCCAGATTGATGAGCATACATTCGGCTAAGTGAATTAAGGTATCTTTGTTGTTTGGGTTAATGGTTCCTGAAAACATATATTCTTTGAGTTCTCTTGGTATCAATCGTTCGATCCAGGTTGTTTTTCCTACGCCTTGTTTACCGCTGAATACAATTACGGTTTGATTGATGGCTTTTTCATTTGTGACACAAGCTACCATTGCTACAAACCATTTTTTGAAACAGATTTGCCATAATTCCTGCTTCGTGGTTTTAACTGTATTGGCTAACTGAGTGATATAATCGACCTCATCCTCATTGGTTTCCAGTTCCTGAAAATAATCACGGAACGGATCATATTGCTGACAATAATCGGAATGCAACAGATTTCGCAGAGTATTGATGTTGCATTTTACTTTTGCTTTGAGGATTTCTCTTAGAATAGAGTTTTCTACAAAATCGGTAATCGGTTTCCAGAGATTGGCTTTAATTGTTTTGTATTCGAGCTTTCCGGTTACGATATTGTACCGAAAGTTGTATCGATAATCCAGAAATGTTTCTAAACGGTCAATATAACTCGGCTTTTCTTCCTCCTCTTCAATATCCTCATTTTTCGCTTTATTGCTTTCTGATTTTGAAATGGTTGGATTACTGTTTTTACTGTGTTCATCAGTATTGCTGTACGCACTTTTTACCGTTGCCATTACTTCATTAGCATCATAACCGTAATCGGACAAAATATATCCTGTAGCTACTGCTAATGGAACACCTTTCCGATTGAGATTATTTGCCAGCAGATGTACAAAATTGTTCCGATTTCCATTGATATAACTTTCTTTCTTTTCTGTAAATCGAATGCAATGTTCATATACCGCTAAATAATCATTGTTGATAGGCTCTGTTTTAAATGGTTCGTTTGTAAACGCTGTTTGTGTTGGTTCTTGCTTGATTACCGGATAGATTTCTGCATTTTCATTTAAATACAAATCGGTATCGTACGAAACAAAACACAATCTTGTAACGTCTTTTCCAGACTTATCAATCGGAAGTTGAAGCAACTCTTCATAATACTTTTGTAATAGTAAAAACGCTTCTTTGTGGTTTTCCTGTGATGAATTGACTTTAACCAAAATCTTCAAACCATTGCCCGAAGGGCTTGTAAAGCAAGAAAAAGTATAAGGATTTTCTTTTGCCAATGCTTTAGCATTCTGTAATTGTTCTTTGGAAAGTTTATCAATATCCAGTACCAATAGAGGATTGTAGGCGGTCAGATATTCGGGTTTTCGTCCGCCTTTAAAGGTTGCTGATGGAGTGAAAGCAGGCAAAGATTTCTTTGCCCTTTCGTATGCTTCCATTTTGTTTTCGGCTAATGATTTTCGCAGATAGGTAATTACATTGATGTATTTGCCTGTCTTGATGTCGTGGAGTACTTCAATGATTTTCTGGTTTTGCACGACCTCATTGAAGTTCTGAAAGATACTTACTACCATTTTTTAGACGTTAGATGTTAGACATTAGATTTTAGACTTATTTCTTTGAAAAAGCCTTGTTATAATGCTCATTTAAGAGTTTTTCTACGTCTGAAAGTTTGTAGTAAATCTTGTTTCCGACCTGAGAGAACGAAATACGACCTTCGTCACGCCAGGTTTGAGCGGTGCGTTTGGAAATCTTCATCAGTAAAAGAAATTCCTGATTGTCTAAGAACGTATCTTTCTTGGGTTCGTTTTTGGCATTGATACGTTTTACGAGTTCGTCCAGTTTTTCGATGATTTCAGTGTACTGGTCTTTGGATAAAATTACTGCTTCCATTTTCTTTAATTTTTAAGATTATGAAAGCAAAGGACTGCAACGGTACAAAGTCAAAAAATCCCGAAATGGTCTTTCGGGATAAAATTTATTTACAGTAATTTATCAATATCTATCCGCTTATGCGGTTTGGGGCGTTTATCGGATTTAGAAGGTGTGATAACGGTTTTGATAGTTTCGGGACTTAATTCCTGTCCGTTTTTATCTACGAAAGAGTTTACGATTACTGCAACAAAATCATTGATATTGCCATCCAGAATGGGTTTACCGTTTACAAATAACTCTCTGTGTAACTGGTAAAATATATCAACGAGCTGATTGATGTTGCAGTTGATTTTTAGTTTATTGAACGGAATGCCCTCCGCATTTTTTCTCATTTGTTGCTTAGAAAATTCATCGGTTAAACGAATTAAATGCTGTATCTGGTCTATCTCCTTTTGACATTGGTCTGAATAATCGGGTAATTTAGGATTGATGAAATCTATACTTGCCTGTTCGTAATCGAACTTCTCATTGGTCAAAAACATTATCTTTTCGGTGTAATCTTCCATACCGTTTACTTTACTTTTTACTTCTCTGAATGAAAAATATCGTTCCTCACATTCGGCATTAATGTACTGCATCGGTGGTTTTCGTTTTATATGTCGATTACGAATTAGTTCTAATTCTTTTCTTTTACGCTCGATAATGGTGTAGCATTTCATCATTCGGCCACGCTTAGTGGTATTTACGAATAACTCCTCATTTTCAAATAACAGTTTTTCAACCTTATTTATCCATTTCAACGGATCGGTTATAAATTCGCAATGGTACGAAAAGAAATCAGGTAACTGTGCATACGATAACTTGACTATTTTATTGATTAATTCCTGACAATAGGCATGGTTATTTAGCACATTCTCCTGTAAAATATCAAACAAAACATTTACTGACCGTTCCTTTGGGATGGCTGTCAGTTCAGGGAATTCTACCGATTGTTTTATCTGATAACGTTTGGGTATAATTCATTGTAGTATTAAATTCTCCTTACTCTGTACTCCGCCACCTAATGCCCTATATAAATAAATCAGGGACTGATACTTCAAAAGGCGCTCGTTTGTCATCTGTAGCTGTGCCGATAATAGAGCTTGTCGGGCGGTCAAAACATCTGTATAATTGGTTGAATTATGGTACAAAAGCAGCTTTCGGGTGTGTTCCAATGCCTGCTCTAATTTGCCCAGTTGCGCTGATCGCTGCTGTTCCTGACCGGATGCCGAATGATAATTGAACAAAGCATCTGATACCTCCTGACCGGCAACCAATACTGTTTTCCGAAAATGGAGTTCTTTCTCCCTGTAATCCGATTTTGCTAATTCAAGCCGGGTTTTATTTAATCTTTTAGAGAAAACCGGTTGCAATAATCCACCGCCCACATTGGCGAAAAATCCGGAGGGCGTAAACCAATTGGCTATCCCAAAATTAGTAAACCCACTTGATGCGTTGATGGTCAAAGACGGATAAAACGCTTTTCTTGCCACATTAATTTCTTCAAAATAAGAGGCTAATTCAAATTCGGCTGCCTGAACATCGGGTCTGTTTCGAAGCAATTGCACAGGAACTCCGATATGTACATCCGGAAATAAGGGTTCGGTTTTGAATGTACTCCGGCTGACGGTTGCCGGCGACTGCCCAAGCAATACATTCAATGCGTTTTCTATCGCACGTATTTGTCTTTGTACAGCAGGAAGCTGGTTTTCAGCTTCGAGATATCCTGCCTCACTTTGGGCAACTGCGGCAGCAGTAACGATGTTTGCCTCTTTAAGTTTTTTCATTGTCTCGGCTTCTTCCTTACGGACGCCTATGGTTGTTTCAAGAATATGCACCTGTTCGTCCAATGCCAGCAATTGGTAATAATAATCTGCAGTTTGTGCGATCAGTTCTGTTTGAACCGCTTGTTGGATTGACTCTTCCCGGAGTAATTTGTAAACCGCTGCTTTTTTCCCGTTTTTTAATTTGCCCCATAAATCTATTTCCCAGGCAGTTCTCAATCCGATCTCATAAGTGGTGGCATTTTCTACAAATCCAAAACTTTGCGGATAAGCCATCCGAGACTGCTTCACTCCTCCGTCAATAAACAGTTGAGGAAAGAACGCTCCTTTGGACTGTGCTAAAAGGGATTGGGCTTTATGAATTCTTTCTAACCCGATTTTTAAATCAAGGTTGTTTTTCAAGCCTGTATCTATTAATTTTTTCAATTGCTCATCGCTAAAGAAATCCTGCCAGGATAAATCAGCCATATTGAGCGTGTCCTGCACCTCATCCGCACGGTACAAAGACTCATCGATATGTGTTGTTTTTATATAATTTTTGTTCGTCATACAAGATGATAACAAACTGATGAGAGCCAAAGCAACTATATATTTAAAATGTAATTTCATTGTTTGATCTGTTGAATTAAGTTTTACGAAAAGGATTCTTCCGGATCCTAATTTTCTGTCTTATGCACTTTCCCTGAAATCCGTTCGTGTAAATACTGAAAAAGAACATACAGCGAAGGGATGACTAATACACCGGCTACGGTACCGATGAACATTCCGCCTACTGCCGCTGTTCCAATAGATTGATTGCTTAAAGCGCCCGCTCCGGTTGCCAGCATCAATGGTAAAAGACCAAAGATGAACGCAAAAGAGGTCATCAGGATCGGCCTTAAACGCACTTTTGCACCTTCTAAAGCAGCATCGGTAATAGAGACCCCAGATTTCCTGTGCTGCAAGGCAAATTCAACGATCAGAATGGCATTTTTGGCTAAGAGTCCTATCAGCATAATCAAACTAATTTGTAGGAATATATTGTTTTCAATACCGAACATACGCGCAAAAAGAAAGACCCCGGACAAACCTATCGGAAGAGAAAACAATACCGCAAACGGCAGAATATAACTTTTGAACTGGGCACTCAGCAGGAAATAAACAAACAGCAGAGACAGTACGAATATGATAACCGTCTGGTTACCGCTCAGGCTTTCTTCCCGGGTAAGTCCTGCGTATTCGAACCCGTAGCCTTTGGGCAATGTTTGTTCGGCCACTTCTTCTATGGCCTGAATGGCATCTCCGGAACTATAACCGGGGTTAGGAGCTCCATTTACATAAGCTGCATTGAACAGGTTGAATCGGGTGAGAAATTCAGGTCCGTACACTTTTTTCAGATCAATGAAGCTGGTAATGGGCGCCATTTGTCCATCACCGTTTTTCACATAGAGCTGTTCTATGGCCTGTCTGTTTTGCCGGGATGAAGGATCAGCCTGTATCATTACTTTGTATTGTTTTCCAAACCGATTGAAATTGGTAGCGTATATTCCTCCGAGATACCCTTGCAAGGTTGTCAGTATCTCCGTTACCGATACATCAGTTTCTTTTGCTTTTTCTACATTGATGCTGACTTCATATTGTGGAAAATTGGTATTGAACGAAGAGGTGGCATACATAATTTCGGGCCGTTGATTTAATGCACCAAGAAAATTTCCCATTACTTTTTCAAAAGCATCGTAAGCACCATTGGTTTTGTCCTGTAGTTGTACTTCAAATCCGGTATTGCTTCCAAATCCCTGCAATGTAGGACCGGCGAAGAAAACGATATGGGCATCTTTGATAAACGTTGCTTTTGCAAATAACTTCTGCACCACGTGGTGGATGTTCTGTTCTTTGTCCGGACGATCATCCCAATGCTTTAACTTAATGAAAACCACCGCATACGAACTCCCGTTTCCACTAAAAAAGTCCATTCCTGCCAAACGCGATGAATATTCCACTTCGGGGATGGTCATTGCCAGGCTATCTACCATATCGGTGATCCTTTCCGTTTCTTCTAAAGAGGTAGAGGGATTTAAAATAATGTTGGCGTATACCGATGAACTGTCCTCGTTGGGCACAAAACCTGTTTGGGTGTTTTTCGCAAGGTAGTAGAATAGTGAAACAAAAACGACCACGCTCCCTAACGAAAGCCATTTATATCTATTCAAGAAACGCAATGTACCGAGATAACGATCTGTTATTTTATTAAAACCCTGGTTAAAAGCTGTTTTAAAACGTGATGCAAATCCTTTTTCCTGTCCCTGATTTCCTTCGGATGGTTTTAATAGGATCGCACAAAGTGCCGGACTTAGCGTTAGAGCGTTTACTGCTGAAATTAATATGGCAACTGCCAGTGTTATTCCGAATTCCCGGTAAAAAATACCGACCGAGCCGTCAATAAAGGTTACGGGAATAAAAACTGCCGACATGACGAGCGTAATCGAAATAATAGCCGTTGTAAGTTCGTGCATTGCGCTTACGGTAGCTTGTTTGGCTGACTTAGCACCGTCGTGCAGTTTGGCGTGTACGGCTTCCACTACAATAATAGCATCATCTACCACAATGCCGATGGAAAGCACCAAGGCAAAAAGAGTCAGCAGGTTAATGGTGAAACCAAAAAGGTTCAAAAAGAAAAAGGTCCCTATCAAGGCTACCGGAACGGCGATTGCCGGAATCAATGTTGAACGCCAATCCTGCAAGAACAATAGTACAACGATGAAAACCAGTACAAAGGCTTCTATCAATGTGGAGATTAATTTGTTGATCGATGCTAATAAGAAATCATTGGAATTGGCATACTGCACAAACTTAGTGCCCGCCGGCAAGTCCGATTCGGCTTCCTTAAGTATCTGTTCACATTCTTTAATAATATTGTGTGCATTGGAACCTGCCGTTTGGTTGATTGCAACGTAAGTCCCCGTTTTTCCGTAAGCTGTAATAGAGGTAGTGTGTGAGTAGGCGCCTAATTCAATATCGGCTATATCTTTTAACCGTAGAAAACGTCCGTCTCCGGTGGAGCGAATGACAATGTCTCCAAATTCCGTTTCTGTTTCCAGCCTGCCGGTATATTTGAGCGAGTACTGGAATGTCTGATTGCTGTTTTCTCCTACCTTACCGGGTGCGGCTTCCACATTTTGTTCTGCAAGTACCTTAACTATATCTGAAGGAGTAACGCCATAAGCCGCCATTTCATTGGGTTTAAGCCAGATCCGCATACTATATTCTTTCCCTCCCGAAATAGAGGCGTCTCCCACACCATCAATTCGTTTCAATTTTGGCAGGACGTTGATCCGTATATAGTTTTCCAGAAATGCCTGATCGTATCTGCTATCTTCGCTATAATACATAAAGCTGAAGATCTCACTGCTTAGCCGCTTGGTGGTGGTAATGCCATATTTTACCACTTCTTCCGGCAACTGGCTCATTGCCTGATTGACCCTGTTCTGTACATTCACTGCGGCCATATCTGCATCTGCTCCTTGTTCAAATACAATTGTAATGACGGCAGAACCGTCGTTACTTGCCTTCGAGCTCATATAGGTCATTTTCTCCACACCATTGATTTCTTCTTCCAACGGTATAATGACACTTTTCATCACCGTTTCCGCATTTGCTCCCTGATAACTGGCGGCTACCTGTACGGTTGGCGGTGCGATTTCCGGGTATTGCGTAATCGGCAACGAAAATAGTCCTAAGATGCCGAGAATGACAATAATAATGGATATAACGGTAGATAAAACTGGGTTTTCGATAAAACGTTTTAACATAATACAGTCTATTTGGTAGTTGTTTTAATTTTAGCGCCCTCCCTTATACTAACCAATCCTTCCGAAACAATCCTGTCGCCAGCTTCGAGTCCCGACTCAACAATAAAATATTCGTTTGATGGGGTATAATCCGATAAATTAACCGCCACACTTGTAACCATTCCTTCGTCATCCACCTTATAGACGAATCGTTTTCCCTGTATTTCTACGGTTGCCCGTTGCGGTATCAACAAAACCTTGTCTAATTTCTCATACACCCTTACTGTAGCACTATTACCACTCCGCAGGACTTGATCAGGATTGGAAAAAACTGCCCTGAGTGTGATGCTTCCCGTTTTGGGATCTACCTGTCCGCTAACCATATCCACAATACCTTTTTGATTGAATAACTGGTTATTGGGTAGTATTAAATTAACTTCGCCCTGCCGGTTGATGTAATCGGTCACGGATTTTCCACCGGATTTTTCCGTCCAGTCAAAAAATTGCTTTTCGTTTATGGAGAAATAGGCGTGAATTTGAGATATATCTGATATATGAGCAAGCGGATCGGCGGAAGTACTGCTGACTAAGCTTCCTTTTTTGTAGGGGATTAATCCCATTACCCCATTAAACGGTGCACGGATCTGTGTATAGGCAATATTTACCTCAGCACCTTTACGAACAGACTTCGCCTGATTTAACTGTGCGGTTTTATTCCGCAATTGATGCTGTGCCGATTCCAGTTCATATTTTCCAATTACTCCTTCCTGCACAAGCGGCTGTGTTTTCTCAACCTGCAGTTGGGCTTCCTCCAATTCGGCTTCTATGCTTTGTATGGCGGCAAGAGATTGAACCAGTTGTTCTTCGTATTCAGGAGCAAAGATGCGAAACAGCAATTGTCCTTTGCTTACCTTCTGTCCTTCATCTACCTGTATCTCGGCTATGAAACCATTGACTTTCGGACGAATAGCCACATCCTGTACACCTTGTAAGGTTACCGGGAAATCGGTATAAACGGTTGTTGTCTGAGGAGCCAGTGTGATAACCGGATAAGCTTCGGCTTCGTCCGTATCAGAAGTATGCTGCTGATCGCTTTTACAAGAGATAAAACCGGTAATGAGTAAGAATACACACCATCTCAGGGTTGATTGAGTTGCCATAATAAATTGAATTAATTATCATTGGCAAAATTACCCTTTAGGTACCCCTCAGAAAGGGCTCAAATACAGTAAAAATAGTCAAAAGGTAAGATTATGGAAAAAGTTTTTTACGGTAGGATACGGGACTTATTCCCACATATTTTTTGAAATATTTCCCAAAAGTACTCTGATCGGAAAAGTTGAGCATGTAAGCGACTTCTGAGATATTAAGTTCCTTGTTCTGAAGCAGTATTTTGGCTTCCAGGACGACGATGTGGTGAATCCATTCGCTGGCAGGCATTCCCGTCACGGACGAAACAGTTTGGCTCAGATGTTTGGGGTGAACATTGAGCATATCAGCATAGAAAGATACCGATCTGCTTTTTTTATAATGCCTGAATATCGCCTCTTTAAATTTGCTGACAAGCAGATTGTTATGTAGTTCCTGCGAAGGAAATTTTCGGTACAAATGACCAATCTCATTAATCATACTGTAAATAATACCTCGAACGACTTCCTTGTGATACGGAGAAGCAGATGAGCTTCTGGAACTAACCACTTCAAAAAGCTGCTTAAAAACCATATAGTCTTTGTCCTCTATTTGCAACGCATATCCTCCATTATTGGAAAACAGGGCAAAAGCCCGAATGATATCAGATTCGATCAATTTTTCCTGCAGAAATTCTTCCGAGAACAAGATAGACTCCATTTCGCAAGGAGACAGCGCAGTATTCCATCTTTTGATAGACGATGTTCCGGTAAATATGAGAGCAGGCCCTGTGATACGATGCTTTGTCAGATCCGTATAAAATTCGATTTCTCCCTTTTTAATGAGCCCTATTCCGTAATAATGCGAACGATAAGGCTCTGTGGGATAATATTCTAACTTATTGGTGGGCATATAAATATAATGTTCATCGGAGCCCAGCTCGGCGAAAGTTTTCTGTAGCGATAATAAAGTCATCCATTTTATATCCATCTCCTGAACTTATTTAGCTTTGGTGGTATTAACATAAGGAGATAAAACGGAGCGTAAAGTTGATACAAAATCCTGACGGGCCTCATCTCCCGTATATTGTTTGTACAAAGCGTTATGCGAAATCCAGAAATCACCTACGATAAATAGCTTTTTGATGATACCTTCCCTTGTTTTGTCAGCAAGATTCACTATTACTCCCTGTTTTGTAAGAGCATCCAGCCAGTTTTTAAACTGTTCTTCTCTTCGGAGCAGTAACTGTTGATAGTCCTTCTTTATTTCCGGGATCCAGCTACTTATTTCCACAAAATGAATAAATAAAAAGCGATAATTGTTTATTTGATCATATAATATATCGAAAACAGGAACCAAATCATCCAATTGTGTTAAAGACAACTCTTGCACTTCCTCCATCATTTTGTCGTATTTCTTTTTCAATTGCTCAAAAAGTGCGATGACAATGTCCTCTGTATGCCTGAAATGGTAATGTAAATTACCCGGGCTGATGGGCATTGAAGCAGCTATATGCCTTGTCGTCGTACTCCGGATTCCCTGCTCATTGAACAATATTCTCGCTGTGTCCAATATTTTTTCCTTTGTTGTCATGATACAAAATTAGAACAAATGTTCTAATTTTACGGTAAAATCTTTATTTTTGCTGTCTGGATTTCTATCCGGTTGAAAAAGGATTGAACCTTATACAAAATCCAATACTATGACTGAAATACATCATTTAAACTGTGTCAGCATCGTTTCACCCTACAGTGATAATGTCTGCGGACACTGTTTACTTTTAAAAGAGGAAGACCGTATGGTGCTTATAGACACCGGGATCGGTTTGTTGGACACGCTTTATCCAGAAGAAAGAATAGGCAGAGAACTTGTAGAAATGGTTGGGTACCGCTTTGATCAAGACCTGACCGCCATTCAACAAATTAAAAATTTAGGATTGAACCCCGAAAAGGTACACGACTGCGTCATCTCTCACCTGGACAATGACCATATTGGGGGAGTGGCGGACTTCCCCCAGGCAACGGTACACATTGGGGCGGAAGAATATGAAAATTTCTTCTCAGGGAACCCCCGATATTTAAAAACACCTTTGCTTCACCATCCTGTCATCAAAACTTACCCGGAAACAACCGAAGAATGGTTTGGCTTTGAAGCGAGAAAAGTCTATACAGCACTCCAGACGGAAATACTATTCGTGCCCTTGTTTGGGCATACCTTAGGGCATTGCGGAGTAGCTATAAAAATCAATGAAAACTGGATATTTTATGTAGCGGATGCTTACTACTTGCGCGAAGAGCTAAATAATCCTGAACATCCTGTCAATGCATTAGCAGAAGCCAGAGCAGATGATAATGAGATGCGAATAAGATCACTCAACAAGATTCGCGATTTGGTTGCATTGCATCCGGATGTTACCGTATTCGGATATCATGATATCCAAGAATTTAAATCGTTTGCAAAAAAATAATTGACTAGTATGATACAGATAAAAAACAGTACGAAGGAAGATATTGAAGAAATTTTCAGGTTGTACAAAATAGCTACCGATTTTCAAAAGACGAGGTTTACGGTACACTGGCCGGAATTCGAGCGTGGACTGGTGGAAAGCGAGATCGACGAGAAACGACAATGGAAACTGGAAATCGATGGCAAGATTGCCTGTATATGGGCAACAACGTTTCAGGATCCGCAGATCTGGGAAGCGAGGAATGTAGACCCCGCAGTTTATATCCACAGAATAGCGACGAACCCTGATTTCAGGGGCCAAAACCTGGTAGCAGAGATTGTCAGCTGGGCAAAAGTATATGCCGCTGAAAACGGTAAAGAATTTATAAGAATGGATACCGTGGGAGACAACACAAAACTAATCGCGTATTACGGCAAATGCGGATTCGAATATCTGGGACCTCTAAAACTCAAAAATACGGAAGGACTTCCGGCACACTACGATAATGCTACCGTTAGTTTGTTTGAAATTAAATTAAAGTAATAAAATGTCAGCATCCTTGATAATAACTTTGAAAACACTATTTGAGCGGGATCTTAACAAGCTCAAAGCGGAGATAGAGTCCTACCAAGATGAACGAAATATCTGGCGTACTGAAAAAGGAATTGCAAACTCTGCAGGAAATTTATGTTTGCATCTTATAGGTAACCTGAACACCTATATTGGGGCGGAAATTGGAAAGTCGGGATATATACGAAACCGTCCATTGGAGTTTTCTATAAAAAATGTCCCTGTTTCCGAACTGCTCCATGAAATCAAAAGGACTAAAGAAATTGTGATAAGTTCTCTTGAAAATTTAACCCATAAGGATTTAGAGAAAGAATATCCTATTTTAGTATTTGATGAAAAAACATCTGTTGGGTATCTTTTAGTACATCTGACCACTCATCTCACATATCATCTGGGACAGATCAATTACCATCGGAGATTGCTAGACTAAAAAAACTATTTCAGAAATCATGAGCAAATCTTTGGTGAAGACCAGGATGGCTGGAGAATTATTCTCTTTAATGGTGTTTATAGTCCATGAATCTTCTGCATAAAGAAATAACTGTTATGCTATTTTTTAAACGAGAAACACAAAATTTTTGTGTTTCTCGTTGCGTCCAATTTAATTTATATCAAAAATCTGATAATTGAAAATAATTGCGCATCATTTTCTGATTGGTTTTGTCAGGTGTTGCTTTCATAATTGTATTTCTCAGGAAAATGCCGGGTCGATTGCCCAGATGTGCCAGTTTGCCCACTTTCCAACTTGTATTGACGATGGAATGTGCTTTTTTTAACCGGATTTTCGGATACAACTGAATACTTGTTTTTAAATCGTTTTTCTCCAATAATTTATACAAAGCATACGCATCTTCAACGGCCTGGCAGGCACCTTGCCCCAGATTGGGCGTAGTAGCGTGTGCGGCATCGCCCAGCAAACAAACATTGGGTTGCGACCAGTAGGCAAAAGGTTTTAGGTCATATAATGCTGCTGCAATTATTTTTTCTTTTGGCGTTTTTCTCATCACAGCATCTGCTATAGGCAGAAAGTCTCCAGAGAATTCTAAAGGAGAGGAAGATAAAGTCCCCATCGACTTGTTGATGAGCAAGTACCAGTATACACGATTGTTTCTTAAGGGGACAAAGCCAAATCTTTTACCTTTTCCCCAGGCTTCTACGAGTTCGTGTTTGTAGTGATCGGGAATATCGAATTCGGTGACTCCTCTCCAGCACAGCTGTTTGGCATCACGGTAATCCTCATAACCAAAAAGTGTGGTGCGTACTTTTGATTTAATACCGTCTGCACCGATCAGGTATTCGTAGGTCTCTTGAGAATTGTCCTCAAATTCCATCCGAAACTGCTGCTTTTCCCTGGCAACATTTTTAAGTCTTTTATTCAGCTTTATATTATTTTCACCCACAGCATCCACCAATATTTTGTGCAAATCTGCCCGATGAATGGTATGGT
Source organism: Paenimyroides ummariense (assembly GCF_900115115.1). Classification (GTDB taxonomy): domain Bacteria; phylum Bacteroidota; class Bacteroidia; order Flavobacteriales; family Flavobacteriaceae; genus Flavobacterium; species Flavobacterium ummariense. The sequence continues at coordinate 157,565 of NZ_FOVI01000002.1, forward strand.
TTTGCACACTAAATTCTTGCTCAAAAGGTTTCAGGTCAACCCGGGTAAGCGGAGAAAAATCAGGTTTGGACAAAGTTGTGAAACAGAGTGGATTTCCGATTCGTTCTATTTCCCGGTGTATTCCCAGATGCCGAAATACCTGCATGGCATTGTTGGCTAAAATAATGCCCGCCCCAACAGGTTTAAGTTCGTTTGCGGCTTCATATACTGTAAACGTGATATTGCGCTTTTTTAAAGCCAAAGCAGTGGTGAGTCCGCCGATACCTGCTCCTATAATTGCTACACTCATTTTGTCATTGTTTTTATTTCAGAGCAAAATTAGAAGCGAGAAATGGCAAAAAGATTCACTTAAGTTAATAAATCTACTTCATAATCCGTTTCCGAATACGGCTGAGCGACTGTGGCGTGATGCCTAAATAAGAAGAGATATATTTCTGAGTGATTTTTTGCAGGACTTCCTGGGATTTTTTCACGAGATTTACATAACGTTCTTCCGGGGTGAACAATAATAAATCTTCTATACGTCTTTTTGCTTCCAGAAAGGCGTAATCCGACATTCTGGCTTTAAAATCTATCCAAAATACGTCCTGTTGCCCCAGCCGGTTGATTGCTTCTTTGGTGATGACAAAGAGTTCTGTTTCAATGAGTGCTTTAATGGAAAAGCCGGCTTTCTTATCGGAAATATAACTTTCGTAATCGCCTATAAAATCCTGATTCACCTGTAGCAAAAGATTGATTTCTTCTCCCTTTTCATTGACCAGGTAAGAACGCATAGCTCCCTGTATAATGAACGCTAATTTATCTGCACGATCTCCCTCCGAAAGCCAGTTTTCATTCTTTTTAACCTTTTGGATCTCACCATTCTCTAATAGTGTCAAGGCCTTATCGTAGGGAATGGATATATTTTCCTGAATTTTTCGGATAGAATCCTGATCCATCATTCACGTTTTTAAATCATTTATCTAAAGATAATTCTATATTCGGTGTAATTTCTTGATTTTTTTCCATAAAAACAGTCTTGCCAATGATCCTGTGATTGATTGTAACAAATCAACGATACTGAAAAATACCTTATTCAGAATGTAAATTTAAAAAACAATTAGGCTCTATAGCTTCAACTGAAGTATTTAAATTGCATTATCCAATTTTTCGCTGATTATTTTGACATAAATCTTCAGAATGACCAATGTCAGAAAGGTCTGATTTTTACTATTCAAGCAACCCGTTAAAAACGTTCAGGTGTTTTATGCCGCTTTGGTCCTATTTAAAAGAGTCGGTTGTGAGTAAATATTAAAAACAAATTATTAAAATTTGTACAAACCGCAAATTTTAATGATTAATAAACATACTCATCTACAGCTTTATCCAATTCCTCACTTACAATTTTTGCGTAAACTTGTGTTTGCTGTATCGTAGCGTGGTCAAGCAACTTGCTTACATGCTCGATACGCATACCATTGTTTAAAGCATTGGTAGCAAATGTATGGCGGCTTAAATGAAAGTGGAGGTTAAAAGGTAGCTTTAAATCTTCGCCCATTTTCTTTAGGTGTACACCACCTAAACGCGCTTTTGAACGTATCCGAGTACTCTTGTATACTTCGTCATTAAATATTCGTTCGGGATGTTCTAATACTGGAAATATAAAAGCTTCGGGATCTATTGTTTTCGGTTTGTATTTGTTGAGTATGGCAATAGATTTAGCTCCTAATTTGAAGCTATGTTGCTTTTGGGTTTTCTGAATAACCTTTGTAATCTTTTGGGTTTCTTCATCGTAACATTTCCACTGTAACAGCATTACATCACTGATACGTAAACCGCCACCAAAGACACTAAACAAAAACATATCCCTGTGAACTACAGCTTTTGGTCTTTGGCTTAAGTCTAAGTTTTCTAAATCTTCTATCTGCTTTTTGTTGAGGTAAAGGCGTTCTACTTTACTTTTTGGAATGTCTATTTTGTAGAATGGGGAAGGGACTAAGGGTATCAATTCTTCTTCCATTGCATCGTTATAAAAGAAACTCAATATCCGTAGTGAGGTAAAAACGGTTGTATTGCCATTGCTTAATTTCTTTTTGCAGTAGTTGGCGTAATCATTCAGAATACCCACATTAATATCAGAGAAGTAAAAATCCCGATATCCTAAAAAACGTTCAAATTTCTTGATATAACCTTCGTAAATAACCGTAGTACGATATGATACAATTCCTTTGAGAACTTCTAAACGCTTATCGCAATAGTCAAAGAAATTCGGATCTGCTTTTCCTTTAATAGCTTCTTTAAGCTTTCGGGCTGAAACTGATTTTTTGGTACGCTCGTGGTCTGCCACCTGTGCTTGTGCATCTGCTACCTTTTGAGCAAGAAAGGCATTCATCCTGGCACTGTTGGGATAGTTCTTTTTGAGTTTCTGTTTTGCATCGTCCCATTCACTAACCTTTGCTTTAACTCCGGTTGTAACAAACTTGGCTTTGCGATCCTTGATTAACCTGATGTAGATAGGGCTTTGTCCTGTTGCATTTTCTTGTTGTGTACGTTGTACTAATTTTATTGAAGCCATAATAAAACTGTATTTGGATTGTTGTACTACTAAATAAATCCGGTGCAAAACAGTGAAAGCGTTGATTTTAGTGCTATTTCAAAGCGGTGCAACGTGATACTAAGGTACAACTTTTAGTACAACAAAACAAGTATTTGCTTGCATTTTTGTGCTTTAATCTGCATAAGTTTATTTTATAACTATTTGATTTACAGAAAAATTAAGTGCAAATTGGTTTTTGTGATTTTATATTTCGTATAACAATCAAATATACGCAATTATCTTTTTTTAATATAAAAACTTCATATAACCTTATAAAAATAGCATATTTAATGTGAGTTGTTTAGCTATTTTTGTTGGTCGCATGCAAATATGGTACTACAAAATACAAATAGGGTCAGTAGAAATGTAATTAAATATACACTCTTCTAAAATTCACATGTTGTGTTGCGGTAAAATAATCACGGAATATTTGATGAATGGGCTCGTTGGTGTGCGATGCTTTGATACCTAACTGAAAATACAAATCTAAAATTTTGTGAGATAAAGTAGCAACCAACGTTTCACTAAACTGATGAATTTCGGTTTGAACGTCGGCTGTTATTTCCTGCTGATTTTCTAAAAGTGTTTCAATTTTATCTGCAAATAAATAGGTTTTGTTTTCTTCGGAAAAAATATAGTTTCTAAAAGCTAATAGATCTAACTGCGGTCTTATTTTTTCGGTTTCATCTACAAAATGTTCAGCCATTCCCAGATAATTTACCAACAAGGTTAAATCGGCAAAAATGCGGAACGGAATTCGATCTAAAACGGCATCGGTGTAAAATTCGTTATAAATAAAGCTGTGATTTGCATCAACCAAAATAGCATCAACCGTAAATGAAAATGTTCCGGTAGCCTGCATTCCCATAGCCTTCCAGTCGGCAATAATTTCCACTTGATCTTTCGGAATAATAAAAGAGCGAATCAATTCCTTGCCATTTTCATTTAAAACAGGCTGGTCGTTTTCGGTAACTACTGCGTTCAACGTAAAATGACTCAAATGCGGTGCGCCAGTAGCAAACGTCCATTTGCCATTAATCAAATAAAAGTCGTTCATTTTCTCGGCAGTTCCGCCAATAGCTCCGCTTCCGCCAAAACACGTAAAGTTATCTTTAAAAAGTTCTTGGGCAATTTCGGGTTTCAGGTTTCGTGAAAAATAATTGGCACCGGCACATAAAGTAACCATCCAACCCAGACTTCCATCGATAAAAGCTAACGATTTTAAAAGTTTCAATCCGTTGGTAAAGTTCAAACCCAAACCGCCGTACTTTTTAGGAACCCAAATTTGCAGCCAGCGTTCTTTATAAATATGATTGATAACATCGGCAGGAATTTCCTTCGCTCCGAATAACTTTTGCTGAATTATGGAACTATGCATTTTTTTGCTGCTTTAAAATTTTGTACCAGTTAATGTATCCAAAAATGGCAACCACAAACAAAAAGGCGGTTAAAGCAGCGTACAAATACAGTTCTTTATGAATTAAAAGCGGCACGGCAAGAAAATTGCTAATGTTTAGCAACACCCAGTTTTCTATTTTGCGTTTCGCCATAAGCCACATGCCCGCCCATGCAAAAGCAGTCACCAAAGAATCCCAAAGCGGTACGTCGCTGTTGGTGTAGTTGGTTAAAAAAATATAGAAAATTAAAAACGCCGAAACCACAATACCTGTTGCTTTGTATTTTTCGGTAGTTGTGGTAAACGAAATAGGTGTTTCGGTTTGTTGTTTGCCAAATTTCCAGAACAGCCAACCGTAAACACTCATTACAAGGTAGTAAAAATCAAGCGTGAACTCGGCATAAAGTTTCGCGTTGAACTTAACAAACATAGCCAGAACAATACCGGCAATTCCAAAAAGATAATTGTGAATGTTGTTGCGTTGTGCCAGTAACACCTGCACAACCGAAAAAAATACACCAAACCATTCTAAAAGGCTGGTTTTACTTAAAATTTCCTGCATCATATAAATAAATTAAATGATGAGATGATAAAGTTACAATCCCTACGCCGGCATTATCCGGATCAGGTGCAGAACTACGTTCTTGGGTATCATCTCAGCCAATAATCATCGGCACCCCATTGCTGGCTCAAAATTGATGATTTTTTCTGGATTGAGAAAGGGTTTTGGAAATTATTATGAAAATAGAAAGTGTTTAATCTAAACGATTACAAATAAAAATTCCCTTTCAAACGAAAGGGAATTTTGTATTTAAGAATTTTGGTCTTCTTTAATATGCTGTTTAATACGGTCTTCTAATTCTTCCTGAAGTTCCGGATTATCTTTAATCAATGCTTTAACGGCATCTCGACCCTGACCTAGTTTGGTATCGCCATAACTAAACCATGAACCGGATTTTTTAACGATTTCAAAATCAACAGCTAAATCTAAAATTTCACCTGTTTTCGATATTCCTTCGCCATACATAATGTCAAATTCTGCCGTGCGGAAAGGCGGCGCCACTTTATTTTTAATGATTTTAACTTTGGTACGGTTACCCATTACGTTGTCGCCATCTTTAATCTGGGTTGATTTACGAATATCTAAACGAACAGATGCATAGAACTTTAACGCATTACCACCCGTTGTAGTTTCCGGGTTTCCAAACATAACGCCGATTTTTTCACGCAACTGGTTAATAAAAAACACCGTACAGTTAGTTTTTGAAATGGTTCCGGTTAATTTACGTAAGGCTTGCGACATTAAACGGGCGTGTAATCCCATTTTAGAATCGCCCATTTCGCCTTCAATTTCACTTTTTGGCGTTAATGCAGCAACCGAGTCAATTACAACGATATCAATTGCGCCCGAACGAATCAAATTTTCGGCAATTTCCAATGCTTGTTCCCCGTTATCAGGTTGCGATATAATCAAATTATCAATATCAATCCCTAATTTCTGCGCATAAAAACGGTCAAACGCATGCTCGGCATCAATAAAAGCGGCAATTCCACCAGCTTTTTGAGCTTCGGCAATGGCGTGTAAAGTTAAGGTTGTTTTACCAGACGATTCCGGTCCGTAGATTTCAATGATTCTTCCACGCGGATAGCCCATTACCCCTAAAGCAAGGTCTAATCCTAATGATCCCGACGGAATTGCATCTACTTCTTCCACCGCGCTGTCGCCCAATTTCATTACGGTTCCTTTCCCGTACGTTTTATCTAATTTATCTAATGTAAGCTGTAAAGCTTTCAATTTTGCTTCTTTTTCTGCACTCATATTCTTTTCTATATTGTAAAAGTAAAAATACCTTTTTTTATTGAATTATAAATCGATTTGTAAATTTTAAATAATCAAATTTTGGTTGAAACAGTTGTTTTTTGTAACTTAACAACTATAATTAAAAAGTTTAGCTATGAAAAAGACCATTTTAATTACAGCTTTTGCAACATTAATATCAGTTATCGGTTGCAAAGATACACCAGAAGAACGACAAGAAAAGGCGTTAGAAAAAAAATTCGAGCGTAAATACGAAAAAGCGCAAGATTACACCTACACCAACTGGGTTTTAAAGAGCAATGATTCGGTTCGAAAAATTTTTAAGGAAAAATTTACATCGCAACAGCTTACAACCATTGTGGCACTAAATCGTGTTGATAAAAGCACGTTTGCTTCGGTTGATACCTTGTTGATTCCCGATCAGTTCGATGATGATTTCTTGGCATATTCACCATTTCCGTACACATTAAGCAGTGCGAAAGATGTCAAAAAACTGGCAATTTTCTCGTATCCTATTCAAGCTTACGGATTATACGAAAATGGCGAATTGGTAAAATGGGGACCATCTAGCATGGGATCGAAACAGCATAAAACTCCAGAAGGGCTTTATTTTTGTAATTGGAAAGGCGAAGAAACCATAAGCACCTTTGATGATGAGTGGGTTTTACGTTGGAATTTTAATTTAGATAACGAAGAAGGTATTGCGTGGCATCAGTATCAATTGCCAGGTTATCCGGCATCGCATTCGTGTTTGCGTTTGTTAGAAGCCGATGCAAAATGGATGTACGATTGGGCTGATGAATGGATTTTAGCCGATAAAGAAACCGTGAAAGCAAAAGGAACACCCGTAATTGTTTATGGAAGTTATAATTTTGATGGAAGAAAACCTTGGTTAGATTTAGCGAAAGACAGCCATGCTAATGATATTTCGGCTGAAACATTGAACGGAATTGTTGGGAAATATCAGGCAGAAATTCTAAAAGAACAGAAAAATCGTGAAGCAGTTCCGGCAGCGAAATAATTTATTTTGAACGAACGAAAATCTTATTTTAACAATTGGTTTTTTTATTAATTTCGTATAAAAATTTGAAATGAAAAAGATTATTGTTTTATTGGTAACTGTGCTGTTTTTAGCAGGTTGTAAAAAGGAAATCGAACAGCAAGATTCTGAAATTGATTCTACGACTATTCAGCAAAATATCGAAACAAAAGTAGATTCAATCGCCATAAAAAGAAACGATTCTATTCAACTGGCTAAGAAAGATTCTGTGGCAGCGGTTAAAAAGGCGGAGATCGAAAAAAGTAAAAAATCAAAAAAATATGCCGTTTACAAAGGCGATGCTTTTAGCTATTGGCCAATAAAAGCCAGCGATTCATTGCGCAAACTTTTTTACAACACGTTTACAAAAGAGCAGCAATATACTATAGCGGCTTTAAACCGTATTGATACCGACCATATTAAAACGCGCGATACCTTAATTGTACCCAACGAGTTCAAAGCAACTTTTATGGATTACACGCCGTTTCCTCGTAAGTTGGATAATTTGGTAGAAGTTCCTAAAACAGTAATTTTCTCGTACCCAATACAAGCGTATGGAGTGTACGAAAAAGGAAATCTGGTAAAATGGGGACCAACGAATATGGGTAAAAAATCGGCTCAAACTCCGCGTGGATTGTTCTTTACCAATTGGAAAGGGCGCAAAGTTACAAGTACCGTTGATGATGAATGGATTTTAAACTGGAATTTCAATATTCATAATACAGGCGGTGTGGGTTGGCATCAGTATGCTTTACCAGGTTATCCGGCATCGCACTCTTGTTTACGGTTGTTAGATGCCGATGCGCAATGGCTGTACAATTGGGCAGATCAATGGGTTATATCCAATGATAAAAAATCGGTGAAAGTAAAAGGTACACCGGTAATTGTTTTTGGCGATTATAAGTTTGGAGTTAAAGGAGTTTGGTATCAGTTGGTAGAAGATCCAACCGTAACAACCATTTCAAAAAGTAGTTTAGAAGCCATTGTTGAGCCTTATTTGGCAGAAATTTTTAATCAGCAAAACATTCGCGAAGAGTATAATAAAACGAAAGCAGGGGCTAATCCTAATGAAGATACTTTAAAAACTGTTAAGGATACGATTAATTAGATTAAATTCAAATTACATTACTGAATATATAGGTAAAACATGTTTTTGTAACTTTAGTAAAACAATTATTAGTTATGAAAAAGAATTTAATCTATATGTTCAGTTTTTTGTTGGTGGGCTTTGTGTTAATGTCTTTCAACAACAATTTTCAGACAGGAAAATATGAGGAATTATCTAAAGACGGTTTTAAAAATCTGAAAATCCTACCAAAAAATATTTCAAAAGACAGTTTAATGTCTTTAATGGAAGGTTATAACAAAGCATTAGGCGTAAAGTGTAATCATTGCCATACCATGGATAAATCATCAGATAAAAAGCACGAAAAAGAAATTGCCCGCCACATGATTAAGTTCACCAATGAACTAAATGCAAAAGAATTTGCCCCAATTGGCGATCAATATAAAAATGCCATTGAGTGCGCAACCTGTCACCGCGGATCTACAAAACCAATGAGTGATACTAAAACTTTTATGGAAAGTAAAAAATAATATTTTTTTTGTTTAGAAAATATATAAGAACTATTTAATAAAATGTGAAATCCACTGAATAAAATTTTTTGTTTAGTGGATTTATTTATTACATTTACATCTATAAACTTGTAAATTAACAAATTATGAAAAAAAGTACCTATTTATTCGGATTGGTTTTAACACTTTTTACAAGTGTGTTTTTTGTTGCTTGCGATTTTATGGACGATCATATAAAACATCCGATAAAATCAAAATGTAACGAGAAAGCGGTGTTAGATCATGTAGCATTTCCGTTAGTAAATACAAATAATTACGGAATTACAAATGTTGTTTTAAACGGAGATTGTTTAGAAATAACGGTTTCTTCAAGCGGTTGTAATCCAAATAACTGGGATATGAATTTAATTGGAGTAGCAAGTACTACCAATATTTATCCGCCTTTATTTCATGCAAAAGTAGAGTTAATAAACAATGAAGCTTGCCAAGCAGTGTTTCAAAAAACGGTTTCGTTTGATTTGACTCCTTTTCAAATGGCTGGTCAAAATACCGTTCAAATAGATATCGATGGCTGGAATAACAATATCATGTATCAATATTAATTTCCTGAATAAAGCATTTAAAGATACAATAGGAGTGTATGATTAAAAACCTTTTTAACTTACTGATTATAATGCTGATTTTTTTTGGTTGTAAAGGCGATGATAGTCTTTGTTGTCCACATCCAAACCCTACAAATTGTAATGAGTTTTCTATTATTGATGAAACAAAATACAATCAAACAAACACCAACAATTACACTATAACTAATGTTGTTTTAAATGGCGATTGTTTAGAAATAACGGTTTCTTCAAGCGGTTGTAATCCTAACAATTGGGATATGAATTTCGTTGCATCTGAAGTTGTTGTTGAAACATTACCAAATCAGTGGAATGCAAAAGTAGAGTTAATAAACAATGAAGCCTGCCAGGCAGTGTTTCAAAAAACGGTTTCGTTTGATCTAACTCCTTTTAAAATTATAGGACAAAATCAAGTACAGATAAATATTGCCGGTTGGAACAACAGCATCATGTATCAATACTAAAACTTTAAAATTCTATGATTTTCGTCATTTGAACTTTAAAAATTTAAATCATAACTTTGCAACCGGATTCTTCCATTTAGAGTCCGGTTTTTTTTACTCAATTTTATTACTTAAATGTTTATAGCATGCAACTGTACAACACCTTAAGCGCCGAACAGCGTGCGCAGTTAATCGAAGAAGCGGGTCAAAACCGTATCACACTTTCTTTTTATCAATACGCAAAAATCCAGGATCCGCAACAATTTAGAAACGATTTGTTTTTGGCATGGTCTAAGTTAGATGCTTTGGGTAGAACGTATGTTGCACACGAAGGTATCAATGCACAAATGAGCGTTCCTGCAGAAAATTTCGAAGCATTCAGAGAAACCTTGGAAGCGTATGATTTTATGAAAGGAATTCGATTGAATGTGGCAGTTGAACAAGACGATTTATCGTTTTTGAAACTGACGGTTAAAGTGCGAAATAAAATTGTTGCCGATGGGTTAGACGATGCCACTTTTGATGTGACCAATAAAGGAATCCATTTAAATGCGAAGGAATTCAATGAAATGTTGAACGATCCCGATGTAGTTTTGGTCGATTTCCGTAACCATTACGAAAGCGAAGTGGGGCATTTTACCGGAGCCATTACGCCCGATGTTGATACCTTTCGCGAATCGTTGCCCATTATAAACGAGCAATTGCAAGATCATAAACAAAATAAAAAATTGTTGATGTATTGTACCGGCGGAATTCGTTGCGAGAAAGCCAGTGCATATTTTAAACATCAAGGTTTCGAAAATGTTTTTCAGTTAGAAGGCGGAATTATAGAATACACGCGCCAAGTTAAAGCCGAAGGGTTGGAAAGCAAATTTATAGGTAAAAATTTTGTGTTCGATCATCGTTTGGGCGAACGTATTACCGACGATATTATTGCGAACTGCCACCAATGCGGGAAACCTTGTGATACGCATGTTAATTGTGCTAATGAAGGTTGTCATTTACTGTTTATTCAGTGCGATGAATGCCACGAAACAATGCACGGCTGTTGTTCTAACGAGTGTTTGGATATTATTCAGTTGCCAGAAGATGAACAAAAGCAGATAAGAAAAGGCGTTCAAAAAGGAAACCTGATCTTTAAAAAAGGAAAGTCCGATGCGTTGAAGTTCAAAAAAGAACGAAATGTTTTCGAAGAAGTTATTCCGGTAAAAGTAGCAACCGTTACCGAAATCCGAAAGAAAAAACACGAACGTAAAATTTTGGTAGGTTATGGTGCGCATTATTTCACGAAGGCATCGGTAGCCCAATTTACTATAACAAACAACGAAGTTAAAGTTGGCGATGAGGTGTTGATTGCAGGTCCATCAACCGGAGAAGAACGTTTTATTTTGGAAGCTTTCAAAGTAAACGGAAAAGATGCCGAAACTGCAAAAACCGATGATAAAATTACATTTGCCGTCCCGTTCCGCATTCGTTTGTCAGACAAATTATATCTTATTAAAAAAGAGAATTAGTAAAGCTAATTTCAGTTCGCTGTCATTCTGAATGTAACAAAGTGAAATTAAGAATCTTTAAAAATAAGAACGTAACAGATAAAAATATTTTAAAGCAAGTTGGTAAATCACTAACTTGCTTTTTTTAATGGAATCAAATCTAAAATGAAAAAAATCTATTACCTAAAAACCTGTGATACCTGCAAACGTATTATAAAGCAAATTAAAAATATTGACGAGTTTCAGTTGCAAGATATAAAAGAAGAAGACATTACCGTAAAACAAGTCGAAGAAATGCATGCGTTGACCGACAGTTATGAAACGTTGTTTAGCAAACGAGCAAAGCTTTATAAAGAAATGGGTTTAAAAGATGAAAACCTTACCGAAAACGATTTTAAAAGATACATTTTAGAACATTATACCTTTTTGGCCCGACCGGTAATTATTTACAACGAGCAAATATTTGTAAGAAACAGTCCTAAAACTATCGAAGAAATGTTGCAAAAAGTCAACAACTAGTATGTTTTAAATAGCATATAATTTGTTTTTTAAATTTAAAATGTTAATTTTAGTGTAAATTTTAGAAAAATTAAGTTTTATGAAAAAATTATTTGCAGAGTTCTTCGGAACTTTCTGGTTGGTGTTTGGTGGCTGTGGCGCAGCAGTTTTTGCAGCCGGAGTGCCAGAAATTGGTATTGGTTTAGCGGGTGTTTCGCTGGCGTTTGGTTTAACCGTTTTAACAATGGCTTATGCGGTGGGGCATATCTCGGGCGGACATTTTAATCCGGCGGTTTCTTTTGGATTGTTTGCCGGTGGCAGATTTCCTGCTAAAGATCTGTTTCCGTATATTGTTTCACAAGTATTGGGTGCATCGGCGGCAGCAGGTTGTTTGTATTTAATTTTAAACGGAGCCGGAGCTTTTAGCACAGAAGGAGCTGGAGCATTTGCAACCAACTTCTACGAAATGGAAGGTTACGCAGGCAGAAGTTACAGTATGGCTGCTGCATTTTTAGCAGAGTTCTTGTTGACTGCTTTTTTCCTAATCATTATTTTAGGAGCTACCGATAAATGGGCAAACGGTAAATTTGCAGGTATTGCTATTGGTTTGGCGTTAACGTTGATCCATTTAATTTCAATTCCAATTACCAACACATCGGTAAACCCGGCACGTTCAACATCACAAGCACTGTTTGTACAGGGTGAAGCGTTGTCGCAACTTTGGTTGTTTTGGGCAGCACCGATCGTAGGAGCTGTTGTTGGTGGATTAATCTATAAATTTCTGCTTCAGAAAAGTGAAGAATAAAATATTTAATAGTCTTATCTTTGATGTGTCGCTAATAAATGTTCAACATCAAATCCCGAACAGTGTTCGGGATTTTGTATTATTTTGAATGTATTAAACTGTCAGTAATTTTCAAGGTATAAGTACTGCTTTGATCTCCATTCTGGCTGAAAAACCAAAAACTTCGAGCTTTGAACTTTCCTTCGATTTTATTTCCTTCAATATACAAATCAATAAATTTTAAGTCATTTATAGAATCCTTAAAGATATCTCCGGGATCATCATGCATACCAATTAATCCGCTACCATCTTTCATTATTCTTTCTGTGGTAGAAGGATATACAGTAACAGACCGTAAGATAGTATCGTTATGTTTTTGAAACTTAACTTCAATAGCAGATTCCGTTGTTTCATTTTTAACTTCGTAAAAATAAACGCCTGTGTAGTCACAGCTGTAAAATAATAAAATGAAAGGGATTAATAGAAGTAATTTTTTCATGGTTATTGTTTTTTGTGTTTTATCAAAAGTATAAAATCGTAACTAAATTAAATACTACTATTTAACCTAAATTCCTTAAATTCGCACATTGAATTTAAAAACAGTATCATGAGCACCAAATTCACAGAGTATAAAGGATTGGATTTACCAACCGTAGCAAGCGAAATGTTACAGTATTGGAAAGATCAGTCCATCTTTGATAAATCGGTTACTTCTCGCGAAGGCAACCAGCCGTTTGTGTTTTTTGAAGGTCCGCCTTCTGCAAACGGAAAACCTGGTATTCACCACGTTATGGCTCGTGCTATTAAAGATATTTTCTGCCGATATAAAACTCAGAAAGGGTTTCAAGTTAAGCGTAAAGCTGGTTGGGATACCCACGGTTTGCCTGTTGAATTAGGTACCGAAAAAGAACTGGGAATTACCAAAGAAGATATCGGAACAAAAATATCGGTAGAAGAGTATAACGAGGCGTGTAAACGTACCGTAATGCGATACACCGATTTATGGAACGATCTTACTGAAAAAATGGGTTATTGGGTAGATATGAACGATCCGTACATTACCTACAAGCCCAAATATATGGAAACCGTTTGGTGGTTGTTAAAGCAAATTTACAACAAAGATTTGCTGTATAAAGGTTACACCATTCAGCCGTATTCACCAAAAGCGGGTACAGGTTTGTCATCGCATGAGGTAAATCAGCCGGGAGCTTATCGCGATGTTACCGATACCACTATTGTAGCGCAGTTTAAAACCATAGAAAATTCGTTACCAGAATTTTTAAAAGGATTTGGTCAGATCGATATTATGGCTTGGACAACTACACCGTGGACGTTGCCGAGTAATACCGCATTAACTGTTGGTCCAAAGATTGATTATGCGTTGGTAAAAACATTCAACCAATACACCAATCAGCCAATAAATGTGGTTTTAGGAAAACCTTTGGTTGCTAAACAGTTTGCTGGAAAATATGTAGCTGTTGAAACTGAAGCTGAATTAGCAGATTATAAAGAAAACGATAAAAAAATTCCGTATTTCATTGTAAAAGAATTTAAAGGAATTGATTTGGTTGGTATCCGTTATGAGCAGTTGTTGCCGTACACGTTGCCTTATCAAAACCCTGAAAATGCTTTCCGAGTAATTGCAGGCGATTTCGTAACAACCGAAGACGGAACCGGTATTGTTCACACCGCGCCAACTTTTGGTGCAGACGATGCGAAAGTTGCCAAAGAAGCAACACCAGAAGTGCCACCAATGTTGGTTTTAGACGAAAACGGAAACCCTGTTCCGTTGGTAGATTTACAAGGAAAATTTACCTCGCACATGGGCGATATGGCAGGCAAATATGTAAAGAACGAATATTACAATGAAGGCGAAGCACCTGAAAAATCGGTTGATGTTGAAATTGCAATCCGTTTAAAAGAAGAAAACAAAGCCTTTAAGGTAGAAAAATACGTACACAGTTATCCGCATAGTTGGCGAACCGATGAGCCCCTTTTATACTATCCTTTAGATTCTTGGTTTATCAAGGTTACCGAAGTAAAAGATAAAATGTTCGATTTAAACGAAGAAATCAACTGGAAACCTAAAGCAACAGGCGAAGGACGTTTTGGAAACTGGCTGAAAAATGCCAACGACTGGAATTTATCTCGTTCACGTTATTGGGGAATTCCGTTGCCAATCTGGAGAACCGAAGATAAGACTGAAGAATTAATCGTTGGATCGGTAGAAGAGTTAATTGCCGAAATTGAAAAAGCGATGAAGGCAGGTGTTCAAACGCATAATCCGTTCGATGGTTTTGTGGTGGGCGATATGAGTGAAGAAAACTATGATAAAATCGACTTGCATAAAAATGTGGTTGATAGCATCACACTGATTTCTCCATCGGGTAAACCAATGAAACGCGAAACCGATTTAATTGATGTTTGGTTCGATTCTGGTGCAATGCCGTATGCACAATGGCATTATCCTTTTGAAAATAAAGAATATATCGACAATCACGAAAACTTCCCTGCCGATTTTATCGCAGAAGGTGTCGATCAAACTCGTGGTTGGTTTTATACATTACACGCAATCGGAACACTAGTTTTTGATGAAAAAGCGTATAAAAACGTAGTATCGAATGGTTTGGTTTTAGATAAGAACGGTATCAAAATGTCTAAAAGTAAAGGCAATACCATTGATCCTTTCCAAACAATTGCAGATCACGGACCCGATGCTACGCGTTGGTACATGATTATGAATGCCAATCCGTGGGATAATTTAAAGTTCGATTTAGACGGAATTACAGAAGTTCGCCGTAAATTCTTCGGAACGTTGTACAACACCTATTCGTTCTTTGCCTTATATGCAAATATCGATGGGTTTACCTACAGCGAAGCCGAAGTTCCTATGGAAGATCGTCCGGAAATAGACCGTTGGATTTTATCGGAACTAAACAGCTTGATAAAAACGGTTGATGAAGCGTATGCCGATTACGAGCCAACAAAAGCAGCACGCGCTATATCAGATTTTGTTCAGGAAAACCTTTCAAACTGGTACGTTCGTTTATGCCGCCGCCGTTTCTGGAAAGGCGAATACGCACAAGATAAAATCGCAGCTTACCAAACTCTGTACACTTGTTTAACAACTGTTGCAAAATTGTCGGCACCAATTGCGCCGTTTTTTATGGACAAGCTTTACAAAGATTTAACACAGGCAACTGGTAAAGAATCGTTTGAATCTGTACATTTGGCCGATTTTCCAACTTACAACAGCGAAATTGTTAATAAGTCGTTAGAAAGTAAAATGGAAAAAGCGCAAACTGTGTCATCTTTAGTATTATCATTGCGTAAGAAAGAAATGATTAAAGTACGCCAGCCGTTACAAAAAGTAATGATTCCTGTTTTAGACGAAAATCAAAAGGCAGAAATAGAGGCAGTTGCAGATTTAATCATGGCAGAGGTGAACGTGAAAGAAATTAAATTGTTAAATGATGCTTCGGGAATCTTGGTAAAACAGATCAAACCGAATTTTAAGGTATTAGGTCCGCGTTTCGGAAAAGAAATGGGAAATGTGGCAAAAGCTATTCAAAATTTCACGCAGGAACAGATCAGCGAGATTGAAAAAAACAACGAAATATCTTTGGAAATCTCAGGAAATCTGGTTAAATTAACAAACGAAGACGTTGAGGTTTCATCACAAGATATCGAAGGTTGGTTGGTAGCAAACGCAAACGGAATTACGGTTGCTTTGGATATCACGTTGACCGACGAATTAAAGAAAGAAGGAATTGCACGCGAATTGGTGAACAGAATTCAGAATATCCGTAAAGATTCGGGATTTGAAGTAACCGATAAAGTAAAAATTAAAATGCAGCAAAACTCGGTTATCCAAGATGCCGTTACCGCAAACATTGAATATATTAAAGCAGAAACCCTTACGGAAACGCTTGATTTTGTTGATGTTTTAGAGAATGGTACAGAAATTGAGTTTGACGATATGATAACCAAAATTAGTGTTTCAAAATAAATTGTTTAGTTATGGAAAAGGAAAGTGTACAAATTAGATATTCAGACGCAGATTTGGCTGAATTTAAAGAAATTATCTTAAAAAAGATAGAGAAAGCACAAGCAGATTTAGATTTGATTAAAAGCGCTTATATGAACGATTTAAATAATGGTACCGATGATACATCGCCTACATTTAAAGCGTTTGAAGAAGGCAGCGAAACATTGTCTAAAGAAGCAAACTCGCAATTGGCAACACGCCAGGAGAAGTTTTTACGCGATTTGAAAAATGCTTTGGTGCGTATTGAAAACAAAACTTACGGAATTTGCCGCGTAACCGGTAAATTAATCGAAAAAGAACGTTTAAAATTGGTTCCACATGCTACAATGAGCATGGAAGCTAAATTACAGCAACGTTAATTGATAAAACGCTCTTAATTAAGAGCGTTTTTTGTTTTAAATAACTTACATTTGTGCAAAATTTTTGCATAGTATGTCGTTTAACAAAGCTTTATTTTTAGCGATTGTAGTAATTATTATCGATCAAATTTCAAAGATATATATCAAAACCAATTTTTTTATTGGGGAAGAAGTTCAAGTTTTTGAATGGTTTAAAATTCATTTTATAGAAAACGACGGAATGGCTTGGGGAGTTGAACTTCCGGGTAATTACGGTAAATTGATTTTAACTTTATTCAGAATTATTGCGGTTGGCGGAATTTTGTATTGGTTGAATGATTCGGTAAAAAAAAGAGGATCAAATATTTTAATTGTTGCCATTGCTTTGATTTTAGCGGGTGCAGTTGGTAATATTATTGATTCTGTTTTTTACGGAGTGATATTTAACGACAGTCACAACCAAATTGCAACATTGTTCAGCGATCAACCCTACGGAACGTGGTTTCACGGTAAAGTGGTAGATATGTTTTATTTTCCTATTTGGAAAGGTTATCTGCCAGATTGGTTGCCTTTATGGGGTGGCAAACACTTTACCTTTTTCAACGCCATTTTTAATGTTGCCGATGTAGCCATTTCGGTAGGTGTAGGATTATTAATTGTATTCAACAAAAAAGTTTTTAAGTAGGATTTCTGTTCAAACAGAAATCTTTTTTTATCTTTAAAATATTAAACTAAAATAAATTTTATGGAAGCATTTCAGTTAGCCGCGCAGGCAACCAAACAAGAACAAGCTACTTTTTATAAAAAAACTTACCTTAATTTGGCGTTAGGTTTGGTAGCCTTTGTAATTTTAGAAACTATTTTCTTGCGTATAGAACCTTTGGTAGATTTCATGTTGAGTTTAACTCAAGGGTATTTGTGGTTGGTATTGTTAGGTGGTTTTATGGGCGTTTCATATATCGCACAAAAAATGGCTTATAACGATACTAGTTTGGCAAAACAGTATTTAGGATATTTTCTATACATCGTTGCACAAGCAATTATTTTTGTGCCGATACTATACATTGCCATTTATTACACAGGAAGTTACGAATTATTAACACAAGCAGCCATAATTACAGGTAGTTTGTTTTTAGGATTAACCTTTGTGGTATTTAGTACAAAAGCCGATTTTTCTTTTTTACGAAGCATTTTAGCGATTGGATTTTTCGTAGCGATAGGCGCAATTGTTGCCGGTATGTTGTTTAATTTCGATTTAGGTTTATGGTTTTCTGTCGGAATGATCGTTTTGGCATCGGGATCAATTTTATACAACACACACCAAATTAAAAACAACTTTGGAACCAACCAATACATTGCAGCAGCATTGTCTTTGTTTTCATCGTTAATGTTGTTATTCTGGTATGTATTGCGTTTGTTAATGAGTAGAAACTAAAAAGTTTACTTTAATATGAAAGCTTACAATCGATTGAACGATTGGGATAAAATAGTTGCAATTGCAACTATTTTGTGTTTTATATTCTGGGTATTGGCAAAAATCCCGATAGTGTGGGATTTTATACCTTTTGGAATACTTTACGAAGCCGGAGGTTGGATACTATCAGCATTAATAACAATAGTGTGTAGTTTATATTTTCTTGTTAAATGGATCCTTAATAGGTTTTCATTAAGAATGATATATCTCTACGGATTTTTATTAGGAGTGTTTACTTTGTTAATAATGCGTTTAGTTTATAGTATTGATTTGAATGGAATAATTTGGATGACAAATAAAATATAATAACTAAAAAGTCCCGCATTTGCGGGACTTTTTACAACTAAACTAACCAAAATAAATTTTCCTTTTCATAACTTATATCGGTTAATCAATTAGTGTGCCAAAAATATTATTTCAATAGAAAAACTAAAAATATTGCCGGTATAAAGTAAATAACTATGGTTCTGGCACCATCGTAATCTTTTGCAATACGTTGTCCAAACAATAAGAACAATAAGGTAACGGAAGAAACAATTCCCGAGTATAATGCAATTTCTTTACAGTCGTTAAATAAAAACCAAATTCCGGCAAGTGATAAAATTCCGGCAATAATTTCCAGAATTAAAATAATTCCTAACGAAAAAGGCACTTTATCGCCTAAAAACGTATTTGCAAAATGCGATTTTAACCAACCAACGTTTCCGTTCCAATCTACAATTTTATCGTAACCCGATTGTAAAAAAGTAATTGCCAAGAACAATAAAATAAGTATTTCTGTAATGTAATTCATGTGTACGTTTATTTTTTGTAAAGGTAAAATTTATTTCGGGTTTTTACGAACGAAGCTCCTTGTACTTAAAAAAGTTCATAAAAAAACGGTAGTTACCTACCGCGTTTTAAGCCTCTGCGTTGCTTATGTTCTTTGTGATGTTGCTTTTTTTGCTGTCCCGGTGCATATCGTTTTGCCGATCGGTCGCCACGCAATTTTTTTTCGTGCCCTGGTGGAAGTTTTCTACGCTCGTGGTGATGTGGCGGTCTTACAACGCAACTTGTAAAAGTTGCAGAAAATGCCAGCAACAATAAAAAAATCGTTGCATAACGCGCTGTTCTACTAAATAATAACTTTTTCATATCACTAAAATTTAACTATCGTATTTGGTGTAATACAATAATCAAGCCGAACATCTTCTGTAAATACATCTTCAATTAGTTTTTCAGGATCGAAAAAAGATAATCCAATTTTTACGACATCAGGTTTGCATTGCGATAAAAACTTATCGTAAAAACCTTTGCCGTAACCTACTCTATTTCCAAAAACATCATAAGCCAGTAGCGGCACAAAAACCACATCAATCTGGTTATCTGCAACCGAAAATCCGTTTTGAGGTTCGGGAATGTTCCACTCGTTCTTTTTAATAATCACATTATCGGTCAATAAAACGTGATTCATTGTTCGGGTTTCAAAATCTGACTTTGAAACAATCACATTTTTGTCTTTTCCGTTTAAAATATGCAGCAGATAATCAGTCTGAACTTCTTTATGCTCGTGTATCGTTAGGAAAATATGGTAGTTTTCGAAATTCCAGATAGGCAGTTTTAAGGCGTTATTGGCAATTTGCAGACTTAAATCTTCTATCTCATCAAAACTTAAATTGTTCCGTAATTCTTTATATTTCTTGCGTAATTCTTTCTTGGTCATTTTTTAATTTGGTTGAAATATGATAAACGGCATCGCCCTGAAACACAATGGCAGCTTCGTTTTCGCAAATAATGTACCCATCGTTCGGCGCCAAAATAGGTTCTTCTACCAAGCCATACGGATCGGTAATTTTACCCAATTGTGTACCAGCTTTTACAAACATGCCCTGATGCACAAAATTCTGCATCAAGCCTGAATATTGTGCGCGAATCCATGTAGAATTTTCAATACAAACCATTTCTCGGGTTGGTTCTTTTACAGTAAAATTGTTGTTGAGCATTTGAAGTTTGTCCAAAAAGCGAATGGTTCCCTGAAGACCTTCTTCAATGACATCATTATTGATATCTAAAGCCTTTCCACCTTCAAACAACAAATATTTCTTGCCTAATTTATCGCAAGCAGCACGGAAAGATCCTTCGATATTGTTTGAATACAGAATAAAATGCGTAGAAAAAGCTTCTGCCAAAGCATCTAATTCTTCGTTATTTGGTTCGATACGAATTTGAGGTACATTAAATCGACCACGACCACCGGCATGAAAATCGATAATATAATCAACCAACGGCACAATATCCTGCATAATTCGGTAAGCAAAACGGCTTGCCAAAGAACCCGATTGTGAACCTGGAAAAACTCGGTTTAAATCTCTGCCGTCAGGAAAATCGCGCGATTGATTTACAAAACCAAACACATTCACCAAAGGCACGCAGATTATGGTTCCGCATTTTGGATAATTGATTCCGCGACGAATTACCTGTCGTAAAATTTCAATTCCCGTTAGTTCATCGCCATGCAAACCTGCGGTAAGTAATACGGTTGGTCCGTCGTAAACAGATCGTGAAACAATAATCGGAACCTTTAATTCCGTCATCGTATGTAGTGTTGCAATTTTTAATTCAATGGTTTTTGTTTCGCCCGGTATAACCGATTTGCCTAAAATTTCAAAATTACGTGTAGTAAAGTGCATTTATTAAATTTTATGAAAATCATAACTTAAAGATACTTTTTTAATCGTTAACAATTACAAAAACTTAATGTAAATTTGTTGTGCAACCCAATGCCGCTATGACAACAAATTCCGATATTTCTTTACAATTGCAAACGTTACCACAATTACCGGGTGTTTATCAGTATTTTGATAAAGACCAAAAGTTGCTGTATGTGGGCAAGGCAAAGAATTTAAAAAAGCGGGTGGCATCGTACTTTAACAAAACGCACGACAATGCGCGTTTAAATGTTTTGGTTCGAAAAATTGTGACGATAAAGCATATCGTTGTTAAAACCGAGACCGATGCGCTGTTGCTGGAAAACAACCTGATTAAAAACCTGCAGCCGCGTTACAACATTTTATTGCGCGATGATAAAACTTATCCGTGGATTTGTATTAAGAACGAGCGTTTTCCAAGAGTTTTTTCTACTCGAAATTTTATTAAAGATGGATCTGAATATTTTGGACCATACACCAGCGGTAGAACCTTGCATACCTTATTAGATTTAATTCGGGAACTATATCCGTTGCGAAACTGCAATTACGATTTAAGTGTTCAGAACATTAAAAACGAAAAGTATAAGGTTTGTTTAGAATACCATATTGGGAATTGTTTGGGTCCTTGCGAAGCGCATGAAACCGAAGAAGAATATCTGCGTAAAATTCAGCATATCCGTCAGCTTTTAAAAGGAAATTTTAAGGAAAATCTGAAAGAATTTAAGCAGTTGATGTTGCAATATGCATCTGAAATGAAGTTTGAAGAAGCACAGGCGGTTAAAGAAAAAATGCAGATTTTAGAGAATTATCAGGCGAAATCTACCATTGTAAATCCAAAAATTACAAATGTGGATGTTTTTTCTATTGTGTCCGATGAAACCATGGCATACATTAATTTTCTGCAGATTGCGCACGGTGCCGTTGTAAGATCGCATACGTTGGAATTAAAAAAGCGTTTGAATGAAACCGATGATGAATTGCTGGTGTTGGGAATTGTTGAAATTCGCGAGCGTTTTAGGCTATTGACAAAAGAAGTTATTGTTCCGTTTGAAATTGATTTGGGCGAGAAAATATCGGTAACCGTTCCAAAATTAGGCGATAAAAAACAACTTTTGGAATTAAGTGAACGCAACGCCCGTTATTACAGATTAGATCAGTTAAAGCAGATAAAAATTGTAGATCCGGACAGACATACCAACCGCGTTATGGCACAAATGAAAACCGATCTGCGTTTAAATAAAGAACCGCGCCATATTGAGTGTTTCGATAACTCGAACATTCAGGGAACAAATCCTGTGGCGGCGTGTGTGGTCTTTAAAGACGGAAAACCAAGTAAAAAAGATTACCGTCATTTTAATATTAAAACCGTAGAAGGACCGAATGATTTTGCGTCGATGGAAGAAGTGGTTTTTCGTCGTTACCGCCGTTTGTTGGACGAAGGTGAACCATTGCCCGATTTAATTATTATCGATGGAGGTAAAGGTCAGCTGGGTGCTGCTTTAAAAAGTCTGGATATTTTAGGCTTACGCGGAAAAATTGCCATTATTGGTATTGCAAAACGTTTGGAGGAATTATTTTATCCGGGTGATAGCGTTCCGTTGTATTTGGATAAAAAGTCTGAAACGTTAAAAATTATTCAGCATTTACGAAACGAAGCGCACCGTTTTGGAATCACCTTTCATAGAAATCAGCGCAGTAAAAATGCGATTGATAGTGGTTTGACAACCATTCCGGGTATTGGACCAAAAACCATGGAAAAATTAATGATTCAGTTTAAATCTATTAAACGTTTAGGTGAAACGCCCGAAGAAGAAATCGTTAAACTGGTTGGTAAAAGTAAAGCAGAGAAGGTTGTTAACTTTTTTAAGGAATTACAAAGCAAAAAGGAATAATAAAAATTATTCCTTTTTTAACTCTATTAAATTTAAACAAGTTTTATTCGTTTAGTATAAATGTTATTAATTTAGCGTCGATCAAGTTTGCTGGATTATTTGGGTCTTTCACTTGTACGTTTTGTATTGTCAAATTCGGATTTTTCAAAGCCTCAATTTTTGTTTTGCTTTCAGTTGGAAAACTGTCATATTTTGGGGTTGGAATTAAAGCAACTAATTCAAAAACGTTTGATGAACTTGTATACAGATAATTGAAAACTCGTCTTGGGTTTTGAATTTGCCACATCCCTCGAATACGCAAGTTAGTAATCCCTAACGGGTCAACTCGATTTACTCTTCCTAATTCATTGGTTACAGCAAGTTCAACATTTGGAATTTCATTAATTCCTTCAGTTATTTTCTGTTTAATGATTTGGTAAGTTTCATGATTAGCTGCATAAATATTTCCATAAACCATCCACAAAGATTTTATACTATCATCTGATGTGTGTCCAATACAATAAATCAAATCTTTTTCTGACCAATCTTCACAAGTCCTACAAGCTTGTGTTATCATTGTGCTATTTACTTTAACTGTCGATTTTGGGTACGAACTATTCAAAGCTAAATCAGAATTTGCACTTTGAGTTTTCTTAACTTCAATTGCATCTCCACCTTTTATCATAATATCAGGTGGATGGTTTTGATTGCCTAACCAAGAAAATTCTTCACTATATCTCCGCATTTTCTCTAATTCATCTTCAGTCTGAATAGTGTTTACAAAAGCATCTTTCACAAAAGTTTCCAATGCTTCCCCAATATTGTTTACCCTATTTCTTCCTGAATAATGACTTCTTATCGAATAGATAGGATTTTGTGAAATGTTTACAATCGCTTCTAAAATATTTGTCATGCGGTAACTAATTCATTAGTTGTTATTTCTATTTGGTTCTGAATTTCATTTTCCAAAATTTGTTGTCTGATTGTGTTAGCTAAAAAATTAGCTAAATTAACAGGGACTGCATTTCCAATCATTTTGTAGCCTGCAGAAATATTATCATAATGAAAAATAAAATTATCCGGAAAAGTCTGAACTCTGGCGCATTCTCTAACGCTTAAACGTCTGTATAAATGTTCTTGCCCAGGAACGAAAACACGGATGTTTTGCTCAATAAATTTCATTTTAGGAGCTTGTGGATGAATAGGTGCGTGACGCCCGCCTGCTTGTATTGTAAAAGATTGCTCGTCCCAACTTCTCACTCGGTTTCTTGACATAAAAATGGTAGAAAATCCCCCCGTCATATATTCGTGGTTTGGAATTACGCAATTATTTCCGTTTGTTTTATTATTCGTTTTTGCAGGCAAAACATTTTCTTTCAAATCAGAAATAGCATCTTGCAAAGTTAATTTTGGGAAATTCGGTTTTTGAAATTCATATTTAAAGCCTAAATCTTTTCGAATTCCTACAAAAATCACACGTTTTCTATCTTGCGGAACATTATAATCGCAAGCATTTACCATTTCAAAAGAGAGTTCATATCCAATTCCTGCATTTCGAAACATTTCTTTAATATTTTCCAACGCACTAGAATGTCTGCCAAGCAACATTCCGCTTACGTTTTCGGCAAGAAAAAATTTAGGTTGCTTTGCTTCTAAAATTCTTATGAAATCAAAAAATAATTGTCCACGTTTATCTTCAATTCCTTTCATAGCTCCCGCTTCACTCCAGCTTTGACAAGGTGGTCCACCAATAATTCCATCACATTCTGGAACTTCATCAGAAGGAACATTTACAATGCTTCTTTTATCTAAAACGGTTTGAGGATGATTTTTTTGATAAGTTTCCCAAATTTCTTTGTCGTATTCGTTTGCCCAAATTACATTAAATCCAGCATTTTGGAATCCAAGGTCAAGTCCACCTGCGCCTGCAAAAAATGATACTACATTCATATTGTTATTGGATTTTAGATTTTAAGTAAGCAACTTTTTCTTCGGCTAAAACCAAAGTTTGTTCATCACAATTGTTTTTATAGATTTTTTTAGCAATAAAATCACTAAAAAATTCGGTTCGTAGTTTAGTAATATCTAAATTGAAAACTTCTGCCATAAGCGTTAATCTTCTTTCGTCAAACTCACGTTTATTATTCTCTATCTTGCTTAGATTGGCAGAATCTAAATCTAATTTAGCCGCCAGTTGAGTTAGCGTAAAACCATTTTCAGTTCTAAGCCTTTTTATATATTCTCCAAATGTTTCTTTCATTAGACTTGTCAATTTATGACAAATTTAATTTTTATTTTGTAAAAGAGAAAATTTTTCTTTCAATTTTCTTGTAACATTTCTGTAGAAAGCGATACTTACTTGCTAAACAACACTTGTATCACTTCTAAAACTCAAGATAATGATCGAAATAAAAGACCTTCACAAATCATATCAAATGGGAAAAAATGCGTTGCATGTTCTCAAAGGAATTAATTTCAATGTTAAAGAAGGCGAATTTGTTTCCATTATGGGAAGTTCCGGCTCTGGAAAATCTACTCTTTTAAACATTATCGGAATTTTGGACGAAGCCGATCAAGGTTCGTACACGTTAGATAATGTTCCCATTAAAAACCTAAACGAAACCATTGCATCGCAATACCGCAATAAATTTCTGGGTTTTGTATTTCAATCGTTCAATCTTATCAATTATAAATCTGCGTTAGATAATGTAGCGTTGCCTTTGTATTACCAAGGTATGGCGCGTAAAGAACGTATGGAACGATCGATGCATTATCTTGAAAAAGTGGGTTTGGCAAACTGGGCAAAACATTTACCTAACGAACTTTCGGGCGGACAAAAACAGCGTGTGGCTATTGCGCGAGCGTTGGCATCGGATCCTAAAGTGTTGTTGGCAGATGAACCTACGGGAGCGTTAGATACAAAGACTTCATACGAGGTGATGGATTTGATCCAGCAGATTAACGACGAAGGTAAAACCGTATTGGTTGTTACGCACGAACCCGATATTGCCGAAATGACCAAGCGTATTGTGTTTTTGAAAGACGGACAAATAGAATCAGACAAATTGGTAAACCAGATAAGAGCATCGCAATATGTTTAGTATTGAACGTTGGCAGGAAATATTCGAAGGGCTTTATAAAAACAAGCTCCGCACGGCTTTAACCGGCGTTTCTGTTGCTTCGGGAATCTTTATTCTGGTGATACTTCTGGGTGCAGGAAACGGAATTCAGAACGGAATTCAAAAGCAGTTTGAACAAGATGCCGTAAACAGAATTTCGGTTTGGCCGGGCACAACTCAAAAAGAATATAAAGGTTTGGGCGTTGGGCGTGAAGTACAACTGCATAACGCCGATTACGATTTGGCAACAACGCTGTTTAAAGATTATATTGAGTATAAATCGGCAATTTTTTCGGTTTGGAGCGGAAACATCGTTTATAAAAAAGAAACGGGAACGTATCGGGTAGAAGGCGTTCATCCTGATTATCAGTTCATCGAAAATGCTTCTATTGTTAAAGGACGATACATCAATCATACCGATAATTCAAACTACGAAAAAAATGTCATCATTGGTAAAAAAGTAGCTACAGATCTGTTTAAAAACGGCGAAGAACCCTTAGGACAAGAACTGAATGTTTCGGGAATGATTTACAAAGTGGTTGGTGTTTATACTGATCCGGGTGGCGAACGCGAAGAAAGCCGTGTTTTTATACCAATATCAACAGCTCAAAAAGCATACAGTGCCGGCGACAGTATCCGTAGTATGGCATTTACCATGCGAAGCAGTGCTAATTTCGACAGTGCCATTGCAGAATCTAAAGAATTCACTCAAAAACTGGAAACCTTTTTAAAGGCAAGGCATACTGTTGCACCAGACGATCAAGGCGCAATCTATATAAACAACTCGTTAGAACAAGCAAAAAACATCTACATTATTACAGGTGGTGTGCAGGCATTCTTTTGGTTTGTGGGAATTTGTACCATTATCGCAGGCGTTGTGGGTGTAGGAAACATTATGCTGATTATTGTTAAAGAACGAACCAAAGAAATCGGGATACGCAAAGCTTTAGGCGCTTCGCCTTTTTCAATTATTACCATGATTTTGCAGGAAGCCGTTTTTATAACGGTTATTGCAGGTTTTTCAGGATTGATCTTTGGTTTGGTTGTTTGGGAAGTGGTGGCGCCGTACGTAGAAGCCGATTTCTTTACCCGACCTGAAGTAGATTTTAACGTGGCAATTACCACACTGATTATATTGATTGTTGCCGGGGCATTTGCCGGATTTGTTCCTGCATACCGTGCCGCGAAAATTAGACCAATTGTTGCATTAAGAGGAGAATAGTATGTTTAGCAGAGATAAATGGAATGAAATTATAGAGGCACTTTCTGCCAATCCGTTCAGAACGCTGATCACTGCATTCGGAGTTTTCTGGGGAATTTTTATCCTGGTAATTCTTCTTTCTGCAAGTCAGGGTTTGCAAAACGGTATCAAACGACAAATGGGTGGTTTATCAACCAACACCATGTTCATGTGGACACAGCCAACATCGAAACCGTTTAAAGGGTTGCCGCAAGGCAGAAGTTTCAACTTTAAAAACCCTGATGTTGAAGCTTTAAAGAGAGATATCGACGGTTTGCTGTATGTATCGCCACGAAATCAGCTGGGTGGTTTTAGGGGAAGCAACAATGTGGTGCGCGGAGAAAAAACGGGAGCTTACAACGTATATGGCGATTATCCGGAATTTATCCTGCAGCAACCTATGGATATTCTTAAAGGGCGATTTATTAATTATGGCGATATCGAGAATAACCGAAAAGTTACTGTAATTGGCGAAGGCGTTATCCGTGAATTATATGCACCGGGCGAAGAACCTTTAGGATCGTACATTAAGGTGCAAGGCGTTAACTTTTTGGTTGTTGGTGTGTACAAAAGTATTTCGAACATGGGTGGCGATGCCGAAGAAAGCCAGAAACAGCTTTTTATACCTTTTACAACTTTTCAGCAGGCGTTTAATTATGGCGATGTTGTGGGTTGGATGACCATAACCGCAGAAGACGATAAACCTATTACCGATTTAAAGGAAGATATTTTTAAGTTGTTGAAAGATCGGCATACGGTAGATCCTACGGACGATAGAGCCATTGGGCATTTTGATTTGTATCAGGAATTTAAAAAGATTAACGGGTTGTTTTCGATCTTAACTGCCGTTTCGTACATCGTAGGAATTTTTATTTTAGGATCAGGAATTATCGGTATCGTAAACATTATGTTGATTATTGTTAAAGAGCGAACCCAAGAAATAGGAATCCGCAGAGCATTAGGAGCCACGCCGGCTGTAATCATCAAACAGATTTTGACCGAATCGGTTGTATTATCACTAATTGCAGGTATGGCAGGAATCATTTTTGCATCATTTGTATTGGCATTAATTAATCTTGGACTAGAAAACGCACCAAACAGCGATCAAATACCAATTGTAAACCCAAGCGTACATTTAGGTGTGGTGGTAATAGCGTTAATAATATTAGTCATTGCCGGACTTTTAGCAGGATTAATCCCCGCTATCACAGCCATTAGAGTAAAACCGATTGATGCTTTAAGAACGGAGTAGAGACGATGAAGGAAGAAAGAGTAAAGAAGAAAGAAAATAGATTATAGAATATAGAAGAGTATTCTAATATACAGATCAACAATTAAACAAATCAACAGATCAACGAATAAAAATCAACGAATAAACAAATAAAAATATATATGAAAAAAGGTTGTACCATTTCAATTTTAGTCTTTTTAGCAATAGCTTTTGCAGGCGCATTATTTTGGTTGTATCAAAAAAACGCACAACCGCCGGTAGTTTATGAAACCGAAAAAGCCGAAGTTCGATCGATCTCTAAAAGCACCGTTGCTACAGGAAACATCAACCCGAAAGAAGAGGTATTAATTAAACCGAATATTTCAGGAATTATCGATGAGGTTTATGTAGAAGCCGGCGATTACGTAAAATCGGGCGATTTAATTGCAAAAATTAAAGTAGTACCAAATGTATCAAGCTTAAACTCTGCCAACAATCAGATCAGCACAGCAAAAATCGATTTGGAAAACCAGCGAAAAGTGTTCGAACGTCAAAGAACATTGTTCAATAAAGGCGTAATTTCTGCCAACGATTTCGATACTGCCGAAACAGCTTTTAAACAAGCACAACAAACCTACAATGCCATGGTTCAAAGTGCCGAAATTATCAGAACCGGTACAACCAGCGGAATGAGTAATATCGCACAGACCCTTATTCGTTCTACGGTTTCGGGAATGGTGTTGGATATTCCCGTTAAAAAAGGAAATCAGGTAATCGAAGCGAATAATTTTAACGAAGGAACTACCATTGCAAGTTTGGCTGATGTTGGAAACATGATTTTTGAAGGAAAATTAGACGAATCCGAAGTAGGAAAAATCAAGTTGGGACTTCCATTAGAAATTACCGTTGGTGCCATTGAAAACAAGAAATTCGAAGCTGTTTTAGATTATATCGCTCCAAAAGGTGTGAACGAAAACGGAGCCATGCAGTTTCCAATTAAAGGAACTTTGGTTAATAAAGACGATACTTTTATTCGTTCGGGGTTAAGTGCCAACGCGTCGATCATCCTTTCAAAAGCCGATAATGTGCTGGCAATAAAAGAAGGTTTGGTTCAGTACGACGAAAAAACCAAGAAATCTTTTGTAGAAGTTGAGGTTAGTCCGCAGAAATTCGAACGCAGAACAGTGGAATTAGGCGTTAGCGACGGTATTTACGTGGAAATTAAAAAGGGTATTACCAAAAACGACAAGGTTAAAGTTTGGAATCAGGTGAAAAAGTAGTTGAATCGTTGATTTGTTGAATCGATTAATTGGTTAAACAAATCAACAGTTAAACAACTAAACAATTTAAAACATGAAAATAATATCAAAAATAATTATTGCAATTTGTGTTTTTTGGGCAGGAAATTCGTTTGCCCAGAAAAAATGGACGTTAGAAGAATGTGTGGCACATGCCATGGAAAATAACGTATCCATTAAACAAATAGAATTAGACAATAAACTGGCTACTATCGATGAAAAAGATGCCTTTGGTAGTTTCTTGCCAACGTTCAACGCATCGGCATCACACTCATGGAATATTGGTTTAAATACCAACATTACCACGGGTTTGTTAGAAAATCAAACTACACAGTTTACATCGGTTGGTGCAACGGCGGGTGTAGATATTTTTAAAGGATTGCAAAACCAGAACCGTTTTCGCCGATCAAAACTGGCTGTAATATCTTCGCAATACCAACATTTAAAAATGGAAGAAGATGTGGCGCTGAATGTTGTAAACGCTTATTTGCAGATTTTGTTCAATAAAGAAAATCATAAAGTTCAAATACAGCAGTTCGAAGCCGATAGCTTACAATTGGTAAGGTCTGAAGCTTTGGTTGATGCAGGTATGATTCCAAGTGGCGATTTGTACGATATGAAAGCGACTTTAGCAACAGGCAAACAACGAATTATTCAGGCAGAATACGCTTTGATAGTTTCTAAAATGAGTTTGGCGCAGTTGTTACAAATGGAAGATTTCAAAGATTTTGATATTGCCGATGTAGAATATGAATTTCAAGCAAATTCGATCTTTTTTGAAACACCGGAATCTATCTACCAGAAGGCAAAACAAGAACGTACCGAATTAAAGATCGCCGAAAACAACGTAAAAATCGCCGAAAAAGATGTCGATATTGCAAAAGGCGCACGCATGCCGTCGTTAGTAGGTTTTTACAGCTTTAGTTCGCGTGTTTCATACGCCAATGTTCCCAATGGTTTGGGTGGTGTAATGTCGCCTCCGCCGTTTTTTGAACAGTTAGATATGTTTAAAGGACACAATTTTGGTTTACAGTTAAATATTCCAGTTTTTAACGGATTTTCGGTTCGAAACAATGTAGAACGAAGCAAAGTAAATCTGGAAAAAAACATACTGGCATTAGAACAAACCGAATTAGATTTAGAGCGAAACATTTACACAGCGTACGCCGATGCAAAAGGAGCTATGGAAACTTTTCTGGCTACAAGAGAAATGCTAAAGGCTCGTGAAGAAGCTTTTCGATATATTACCGAACGTTACGAAAACGGAATGGCGACAGCCTTTGATTACAACCAGTCGCAAACGCTTTTGGTAAACACACAATCTGATTTACTGCGCACAAAATACGATTATTTGTTCCGCACCCGTATATTGGAGTTCTATTTCGGTATTCCGATTATTGTGAGAAATTAAAAATTAAAGCTTCCGGTTAGGAAGCTTTTTTTGTATCATACTTTAGCATTTGGTAATACTGTTTTGTAACTAAAATTTTTTAAATTTGATGAACACCAAAAACCAAAACCTAAACAACCATGATAAAACTTTTATTTGGCTGCTTGTTTCTTTTTGCAGCATGCTTTCCGGCTTTTGCCCAAGAAAACCAGCGACCTAAAGTTGGTTTGGTATTAAGCGGTGGCGGTGCAAAAGGCTTGGCGCACATAGGTGTTTTAAAGGTTTTAGAAGAGCAAGGTGTAAAAATCGACTATATTGGCGGAACCAGCATGGGTGCAATTATTGGCGGTTTGTACGCATCGGGTTACAATGCCTCGCAGTTAGATTCTATCTTTCAATCGGTTGATGCCGATGCCCTTTTGCAAGATTATATCCCAAGAAATTCAAAATCGTTTTACGAAAAGCGCAACGATGAAATTTACGCATTACAACTTCCGTTTGATGATTTTAAAATCGGCAGCCCGGTATCGCTTTCTAAAGGAATGTATAACTATAATCTGCTCAATAAATTGTTGGCACATGTACGTTACGAACACGATTTTTCAAAGCTAGATATTCCATTTCTTTGCATTGCAACCGATGTAGTTTCGGGCGAAGCCGTTGTGTTAGAAAAAGGAAATCTACCGCAGAGTATCTTGGCAAGTGGCGCATTTCCGTCGCTTTACACGCCTGTTGAAATTGATAATCGTTTGTTGATCGATGGCGGTGTAGTTAATAATTATCCTATTCAAGAGCTTCGTGATAAAGGTATCGACATTATTATTGGTGTTGATGTGCAAGACGGTAAAAAGGATCGTGAAAATATAAAAGGAGCTTTGGACATTTTAATGCAGATTGCCAATTACGGCATGTACGGGGGAATGGATGAGAAGAAAAAGCAAACCGATATCTACATAAAACCTGATATTTCTACTTTTTCGGTGGTAACTTTTGATAAAGGAAACGAGATCATTCAAAAAGGAATTATGGCTGCCAAAGAAAAAATTCCGCAATTGCAACAAATCAGCAGTAACTATAAAAAACCAAAATTGCCAGATTATCTGTTTAAAGACGATATTCATATCCACTCTGTTAGCATGAACAAGTTAAAAAACTACAACAAAGATTATGTTTTTGGAAAATTGGGTTATTTTAAAGACGAATGTGTGTCGTTCAAAAGATTAGAAAACGGTATCACAAACCTAAATGCAACCCAGAACTTTAGCGGAATTTCGTATCATTTTGAAAAATCTGATGTAGAAGGAGACAATCTAGTTTTGAATTTGAAGGAAAACACCATAAATCGTTTTTTAAAGTTTGGTCTGCATTTCGATAATTTGTATAAAAGCGCGGCATTAGTCAACATCACACAGAAAAAATTACTCTTTAAGAATGATTTGGCATCGCTCGATTTTATTTTTGGCGATAATATTCGATACAATTTTAATTATTTGGTAGATAACGGTTTCCGTTGGAGTTTTGGTGCGCAAAGTCGATTTAATAAATTCAAATACAACGCAAAACCTTATGAAACAGGCGTTATTCCACCGGAATTTTTGGGGTTCGATATTTTTAATACCGATTGGAACGATCTAACAAACCGTTTGTATCTGCAGAATTATTACAATGATAAATTTGTAATCGGAATGGGGGTTGAACACAAATATCAAATTGTTGATATTGCCAATTTAAACTTTAAAAAGAATTGGTTAGATAACAGTCATTACATAAGTCCGTATTTCAACGTTGTTTTAGATACGTATGATAACAAATATTTCCCAACCCGAGGCGTTAATTTCAATGCCGAAGTGAAACACACTATTCTCTCATCGGATTATAATGAAAATTTTGAACCTTTTACACAGATTAACGGAGAATTAGGAACGGTAAAAACCTTTTTCGATCGAGTTTCGGTAGAAGCAAAAGCCGATGTTGGTTTAACAATTGGTAGCACTCCTTCAACAAACATGAACTATTTTCTGGGTGGCTACGGTTTTCAGTCCATATCAAACATAAAACCTTTTTACGGTTACGACTTTTTAAGCCTTAATTCAAATACCTATCTAAAAGCACTTTTACGCGTTGATTACCGTTTTTATAAAAAGCATCATTTAAATTTCACAGCAAATTATATGTATTTAAAAGATGCCATGTTCCAGTACAACGATTGGTTAGAATTGCCTATTAATTCTGGTTATGCGTTGGGTTATGGTTTTCAAACCGTTGTTGGTCCGCTGGAAATTAAGCAATCGTATTCACCCGAAGTAAAAATTCATTATACCTGGTTTAGTTTAGGATTTTGGTTTTAAATAAAGTGAAAATTTGCGTGATTCTTTTTATTTTTGGTTAAAATTAATAATCACAAAAAAATAGTTTTTATATTTGTTAGGTATGAAAACATGGCAAGGATTATTATCAAAACTAAAATACTTCATTAAGCGGAATCCCGAATGAAGAAGGCAATGCTATGCTTTTATTATTAATTAAAAACTAACAAATATGCCTTTATATCATAAATTAGGAAAAATTCCACATAAGCGCCACATACAGTTTCGCAAGCCTAACGGCGGTTTTTATTACGAGCAGTTGTTTGGTACGGTTGGTTTCGATGGTATGTCAACAAATATGTATCACGAACACCGTCCAACACAAGTAAAAGAAATTAAAGGTTCGTACAGCGTTGCACCAAAAATTGCACGTGCAAACAACATACAATCGTACCGTTTACGCGGTTTTCAAGTACCAAAAACCGAAGACTTTTTAGAAAGCCGTAAAGCTGTTTTAACTAACAGCGATGTAACCATTACATTGGCTGCACCTTCGGGTAAAACCCAAGATTACTTCTATAAAAATACCGATGCCGACGAATTGATTTTCATTCACAGAGGTACAGGTAAATTACGCACTTTTTTAGGAAATTTAGATTTTAAATACGGTGATTATTTATTGATTCCACGCGGAATTATTTATAAAATTGATTTTGATACAGACGATAACCGTTTGTTTATTGTAGAATCGCGCCGACCTATTTATACGCCTAAGCGTTACCGTAACTGGTTTGGTCAGTTGTTAGAACATTCGCCGTTTTGCGAACGCGATATCCGCCGACCAGAAGAATTGGAAACCTATGATGAAAAGGGTGAGTTTTTAATTAAAGTACGCAAGCAAGACGAAATCTTCGATATGGTGTACGCTTCACATCCGTTTGATGTGGTGGGTTATGATGGATACAACTTTCCATATGCATTCTCCATCCACGATTTCGAGCCGATTACAGGTCGTATCCACCAGCCGCCACCGGTGCATCAAACTTTTGAAACCGATGCGTTTGTAGTGTGTTCGTTCGTTCCGCGTTTGTACGATTATCATCCGGAATCTGTTCCAGCTCCATACAACCACAGTAATATCGATTCTGATGAAGTGTTGTATTATGTAGATGGTGATTTCATGAGCCGTAACGATATCGAAGCCGGTCATATTTCGTTACATCCGGCAGGAATTCCACACGGACCGCATCCGGGCGCAATGGAGCGAAGCTTAGGTAAAGTAGATACACAAGAATTAGCCGTAATGGTTGATACCTTTAAGCCATTAATGGTTACCGAAGAAGCTATGAAAATAGCCGATGAACAATATTACCAGTCTTGGTTAGATTAAAAATAAACTAAATAATGTGCGAATTAGCTAATTACATAGGTAACTAACTCGCTAATTAAACTAAACAATAATATATTATGTCAAACGAATTAAAATCTGTTGAGTACGGATTAGAAAAAATATTTGAAGGAGCACAAGATTTCTTACCAATTTTAGGTACAGATTATGTTGAATTTTATGTAGGGAATGCAAAGCAAGCAGCTCATTTCTACAAAACGGCATTCGGTTTTCAGTCTGAAGCTTATGCTGGATTAGAAACAGGTGTCCGTGACAGAGCGTCGTACGTTATCAAACAAGATAAAATACGCATTATTCTTACAACGGCTTTAAATTCTGATTCTGCAATTGGTGAGCATGTTAAAAAACATGGCGACGGTGTAAAAGTTGTGGCTTTATGGGTTGAAGACGCTGTTTCGGCTTACGAGGAAACTACAAAACGTGGTGCTGTTTCGTATATGGAACCAAAAGTAACTTCAGACGAGAATGGTGAAATTATCCAAGCAGGAATTTTTGCTTACGGTGAAACAGTTTTCATGTTTACAGAGCGTAGAAACTACAATGGTTTGTTTTTACCTGGGTACGTTAAGTGGGAAAGCGATTATAACCCGGCTCCGGTTGGTTTAAAATTTATCGACCACATGGTTGGTAACGTAGGTTGGAACCAAATGAACGTTTGGGTTAAATGGTTCGAAGATATTTTAGGTTTCGTAAACTTCTTGTCTTTTGACGATAAACAAATTACGACTGAATATTCTGCGTTAATGTCTAAAGTAATGGCAAACGGAAACGGACGTATCAAATTCCCGATCAACGAGCCGGCTGAAGGTAAAAAACGTTCGCAAATTGAAGAATATTTAGATTTCTACGAAGGTCCGGGTGTACAGCATATCGCCGTTGCTACAGACGATATCATTAAAACGGTTTCTGAAATGAAAGCCCGCGGGGTTGAATTTTTATCTATTCCTCCACAAGCTTATTACGATGCCATTCCAGAACGTTTAAAAGACCACATGGATAAATTTAAAGAAGATATCAAAGAATTACAAAAATTAGGAATCATGATTGATGCCGATGAAGAAGGATACTTGTTACAGATCTTCACTAAACCGGTAGAAGATCGTCCTACATTGTTCTTTGAAGTAATTCAGCGTATGGGTGCTCGCGGATTTGGTGCGGGTAACTTTAAAGCGTTATTTGAATCAATTGAAAGAGAACAAGAAAAACGCGGAACACTTTAATAATCTGCTTTTTAAGTATAATTAGTTAAAGTTATGTTAAATACAAAATAGTATTTTTACATATAAATTAAAAACCTACCTTTGCACTCACAAAATCAAGGTGGTTAAAAGCCTTGGTAATTGTAATAAATTTTTCATAATTTATAGTTTTTTGGTTGGTTAATAGCATAAAAACTCAGTTGGTAACAACTGGGTTTTTTTGTTTTTTAATAACTTTGGAATAGATATTGTTTTGTATCTTTCGTAAAAAAATTGAATTAATATGAAAAATACATTTTTAACTTTTGTAATTCTCTTTATAACGATGCTTGGTTACGGGCAATCATCGGCTTTTAAAGCAGGCGAATATTTTAAATTTCAGGTTTCGTACGGTTTTATAAATGCCGGTATTGCTACGTTAGAATTAAAAGAAACAACCTATAACGGTAAAAGCGTGTATCATGCAAAAGGCGACGGACATACAACAGGTTTATCGAAAACTTTTTTTAAGGTAAAAGATGATTATCAGAGTTATTTCGATAAAACAACCGGGCAACCATATCGTTTCATTCGCAAAATTAACGAGGGCGGATACACCAAAAACCAAGAGGGTTTCATAAATTATACAACCAACACTGTTTTGCTGAAAGATTACAAAGCAAAAACAGAAAAAACGTACAACGTAAATTCAAAAATCCAAGATGTTATTTCGTCGTTTTATTATCTGCGTAATCACGATAAGTTAGACAATATTAAGGCGGGTGAAACCATACAGATTGATATGTTTTTTGATGACGAAATCTTTAAATTTAAACTAAAATTTATGGGTTATGAGAAAATTAAAACTAAATTTGGTACGATTAACAGCATGAAGTTCCGTCCGTATGTAATGTCGGGGCGTGTTTTTAAAGAAGAAGAAAGTTTAACTCTTTGGGTTTCAAACGATGAGAACAAGGTTCCGTTGAAAATTCAGGCAAGTTTGCTGGTTGGTTCTTTAAAGGCAGAGTTAATTCAATATAAAAATTTAAAAACTACTTTGAAAGTCGTAAAATAATGGAAATTTCAAACGAACGCAAACAAAAAATAGAAGCCTTACAGGATAAATTCACAAAAATAGATCAAAAATTAGACACGCATTTAGAAGGAATGTTGTGGCAAAAACCAATCACTTATTGGGATTACATACAAACCGATGCCTTGCTTAATTTACAGATTCAACGCTCAACCCTGCCAGATGAAATGGTTTTTATCATGTACCATCAGGTAAACGAATTGTTGTTTAAAATGATCTTGTGGGAAATGGAACAGGTTTGCTTCGCAGAAAATTTAACAACTCTATTTTTTACCGATCGTTTAGGAAGAATTTCGCGTTATTTTGATATGTTAACTACATCGTTCACTATTATGCGCGATGGAATGGATACCGATCAATACCTTAAATTCCGCAACACCTTAACACCGGCAAGTGGTTTTCAAAGTGCACAATATCGTTTGATAGAATTTGCATCAACTGATCTAATTAATTTGATCGATGCCCGTTATCGCGAAACCATCGACAGAAATACACCTTACGAGCATGCTTTTGAACACATGTATTGGCAGGCTGCGGGTAAAGATTACAAAACCGGAAAAAAATCATACTTAATTAATGAATTCGAAAAGAAATACAAAAAAGAATTCATTGATTTTATGCAGAAATACAATACCGCAAACCTTTGGCAAAAATTCAAACAGCTTCCAATAGAAGATCAGCAGAACGAAGATTTGCGTGCAGCAATGCGTCATTACGACAAAACCGTGAATATTACATGGGTTATGGGGCATTTTAAAGCGGCAAAAAAATACATAGAAAGCGAAGCCGGACCGCAAGAAGCGACCGGTGGTAGCGATTGGAAAAAGTACATGTTACCGCAATACCAACGCAGAATTTTCTTCCCAGAATTGTGGAGCGAAGAAGAATTAGCAAACTGGGGCAAAGACGCATTATAATGAAGTTTTTTCAGCTCATATTATCTCTAACAGTTTTTTCGGTACTTTTTGCGTGCAATAAAAAGGTGTCAGAACCTGAATTTGCCGAAGTAGCCGTAAAAGACAAAGAAGAAGTGAAGCCTGAATTTGCCTATGGTTTTTCTTTAAACGAATATCATGTAGAGCGTGATACCGTTGAGCGCGGAGATAATTTAAGTTTGATATTGGCACGCCATAATTACGATGCTACCGAAATTCACGATATTGTTGGCAAAGTAAGGGATTCTTTTGATGTTCGAAAGATTAAGGCAGGTAAAACTTTTACGTTATTAAAGTCTAAGGAAACCATTCCTAAATTAGAAATATTGATTTACGAACCCGATAAAATGGGTTTTCAAGTAATCGATTTTCGCGATTCAATTCATGCTTACACCGTAGATTATCCGGTATCGTATAAAGTTAAAACAATAGCCGGCGAAATTGACGGTTCTTTATCGGCATCTATCCAAAAAGAAGGGTTAGATCCGGGTTTGGCGGCAGGTTTGGCAAAACGTTTCGCTTGGACTGTCGATTTCTTTAAATTTAAAAGTGGCGATAAATTTGCACTTTCTGTAAAAGAAAAGTTCATCAACGATTCTATTTATGTTGGGACCGAAGAAATTTTAGGAGCTTATTTCA
The DNA here is from genome assembly GCF_900115115.1 of Paenimyroides ummariense. GTDB lineage: Bacteria > Bacteroidota > Bacteroidia > Flavobacteriales > Flavobacteriaceae > Flavobacterium > Flavobacterium ummariense. Next base: position 196,041 of record NZ_FOVI01000002.1, read on the forward strand.
GTTACAACGGTAAAGATGTGTATGGTTTTCCGTATAAACAAGAAGGCGAAAAAGAAGCACAGTTTTTTGATGAAAATGGAAAGCAAATGCGTACCATGTTTTTAAAATCGCCTTTAAAATATTTTACCATCACATCAAAGTTTTCTAAAAACAGATTTCATCCCGTACAAAAACGTTTTAAAGCGCATAACGGAACCGATTACGCAGCACCGCACGGAACACCAATTATGACGACTGCATCGGGTGTTGTGGTTGAAACCGGAAGAACATCGGGCAACGGAAATTACGTAAAAGTAAAGCACAACAACATGTACACCACACAATATTTACACATGTCTAAAATATTGGTACGCCGTGGGCAAAGTGTAACCCAAGGTCAGGTAATTGGTAAAGTGGGCAGTACCGGTTTGGCTACAGGTCCGCATGTTTGTTACCGATTTTGGAAAAACGGCGTTCAGGTAGATCCTTTAAAACAAAAATTACCAACATCTTTGGTAATGGATAAAAAAGATATTGCTAATTATCTGACACAGATAAAACCAGTTAAAAAAGCTATAGAAGACAAACTTCAAGAAAAATTTGAAAATTAATGTCATTACCAAAGAATAATCCTACCGAAACACAAGCGTGGCAAAAGTTGCGTGAACATTTTTACGAAGTTCAGTTTGTAAAAATGCAGGAACTTTTTAAAGAAAACCCAACGCGTGTTAATGATTTTAATATTGTTTGGAACGATTTTTTAGTCGATTTTTCCAAAAACAGAATTACCGGTAAAACCATTGATTTGCTGGTTCAACTGGCAGAAGATGTTGATTTGAAAGCAGGAATCAATGCACTTTTAAGCGGAGAAACCATCAATGAAACCGAAGACAGAAAAGTACTTCATACCGATTTAAGAAAAAAACCGGAAAATCAAACCGAAGAAGTTGCTGCGGCTTTAAAACAAATGCAACAGTTTACGGAAAGTGTAATTTTAGGGGATTTGAAAGGATCTACCGGAAAAGCGTTTACTGATGTGATTAATATCGGAATCGGCGGATCAGATTTAGGTCCAAAACTGGTTACTGAAGCCTTGGCTGATTACAAAAATCATTTAAATGTTCATTACATATCAAACATCGACAATGATACTATTGAATGTTTAAAAAACAAGTTACAAGCAGAAACTACCTTGGTTGTAATGGTTTCAAAATCGTTTACAACGTTGGAAACCATTAGCAATGCCGATATCTTTAAAAATTGGCTGTTGCAGAACGGTTTAAAAACGCAGGATCATATTGTGGCGGTTTCATCAAACATTCCCGAAGCGGTAAAGTATGGTATTGAAACACAAAATATTTTCCCAATGTGGGATTACGTCGGCGGTCGTTATTCGTTATGGAGTGCCGTGGGCTTAAGCACCGCGTTGTCTGTTGGATTTGCCAATTTTGAAAAGTTGTTAAATGGTGCAAACAAAATGGATCAGCATTTTGCGAACACACCTTTTAAAGAAAACATTCCGGTTATTTTGGCGTTGCTTTCTATTTGGTACAACAATTTTTTTTGTTTTGAAACCGAAGCGGTTGTGCCGTATGTTGATAAATTAAAAATGTTGCCGGCTTATTTGCAACAGGTTATTATGGAAAGTAACGGAAAAAGTGTTGATAGAAGCGGAAGTCCGGTGAATTACGAAACCGGAACCATTGTTTGGGGCGAAGTTGGTACCAACTCGCAACACGCATTTTTTCAATTGTTTCATCAGGGAACAAAGATTATTCCGACCGATTTTATTGGTTTCATTAAACCTTTTTACTCAAGTGATTTGCATGATTTGTTAATGGCGAACTTTTTTGCACAGACCGAAGCATTGATGAATGGCAAGGAAGGAAACTATCATACAGATGATGATACCGACAAGAACGCTGTTTATAAAGAATTTAAAGGAAACCGACCATCAAACACTATTTTGATTAACAAGTTAACGCCCGAATCGTTGGGAAGTTTGTTGGCATTATACGAACACAAAACGTTTGTACAGGGCTATATTTGGAACATTTACAGTTTTGATCAGTTTGGTGTGGAATACGGGAAGGTTTTGGCAAACAACATTAAAAGCGAACTGCAGGCAAACGAAATAAAAAAACACGATTGTTCAACTGCCTTTTTGTTGAATCATTACTTAAAAAACAAAAGCGAAAACTAATTAGTTTTCGCTTTCTTTTCTATATATCCTTCTGTTTCTAAAATATGAAGTAAAGAATCTGTTGAAATTCCTTTCTCTGATTTAAAATCTAAATTGATTAAAATCGATGTTCCTTTATAAATCTTATTATCGGGAGATAACACTTCTAAAATTTCATGTGAATTGAAATATGCTGCTTTTATCTCAAAAATTGTGTCCATTTCATCCGTATAAATCATTTCTACAGGATCAATCATGCCTACAAACTGCTTAGGCTCAATAATTAATTCGTAATTATTATTTTTGATTTCTACTTTATCAATATTTAAAAGATAATAAGAACCTTCTATGATAAAAAATGCCACAAAATTCCAAAGTGCATGATACATAAATCCTAACCAAAAATTAAAACGAACACGTAAATAAGACATTATTGCTCCGCCAATTATTTGCGTTAAAACTAAAAACGGAGCTAGAATATAAATCCAGATACTTGTAAATTCATAATTGGTAATGTGTACAAATCCAAATATTAAAACAGAGCTATAAAAGAATATAGGATAAAATTTATGCCAGACTTTCTCACTGAATAGATATTTTAAAAAGCCTGTTCTTCTTAAAAAATACCTGAAAAATAATTCTTCTAAAAAAGGGATCAATAAAACATACAGAAAAAAGGACATTAATATATTATATGAATCGGCAAATGCTTCTTCTAATTCAACATATTTATCAATCCAAATTACGATGGGATAATAAAAAATCAATAAAGCTAATTCTGCCAAAAAAAGCGTAAAAAACACTTTCCATTTATAAATTTTGTCGTCTCCAAAATATTGTAAGTCTCTTGGTTTTTTGATAAAAGAAAAGAAATCAAGTAAAATTTGTTTCATAAGTAATGTTTCGGCAAAAATAACAAAATATCTTAAAACAAACTTCCTTGTATTTCTTTAGGTTTTCCAAGTAACGGGAATTCTCTATAAACCATGAACTGCTTCAGGCTTTCGTCAAATTTTCTTAAAGTTAGGTTTGTTACGGCAAATTCTAAATGAATGTTGGTAAACAATTGTTTGGCAATTTCTAATTTTTCGGGCGATAACCTTCTTGCAATTGATAAATGTGGATTTGTATTCGTAATTGTCTTTTTAATTTGGATCGATTCTTTTAAAACCTGTTTCATTAATTCGGTCATTTTGGTACCTGAAACTTCGTTTGGTTTAATGTAAAAAGCGCCGTTATCAAACCAGTCAAAGGCATCACACTGTACATTAAAAGTATTTATTTCAGAAGCAATTCTATCTAACTGCAAACAAAATTTATCTTCCTGATTTTCATCTTCAAAAAATTCAAAAATAGTAAAATGTGCCAGCGAATTTTTACTGTTAAACCAGCCAATGTGCTGTGCTAAAAGTAATTTCATTTGCTTTACCTTTTCAATAGTTTGTAAATCGGGCATAAAAACCACCGAATATTTATTCATTTTATTATTTTTTTTAAATATCGTAAGAATCGTTTAATTAATACATTAAACACCGTTTTTAATTAAATAATTGCGTTTTTTTAAATAACTTTACCCTTTTAGAAACAAAATAATACAATGAACAACGCACTTAAAGTTTCTGTAAATAAAGAATATACCTTTGATGTTACAGAAGAGCAAATGCTTGCTGCCGATGCGGTGAGTTTAGATCAAGAAAACTTTCATGTGTTACACAACAATACTTCGTATCACGCCAAAGTTGTGAACACCGATTTTATCAACAAAACATATACGGTAGTTGTAAATAACAACGAATACGTGGTAAGCATTGCCAACCATTTAGACCAGTTGATTAAAGAAATGGGCTTTGAAGTTGGTAAAGCCAAAGTGGTAAACGCCATTAAAGCACCAATGCCGGGACTGATTTTAGAAATTAACGTTACCGTTGGGCAAGAAGTAAACGAAGGCGATAACCTGTTGATTTTAGAAGCCATGAAGATGGAGAATAGTTTTGATTCGCCTCGTGCCGGAATCATTAAATCTATCGCGGTTACAAAAGGTCAGGCAGTTGAAAAAGGTCAGTTATTAATTGAGTTTGAATAAAAATAGAAAAAAGACCCAAGAATAAAAAGATCGTTTTAAACGTAAAGGTTGTCATTCCGAACTTGTTTCGGAATCTCAAAAGATTATTTGAATATATTTAATGAGAAGCTGACTCGAGCTTGCGAACAGAACGAAGTTAATCAAGTTCAGCTTGACAACAGATTAGATTTAGTCTTGTATTAAAGAGAAAAGTCGAACGAATAGATAATTTTCAATCATTCAATCTTTGAATCATTTAATTTGTAGAAAATCATAATGAAAAAAATATTAGTTGCAAACCGTGGTGAAATTGCACTGCGTGTAATGAAAACGGCAAAAAAAATGGGAATTAAAACCGTTGCTGTTTATTCGGTTGCCGATCGCCAGTCGCCACATGTAAAATTTGCCGATGAAGCTGTTTGTATAGGCGAAGCACCATCGAACCAATCGTATCTTTTAGGCGATAAAATCATCGAAGTATGTAAAGAATTAGGGGTTGACGGTATTCATCCGGGTTACGGATTTTTATCTGAAAATTCGAAATTTGCCGAACTGGCAGAGAAAAACGGAATTACGTTTATCGGTCCAAAATCGCATGCCATTGAAGTAATGGGCGATAAATTGGCGGCAAAAGATACTGTAAAAGCCTACGATATTCCTATGGTTCCTGGTTTGGATCACGCAATTACCGATATTGATGAAGCGAAGAAAGTAGCGAAAGAAGTCGGTTTTCCTATCTTAATCAAAGCATCTGCCGGTGGTGGTGGAAAAGGAATGCGTGTGGTAGAGAAAGAAGAAGATTTTGAATCGCAAATGCAACGCGCTATTTCCGAAGCAACATCCGCTTTTGGCGATGGATCTGTTTTTATTGAAAAATATGTAGGATCTCCGCGTCATATCGAAATTCAGGTGATGGCAGATACACATGGAAACGTAGTTTATTTGTTCGAACGTGAATGTTCGGTTCAGCGTCGTCATCAAAAAGTGGTTGAGGAAGCTCCGTCTGCCGTTTTAACTCCTGAAATTCGTCAGGCAATGGGCGAAGCTGCTGTAAAAGTGGCAAAATCGTGTGATTATGTTGGTGCAGGAACGGTTGAGTTTTTGTTGGATGAAAACAAGAATTTCTACTTTTTAGAGATGAACACGCGTTTGCAGGTAGAGCATCCGGTTACGGAATTGATTACAGGAATCGATTTAGTAGAAATGCAGATTCGTGTAGCTCGTGGCGAAGTGCTTCCTATCAAGCAAGAAGATTTAAAGATAAAAGGTCATGCTTTGGAATTACGTGTGTATGCAGAAGATCCTTTGAATGATTTCTTACCATCAGTGGGGAATTTATCGACTTACATTTTGCCAGAAGGCGAGGGTGTTCGTGTAGACAACGGTTTTGAACAAGGTATGGATGTGCCTATTTATTATGATCCAATGCTTTCTAAATTAATCACGTATGGTAAAGACCGCAACGAAGCAATTGAGTTGATGTTAAAGGCAATTCAAGATTATAAGATCGAAGGTGTGAGTACAACATTGCCATTTGGAACGTTTGTGTTTAAGCATGATGCGTTTGTTTCGGGCGATTTCGATACCAATTTCGTTAAGAAATTTTACAGTGCCGATATCATTAAAGAAAGTCAGGCAAAAGAAGCCGAAGTTGCAGCTTTAATAGCTTTGAAACAATATTTTGCAGATCAAAAAGTTTTACGCGTACCAACGAAGCTATAGTTTAAAAGTTTAAGGTTTAAAGTTCAAAGTTTTAAAGCTTATAACTAAAAACTAAGAACTAAAAGCTAAATAAAAGAAAGAGAATGGAATCAAATACAAAATTCGATATTTTAAATAAAAAATTAGCCGAAGCCAAATTAGGCGGTGGCGAAAAGCGTATTACAGCGCAACATGCTAAAAAGAAATTAACGGCTCGTGAGCGTATCGAATATTTTTTCGATGAAGGATCGTTCGAAGAAATCGGAGCGTTTGTAACACACCGTACCAAAGATTTTGGTTTAGATAAAGAACATTATTTGGGTGATGGTGTTATTACGGGCTACGGAACAGTAAACGGACGTTTAGTGTATGCTTTTGCGCAGGATTTTACGGTTTTTGGTGGAGCTTTATCTGAAACGCATGCTGAAAAAATCTGTAAAGTAATGGATATGGCATTGAAAGTAGGTGCTCCAATGATCGGCTTGAACGATTCGGGTGGCGCGCGTATTCAAGAAGGTGTGCGTTCGTTAGGCGGTTATGCCGATATTTTCTTTAGAAATGTTCAGGCTTCTGGAGTTATTCCTCAGATTTCAGCAATTATGGGTCCATGTGCAGGTGGAGCAGTTTATTCGCCAGCAATGACCGATTTTACTATGATGGTTGAAGGATCTTCGTACATGTTCGTTACCGGACCAAACGTTGTTAAAACCGTTACCAATGAAACCGTTTCCGCAGAAGAATTGGGTGGAGCATCAACACACTCAACAAAATCAGGAGTTGCGCATACAACATCTGCTAACGATATTGAGTGTTTAGAAGATGTAAAACGTTTGTTAAGTTACATTCCGCAAAATAATCAGGAAGTTGTTGAGGATTTACCTTTTGAGTTTGGCGATGAAATCCGCGATCAGTTAAACAATATTGTGCCAGATAACGCGAACAAGCCTTACGATATGCACGATGTAATCAATAATGTAATCGACGAAGATTCGTTCTACGAAATTCATAAAAACTATGCCGAAAATATCATTGTAGGATTTGCACGTATCGGTGGAAAATCGGTTGGTATCGTAGCAAACAATCCAATGTTTTTGGCAGGATGTTTAGATGTGAATTCCTCAATAAAATCAGCTCGTTTTGTTCGTTTTTGTGACGCTTTCAATATTCCGTTATTGGTGTTGGTTGATGTACCTGGATTTTTACCGGGAACCGATCAAGAGTGGAATGGAATTATTGTTCACGGTGCAAAATTATTATATGCGTTGTCTGAAGCTACTGTGCCAAAAGTGACTGTAATTACACGTAAAGCCTATGGTGGTGCATACGATGTAATGAACTCTAAACACATTGGTGCAGATATGAACTTTGCGTGGCCAGGAGCAGAAATTGCTGTGATGGGAGCAAAAGGAGCATCGGAAATTATCTTTAAACGCGAAATTGCAGAGGCAGCAGATCCAGCAGCCAAATTAGCAGAAAAAGAAACAGAATATGCTGAAAAATTTGCAAACCCATATCGTGCAGCACAACGTGGATTTATCGATGAAGTTATTTTTCCACAAGATACCCGCCGCAAATTAATCAAAGCATTTAAAATGCTTGAAAATAAAGAAGTAGCAACACCAAACCGCAAACACGGAAATATTCCGTTGTAACTTGTTAGTAGTTAGATACTAGATTTTAGATATTAGAAAACCGTTCATCGCAAGTTGAACGGTTAACGTTTTTACAAACTCAATTATAAAATTAGTTTATTGTTTTATTTTAGCATATAAATTATAAAAAATTAAAATGATTGAATAATAACTACATCATCAATTATGTTTGAAATAATCTCATTAATTATTACTGTTGTATTAGGTTTACCAAGTTTAATAATTTTTCTAAAGCAGAAAAAAACGAGGTTGGTTTATCTAGAAAATAAACAAATTAATGTCCAAGAAGATTTACTTAAAAATTTTGATAATATTTCTATTAGTTATAATGGGCAGGAAATTAATTCAAACTTGATTTTTATAAGAGGATTTATAATATGCGATGGTGATAAAGATATAACAAGTAAAAACAACTTCATTGAAATTATAAGTTCTAGTAACTCAAACTGGACAGATTTTAAAATTATTTCTAAAAGTAAAGGTCTAACAGAAACTTCTACAATTAAAGAAAATATTGCAACGATAAATTTCGATTTATTCAAATCTCAGGAAAATTTTGAATTCGAAGGTATTATTGAGAAAAGCGAAAATGTAAAGATAGAGGATATTAAATTAAAGTTTTTTCATAGAATTCCAAATATAGATAAAATCGAAATTTTAAAAGCTGAGGATTTAAAAAATCTAAAATATTCATTTATGATCTCAACAATTTTACTTTTGTTTGGATTATTTATACTAAATACTCAATATCAAATTAAAAGTCATAATATTTTAGTTTACGATGCTAAAACAAGAAATGAAATTAAATCTAATGATATATTATACTCTGATAATTTGCAAACAAAAATAGATTCTTTAAATAATGAAACTAATGGAATTTATTTAATATTTAGTGCTTCCAAAAAGTATGATATTATTTATGATAAATATAATTTTAATAGCTTAAATTCTAAAAAAGAAAAAAAAACAATTTTCTTTAAGAAAGAAGTGTCTTTCGAAAATATTTTTACTTTATTTATAGCTTTAATTTTTCTAATTTTTTCAACATCTTTTTATTTATTATTTTTTCATTATTACTCTAAAAAAAAATATTTGAAATATATTTCTACGATTAATTGACTTACCTAACTTGATTGATCATATTACTTTTTGAAAAGAATTTAAGAACCAGTAGTACCCCAGCTAGCGCGAGCATCTTGCTCGTGCAAAGAATAAAAACTATTCGTGAGCAACGAAAGATAAACTTGGAGGAATACAAGATAAACCGTGAGCAACACAAGATTAAGTGTGAGGAATACAAAATCAACAGTGAGGAGCACAAGATTAAGTGTGAGGAATACATCCTCATCCTTGAAGAATACAATCTTATGACAAATAGACAGAAGATCATGTCAACCCCATACACCATAAGGCGTAACAAATACAAAACAAACTACAAAAACCCGTTTTTAAGCAACGGAACAATTATTGATACTTAACTTAAACATAAAAACAAATATCAAAGACTGTTGTTTTACACCAATATCTTTGCATCAACGAGAGTTCTTTCTCACAAAAAACAAAAAAATGACAATAGAAAACAACCATGTAGTTACAGTAAACTACAAACTTCATACTATTGAAGCAAACGGAGAAAAAGTATTTGTTGAAGAAACTACAACAGAAAACCCGTTAACTTATTTACACGGCGTAGGCATGATGATTCCTAAATTCGAAGACGAAATGAATGGCTTAACGGCAGGCGATAAAAAATCGTTCACTATTTCACCGGAAGAAGGTTACGGAGCAATTGATCCGAATGCTGTGGCGCAATTACCTTTAGATATGTTCAGCGAATCGGGCTTGCCACCGGTTGGTGCTATGTTGCCTTTGACCGATGATCAAGGAAATCAGTTTCGTGCGGTTGTTGTTGAAGTAAACGATAATGCCGTTGTTGCCGATTTAAACCACCCAATGGCTGGTAAAACATTAAATTTTGATGTAGAAGTTGTGGCTACACGTCCGGCTACAGAAGAAGAATTGTCTCACGGACACGCTCATGGTATCGACGGTACTGAAACACATTGATTTATAACCAAAACCGACTTTCAATTGAGAGTCGGTTTTTTATTAGTATTATGACAAACAACAATCCTTTACACGGAATGACGCTGCAAAAAATACTCGAAGAAATGGTAGAGTTTTTTGAAGGCTGGGAAACAATGGGCAAAGAAATTCCTATTAATTGTTTTAAAAAAGATCCAAGCATAAAATCATCGCTCACTTTTTTGCGTAAAACGCCATGGGCACGCACCAAAGTAGAACAGTTGTACCTTAAGATTTATCCACATTTAAAGAAAAACAAGCTGTAATCAGGTATTCAAAACCTTTTCAATCAGAAGATCGGTTTCATCCTTAAAAGAAATATCCACAATATCGTTGCTGTATAACCAGCTTTTTAATTTATCAACTTTTAAATCTTCGCTTCCGGTTACGCCCAGTTCTTTTAATGCCAAATAATTGCAGTATTGTTCAAATTGGCCTTTAATCGGCACTACATACAACATCTTTTTAAGATGCAAAACTTCAGCAGGAAACTCAAAACCCGCACCGCATAAAACTCCTTTTGTTGTTGCCAGATAAGATGTAAACAACTGCTCATCGATAGGGAAAAAAGTACAGTTCCCCTGCTTTTTAGATGTTTTACTGAAAGGTGAAAATACAACCCAATCCATATTTTTAATTTGCGAAAGCACTTTATACAGCTCATCGTTATAAAAACTGGGAAGATAAACCAGAATATAATCCTCTTTTTCGCAGTTTAAATTTTTGATCGAATTACGAATGATCGGATGAAAAATAGTATCATCGTATTTCGTAAAATGAAACCCAAACGAGTTTTGAATAGGCGCATATTTCTTTAAAATAAGCTTGCTTAAATGAAAATCTTTCTGCGGTTTAGGTGCTTTATCATGCAAAACGGCTGCCTGATGACTTAACCCGATGATTTTTTTGTTTCGATATTTGGCAGCATACGCCGTAACAGGTTCAAAATCGTTAATAATTAAATCGTATTGCTGAATGGGCACATTTTGTACCGATCTTAAAAACTGCACAAACGAATTTTTCTTTATGATTTTCTTGTAATTCAAACCGCCTTTTTTAGAGTAGAACAACGAAATTCCTTTGTTCTGCACGGCGTTTCCTTTAAACGGCAACTGCGAGTTCTGCCCCGAAATAAATACATCAACTTCGGCGTGTTCTTTTAATTTGGGTACTAAAACGTTGGCGCGCGCAATGTGTCCGTTGCCTGTTGCCTGTAATGCGTATAAAATTTTCATTTAAAAAAGACTTCAATTTCTTTGTATTGATCGGGAGTTTGCTGTGGTTTTTGATCGATCTGATTCATTAAATAAATCACCAAATCGTTTTCGTAATGATAGATTTCCCACGAACCGTTGTTGTATTCCAAAGCCGTTAAATTTTCGATCCAATCGCCCGAATTCAAATACAAACAACTTCCTTTTGCAGTAGTAACTTCTCTTTTTTGCGGTTGATGGATGTGTCCGCAGATCACGTAATCAAACTTATTTTCAATAGCCAGTTCAGAAGCTGTTTCTTCAAAATCGCCAATAAACTTCACGGCTTTTTTAATGTTGTTCTTTATTTTTTTGCTGAAGGAATATTTCTCGCGCCCCACTTTAGCTAAAATCCAGTTCGAAAGGTTGTTCAAACGAATCAAATAATCATACCCAATGCCGCCTAATTTGGCGATCCATTTTGAATGTTGAACAGATGAATCGAAAACATCGCCATGAAAAACCCAGGTTTTCTTTCCGTCTAATTCAAAAATATGTTTGTCTAATAGTTGGATCTTACCAAAAGTCATAGGAGAGAATTTCCGCAGAAACTCGTCATGATTCCCCGTAAGATAAATTACCTGACAGTTTGTTAGCGACAAATTCAGAATATATTTGATGATTTCGAGGTGACTTTCAGGAAAATAACTTTTTTTAAATTGCCAGATATCGATAAAATCACCGTTTAAAATCAATACTTTTGGATCTATTGACCGTAAATAATTCAACAACTCTTTGGCTTTGCAACCGTAAGTTCCCAAATGTGTATCTGAAATTACCGCTACTTCAACACTTCTCTTCATATTAAACAGAATTTTACCGAAGGTACTGCCGCGTTGTAAACTTATGGTTTTAAAAAAGTTATGTTTAAAACAACAAAACCGCTTACATTTGTAAAAAGATCGATATGAAAAATTACATTTTATGTTTTGTACTACTTTGGCAGTTTGCTGTAAATGCGCAAAACAGATTTACACAGATTTTACCCGAAACCGAATATATTTCCACCGAAAACGAACTGAATAATTTTGGTATGTATGATTTTTCGCCTGTAATTTTAGGATTGGAAATGAACAGAACATACGGAACAATTGGCAACAGTTACAGAAGAATCCACATAAAAATAACCAAAGTTGAAAAGGATATTGCCAATCCAAATGTTTATAGCGTAACAGGAAAATCAAAAGTGGGCAGCAATGTTGAAAGTTTTACAGGAATCATTAAGCTTCAGTCGGTCAAACATATTAAAATTACTGAATTAGACAATGAACCTGTAAACCCATCTGCAAAATATGAAGGTGTAATTTCGGGTACTTATGAATTTAAAGAACCTACAGATCGCAATCATTTCGGAGTTTTTGAAGGAACTTATAATGCACTTTTTCTAATTACAAAAGACAATGTTGTTTTTTATAACGATTTAGGCTCATTTAGCAATGGTTACATGAATAATGTGTACCAAGGTTTTTGGACTGATTATCAAACCAAAGAAGCAAAAATTTGCAAATGGGCTGATTTCCGCGTGCCTGATGTTTCGGGCGATTTTGATTTAGGAGCCGGCGAATTTAGTCCCAACGAAAAATACAATAACAAAGGTTGGCAAACCTATAACGATGCGTATTTACGAAAAGACAAATCTGCTTTAGCTGCCGAAGAGGCTGTTTGGTGGGAATAATTAGACAACTTTAATTAAACTACCGTCTTCATCGGTTTTTGTGATTTGTAACGCTACGGGAATGCGTTCTTTTAGTTCTTCAACGTGCGAAATAATTCCAACAATGCGGTTTTCTTTGTGCAGGTTGTTCAACGTTTCAAACACAATATTAACCGATTCGGCATCTTGCGTTCCAAAACCTTCATCGATAAAGAAAAAGTTTTTGCTAGCAACGCTGTTTGTCTGCACACTTTCTGCCAACGCCAACGCCAAACTCAGCGAAACCTGGAACGATTGCCCGCCCGAAAGCGTTTTCACACTGCGTGTTCTGCCTTCGTTTAAATAATCAATCACTTCAAAATCGTTTGCTTCGTTAACCTGCAAACTCAACTGGTTTCGAGTCATTTTACGGAAGCGAATATTCGCATTTTCGCACAGTTGTTTCAAATAAATCGACGAAACATATTGAACAAAACCGGCAGCTTTAAACAAATTGCTCATTGTTTTCAGGTTTTCTGCTCGTTTTTTAAGTTGATCTAACGTTTTTAGTAATTCTTTTTTCTGATTAAAAGCTTCGGTTAAACGAGTAATTTCTGCGGTAGTTTTGGTAACGTTTTCGGTAGCAGTTTTTAATTCGATTTCGGCAGTTTCAAAATCTTTTTCGTACTGATAATAAGCCGTTTCATTAAAAATTTCGTCTTTTAGTTTAACTTCTAATTCCTGAATTTGATTATTCAGCGTTTTGTACGCAACCGTAAATTCTTCAATTTCTTTTCGGAGAACTTCCACATTTAGGTTTAAATGCAGAATTTCAACAACTTTTTCTTTGTTTTCGATATTTTGATCGAACAGATTTTTGTTGAAAAGATCGTTTAATTCTTCCAGATTTTTATTAAGATCGAACAATTGTTTTTCAGTTGATACAATCGATGATTTTTGAACATGAATTTGAGTATTTAACTGATTAAACTGTTGGTTATATTGGTTAAAATCAGTTTCGATTCTATGATTAAACGCTTTTAAATCTCTTAATTTTTGTTCGATTTCTTCAACCGAAAAATTATTAAAATCTGCGAAATCAAGAATTTTTAAATTACTTAAGTTTTGATTGATTTGTGCTTGTTTTTCTGTTTCGTCTAACTTAAATTTCTCTAAAGCTTTTTTATATTTTTCTGCTGTTTCCTGTTGATTTTCTAATTGTGCTCTTTGCTCTGAAATGAATTTATTTTTAGTTTCGATTTGTTTTGTTAAATCAAATGAAGCTTGTTTCTTCTGCTGAAAATCCACAAAATCATCTGCATTAAAATCGATCCAAATAAAACCTGCATTGTGTTGAACAATTTGATTTTTTAAATTTTCTAAATGATTATTCTCTTTTAAAAATTGATCTTGAAACATTGTAAGTTTCTGAATTTTTTGTCGAATTTTATTAGTAAACTCAGCATAATTATTCTGCTTTTCATCAATCAAGTCCATCCCTTTTTTCAGTTCGTCTAAATGCAAAGTAACATCGTTCAACGTTAAAATTTCAGGATGTTCTAACGATCCACAAAGCGGACAAGCCTCGCCTTTATGCATGTTGTGTGCAAAATGAGCTAATTCCTGCTGCACTTGAAATGATTGCAGTTTTGCGGTTAATTCCTTTTTTTGTTGCGAAAAAGTATCGTTTAAAGTTTTTACATCATTTTCAAAAGTTGAAATTTCAATTTTATCACTGATTAATTCGTTTTCAATTAACTGAATTTCGCTTTTTAACTGATTGTTTTTCTGTTCTTGATGATTCCAATCTTTCTCTAAATGTTGTTTTTTGCTGAACCACTCGCCAACATTGATTAAAACAGTGGTTTCAATTTGATTTTTAGCAAGATTATTTATCTCAATTTCGGTTTCTTTTATGGTTTGCTGCAGTTGATTAACAATATGTTCTATTTCATGAACTTTAGCTTCTCCGTTAGAAGTTCTATTTTTTAACTCCACAACATCAGCAGTAAACTGAATTATTTTTGCAATAAAATCTAAATCGTTTTCCTGTAAACGCTTGTTATGTAAATCATCAACATAGGGTTTTGTTTCGTTAATAGCAGCTTCAATTTTACTTAATTCTGTTTCTGAATTTTGTAAAAGTGTTTTGTCTGTTGCTAATTGACTGGTTTTTTCTTGAATCTCACTTTCGGTTTTTTTAATGTCAACCAACAACTGATTAAACGTTTTGTAAACACGATCGTAAATTTCTAATTCCGACTTTTTCTGATCAATTGAGGGCTTTTGATTGTTGAGTTCTGCGAACTGATTTCTCTTATTTTGTAACGATTCAAAATCGGTTTTTATACTTTTTAAATGCTGTAGTTTTTCGTTAATAATTTTGAATGCACTTTGTTTTTGTATTTGAATTGTAGTTTCTTCTTTAAGTTTCTCTTTTAAAAGTGAAATGTTTTCTTCGGAAACTTCATCGTAACCTGACAATTTTCCTTCTAACTGATTCAAATCGGTAAGATTTTTACTGTTTAAAACCGAAACTTTATCAGACAGATCAAATCGATGCAGTTTAAAAATTTCTTTCATCATTTTGGTTCTGTCTGTAGCTCTCAATTCAATAAATTCTTTGAATTGACCTTGCGGAATTATGATGGTTCGTTTGAAATTATCATAACTCAAGCCCACAAGTTCTTGTGCATTGCTATGATTCAAAGGAATCCAATCGTTATTTATCCATTCATAAAAAACAACTGATGGCGTTTTAATATCGTCAAAACGTTTAGAATTTCGCTTAAATTCACGAGTTATCCGAAATATTTTGTCTTCATAATTATAAAAATCGAACGCAATAAAAGCAGTGTCCGATTTTAAATTCATCATATTATATGCACGTTTGTCTTTTGAATTTAATCGCTCGGTTTCGCCGTATAACGCAAATGTAATGGCTTCTAAAATGGATGACTTTCCCGATCCAACCGAACCAAAAATGCCGAACAAACCTGCGTTTATCAAGTTTTCAAAATCAATTGTTTGTCTTTTTTGATACGAATACAAACCTTCTATCGTGAGTTTAATTGGGATCATAAATTTAATTCTGTAAGGGGTTGAACAAAGAGAAAAGACGATAGACGAAAGACATTGCTTTTATCTTTCACTATTATTTAAAACTTCATTAAACAAATCCATTAATTCGTTATTTGGTTCTTGGTTGGCGTTTTTCGATTTGAAATAATCTTTAAACAAATCTTTTATGTTTTGATTTAGGTTTATTTCTCTTGCTGAAATTTCGTCTGCACCATTATTTTTTACTTTCGGAATTAAATGCACAATGCCTGAATGTGCCTGAAATATCGCTTTTCGTTCATCGGTGGTTAAAAAAGTATCGGTTTCCATTGTCAATTCCACCAAAGTATCCGGATTTTCCAACAACCAATTTACTGCATCATCAACCAATTGAAAGGTTTTACGAACCAACGCTTTTCCTTTGGTAAGATTTATTTTAGAAAAACTTACATTTTGATTTGGTTGGGCGTTGATGATGGATACATATTTGGTTTGACCGGCTTCGCTAAAGCTGTAGCACAAAGGCGACGACGAATAAACAACGGGGTTTTCGGTTGTGCCGATGTTGTTAAACGCATGTAAATGACCCAAAGCAGTATATTGAATTTGCGGCGGAATACAATCGGAATAAACCATGTCTGCTGTGCCAATTTTAATGGGCTTTTCGCCTTCGGGTTCTTCTAAAAGGGTAGTGCCGCGTTTGTTCATATATAAATGCGAAATCAGCAGATTTACACCTTTATCATCACAAAATTCATCGGCAATTTTTGTCCACTGATCTTTTAAAACGGCATTCAATTGCTCTTCTTTTTCCTCACCAAAATAGTGTTTTAAGCGTATTTCGTTTGCATAAGCCGTGTGAATAATTCGGATTGGGAAATCGATATTTTTTATGATTATTTCGATAAAACCTTCAGTAGATTTTTCTATTTTAAAATGATCTAACTCAAACAGATTGACTTTTTCGTTAGGATAACCAATTAATATAATTCCGCATTCACGTGCCAAAGGATCGGGTGCATTGATACGATCGGGCGAATCATGGTTGCCGGCAATGGCAATCACCGGTCGTTTTGCGTTGTTTGTAAGTCGTTTTAAAGTTTTGTAGAACAAATCAACCGCATCAACCGCCGGATTAAAAGCATCGAACAAATCGCCGGCAATTAACACCAAATCTACATCTTCGCGATCGGAAATTTCCACGATTTCATTCATTACATCAATCTGTTCTTCAAATCGTGAAAAACCGTCTAAACGTTTTCCTAAATGCCAATCGGCTGTATGCAGAATTTTCATGTTAGTCTTGTTGTAAATCTTGGTTGTTTTGCTGGTTGAATTGTTGCTGGATCTGTTTTAATCGTTCTTTTCGAAGTGTTTTGGCATTACTTTCTTTATTCTTTTTCTGATCGACCTTTTTCTTATGAGCCAACCGGTTGGTTTCGTTTCTTCTTCCCATATCAAATATAAATTGAAGTTAAGACATTAATTGTCGTTTTGAAATGTTCCCGAAACATAATACCAACGATCATTCATTTTTTGAAAAACAGATAATTCATGATGTAGCTGTTCGTTTTGATCTTGATCGATATAATATGCCTTGAATTCCACTTGATTTATGGTTGTAACATTAACGATTTCTAACTTGATCCATTGATTAATTTCGCCCCATTCCTGAAGTTCTTCTTTGGTATGAAATTTACGTTTTGCAGGTAAGGTTGTGGTCATTAAATAGTCGCCGTTTGGAATGGCGAAAGCAGAAAAGCGAGAACGCATCAAAGCTTCGGCAGTGGGTGCGTATTTTTCTTTCGTGTGATAAGGCTCACAGCATTCTGTGTATAATTTATTGGAGCAGCAAGGACAATTCATTGTATAATGTTTTTTCAAAAATACGCATAAAAAAAGAGGCGTAAATGCCTCTCTTTATCTTTTTTATGCTTGATTATTCTTCTGCTTGTTGTAAAGCTTCGGCACTTGCATATTTCATAACCAAACCTTGCATAGTCATATTAACTTCGTTACTTAAAGTACCAGCTTTTTGTTCAAAAGTGGTCTTATCTTTAGGTTCAAGAACAGTTACTTCTTTAGTTTCGGCAAATTTTTTGTTTGCAGCTTTTAATTCGGCAGCATCATAATTTTCATCAACCAATTTAGAGAAATCTGTTACAAAACCATTTACCAATGCATCAAACTCTTTATTAAAATCATCAACTTTAGCTGTATCAATCATTGGTAGTATTTGTTGTTTAACACCATCAATATTAGCTTTCATGCCCATGTTGTCAACAAACGTTTTAGCATCTTGTGTTTGGGCGAAACCTGTTTGAACTGCAAGCAGCATGATTGCGCCATAAATAAACTTTTTCATAATTTTTTATTTAAAATAGACATCTAAATTACTACTTTTTTTAATTTATACGCTATTGATTAACATTATTACAACAATAAACGAGGTTTATTCAACCCCGTTTTTATAATTATTGCATGTATTTCATTAAGATTCCTTGAAGTTGCATTTGCCATTCTTGCATACCTTTCATCTGATCTTTTAAGATTTTTGGCGTTGATTCTTGCATCTTTTTACCTAATGGCGAGTTATAAAATTCAATCATTTTTTTTACATCATCATGGGTATAATATTTCATCATGGCTTCTGCTGTTTTTTCATAAAGATCTGGCATAATTCCATCAATATCTTTTTTGAAATCTGCTCTTTTATCAGCAGGAATCTGTTCAATAACTGGCTCTAATAAAGCTGTAATATTAGCTGTTGTTCCAGATATTTTAACCATTTCAATTACATCTTTCTTAAAATCTGCTGATTGAGCTGATACAAACTGTACCGATAACAACATTGTTGCAGCTATAAATAAATTTTTCATGTGCTGTATTTTATAAATTAAAGTTAATTCCTTGTGCCAATGGCAATTCTGTACCGTAATTAATGGTGTTTGTTTGACGGCGCATATACACTTTCCAAGCATCAGAACCCGATTCGCGTCCGCCGCCTGTTTCTTTTTCACCACCAAAAGCGCCACCGATTTCTGCGCCCGATGTACCAATATTTACGTTTGCAATACCACAGTCTGATCCCGCGTGTGATAAAAACAATTCTGCTTCACGTAAATTATTTGTGAAAATTGAAGATGATAATCCTTGAGGAACTCCGTTTTGCATATCAATCGCTTCTTCAATAGTGCTGTATTTCATTACATATAAAATTGGTGCAAAAGTTTCTTCCTGAACAATTTCGAAATCATTCTTCGCTTCAATAATACATGGTTTTACGTAACAACCGCTTTCGTAACCAGCACCTTCTACTACACCACCTTCAACAACAATTTTACCACCTTGGGTTTTAGCTTTTTCAATTGCTTTTAAATAATCTTCAACAGCTTTTGTATCGATTAGTGGACCAACGTGATTTGCTGCATCTAAAGGATCGCCGATTCTCAACTGTCCGTACGCATTTTTCAATGTTTCGATCGTTTTATCGTACACACTTTCATGAACAATTAAACGACGGGTTGATGTACAACGTTGACCAGCAGTTCCTACTGCTCCGAAAACAGCACCAACTAATACCATGCTTAAATCTGAATGTTCTGATACGATAATGGCATTGTTTCCACCCAACTCTAAAATAGTTTTACCAAAACGTTCTGCAACTGTTTTTGATACGTGACGACCAATACGAGTTGATCCTGTAAAAGAAACCAACGGTACGCGTTTGTCGTTATTCATTAAATCGCCCGAAGCATTTCCTGTAACTAAACAGCTAACACCTTCTGGCACATTATTTTTTTCGAATACTTTCGAAATGATATTCTGACATGCAATAGCGCATAGCGGTGTTTTAGAACTTGGTTTCCAAACACAAACATCGCCACAAACCCAAGCCAAAGCTGCATTCCAAGACCAAACAGCAACAGGGAAGTTAAATGCAGAAATAATTCCTACAATTCCAAGCGGATGATACTGCTCATACATGCGGTGCATTGGTCGTTCTGAATGCATAGTTAAACCATATAATTGGCGAGATAAACCTACTGCAAAGTCACAGATATCGATCATTTCCTGAACTTCACCTAAACCTTCTTGTAAGCTTTTACCCATTTCGTACGAAACCAATTTACCTAAAGCATCTTTGTTTTCGCGTAATGCATCACCCACCTGACGTACAATTTCGCCACGTTTTGGTGCTGGTACTAATCTCCATTCTTTAAAAGCTTTTTCGGCAGTGCTCATTACTTTTTCGTAATCACTGTTTGATGATGTTTGAACCGTACCGATTAGCGAACCGTTTACCGGTGTGTATGATGAAATTTCTGATCCGTTTGCAAACCATTGCGTTCCTGTTGATGAACCCAGGTTTTTATTGTTTAAGCCTAATTGCGATAAAATTGTTTTCATTGCTTTTTTATGATAATATTCTGTTTTTATATAGTTTTTGTAAGATACTAAAATTATGTGGATTAACCAACAAAACGCTCATCTGCTTCCATAACCGTTCCACATTTTTTGCAGGTACGTAAATCTTCCGACGTATAGAAATGTTTAAAATGAGGCAGAAAATCGGTTTCAATGTTTTCTAAAGGAAAATAAACTTCGTACAGTTTTTCGTTGCAGTTTTCACAAAACCAAAGCAATCCGTCTTTTGCATCGGCATTGGCACGTTTCATTTCTACAACCAAACCAACCGATCCTTCTGTTCTAATTGGTGAATGCGGAGTTTTAGCCGGTAAAAGAAATACGTCGCCAGCATTCAATTCCATCACCTCTTTACCATTTTCGGTTTGAACGGCAATTGAAATACTTCCTTCTAACTGAAAAAAGAACTCGTCGGTTTCGTTATAGTGATAATCTTTACGGGCATTTGGTCCGCCTACAACCATTACAATAAAATCGCCCGATTCTGTATAAATATTCTTGTTGCCAACAGGTGGTTTTAGCAAACCTCTGTTTTCATCAATCCAATTCTTTAAATTAAAAGGTTTCTTCATTTCCATAATTATTTAGCGCTTAACCACGATTGTGGGTTGTTGTAATCACTGTTTTTGGTAATAAGGAATTTTAAAACCGATGCACCTTCAAAATTGGTTCCAACGGTTCCGATTTTTTGTTTGGTTGATACTTTTTGACCTTTAGATACACTTACCGATGCCAGATTTTGGTACACCGTAATGTATTCTCCGTGACGAATAAATACCGTTCTTGAATTTCCGATTACCTGAATTTGCGAAACTTCACCCTCAAAAACACTGCGAACAGTAGATCCTTTTTCGGTGCTGATTTCAATTCCGTGATTTTCGTATTCAATATCGTATTCCGGATGTTTAACCGTTCCATAACGCGATGAAATATATCCTTTTTCAACCGGCCAAGGCAAACGTCCGCGGTTATTACTAAAACTTGTTGCCAAAGCTTTCTCTTCCGGCGTCATATCAAACTTACCTGCAGAACTCGTAGTAGTAACCGTTGGTTTTGAAGTTGTTTTAGTTCCCGATTTTGCATTGCGAGCTTCCTCTTCGCGTTTTCTTTGTGCTTCTTCTTCACGTCGCTTGCGGTTCTCTTCTTCAATAATCTTTTTAATGATCGCTTTAATCTGTTGGTCGATCTTTTTGGTTTCCTGTTGTTTGGTTTTAATTTGCGAGCTGTATTTTTTGCTGTCTTTCTTAACCAAATTCATTAATTCGGTCTGTTTGCCTTTTTCAACCTCTAATTCTTTACGCTGATTTTGTTGTTCGTTTTGAACAACTTGCTGTTTGTTTTTCTGCGCTTCCATGTGGGCAGAAATTCGCTCTAATTCTTCAAATTTTGCTCGAATTTCATCTCCTTGCGATTTGCGGTATTTGGCATATTGCTTAATATACTGCATACGTTTGTAGGCTTGCAAAAAGTTGTTACTCGATAAAATGAACATGATTCGGTTTTGTTCCGATCGAGATTTGTAAGATTTCACGATGGTTTTAGCATAATCGTCTTTTAAAACAGCTAATTCGCGTCTTAATTTGTTTGCCGCCAGCGTGTTTACGTAAATATCGTTAGATAAAGTTCGTATCTGTTTTTGCGAATTATTGATTAATTCGGTTTGAAGTTTTATTTTTTTATTCTGTTCATTTAACTCTGCCAAAATGTTGCGTTCCTGCTTTTTATTGGTATTAAGCAGGGTTTGAAATTCTTTAATCTCTTTTAAAATGGCTGCTTTTCGCTCTTCCAGCTTGCGTTGTTCTGCTGCATAATCTTGTTGAGCGAATGTATTAAACGATAAAAATAATAGTATGATGGATAAAATGCGACGCATTAGCTTGAATTTTGTTCAAAAATAACTAAATTTTTATTGCTTTGGAACCACTTGGGATTTTATATTTAAAATCAACCGATTGGTTTACCGAAACTTTTTTGTAATCGATTCTTATTTGCACATCGTCTTTACGCATGGCATGAATCTTTATTTCTTTAGGAAGATAAATGTTGTCACTTGACTGATACGACGGATATTGAATTACCAGTTTATCTGCCGATTTATCTTCGGTTACCTCTGTTGATGCCACCTGATTTTTCGATCCTAAAACCAAACGCATTAAAAACTGATTCAGCTTTAACTCTAATTCGTTATTTTTTATTTTTTGATACTCATTCGTATTTAAATCGTAAAAAGCTTTACCTAACAACAAGTTTTCTACGTTTTCGTAAGTAACTTCGGTTCCTAAAAAGTCTTTAATAAATTTATAATCGCCATCGTAATGCGATCCTGTAATTTCATAATAACTGGCACGTTCAGGTGTTAAGTAAACTTTTGCAACAGTAACACCAAAAAGAGCTTTTACACTAATTAGGATTTGTTTCCCTTTTTCAATTTTAATATCAGCTGTTGGCGACTGATCCATGTTTTTGTCCTTATAATCCACATCGGCAGTAATGCTTAACGTATTAAAATCGTTAAACAGCGCATAATGATCTGTAGCCATTTCGGTAATTGCTTTCTTATTTGCTTTTTTTGATGTGTTTTCGGCTTTTGGTTCTACAATAATAGTTCCTGCCGTATTTTCGGTTTGATTTTCCGGCGCAGGCGTATTTTTCTTTGACGATTTACAGGAAACCGCAAAAAATGCAATACTTAATATGATAAAAATTTGTTTCATTCTTGAAATTAAAACGATAAAGAAACAAAAAAATCCGCGAACACGGATTTTTTTATGATTATTCTAACACACTGTAATCACCTATACTTATGTTGGTAAACTTACCGTTAAAGCTTGCAAAATTACCAATCATTGCATTGTCTAAATCGGCATTTTTTACGGTGGCGTTGGTTTGTATCAAACTGTTTTTAATGGTAGCATTTTCAACTTTAGAATTATCGCCCAAAGAAACATTCGGACCAACCGTTGCGTTTTTAAGCATTACGTTTTCGCCAATATAACACGGCGGAATAATGGTAGAATTTTCTATAACAGCTGTTGATGCTACAAGGTTTTCATTGTCTTGATGCAAGAAGTTCAACATACGGTTATTGGTATCAACCGTTACGTTTTTGTTTCCGCAATCCATCCATTCATCAACTTTACCCGGAACAAAACGCAAACCTTTCTGTTTCATGTTTTCTAAAGCATCGGTTAACTGATATTCTCCGCTTTTTTCAATTTTATTATCTAAAAGATATTCTAATTCGCTTCGTAAATTTTCGGCAGATTTAAAGAAATAAATTCCAATAATCGCTAAATCCGAAACAAATTCTGTCGGTTTTTCAACAAAATCAACAATCTCGTTTTTGTCATTCAACTGAACCACTCCAAACGCCGATGGATCTTCTACAGCCTTAACCCAAATAACAGAATCGGCAGAAGAATCTAACGTAAAATCGGCACGGAACAAAGTATCTGCATATGCAACAACGATTGGTCCCTGCATGCTTTCTTTAGCACACAAAATGGCATGTGCTGTTCCCAACGCTTCGTTCTGATAACAAATAGTTCCTTTAGCTCCTAATTTTTCTGCAATGGCAACTAAATCTTTCTCTACTTTTTTACCAAAACTTTCGTGAATAATGAACGCAATTTCGTCGATTGGTTGATTAATTACTTTGGCAATATCTTCTACCAAACGGTGAACAATTGGTTTGCCTGCAATTGGAATTAATGGTTTTGGAGTTGTTAATGTATGTGGACGCAAGCGTGAACCACGACCTGCCATTGGTACGATTATTTTCATTTTTAATATTTATTTTTTAGTTTCCTGCAAGGTCTAACAGACCTTGTAGGTTTATAATTTTTAATCCTACAAGGTTATTAAAACCTTGCAGGATAAGTGTTTTATTTTACACCAGTGCTACCAAATCCGCCTGCACCGCGTTCTGTTGTTGATAATTCTTCTGCTTCTACCCATTCAGCACGTTCGTGCTTTGCGATAACCATTTGTGCAATGCGTTCGCCGTTTTCTACCACGAAGGTTTCTTTTGATAAATTGGCTAAAATAACACCTACTTCGCCACGGTAATCAGCATCGATTGTTCCTGGTGAATTTAAACAAGTGATTCCTTTTTTTAATGCCAAACCACTGCGCGGACGCACTTGTGCTTCGTAACCAATTGGTAATTCCATAAACAAACCTGTTGGAATTAAGGCACGATCCATAGGTTCTATGACGATTGGCTGCGTTAGGTTTGCACGCAAATCCATTCCTGCCGAAGCAATGGTTTCGTAGCTTGGTAAGGCGTGTTGCGATTTGTTGATAATATTTATTTTCATTTTTTTAAAACAGATTTTAATATGCGTTGAATCATTACTTTTTCGTTATAATAAATCAATGCTACGAATATAAGAATGTATGTTATTCCAACGAAATAATTCTCTCTGAAATTGTAAAAGTATCCAAAAGAAAACAAAACGGCGGTTCCTAAATAAAGTGCAATGGCTTTTTTGTCATACGGAATTGGATATGATTTTTGTCCCAACACAAATGATATAAGCATCATTGTTGCGTAGGCTGCTAATGTTGTGATGGCAGATCCTATTAAGCCAATTTTCGGGATCAAAATGTAATTTAAAACAACTGTTACAATCGCCCCGAAAACCGAAATATAGGCTCCGATTTTTGTCTTGTCTTGAATTTTGTACCAAACCGATAAATTGGTGTAAATACCCAACATAAGGTTTGCTAAAATAATATACGGAACAATTTCCATTGCAAACCAATATTCTTTTTTCGGTATATAAAACAGCTTGATTAGATCGGCAAAGACAACAATTACAATCATTGTAAAACTTCCAAAAATAATGAAATACTTTGTTATGGTTGCATATTTTATCGGAGCATCGTCATTCTTGGCATAGCTAAAAAAGAAAGGTTCAATTCCCAACGAATAAGCCATGCGGAATAACACCATAAAAACACCAATTTTATAGATGGCTCCGTAACTTGCTAATCCTAAATCTACAAAACTTTCGGGTAGTAATTCTTCTAAAAACACTTTGTCAAATGTTTCATTTACAACAAATGCCAAACCGCCAATCATAACCGGAAAGCTGTACAGAACCATTTCTTTCCAAAGCTGTTTGTTGAATTTTAATTTTAACTTTAAATAGTATTTAGAAAGCAACAGAATTGTAACCAAACTGGCAATGATGTTCGATAAAAATAAATACCCAACCTGAAAATCTTTCTGATAATAATTTTGCAACCACGAACTTGCATTGTTTTCTAAAGATTTAGGTATTATGTATAAAAACAAAACTGTTAACGTTGTATTTACTAGAACATTGGTGATTTTTATAAAGCTGTATTTTATTGGTCGTTGTTCGGCACGTAAAATAGCAAATGGTATTATCACCAAACTATCTAAAACTAAAATCCAGATTAAGTAGCTTACAACGGTAGGTGAAATTCCAAAATAAGTATCAATATAACTTTTAAAAGCATAAACGCCTATTAAAAATACAGCGCAAACAGCCATTAAAAATAAAATGGTGTTATTAATAACCTCGTTTTTATTTTCTTGCTTGTTATAGAAACGAAAGAAAGCGGTTTCCATACCAAATGAAAGCACCACGTTAAAAAACATCATCCACGAAAAAATCAATGTATAATCGGCATAAGCATCTTTAGGCAACCAATCGATATGAAGTGGCGCCATAAAAAAACCAATCATTTTAGGAACAACCGTTGCTATTCCGTAGATTAAGGTGGTTTTAAACAGATTTTTGTAAACGCTCAAAATAATTAATTTTTAAAGTAAAGAGGGTTTAAAAAACGCTCTACTTGTTGTTTAGGGAGTTTTATAATGGTTGACCCTTGTACATACGGCGCAATTTCGTACGGATTGTAATGTAAAATCCATTCGGTTCTGGTTTCGTAAAAGTTTTCGGATAATTTAAATTGGTTGTTTTCAAAAGTAAATCCGGCATCATTCAAGTTGCCCGTAATATTCAATTGCTTTTTAAATTCGGTTTCGGCAAAGTTTTTAAATCCTTCAAAATTAATGAACAGATCTTTTGTCGGAATGATATTTCCTGTTGATAAATCAAATAAGAAAACCTTTGAAGCCTGCATTCCGTGCGCACCACCCGTAAAAATATAATAATCCCAAACCACTTGATAAACTTTAGGCGATACCTCTTTATGATTCACTTTAAAATTAGCTTCCCACGCAACGGCATGATCCGGATAGGTTCTGTAAACTTCGTTGTAATTATGAATAAAGTTTAATGCCAGTGTATCGTACGAACTGGTTTTTTTATCGTTTTGAAGAGCTACAATGCTTTGGACAAACTTAAAAAAACGATCGTTCATAGATTTTGAAACGGCTTCGTTGCCCGATACAAACGGAATTTCGAAATGTACATACGTGCAATTTCCCTCGGTACAATCCAAATCCGATTTTAAATCGTAGGTTTTAGTGGTTATTTGTAGCGGAATTTCCTTCTTACAACTCACAAAACCAATTGATAAACAAATAAATAGTAAATATTTTATCATTAAAAACAGCGCCTTTAATTTTAAGCAAATCTATAAATTTTAGTCGGTTTTAAGTGGTATCTTTACGCTTATTTTTAAAATTACAAAAATTATGAAATTCAACACCAAAGTTATACACGGCGGGCAGCATCACGACCCATCAACCGGTGCGGTAATGCCGCCGGTTTACCATACATCAACCTTTGCACAAACAAGTCCGGGCGTTCATACAGGCTACGAATACAGCCGTGCCGATAATCCAACACGTACTGCTTTAGAGCACGCTTTAGAAAGTATTGAAAACGGCGCGCGCGGTTTGGCATTTTCGTCTGGCTTGGCGGCAATTGACTGCGTTATGCGCTTGTTGAAGCCGAATGATGAAGTAATTGCAATGGACGATTTATATGGTGGAACGTACAGATTATTTACGCGTTTTTATCAGGATTTAGGTATTAAGTTTCACTTTATCGATATGAACGATTTAGCGTTGTTTGAATCGAAAATTAACGACAAAACCAAATTAGTTTGGATTGAAACACCTACGAATCCGTTAATGAAATTGGCAGATATCGAAACTATTGCAACGATCACCAAAAAGCACAACTTATTATTTGCGGTTGATAATACGTTTGCAACACCCTATTTACAAAAACCGTTAGATTTGGGTGCTGATATTGTGATGCATTCTGCTACAAAATATTTAGGCGGACATTCAGACGTTATTGCGGGAGCTTTGATTATTAAAGACGAAGAATTAGGAAAACAATTGCATTTTACGCAGTTTGCAACGGGTGCAACTTTGGGTCCGCAAGAATGTTTCTTGGTTTTGCGTGGAATTAAAACGTTGCATTTACGTGTAGAGCGTCATTGTTTTAACGGACAAAAAGTAGCTGAGTTTTTAGAACAACATCCGTTAATTGATAAAGTGTTGTATCCTGGTTTGGCATCGCATCCGCAACATGATTTAGCTAAAAAGCAAATGCCTAAAGGTTTTGGCGGAATGGTTTCGTTTACATTTAAATCGGGTGCAAAAGCCGATGCTATTTCGTTTTTAGAAAAGTTGAAAGTATTTACTTTGGCAGAATCTTTAGGTGGAGTAGAATCTTTGGCGAATCATCCGGCATTGATGACACATGCTTCAATCCCGGCAGAAAAACGTGCAGAAATTGGCGTTACCGATGACATGGTGCGCTTAAGCGTTGGCGTGGAAGATATAGAAGATTTAATTGCCGATATTGAACAGGCTTTGAAGTAATAATATAAATCCCCAATTCATAATTGGGGATTTTCTTTTTAAATTGATTGTATTACTGTAATACTATCAATTAATTTTATATTTGTAATTGATTTAACTAAAAATGATCAATAACCAAAAAATAGTAGTTGTACTACCAGCTTATAATGCATCTAAAACTTTAGAGCAAACATATAATGAAATTCCTTTTGATATTGTAGATGACGTCGTTTTAGTAGATGACAATAGTTTAGATAACACCTCTGAGGAAGCAAGTCGCTTAGGAATTAAAAATATAATCAAGCATGATGAAAATAAAGGGTATGGTGGCAACCAGAAAACTTGCTATAATAAAGCTTTAGAATTAGATGCTGATATTGTAATTATGCTTCATCCTGATTATCAATATACTCCAAAGCTAATTCATTCTATGAGCTATATTATTGCAAATGGTTTGTATGATGTGGTTATAGCATCAAGAATTTTAGGCAAAGGAGCTTTAAAAGGGGGAATGCCTCTTTACAAATATATTGCAAACCGATTTCTTACACTAACCCAAAATATATTGATGAATCAAAAGCTGTCTGAATACCATACAGGATATCGTGCTTTTTCTAAAAAGGTTTTGCAAACAGTTAAATACAATGATAATTCTGACGATTTTGTGTTTGATAACGAATTTCTGGCTCAAGTGTTTGATAAGAATTTTGAAATAGCTGAAATAACCTGTCCAACTAAATATTTTGAAGAAGCTTCTTCAATAAATTTATCAAGGAGTATCACTTATGGTTTAGGAGTTTTAAGAGTGTCTTTTCTGTACTTTGTAAATAAAATAGGATTGTATAAAGCTAAAATATTTCAACAATGAGAGATTTACTTCTAAAGAGAAACATTAGTTTAGCTTTATTTTTATTTGTGAATTTTTTGTTTACCTACAAATATTTAGAAAGAGTTACTCCTTGGGCAGCTTTATTGTCGGTTTTGGTTTCACTACTCTATATTGTTTTGTATCGAAACAGAAATATTTTAAAATTTATTAATAAGAAAATAGAAATTAGCCTTATTATTGTTTTCATAGTTGTGTGCCTTGTAATTTGGAAGAAAGTTCCAATAGAAACATTGAATGTTGACCGGTGGAGTGTAATTTCGTCTTTTTGGGATAGTTATTTTGCTAATGAGTATGCTTATTTTGCAAAAAGTTTTGCAGGAAATCCACCGGGACCAATGCCGTTCTATTTTATTTTGTCCTTACCTTTTTATTTAATTGGCGAATTGGGTTTTTTGTCAATTATAGGAGTGTTGTTTTTTTATTGGTTAATGTGTTATAAGAGAGTTAATTTCATAATTAGAGGTCTTGTTCTACTATTAATCTTATCATCATTTTTTAATTTGTGGGAAGTTATTTGCCGCAGTAATATATTCTTTAATGCTTCGTTGGTTTTGGGTTCTTTAATTTACATCCTAAATCAAAAAGTTTTTTCTCATAAAACATTAATAATCTCAGGGATTTTTATAGGATTATTAATATCAACAAGAAATGTGTTTGTTATTTCTTATATCATCTGCTTTCTATATTTATTGCGCACAAAAGCCATTCAATTTAAACAATTAACTATTTTAGGAATTATAAGTCTATTAGTATTTGCTTTAACATTTATTCCTGTTGTTTATGGGCATTTAGAAGATTTTAAACAAATGAATCCGTTTATAGTACAATCAACTTTCCTAATACCATTTGAATATACTATTCTTTTTGTATTAATAGCAATAGGGACTTCGTTTTTATGTAAGAATATAAATGATGTTTATTTTTATAATGCTATAGTTTTTTTTGTAAGCATATTAATTTATCTAATATATTATATCTGTTTGCAAGGATTCACTCAAGCATTTACAAATAGTACCGTTGATATTTCTTATTTTATATTTTGCATACCATTTGCATTTTGGTTTTTAGCAAATAATAATTCTAAAGGCTAACTTCTTTTGAAATGACTTTTTAAATTTCATAGCGTTACATATCTCAATTTATACTATTTTTATAAAAAAAACGTTTCAATCTTTGAAATCAAGTCCGTATGAAATTCTATTATCAATTATTTTTCTTTTTAGTATCGTTTGTTTCAGTAGCACAAACAAACCAGTTGTGGAAAGGTTACTATTCGTATCAGGAAACAAAAGCGGTAGAAAAAGACGATCAAAACATATACGTTGCAACAGATAACAGTGTTTTTGCTTACAACGAATACAGCAAAGAAACCGAGGTTTTTAATACCGTAAGCGGATTAAAGATCAATGGAATTAGCACATTGGGTTATGCCAAAGATTATAAAAAATTAGTAGTTGGTAGCACCAATGGTAAAGTAGCGATTATTGATTTGGCTGCCGATAAAATTTATCATTTAAATGATATTTTTTCTAAAACCAACATTCCAGATAATCAAAAGAAAATTAATAAGATAGTTGTTCATGCCGGCTTTGCCTATTTGGCTACAGGTTACGGTATTACAACGGTGCGTTTAACCGACAATCATTTTGGTGATACCTTTTATATAGCAGTGGGTGGCGAAATGGCGAACGTAAAAACAATGGCTATTTTTAACAATCAGGTGTATGCCGCGGTTGAAAACGAAGGAATTAAAAAAGCATCTATCAACAGTAATTTGATCGATTATAACAATTGGCAGGTTATTGATTTTGGTAATTGGATTGAATTGGCAACGTTTTCAAACAAATTAATCGGAGTAAAAGATGATTTCTCTTTAAACACAATCTCTACCACAAACCAAATTGATACGGTAGGCGATGTTTGGGAAGGTTTTTTAAAGTTTAGTATTGCGGGCGATGTTTTAATTGAAATTACACAAGAAGCCGCTCGTTTACGTACAACAGATTTAACCGTTTACAACGAATTTGTTTATTCTTTTGCTGAAAAAGGCGGTGTAAGCGATGCTACATTTTCAAACGGAAATTATTATTTAGCAACTAATAGGAACGGTGGTTTAAAAGTTCCTTTAGAAAATAAAGAAAATATAGAAGTAATATCTCCTGATGGTCCTTTAAGCAACAATATTTCATCGGCAGTTGTAAATAAAAAAGACCTTTGGTTAACTTTTGGAGGTTACGGTGTTGATATGAATCCCTACGAGCCAAACGGATTAACAAAATACGGCATCAGCACCTATAAAAATATGCAATCGTGGCAACATATTTCAAATCAAGAATTAAACGGATTACAATCAACCGTAAATATCAGTTTTAATCCGCAAAAACCTAATTTGGCGTATTTGAGTACTTTTAATGACGGTTTAGGAATTTTCGATTTAAACACTAAGCAATTAACAGTTTATGACGATACTAATACCGATGTTTTTACACCGATTATCCCAACCGATTTACGTATTTACGGAGTAGCTTTTGACAGAAATGGAACGGGTTGGATTACAAATACAGCAGGAGAAGATCCTGCTTTGATTTCCATCAATTCAAATAATCAGTTTAACAAGTACACATCTAATATTTTGGAAAGTAATAATCCAGGAAGTGATGCGTATTTACTGCCTGTGATCGATAAAAACAGCACCAAATGGTTTGCCAGCCGTTTAAGTGGTTTGTTTGCTTTTAACGAAACACGCAACAACAAAGCCATGAAAATTGGTACAAACAATGGGCTGCCTAACGTGGGTGTGCGTTCTATTGCATTAGATTATAAAAATGAATTGTGGATTGGAACAGCAAAAGGTTTGCGTGTTATTAGAAATGTAGATCAGTTTTTAACAAGTTCGCAGTTAACAGCAACCAATATCAAAATTGAGTACGGAGAGAATGTAGAAGAGCTTTTCTACGAACAGGAAATTTTAAACATTACGGTAGACGGATCGAACAATAAATGGGTATCCATAGCAGAATCGGGGGTGTTTTTGATTTCTGATCGATACCAAACGCTTTATAATTTTACGACAGCAAATTCGCCATTACCAAGCAACGATGTTACTGCTGTAACTATTGATGGATCTACCGGAGAAGTGTATTTTGTTACACGCGAAGGTATGGTGTCTTTTAAAAATTACGCTACAACACCAACAGCAGATTTAGACGATATTAAAGTATATCCAAACCCGGTAAAACCTGGCTTTTCTGGCGATGTAAAAATAAGCGGATTGGTTAGCGATGCCACGGTGAAAATTACCGATATTGCCGGAAATCTGGTTCATGAAACCAAATCGTTAGGCGGAACGGTTACTTGGAACACGCTGTCTTTTTCAGGTTCGAAAGTACCTTCTGGAGTGTACATGATTTTTATTACTTCGGCAGACGGCGAATTAGACGCAGTTAAAAAAGTGATGATTATTCGTTAATGCAGATTAAAACCGAAGCCATTGTTTTAAGTGCCTTGCGTTATCAGGAAAAAAGCCTGATTGTAAAGTGTTTTACCCAGCATTTTGGCTTAAAAACCTATTTTGTTCGTAATGCTTTTTCGGCAAAAAACAAAGGATTAAACAGCGCGTATTTTCAGCCGTTAAACCAGTTGTATATCGATGCAACCCATAAAAACAAAGGTTCGTTAGAGTATATTAATGAACTGAAGCTGGCTTATCCGTATCAGACCATTTCGTTGGAGTTTTACAAAAACAGCGTCAGTATTTTTATTGCCGAAGTTTTAAGTCACAGCATAAAAGAAGAGCAACCCAACAATGATTTGTTTCTGTTTTTAAAAACGGCTTTGGTTTGGTTTGACGAGCATTCTTTTTCGACCGATTTTCATTTGTGGATTTTAATAAACCTTACCAAATATTTAGGTTTTTATCCTGATGATTCCGATAAAGATTCGCTTTAT
Source organism: Paenimyroides ummariense (assembly GCF_900115115.1). Taxonomy (GTDB): domain Bacteria; phylum Bacteroidota; class Bacteroidia; order Flavobacteriales; family Flavobacteriaceae; genus Flavobacterium; species Flavobacterium ummariense. The sequence goes on from NZ_FOVI01000002.1 coordinate 228,672, forward strand.
TTCAATCCGCACGAAGGTAGTTTCACCATGCATTATACGCCTAATTGTTTTAATGAAGAGGAGACGATTTTATTCCGAAAATTGTTCGATCTTTCTTTAATTGATAAAAAAGTGGTGCTGACAAACATGCAACGCAGATCACTTTTAAAGTTGTTGTTAGCTTATTACGAAACACATATTGTAGGATTCAAACAGATTAAATCGATAGAAATTTTATCTGAACTTTTTTAAGAATATTCGCTATTCCCCTTTATAGTTTTATTTACCACAGATTACACAGATAAACCCCGATTTTTAAAAATTAAATTTAAGAACCTGCAAAGCATTCTTTTACTTTATACAAAATTGATTATGAACGATATCTCTAAAGTCCGCTATTCAATTTAACCGTTTAATAGTTAAGGTAATAAAGCTATGTGGTAAAAAAATGTAGCGACTTACTTTATAACAACCGTTTGAATATTCGCAAATTCGTACAAAGCAAAATGAGATAATTCGCGACCGTAACCAGAATTTTTAATGCCACCGAAAGGCAAATGCGGATCTGATACAATCATTTCGTTAATGAACAAAGCGCCTTCATCAAATAAGTGCAGGTAATTATCTAATTGTTGCGGATTATCAGTAAAAATACTGGCACCCAATCCAAAGTTCGATTTATTGCTTAATTCAATTGCTTCGTCAATGGTTTTAAAAGGAATAATTGCAGCCAACGGACCAAAAGTTTCCTCGGCAAAAACAGGCATATCAACCGTAACATTGGTAACCAAAGTAGGTTCAAAAAATGCTCTGTTACGTTTACCGCCGGCAATTATTGTTGCTCCTTTTGCTACACTTTTTTCCAATTGATTTTCTAATTCAACTGCTAAATCTTCTCGAGCCATTGATCCGAAAGTAACCGTTTCATCATATTTATCGCCTAAAATCAACGTGCTTAATTTCTGTTTGAACAAATCTACAAACTGATTATAAACAGCTTCGTGAATCAAAAATCGTTTTGAGGCAATACAGCTTTGTCCGGCATTTTGCATGCGTGCGTTAACGGCTTTTTCGGCAGCACAGTTTAAATCGGCATCGTTCAACACAATAAAAGCATTGCTTCCGCCTAATTCCAATACACATTTTTTAAGATGCTTTCCTGCAGTTTCTGCAACCGATCTACCTGCATGTTCACTTCCTGTTAACGAAACCGCTTTAATGATTGGATTAGCAATTACATTGGCAACTTCGCTGCTTTTTATAGAAAGATCTTTATAAATCGGGAAATCGATGGTATCAACATTAAAAACATCTTCCAATGCTTTGGCGCTTAACGGCACATTGCTTGCGTGTTTTACAACAAATACGTTTCCGGTAAGCAAACTTGGAATTACAAAACGGAAAACCTGCCAAAAAGGAAAATTCCACGGCATAACTCCCAATAAAACACCCAACGGACGAAACGTGATGTAACTTTTACCCCAACCGGTTTTTACTTCCTGATCTTCCAGAAACTGTGCTGCATTTTCTATGTAATAATCGCACAAGTAAGCACATTTTTCAACTTCTGCAATTGCCAGTTTTATTGGCTTGTTCATATCGGTTGTAATCGCGTATGCGTAATCGCGTTTATTTTGTAGCAACTTTTCTTTGATGTTCTTTAAAACCGAAATGCGATCATCCAGAGAAAAATCGCGCCATTTTAAGAAACTCGATTGCATGGTTTCTATAATTACGGAGGTGCTGTCTAATGCCATAGAAATTTGTTTTTATAAAGTTATTAAATAAAAATGGTAAGCCGAAACTTACCACATTTTAATACTGTAACACATTATTTTTATCAACCCAGCCAATGGTGTCATTTTGCAGCTGAATTTTTATCCATTGATTGGTTTCTTCCTGTATAAATCCTTTTTCGCCTTCGTTCAAAGTCGCAGTTATTTTGGAAACCGATCTTGGCTCGTTCATCAACAACACATCTTTATCTTTTACAATAACATAATTGTTCATCAACAAATAGTCAGACTGGTTTTTCGATATAAAATAACTTCCGATACTGATTGCCAACGTAAAAATACTCAAGGTAAAAAGTGCTTTTTTAGCAGTTGCATTACTATTTAAACGGTAAACAATCAAAACAACAACCGTTAAAAACATACTTGCAATTGCTAGATAAGCCCACGCATTTGGCTTTAAAAAATTAAAAACGCTGTACAACATTTGTTGTTGAGGTATTGGTAAATTGCCTTTGGTAACTTTGGTTTTAAGCTTTTCGGCAAAATTCAGGTTGATGCGCGCCGGCTCATAATCGGGTTGCAGTTTCAACGATTTTTCCAAATGATAAATACTCAACGCCGTATTTTGCAAACGTAAATAAGCCGTGCCTAAATTGTAATGCAACGTAGCGTTTAACGAATCTGTCTTTACCAATTTTTCAAAAACCTGTGCCGATGCTGCGTAATCTTTCTCGTTAAAAGCGTTTATTCCTTTAGTAAAAAGCGCATCGTTATTTTCTTGAGCTTGTAAACCCAACGAAAAGCAAAAACTTAAAAAAAGTATCAATAACTGTTTCATATTACTTTTTTATTTGTTTATCGATTGAATTAATCAACTGCACCGCCAAATCGTAATCGTTCTGCATGGTTTGAATATCCATTTGAGCGTACCGAGCCATTTCACACGTTGTTTTTATCGATATAAATGTCGAAATATCCTGATCGTTTATCTGGTTATTCTGTAACAATTCGGTAATGGTATCGTTACTCATTTCGGTGGTTTCAATTTTCAACTTCGCCTTTAAATAATTGTGCAGGCATCGTTCCAAAGCTTCGTAAAAAGCTTCTTTGTTTCCGATTTGCGTTTTAGCTGCCGATAGGTATTTTTTAGCCAGTTTGTTGCTAGCTTTTAGTTTGTTTCCACTAACATCGCCCGCTTTTTTGTCGGATACATTTTTGGCTAAAAATACAATTGGCAACAGTAATAAAGGTGCTAACCACCACGCATAAAACGAATTATTCTGAGTGATGAAATTCCCGTTAAACCATTCAATATTCTTATTCAAAGGCTGCATTTGCATTTTACTACTTACCACTTCAGCTTTATTGTTCATAGAAGCGTTTGTTGGCAGTTCCGGCCCATCGGTAACTTCAATGGTAATAGGTTGCGATGTGATGGTTTTATAGGTTTTTGAAGCGGTATCGAAATACGAAAAAGTAATCGGTTCTATAGTGTAAGTGCCTTTGTATTGCGGAACAACTACATATTTCTCGGCTTTTGAACCTTCCATTCCTGCCGATATACTTTTATTTACACGATTGATTTTTTCAGGATCATAAAGCTCCAATGCCGTTGGTGCAACAGGTTTTGGCAACGTCAATAAATCTAAATTTCCTTTTCCTTGAACGGTTAAAATCAATTCTAAAGGTTCGTTGGCTTTTACCGATGTTTTGTTTGCCTGAACATTAAACTGATACGTTCCCACAGCGCCCGTATAACCTGCCGGTTGACTATCAAGCGGCAATGGTTTAACCTGAATGGTTTTTGTACCCGATGAATATACTTTTTTGCGGATTCCTATTTCGGGCATTCCAAAAACATCAGCACGACCTGTATAATATTGTTCGTCTAATTCCAGTTCTAAAGGATCAATCTTTAAAGTACCGTCTTTTTGCGGTAATAAAACAGCTTTTTGCAGTGCAAGGTAGCGGTAGCTTTTACCGTTTAATGTTGCACGCGTTACCGTTTGCTGTTTTTGTTCGATCATGTGATTCCAGAAGTTCTGGTACTTCGGCATGTTTTTCACTGCCATAGTATTAAATCCAGCCTGATCGCTTACATATAAACCATATTCAACAGTGATAGGTTCGTTAACGTACGCGCTGGTTTTTGAAACTTTTGCAACCAAATGAATTCCTTGACCCATGTTTTTAGGAAGTTGTTGTTGCTGTTGGCGTTGTCTTCGTAACAATTCCTCTTCCATTTCGTCGAAAATAGCAAACGGATCACGGCGTCGTTGTTGTGGTCGCGGTTGTTCTTGTACGGCATCGCCTACATGAATGGTAACTTGTTGTGATTTATACTGCTTTCCTTCAAACGTAACCGAAGCCGATCCAATAACCAAGTTTCCTTTCTTTTTAGGTTGAACAAAGAATGAAAAGCTCTTTTCCATACTGGTTCTTCCGTTAACCCAGCTGTGACTAACAGATTGCATAGGTCCGCCTACAACTTCAAATCCATCAAACGAAGGTCGTTTAAAATCATCGCCGTCATCAGTCATGGTAAAGCGAACTTCCAATACCTGATTAATTCCAATAGACTGACTGCTAACTTGGGTTTTCAACTGAAACTGCGCCCAAGTAGCTATGCTTGTAAATAAAGCTAAAAACGTATATATGAAATGTTTTGCGTACATAGTTTTTACCAATCTTTTTGTGTTGGTGACGATACTGGTTTACCTTTTTGCTCACGACCTTGGATACGTTCACGAACGCCTTGTTCGTGATTGTCTAACGCTTTTAACATGTTTTCCATTTGCTGTTTAGACTGGTTTTGCTTTTGTTGTTGCGGATTTGGCTTAGGCTGTTCTTTGTCTTTTTTATCTTTATCGCCTTGTCCGTCTTTATTTTGTTGATCTTTTTTATCCTGATCGCCTTTATCGTCTTTTTTATCTTTATTTTGATCGTTCTTGTCTTTCTGATCCTTGTTTTGATCGTCTTTCTTATCCTGATCTTTTTTGTCTTTGTTTTGATCCTGATTTTGCTTGTTGTCTTTATTATCTTTATTCTGATCAGGATTTTCTTTCTGCATTTTCTTTGCTAACGCATAATTGTATCGCGTTTTATCATCATTCGGATTATTTCGCAACGCATTTTTATAAGCTTCAACGGCACTTCCGTAATCTTTCAATTTCATAAAAGCATTGCCCATGTTGTGAAAAATTTGATGTTTTTCTTCTTTGGTTTTTGCCGATTTTAATGCGGTTTGATAAGCCGAAACCGCTTCGTTCATTGACTGCATTTTGTAAATACTGTTTGCTTTGTTGTATTGTGCAGCGGTATTTTCTTTTTCTTTAGCCGATGCTTTACGGTAGGTTTGCTCTGCTTTGGTGTAATTTTTTACACTAAAACTCTGGTTACCGTTCGCTAATTCCGATTTATATGATTGTGCCCCAACAGCATTCAGCATAACTAATTGTACTAATATGATATACCAAAAGTGTTTCATGTTATTTCTCGTTAAATAAATTAATTTTCTTCATCCACGCTGTGCGGCGTTCCAACACCAAACTATCAATAATCAATAGCAATAATGCCAGACCGATAAACCATTGAAACTGCGACTGAAAATCGGCAATTTGTTGCGATTCAAAATCGGTTTTTTCTATTTTTTGTAAGGTTTGATCTACCAATTGCAACACCTCATCAGTCTTACTTCCGTAAATAAAAACACCGTCGGTACTTTTTGCAATTTCCTTTAAAGTAGCATCGTTTAATTTGGTAACAACGGTAGATCCATCGGTATCTTTTTTATAATCGATTGTTCTGCCGTTTTCTTTAATAGGAATTTGTCCGCCATCCGGAGTTCCAACTCCAATTGTAATAATCTTAATGCCTTTATCTTTAGCCATTGCAATGGCATCGCTAATTCCTTCGCCGTGATCTTCGCCATCAGAAATCAAAATCATTACTTTGCTGGTTTTTGGATCATCAAAATAATTACTTCCAACTTCAATAGCTTCGCGAAGTGCCGTTCCCATGCTTGAAACCATTTCGGTGTGCATGTCTTGAATGTACATTTTCGCCATGCTGTAATCAGTCGTAATTGGTAACATTGGGAAAGCCGATCCTGCATAACCTACAATTCCGATACGATCGGATGCCAAATTATTGATGATTTGCGATGCCAGTTGTTTTGATTTTCCCAAACGCGATGGCGCAATATCTTCTGCCAGCATACTTTTAGAAACATCGATTGCAAAAACAATATCAACACCTTGGCGTTTTACGGTTTCTATTCTTGTTCCGAATTTTGGATTCACCAATGCAATAATCAACGCGAAAACAGTTACAGCCAGCAACACCATTTTTATAAGCGGTTTGCTTGTGGTTGATGCTTCGGGAGCCAAACGTTTTAAATAGTTACCAGAACCAAATTCGGTAATTTTCTTTTTTTTCCAAACGGTATTCCATAGGTAAACTGCTATTAATATTGGAATTAACAGTAGTAAATAGAAATAAAAAGGTGTATCTAATCCCCACATTTTACACGAATCCTTTAAATAATGTTTTTCTCGAAATAAATTCAACCAGTAATAAAACCAATGCCAAAAGCGCTAACGGACGAAATAATTCGGTACGTTGAACAAACTTCTGTTCGTCTATTTTTGTTTTTTCCAATTGATTTATCTCTTCGTAAATATTTTCTAATCGTTTGGTATCTGTTGCACGGAAATATTTACCGCCTGTTTTTTGAGCGATGCTTTTCATCAGATTTTCATCAATCTCCACCTTCATACGTTTGTATTCTAATTCGCCGTTCGGTTTGATTGACACAGGAGTTTCTGCCATTCCGTTGGTACCAATACCAATGGTGTAAACTTTAATTTTAAACTCTTTGGCAATATCGGCAGCCATTTGCGGATCAATCAACCCGGAATTGTTCACCCCGTCGGTCATTAAAATAACCACTTTGCTTTTTGCCTTGCTGTCTTTTAAACGGTTAACCGCTGTTGCCAAACCAACGCCAATACCTGTTCCATCTTGAATAATTCGATCGTATTTAATATCAGCCAACTGATTCAACAACATGTTTTTATCGCTTGTAACAGGTGCTTTTGTATAAGCTTCGGCTGCATAAACAACAATTCCCAAACGATCGTCAGTACGTTGTTTAATAAAATCGGCAGCTACACCTTTCAAAGCTTCTAAACGGTTTGGTTTTAAATCTCGTGAAAGCATCGAACCAGAAACGTCGGTAGCCAGAACAATGTCAACACCGTTTGTAATTTTAGATTTTGTGCTTTTATCTACCGTTTGCGGTCTAGCCAAAGCTACAATTAATGCAACAAATGCCATAGCACGTAATACAAAAAGCAGCGGATACATTTTTGTTAACAAGGTTTTACTGTTTTTAAAACCTTGTATGCTGCTTATTTTTACAGGAACTTTCTCGTTTTTTCTGTTAACGTACCAATACCAGCCCAAAGGCAGTAAAAGTAATAGCAACCAAAAAAACTGCGGATTTAAAAAGGTTATATTACTCATTTGTATTTGCTACATTTAATTGAATGGATTCAATAATTCGTTGATCTATTTTTGCGCCGTATTCATCGCCTTCTTTAAACAAAACACTTACTTCCTGAATACCGTTTTGCTGAATAAAAACGTACATATCGTACTGCATTTTTATAGCTTCGCCCGATATAAAGTTCTGCGCCACCAATGTTCCCGTACCTCTAATTCCGCGTACACCGTTTTGGGTAAATTCTTCGGCATTGTAGGTTACATCTTTAGCTCCGTATTGTTTTGCTGTTAGATCGAGCTTATATTTTAGCATTTGATCTAAATTAATAGAATCATTTGTTTGTGTTGCGGTTGTACCAACGGCAATTATCAATTGAGTTTTAAGGTTTGAATAAGCAAAAACGCTGGTTTGCGATTGTTGTTTTTCTTTATCGGATTGAGGCATTTGCACGCGCGTTAACGCTTCGGGTGTACTTAAGATAACTGCCGGAAAACCATAGTCAGACGTTACCCATTCGCGCTCATACAAACTTTTGTTCGATGCAAAAATACTCCATTCGTATCCTGAACGAATTGCCTGAACTATGTAAACTACTCCAGTTGCTAAAAGTAAAATTCCAGTTACGCCAATAGGTATCCATAAACGCATTTGCTTGCGTTTTTTGAAACGACGCTCACGTAGTTTTACACGTTCTGATTGTTCTTCTGAAAAACGAGGAATGGCTTTATCAATAGAAACCGAAATCATTTCTGATGTTCTACGATCTTGTTCGATCTCGTTCATCATGGGTTCCGATTTTGCAAATTTTACCAAATCGGCAGTTTGCAACACACGTTTTAAATCGTTAACCGATTCTTTGCTTAACTGTATTTTTTTTGTTTTTATGGTTTGAAAAAGCATCTGAATTACCTCTGATGTTGTTGATTCTTTTGCGGGGATTTCAAAAACTTCTTCGATATAATCCCTGATAACATCGGTCATTTCAGAATAATACGATTTTACATCGCCGTTTAAAACCAATCGTTTAGAATCTAACAACTGTAATTTTTTGGTTACTTTTTCTAACGGCGTTTTGTATAAATCTTCTTCGGTTAAATTTTTATCTTGAATACGTTTAACAATAAAATAGGCTGCTACACCGGCAATTATAGAAAATAAAATACCAAACAAATATTTCCATAATTTATCGGTATCGGTTTCGCCACCAATTTGTGCTTTAATATCGTGCATTGGCTGCTTCAAGGTATCAACCGTAACATTGTTCACTTTAATGTTGAACAAATTGGTTTGATGATTTTTTCCATCTATATAAACCGATAAGCGTGGAACTACATAATCACCTTCATCAAACTGTGTTAAGGTATATTTTTTTGTCAGTTCCATTTGCGATCCGTTTAAAACAGTATCGGTTTTAGATTGTTCCAACACTTCAAACGGACCAATATTCTGCTGGTTTGGAAAAACCACTTTGCTGCCTTCGTTTGCGTTTGCCTTAATGGTTAGGTTAAACGCCGAACCTATTTTTATTTGAGTTGAATCTACCGCCGATGTTACCTGGGCAAAACCTGCCAAAGTACATAAACTTAAAAATAACGCAACTACTAATTTGTTCATATTATCGTGCTTTAAAGTAAGCCAATAGTTTTTTAACGTAGCTGTCATCGGTAGCTGTTTTAATAACTCCGGCGCCGCTGCGTGTAAATGTTGTTGTAAAATAATCTTCTAATTCTTGGTAATGTTCGCGGTAGGCTTTACGCACATTGGCGTCGCCTGTGTTTACATATTGTGCTTCGTTTGTTTCGGCATCTTGCATTAAAACGTAACCCACATTGTTTAAATCTTGTTCGCGTTTGTCGTACACTTTTATGCCGGTAACATCGTGTCGTTTAGCTGCAATGCGCAAAATACGGTCGTAATCTTTCGTCATGAAATCAGACAGCACAAAAACAATTGCCTTCTTTTTCATTACTTTAGAAAGATATTCAAACGCTTGCCCAACATTTGTTTGATTGCTTTTTGGCTGGAATTGGATCAGCTCGCGAATGATTCTTAAAATATGCGATTTTCCTTTTTTAGGCGGAATAAACAGTTCGATCTGATCTGAAAATAAAATCAGACCAATTTTATCGTTGTTCGTTGTTGCCGAAAAAGCCAGTGTTGCGGCAATTTCTGTAACAATATCGCGCTTAAAATCGTTGGTAGAACCAAAATCCTGCGATCCGCTTACATCAACCATCAACATCAACGTTAACTCGCGTTCTTCCTCAAAAACCTTTACGTAAGGTTCGCTGTAGCGTGCGGTAACATTCCAATCGATTGCACGAATATCGTCTCCGTACTGATACTGGCGAACTTCGGCAAACGACATTCCTTTTCCTTTGAAAGAGGTATGGTATTCGCCCGAAAAAATATGATCGCTTAACCTACGGGTTTTTATTTCGATTTTTCGAACCTTTTGTAAAATATCTTTTGTTTCCATTTTTTTGTTTAAGGTTTAAAGTTTTCTTTGTTTCAGGTTGCTGTAACTTGAAACATTAAACTTGAAACAAAATTTTATGGCACTTCAATTTCGTTAACAATCTTGTTTATGATATCTACGCTGGTTACGTTATCGGCTTCGGCTTCGTAAGTAATCCCGATTCTATGGCGTAACACGTCTAAAACAACCGCACGTACGTCTTCTGGAATTACATAACCGCGACGACGGATAAACGCATAACATTTTGCCGCATTTGCTAAGTTGATAGATCCACGAGGCGATGCACCGTAGCTTGTGTAAGGTTTTAAACTTTCTAGTTTGAATTGTTCCGGATAACGGGTTGCAAAGATGATATCTAAAATGTATTTTTCGATTTTTTCATCCATGTAAACCTCTTTCACGGTTTGTTGTGCACGAAGAATTTGTTCGATAGAAACCACCGGATTAATCGTTGGAACGGTTCCTGCCAAATTTTGACGGATTACCAAACGTTCTTCTTCTAACTTTGGATAATCGATCACGGTTTTAAGCATAAAACGGTCCATTTGTGCTTCCGGTAACGGATACGTTCCTTCTTGTTCCACAGGGTTTTGCGTAGCCATTACCAAGAATGGTTTTTGCAGTTTATGTGTAGTGTCGCCAATGGTAACTTGTTTTTCCTGCATAGCCTCTAACAACGCCGACTGCACTTTTGCAGGGGCACGGTTAATTTCATCAGCTAAAATAAAATTAGCAAAAACAGGTCCTTTTTTAATACTAAAATCGTTAACCTTTACGTTATAAATCATAGTACCAACCACATCGGCAGGTAATAAATCGGGTGTAAACTGTATGCGGCTAAAAGATCCGTCTACAGCTTTAGCTAGTGTATTAATTGCTAAAGTTTTAGCTAATCCTGGTACACCTTCCAGTAAAATATGCCCTTGCCCTAACAAACCAATTAGTAAGCGATCAATCATGTGTTTTTGCCCCACAATTGCTTTGTTCATTTCGGCAATAAGCAAATCAATAAATGCACTTTCACGTTCTATTTTATCGTTAATAGAACGAATGTCAGTCGTGGTTGTTGTTGCTTCCATTATATTGTTTTCTGTATGTATTAATTTTCCTTACAAATTGATTAAAATTTATTTGCTTAACTTGTTAACAAATGGTTAAAATACATATTTGTATATTTGTTTTAAGTATGTATTATCATTTTCTTTTTATAATTTTAAGATAAAACTTTCATTGTGATAAACAAACGGCTTTTAATTAAGAATTTACTGGCTCACCACACCGAAAACAGCTTCTTTGATAAAAAGCAGCAGCTAAACTTACACACTTTAGAAGGAAAAGCCAAATTTTTAAAACATGTTTGTTCTTTATCCAATTCAAACCCGTACAATCAGTCTTTTATTTTGGTGGGAATTGAAGATGAAAAAAATACCATTATGGGTATTGATTTTTACGACGACAGCCATATTCAAAACCTATTGAATGCTTATTTGGAGAATCCGCCACAGATCCAATACGAAAACGTTATTTTTCCGCATCTGGAAAACGGAATGGTGGTTGGGTTGGTTACGATTTATCCGAAGAAAGGAAAATGCTACTTTAAAAAACGCATTTATACGATTGACGAAGGAGCATCGTTTTCGCGCATTGGTAGTATATCGCACCCGGAATATCATACAGCAAAAATAAATAACAGTGAAATTGTCGATAGTATTTTAAAGGCATCGGTTACCAATTTGCAGAATACCATTGACAGTGTTTTGCAGTTTGTTACTAAAACGCACCCCGATATGAAACCGAAATATCATGTTTTTAAAGAATATTTTACGTTGTGCTGGGCGGGTATCGAAAAGGTAAAAAAAGGCGAAGTTTATTTATCTCGGGTTGATATCGAACTAATCAACGAACAAGTAAAAATATTTTATTCGGCATTGGATGAGGTTTCGATCACTTTTAACGACGATGAGTTTATCATTACAGAATACGTGAAAATAGGTTTCCGAAAAAACAACCGATACATTCCGTTCAGTGTTCAGAAAATTATCTTTAGCGATTCTATGACGTATCAAATTACATCGGAAATTATTTTTGAAACGCCCGAAATAGACAAACGTCATTTGTATCATCTGTACAATTATTACACGCTTATTCTAAACAAACTATCGCAACACAAACGCTTGGGTTTAACCGAACAAAACGATCTGCAAAACCTTTGTTATTCGCTAATGTTATGTTATCTTCACGGTTTCAAGAAAGCCAAAGAAGTATTGATCAACCATAAAGAAGTCTTTAAAAATTACAAACAACCTTTTTTATACACCTCTTTTAAAGAAGTAATGCGCATTCTTCGAAAATTAAAATACGAAACACAAAATGAGTAATACATTTGTAATTGGCGATATTCACGGAGGTTTAAAAGCATTGCAGCAGGTTTTAAACCGTGCAAATGTTACTACCAATGATAAGCTGATTTTTTTAGGCGATTATGTTGACGGATGGAGCGAAACACCTGCTGTTCTAGATTTTCTGATTGATTTATCGGCAACCTATTCCTGTGTTTTTATGCAAGGAAATCACGAAGAAATGTTGTTAAAATGGCTAAAGAAAGAAGATGATAACGAACTATGGCGTTTTCATGGCGGCGAAGTTACTGTGCAATCGTATCAGAATATTCCGTTAAGAACTATAGAAAAACATATTTCTTTTCTTGAAAAACTGAACGAATATTACATAGATGACAAAAACCGATTGTTTGTACATGCCGGTTTTACACATTTAAAGGGAGTTGCTTTTGAATATTTTCGTGGTATGTTTTGGTGGGATCGCACTCTTTGGGAAACTGCTATGGCTGTTGATGGCAATTTAAGTGCGGACAATGTACGCTATCCGCAGCGTTTAAAACTCTACAAAGAAATTTACGTGGGACACACGCCGGTTATACGTTTTGGCGCATCGGCGCCCATGAATTTTGCAAATGTTTGGAATGTTGATACAGGGGCAGCCTTTACCGGAAAACTATCCATTTTAAACGTTGATACTAAGGAATACTGGCAAAGCGATTCGCTTCCTGATTTATATCCTGCCGAAAAAGGAAGAAATTAAATACAAAAATTTTTATATTTGTCAAAAATATCATGATTATGAAAAGATTACTTTTAGCAGTTTGCGCTTTAGTGGGCACAGCAAACGCACAGGCACAGGCTTTAAACGAAGTAGAATTAAACATTTTTAATACGATTGTAAACCAATCTGTTGAAATTGGTTACGAGCATTTTATCGATCAAGACCAATCAATCGGAGTAGATTTATTAATTAACGATCGTTTTTCGTACTACGGACAAAACAAAAAAGAAGGAAAATTCAAGCAGTTCAACACCAATGCTATTGCCGTAAACTACAGCTTTTATTTTGGCGGGAAAGAAGGTGAACATGCATCGGGCTTTTACGCACAACCGTTCTTAAAATACCGTTTTGGTGATTACGAACACGATGTAGAAATCGCTAAAAGCGTTTATGAAAGACAAAAAGTAGATATGAATTCATTCATTATCGGAGTAGGAGCAGGATACAAATTGGTTAAAAACGATGCCTTTACAGTTTCACCTTTTGTAAATATTGGTAGAAATTTTAGTCAAGAAGTTTCTGATGAATTTATGGGAGTTGAATTAAATGCAGGTATTAATATTGGTTACCGTTTTTAATAAAAGATAATTATAAAATAAAAAAGCTGTTTCAATTTGAAACAGCTTTTTTTTATTTTACCATATTTTTACGCGGTTTTCCGGTTTAATGTACAACTTGTTTTCTGGTGTAACATTAAAAGCTTCGTACCAAGCATCTAAATTTTGTAAAGGAACGTACGAACGATAAATTCCCGGTGCATGTGGATCGGTCTTAACCTGATTTTTCACATACTCATCACGAGATTTTGTTCTCCAAACGGTTGCCCACGAAATAAAGAAACGTTGTTCCGGAGTAAATCCGTTGATTTTTTCCTGTGGATTGTTCTTTAAGAAAATCTGTAAACCATCGTAAGCAGCGGTAATTCCGCCTAAATCGCCAATGTTTTCTCCTAAAGTAAAATCTCCATCAACATAAATACCGCTGAAAGGTTGCAACGCACTGTATTGTGCTGCCAAGCTTTTTCCTAATTTGGTAAACTGCGTTAAATCGCTTGGTTGCCACCAGTCAACTAAATTACCATCGGCATTGTATCGCGCACCAGAATCATCAAAACCATGCGAAATCTCGTGACCAATTACTGCGCCAATTCCACCATAATTAACTGCTTCGTCTGCTTTGTAATCATAGAATGGCGGTTGTAAAATAGCTGCCGGGAAAACAATTTCGTTATAAGCCGGGTTGTAATACGCGTTTACCATTTGTGGCGGCATACCCCATTTGGTTTTATCAACAGGTTTTCCGTATTCTGCAAAATTCTTTTTAATACCCCATTCGGTAATAGCTTTCATGTTATCGAAATAAGTTCCTTTTTCTGTCGGACTTTTAACAGTAAGTTTTGAATAATCTTCCCATTTGTCAGGATATCCAATTTTAATACTCAATTTCGCCAACTTATCTAATGCACCCTGACGTGTTGCAGGAGCCATCCAAGGAAGGTTTTTAATACGATTTTCGTATGCTTTCACAACGTTTTCAATCATTTCCTTCGCTTTTGCTTTTGCTTCAGCAGGGAATTTTTTCTCTACATATAATTTTCCTAAAGCTTCGCCTAACGAACTGTTTACAATGTTAACTGCACGTTCTTCGATTGGTTTTTGCTTTTGTGCGCCCGATAAAACTTTGCTGAAAAACTCCCAGTTTGCTTTTTCTAATTCAGGAGACAACATAGAAGCGGAACCGTTGATTACGTTCCATGTTAGGTAGGCTTTTAAATCTTCGATAGGTGTAGTTTTAAGCAATTCGTTCATTTTAGCCAATGCTTTTGGCTGAGAAACCACTACGGTATCGATATTCTTTAAACCTGTTTTATCAAAATAAGCCGACCAATTAATGTTTGATGCGATGCTTTGCAGTTTGGTAACAGGCATTGGGTTATAGGTTTTACGATCGTCACGTAACTCTACACGAGTTAATTCTGCTTCAGATATTTTAGTTTCAAACGCTAAAACTTTTGCTGCTTTTGCTGTAGCATCCGCTTCACTATTGCCGACAGCTTTAAGCATACGGGCAACATGTTTTTCGTATTTGTTACGAATTTCTGTTGTTTCGGCATCTTTCAATAAATAATAATCGCGTTCGCCTAATCCGGTTGAAGTTCCGTAGACATAGACCACGTTTTTGTTTGAATCTAACGCATCAGCACTTACATACGTACCGAATAATCCTGTTCCACCTTTAAAAATAGTCGATTGAATCAACGCATTTACATCATCAATCGTTTTAATAGCTGCAATTTGTGCCAAATCAGCTTCGATAGGTTTAATGCCTAAGTTGGCACGCGAAACCGTATCTAAATAGGTTTTGTATAGATTTACCGCTTTGCCTTCATCAGAACTTGATTTTAAATCTTTGTTATTAGCAGCTTCTTTCAGCATGTTCAAAACATCCAAATCGGTATTTTTAGCCAGCTCATCAAAACTACCCCAAGTTGATTTATCTGCAGGAATTTCGGTTTTATCGAACCATTTACCATTTACAAAACGGTAAAAATCATCGCCCGGTTTAACGGTAGTATCCATGTACTGTAAGGCGATACCGTGTGTTTGGTTGTCTGTTTCTGCCTTGTCTTTTTTACAAGACGTTAATGCCAAAACAGCCAGCAAACTTAGTTGCGTTATTTTTTTCATTCGTTAAAAAAGTTAATTTTCTAAAATTAGTATAAAAAAACGGCAATTGTTACATTGCCGTTTAAGATTGTTTTTACCAGATTTTTACTCGATTTTCTGGTGAAACGTATAATTTATCGCCTGGTTTAATGTCGAAAGCTTTGTACCAAGAATCAACATTTTGCAAAGGCACATACGAACGGTACATTCCCGGAGCGTGTGGATCGGTTTTTACCTGATTTTTAATGGCTTCATCGCGCATTTTCGTTCTCCAGATGGTTCCCCACGAAATAAAGAAACGTTGTTCAGGCGTGTATCCGTCGATTAATCCCGGACGACCTTTATCTTTTAAATACAACTGTAATCCGTCGTACGCAGCGTTCACTCCACCTAAATCTCCAATGTTTTCTCCTAACGTAAATTTACCATCTACAAACGTATTCGGTAGCGGTTCTAAAGCCGAGTATTGATCTGCCAAAGCGCCGCCTAATCCTGTAAATTGCTTTAAATCGTCTTCTGTCCACCAGTTCACCAAGTTACCGTCGGCATTGTATCGAGAACCAGAATCATCGAATCCATGCGAAATTTCGTGACCAATTACCGCTCCAATTCCACCAAAATTCACAGCCATATCGGCTTTATAATCGTAAAAAGGTGGTTGCAAAATAGCTGCCGGAAACACAATTTCGTTGTTTGTTGGGTTAAAATACGCGTTTACCGTTTGTGGCGACATACCCCATTTAGTTTTATCTACCGGTTTGCCGTATTCTGCCATGTTTTTAGCAAAACGCCAGCTTGCAACATTTTTCATGTTTTCGTAATAGGTTCCGCCGTTTTCAGGTGCTTTAATTTCAACCTTTGAATAATCTTCCCATTTGTCAGGATATCCGATTTTTACTGTTGATTTACGCAATTTTTCAATCGCTCCCTGACGAGTAGCAGGAGTCATCCAAGGTAGATTGTTGATACGGTTTTCAAACGCCAAGAAAACATAATCGATCATTTCTTTTGCCTTTGCTTTTGCTTCTGGCGGGAATTTCTTTTCAACATACAGTTTACCCAAAGCTTCGCCAACCGTTCCGTTTACAACCTGCAACGCACGCTCTTCAATTGGGCGTTGCGCAATAGCTCCGGTTAAGGTTTTGCTGTAAAAATCAAAATTCGCTTCATCAATCGCAGTGGTTAAAACTCCGGTGTTTTTGTTGATCAACATCCAACGTAAATACGCTTTCAATTCATCTGCACTAGCTGTTTTAAAGATATTTTCTAATGTTTCCATGTATTTTGGCATAGAAACCACAATTTGATCTACATTTTTTAATCCGGCTGCCGATAAATAGTTGTTCCAATTAACTGTTGGAGTTAATTTTTGCAATTCGGCAACCGACATTGGGTTGTAGGTTTTTCTACGATCGCGACGTTCAACACGGTCTAAACGTGCTTCTGCCATTTTAGTTTCTAAAGCAACAACTTGTGCTGCCTGTTTTTTAGCCGATGCTTCATCAATTCCTAAAAATTGCAACATACGGGCAACGTGTACTTCGTATTTCTGCTTTTTATCTTGCGAATCGGCATCTTTAGAAACATAATAATCGCGGTCTGGTAAACCAATACTTCCCGGAGAAACGTAAATAGTGTTTTTGTTAGAATCCATAGCATCTGCACCAACATACAATCCAAAAAAGCCTAAACTGCCTTCGGGCATTTTTTCTTTTAATAATGCAACAACGTCATTAGCATTTTTAATTTTGTTGATTTGATCTAATGTAGATTGAATAGGTGTAATACCTAATTTGTTGCGGGTATCTAAATCCAAATAAGTTTTAAAAACGTTAACTGCTTTCATTTGATCCGATTTTGGATCTAACTTTTTATTGTTAACCGCTTCTTTTAAAATGGTCAACGCATCAATATCGGTATTTTGGCGTAATTCATCAAAACTTCCCCAACGCGTTCTATCGGCAGGAATTTCGGTTTTATCAAACCATTCGCCATTCACATATCTAAAGAAATCATCGCCCGGTTTCACGTTTTTATCCATGTATTCCAAGTTGATTCCGTGACTTTCTGCAGATTTATCTTGTGCCTGTATTGTTGATGTTGCAATCATTAATAAAGTTGCAGGCAAGAATAGAAATTTTTTATTCATATTTGTTGTTAGATCTATTGTTTAAAACAAATATAGGAATTTATAGAAGAAAGATTGCTTTAGAAAGCTATAATCATAGTATAGAAAAGCCTCAAACTATATAATAGTTTAAGGCTTTTTAAAATAAAAATGAATACCATTTGAACAGAAAACAATCTTTAAATTAGTAAAGAGCTGTTAATTGGCGGTCATTTTTTTTAAACAACTTTTTAGATTTACTGATTTGTTAGTAATTGGCGGTAAAATTGAACGAATAGAAAAACCTAATAAAATTCCCCCTCCAATTGTCAAATAATCGCTCTGTTGTTTTATTCCTTCAAAAATTATGAAGATGAATAATAAAATACTTATGAATAAAATTACTTTTTTCATAGTAAGATTGTTTAGTTATTTAACCACAGCATAGTGCTAGAGTTTAATATTGCTATATAAATTAATATAGATTTTTTATCTTCAGGTGTCAAAGTATTATCATTGCTTATAATATTTTGAACTGATAATAAGTATGCTGAAATATTAGAATCCTCTATAGTATTTAAATTCCCATTTATTGTATTAACAATTTCTTTTTGAAAAGCATTTAATCTGAATGAGTTCATAAAATTTTCGTGATTGAAATTGTCCATTACACTATTTTCATTAGCTTTACTTATGATATTTACTAAATTATTTTCATTTTGAATAAAAGCTAATGATATATCTTCTTCATCATAAAAATTATTTGATAACATATAATTTCTTAATTCTGACTCCAAACTATTATTAATTATGTTTGCCTTAATATTATTATCAATTGCATTTTTCATTAATACATTATGGTTTTTACCGAAATGTCCATAAATAAATAACTCATTGTTATCTACCGGTAATTCAATTTCTTCATTTTCAGAAGAAATTTTTTTAGATGTTCTCAAATAAGGTTCTACTGTTAAAGTGGAAAGAAAACCACCCCATAGAGTTCCGTATGGACCAGCGCCTGAAGAAATTAAACCTCCAATTGCATCCGCTATTCCTAACTTAATTGCTTTATTTCTATCTATTGGTTTTTTATTACCATAAGTAGAATAAGTTTCACTTTTCTTTTGAAATGTTTTAGCAGATTGATTAATTTTTTGAACTAAATTATTCTCTTCATTAACAGGAAGAGTTTCAGAATTTTCACAGCTTGTTAATAAAGCTATACTAACGAATAATAACAAAAATTTCTTCATGATAATTATAATTTAAAATTACAATAAAACAAATAATAATTGGTATTGATAGCTATCAATTGCAAATTTAAATACAAAAACAATCTTATTTATCTTAAATTTTTATTAATTTTATTATAAAATATTTTTAAATCACTATTGTCAAAAATAAAAACTAAACGCAATTAAAAGACTGTTTTATAACTTATTTAACCGTTTTTAGCTGAAACGTTTTGTAATTTTGCACAAAATTTTAGTAATGAAGGATCTTTTTTATCGTTACCGCTACTTGTTTTTAACCATTGGTGTATTGTCGGTTATTATTTTGTCGCTATTCTACAATGCCCTGAAACCCGAAAAACAATTGCCAATTTATACGCCTGCTATGGTGAATCCGGAATTGGTTGACAGTTTGGTTCAGCACAAAAACAATAAAATGGAGCATAAAATTGCCGATTTTTCTTTTCAGAACCAAAACAACAAAACCATTACTCAGAAAGATTACGAAAACACTATTTACGTTGCCGATTTCTTTTTTACAACCTGCCCAACTATTTGTCCCATTATGACCGATAATATGGTGTGGCTGCAAGATAAAATTAAAGACATGCCTAACGTAAAGTTATTGTCGTTCTCTGTTACACCTGATATTGATACGCCCGAAGTTTTACGAAAATATGCCGATGAAAAAGGAGTGATAGACAGCAAATGGAACATGGTTACTGGCGATAAAAAGGATATTTATTACTTGGCAAGACAATCGTTTTTGGCGGTAAAGACCGAAACTTCAGGCGAATTGTATGATATGGTACATACCGAAAATTTTATCTTGGTTGATAAAAATGGACGCATTCGCGGGTTTTACGACGGCACCAATTTAGACAAAGACAAAGGCGATAATACCAAAAATATGCAACAACTTTTAGAAGACATTAAATGGTTGAATGAAAAGGATTAATTGTTTTGTATAAATCTCACAGGTCTTTAAAACCAGTGAGGTCTGTGCTTCAAAAAGTTAAAATATTTATAAATGTTAAGAAATTGTAAAGGGGAATTTTCCAAATATTGGGATTTCCCTTTTTTAATGAGTAGATTTGTAATCTAAAATAATTCTAAATAAGAAGTTATGACTCTTGATTTTTTAAAAAAGAGCCAAAAAGGAACCATCATTTATGTAAATGAAGAAAAAGTTCCTTTAAAATTAATTGAAATGGGCTGCTTACCAGGAAATATGGTGGAGGTTTTGCAAATTGCACCTTTATCTGATCCAATCTACATAAAAGTAAACGATTCGTTTTTAAGTATTCGTAAAGATTTAGCAAAAGAAATTGAAGTTGAACTGATATAACATTTAATGAAACAACTAAAAGTAGCGTTAATTGGGAACCCAAATGTAGGTAAAACTTCTGTTTTTAACGCATTAACAGGCTTAAACCAGCACGTTGGGAATTATCCGGGCGTAACCGTGGAACGTAAAGTTGGTACAACAACTTTAGCAAATGATACCAAAGCACATATTATAGATTTGCCGGGTGTTTACTCTGTAAATCCAAGTTCTAAAGACGAAGAAATTGCACTGAAAGCCATTTTTGATGCATCGAACAAAGATTTTCCCGATGTAATTGTGGTGGTTGCCGAAGTAGAAAATTTAAAACGAAACCTGTTGCTTTTTACGCAGGTTAAAGATTTGGGTTTTCCTACAATTTTGGCACTGAACATGGCAGATCAAATGGAAAAGAAAGGAATTTCTATTGATGTGCCCGCATTGGAAAAAGCGTTAGATACCAAAATTGTTCTGATTTCAGCAAGAAAAAAGGAAGGAATTAACGATTTAAAGCAAGCCGTTTTAAATTATACCAAGTACAATACTAATAGCATTTTCGATTTAAAATCGATTGATGAAAACTATTTTACACTGTTAGGGCACCTATATCCAAATGAAAATCCTTACAAAGTTTGGTTAACGCAGACCGGAGTTTTTCAGTTCGAAAAATTAAGTCCGGTTGTTTCAAGTAGTTCAGCGGTTCAGAAATCAGAAAACGAACTGAAAAAGTTACAACAGCGCGAAACCATTAAGCGTTATCAGTTCATTAATGAAATTTTAAAGGATACCTATAGAATCGATACTTCAAAAGCAACGGATATCCGCATGAAGTTCGATCGAATCTTAACGCACAAATTCTGGGGCTACATCATCTTTTTCTTTGTTTTGTTGTTGATTTACGGATCGATCTTTGAACTGGCAGCTTTCCCAATGGATTTTGTTGATGGATTATTTGCCGATTTATCAGCTTGGACAAGCGCAAATCTGCCCGAAGGAAAATTAACCGAATTGCTTGCCGATGGAGTTATTCCCGGTTTGGGCGGTGTATTGATGTTTGTGCCGCAAATTGCCATTTTATTCTTTTTAATATCGATTTTAGAAGAAACCGGTTATATGAGTCGGGCGGTATTTTTAATGGACCGGATCATGAAACCTTTCGGTTTAAGCGGAAAATCTGTCGTTCCGTTAGTATCGGGAACTGCGTGTGCTATTCCGGCAATCATGAGTGCGCGTAACATCGAAAATCCAAAAGAACGATTAATTACCATGCTGGTTACGCCGTTTACAACATGTTCGGCACGTATTCCGGTGTACATTATCATCATATCGCTCATCATTCCAAAAACATATATTTTAGGTTTTGTACCGTTGCAGGCTTTTGTAATGACCATGATGTATGTTTTAGGATTTTTGGCTGCGTTGCTTTCTGGTTGGGTTTTAAGCAAGATTATTAAAGCCGACAGAAAATCGTTTTTTGTAATTGAGATGCCTACGTACAAAGCACCTATTTTAAAGAATGTTTTCTTGAATATGTACGAAAAAGTGGTTTCATACATTGTAGGTGCCGGAAAAATTATTTTGGCGTTATCGGTTATTTTATGGTTTTTAGGATCGCACGGGCCGAGTGATACTTTTGGAAATGCAGAAGAAATGGTTGCCGAAAAACAAATGAACGAACGATTGACCGAAGAAGAACTGGCAAGTGAAATTGCGGGTTATCAGTTAGAGCATTCGTACATAGGAATTATAGGAAGAACCATTGAACCTGTTTTTCGTCCGTTGGGTTATGATTGGAAAATAAGTATCGCCGTTTTAACATCGTTTGCTGCGCGTGAGGTTTTTGTTGGAAATTTAGCAACTTTATACAATTTAGGCGAAGATGCTGCCGAAGACGAAACTAGAATTATTGACAGAATGGCGAATGAAAAACGTGCAGACGGAACATCTGTTTACACCTTTGCAACAGGTATTTCGTTATTACTTTTTTACGCTTTTGCCATGCAGTGTTTATCAACCGTGGGGGTTACAAAAAAAGAAACCAACTCGTGGAAATGGACATTTATACAAATGATTTTTATGACCGGAGTAGCTTATGTTACCGCGTTAATTGCTTATCAACTTTTAAAATAAAGCGTATGCAAAATGTTATTGTTTATATATTGTTGTGCATGGCGGTTGCCTTTTTACTAAAAAAGTTTGTTTTTAAAAAGAAGAGAAAAGGCGGTTGCGGTAATGATAGCAACTGTGGTTGTGGGTAAAAAATATGGTGGATACGGACGTTGAGCCTGTGGAAACGTTTTATATTTCCTGTTTTTCAGCCCAGTTTAATTTTTTTGGAAGATTGATGTTTGATAGTTCAATATGAATAACTCTGCGTTTTTTACTGTTTGTTGTTCTACCTGAACTATGCA
Organism: Paenimyroides ummariense; assembly: GCF_900115115.1. GTDB lineage: Bacteria > Bacteroidota > Bacteroidia > Flavobacteriales > Flavobacteriaceae > Flavobacterium > Flavobacterium ummariense. Next base: position 251,232 of record NZ_FOVI01000002.1, read on the forward strand.
ATAACAATGGTTTCATAAGCATAACACCGCCTTTGTTAACATTACAAGTTACTTCTTTTTCATTTTCCCAATTGATGGTTTCTGGTCTGTAAATTCCTTTTGAATGAGAGTTCTCTATAACCTTTAGGGCACCGTTTTCTGAATTGGTTTCATCTAAATGAATTCGTAAGGTTACAATATTTTCTAAAACAGAGATTGGAGGTTGAACCGCAAACTGATTTTGCTTTTTAGTCCAATTAACAAAGTTCTCGATTTCTGCTTTTTTATCAACCGAAATCGTCAGATCTTGATGATACGCAACGTACCAGTTTGAATTTTCAGGTTTATCAAAATAGATGCTTTTTACAATGAAATAATCATTCCCCAAAATATTTGATATCAGACGTTGAAGATTATCATTAAAAATGAATGGAAGTATTTCCGGAATTTCTTTCACAACTTGTCTTATTGCAAATAAATCAGCCGTTTTACGAAAGGTAGTATTCGTTTGATCGGCTTTATTAATACACGAAATCATGGAATCGATTTCTGTATCATTATAAATTCCATCAACAATAGAAAAACCTTTGTTGTGAAGACATTCCGGAATCTGATTATTATAAGACATGTTTTATTATTTAGTGTTTTTTATTATTTTAGTTTTATGATACACCTCTTTACAATCTTTCTTCGAAAATATCTTTTTCTCTATTTAGGAGCGAATTTTAGATGCTTTTTTGATTTGCTATATTTTAGAATAAAAGGAGATAAAAGAAAACCCGTAGTGCATTATCCAACGAGATTAATTTTTAATTTGTTGATGTTTCTATTAAACACAAATCTATTCAAATATTGAATAGTGGTAAGTGTTGTAATTTTAGTCAAAATTCTTGTTTTATATCCCTGAAAAGTTTTGGCATAATTCCTTCTTATCATAAACTGGTCACATAGTTGAGAGAATAAAGTCTCAATCCTTTTCCTGTATTTTTTAAAGGGATAAAATTGTGGTTTGTAGTCTTTCTGATTTTTTCTTTTTGGCGTTTCCAATTGTATATTTACCTCCTTAAATAAGTCTAGCTGTATAGTGCTAGAAAGATAGCCCTTATCGGCAAGTATCACACAATCGGATAGTTGCATTTTAATATCTTGTAAATAATGAATATCATGAACCGAAGCAGGAGATAAATCAAAGCTCTGAAAAACACCATTAATTGAACAAACAGCGTGTAATTTATACCCGTAAAAATGTAAGTTTTGAGAGGCACAAAATCCTTTATTTGGAATAGCGTAATCTGTTTCTTTACAAATTTTACTACGTGATGAGCGTGAAATTTTACAAACCTCCAACGGCATACTATCTACTACAAAAAAGGTTTCAAACTCATTAAATTTTTCAACCATTTTCATTCTGATTTCTTCCATAAATGGAAATAGTTTTCTTTTTCTTCTGTTATAAACGCTTCGCTCAATTCTGGATGCAATTTCAAAACCTTTTATGTCTCTAAAAAGTTGATGTTCAGAATCAATCGATTTGAATTCCGCCAAAATCATTAAGCTAATCAATTCTATATCAGATAGCTTTGGCTTTATTGGCTTGAAATACATATTTTCAAATTCTGCTATTTTACGTAATTCGATTAAAATTAATTTGTAACTTGCTTCTAAGTTGCTCATGATTGTATCTGATTGTCAGTCAATACAATATACTAATTATTAGTGTTTTGAGCAACTTTTTTATAATGCACTACGGGTAAAAGAAAACTAAATATTAAATATTATTATAATTACAATGAGCAACCTGACAAAGAATTAAGTGATGGTATTATCGGTTTTTTTGTTTTAGGCTGTTTAATTGCAATTTTTGTAAAGATAGCTCGTGTCAACGGTTGGTAAACTACCCCAAAGCTACATCCAACATCATCATAGCAATAAATCCGCCAATAAAACCAAGGGTAGCAATATCGCCATTATCGCCTTGCTGGGTTTCGGGAACTACTTCTTCAATCACAACAAAAATCATGGCTCCGGCTGCAAATGCTAATGCGTAAGGCAAAATCGGAGTAAAAAAACCAACGGCTAATGCACCAATCACAGCCGCAATAGGTTCAACCAAAGCAGAACTTTGTCCGTACATAAAACTTTTTCCACGACTCATACCAGCTCTACGTAGCGGAAACGAAACCGCCAAACCTTCGGGTAAATTTTGTAAACCAATACCAATTGCTAATGTTAACGCACCGGCAATGGTTGCTTCGGGAATTCCGGCGGCAACACCGCCAAACAAAACGCCAACCGCCAAACCTTCGGGAATGTTATGTAAGGTAATTGCTAAAACCAATAAAGTGGTTTTTTGCCAGGGAGTTTTGGTTTTAACACCTTCGGTTTTCGATACAGGGTGATTCAAATGTAAATGTGGTAAAATTTTATCTAACACAAACAAAAACAATGCGCCTAATGCAAAACCAATAGCTGCGGGCATTACTTTGGTAAAACCTTCGCCTTGGCTCATGTTTATAGCAGGGGCAAGCAAACTCCAAAAACTGGCAGCAATCATTACACCGCCTGTAAAACCAAGCATGCCGTCTAATAATTTTTTGTTCGGATTTCGAAAAACAAAAACCAACGCCGCACCAATGGCTGTTAACGACCAAGTGAACAATCCGGCAAAAAGTGCTGCCCAAACCGGATCTACCGATTCAAAAAAAGCGATTAATTGATCGAACATATTAAATCTTTTTAACGAATAAATTTTGAGCCACAACTTTTGATAAAGTCAGCTCGTTTTCTTGAAACAGAATCGTTACCGAATGGTCAAAATTTTCATGTTTTAAAACCATAAAAGTGCTCCCCAAGGCAATTTTTTGTCGGTCTAAATACTGCAAAAATGCTACCGATGTATCTTTTACACCTACACACATATAATTGTTGTTTTCTTCTGTTTCTGTCAATAATTCCTTTTCACGGTATGGAATTTCACCTTTAGCATTAGGAATAGGGTCACCATGCGGATCTTCTTTCGGAAATCCTAAAAAAGCATCCAACGCATTAATCAGTTTTTCAGATTTTATGTGTTCCAATTCTTCGGCAACATCATGCACTTCGTCCCAATTAAAATGTAGTTTATCAACCAAAAAAACTTCCCATAAACGGTGCTTTCTAATAATCATTTTTGCGGTGTACATACCTAATTGCGTAATAAAAACACCTTGGTATTTTTCGTGCGTTATTAAATCTTTTTCTTTTAATTTTTTAATCATATCGGTAACCGATGACGCTTTGGTATCAATTTTTTGCGCAATGGCGTTTGTTGATATACCTTGATCTTCGGTTTGCGATAAGTGGTAAATCACCTTTAAGTAATTTTCTTCTGCGTGCGTAAGCATTTGCTACTAAATTTTAAATCAAAGATATAAAAGAATTTTGAAAATTATATTTTTTATTTTGTTTGAATATAAAAATATTTTTAGATTTGTCTAAAATTATAATTCAATGAAACAAAATATACTTTTAATGTTATCCTTAATTGGATTTCAAACAGCTTTTTCACAGGTAGAACAAGATTCTATTCCCAGTTCTATAGAAGATGATACTTTAGACGAAATTGTTATCTCTGGAACCATGAAACCCGTGCTTCGATCGGAAAGTTTGGTGCCTGTTGAGGTTTATACGCCTACCTTTTTTAAGAAAAATCCTACATCAAATGTTTTTGAAGCCTTACAAATTGTAAACGGGGTGCGTCCGCAGGTAAATTGCAGCGTTTGTAACACAGGCGATATTCATATAAATGGATTGGAAGGACCTTATACTTTTGTTTTGATCGATGGAATGCCTATTGTTAGCGGACTTTCTACTGTTTATGGTTTATCGGGAATTCCAAATTCGCTGATTGAACGAGTTGAGGTTGTTAAAGGACCTGCATCTTCTTTATACGGTAGCGAGGCTGTTGGTGGATTAATTAATATCATTACAAAAAACCCTAAAAACGCGTCGCTTTTTTCTGCTGATGTATTTGGAACTTCTTGGGGCGAAGTAAATACCGATGTTGGTTTAAGCACCAAAGTAGGAGAGAAAGCGCATTTGTTAATGGGGGTGAACTACTTTAATTATTCAAACCCGATTGATAAAAACAATGATAATTTTACCGATTTAACTTTGCAAGACCGTATTTCGGTTTTTCAAAAATGGAATTTCTCCAGAAAAAGCAATAAGTTATTTACTATTGCCGGTCGCTATTTTTACGAAGATCGTTGGGGTGGCGAAATGGATTGGAATAAAAGTTACCGTGGTGGCGATGAGGTTTATGGCGAATCAATCTACACCAATCGATACGAATTAATGGGAACCTATGAATTACCTTTTGCAGAAAAAATGTTCTTTTCGTTTTCTTATGCCGATCACGATCAAAACTCGGTTTATGGCAACACACCTTATATGGCAAAACAGCAAGTTGGTTTTGGGCAGTTAACCTGGGATAAAAAATTAGGCAAGCACGATATGTTGTTTGGGGCTGCTTTTAGATATACATCTTATGACGATAATACACCAGCAACCAATGAAAAAGATGTTACGACAATGCCTGGTTTTTTTGCACAAGACGAGATTTCGTTAAATACAAAACATAGTATTTTATTAGGAGCAAGGTACGATTATAACAACAATCACGGATCTATTTTTACACCGCGCGTGGCTTACAGATACAAAGCAAATACGGGCGATGTACTGCGTTTAAATGCCGGAACTGGTTTTAGAGTAGTGAATTTGTTTACCGAAGATCATGCGGCACTTTCTGGTTCGCGAGATGTTATTGTGTTAGAAGATTTAAAACCCGAAAAATCGTACAACGTAAATTTAAGTTATTTAAAACAATGGTATTTTGGATCGAATGTGTTGCAGTTAGAAGCATCAACTTGGTACACCTATTTTACAAATGCCATTTTGCCCGATTATGATACCAATCCAAATCAGATCATTTACGATAACTTAAACGGACATGCAACATCAAAAGGAATCAGTGCGAATGTGGATCTTATTTTAGGAAACGGATTAAAATTCATTGTTGGCGGAACTTTAATGGATGTATCAACCGAAGAAGAAGGTGTTAAACAACGCCAAATGCTTACCGAACGTTTCTCTGGTACATGGGCAGTTTCGTACACCATACCATCAATTAATTTAGATATTGATTACACCGGAAATTTGTACGGACCAATGCGTTTGCCTTTGGTGAGCGAATGGGATCCTAGACCAGAATATTCAGAAACCTACAGCATACAAAACATTCAGCTAACATATAAAGGTTTTAAAAACTTTCAGATTTATGGTGGTGTGAAAAACCTTTTAAATTGGACACCAAGTAAAAATGTTCCGTTTTTAATTTCCAGATCAAACGATCCATTCGATAAAAATGTACAGTTTGATCCAAACGGAAATGCAATGCGTACCCCTGATAATCCGTATGGTTTGGTTTTCGATCCATCGTATGTATATGCAGCAAACCAAGGTATAAGAACCTTTTTAGGAGTTCGATATAACTTTTAATCTCATTTAATTTGAAGCAGTTACTTTTAGTATTATTTTTTAATTTTTACGTTCAAAGCTATTCACAACAACTGCAAACATACAGCTTTGAACAATTACAGCAGTTGGTCGAGAGAAATCCTCGGCCAATACTGCTTTACTTTTATACCGATTGGTGCCAATATTGCAAAATGTTGCAACAAACTACTTTCAAGAATAAAAAGGTGATAGAAAAACTAAATAAAAACTATTACGTTATTTTTTTTAATGCCGAAACTAAAACTACAATAACCTACAACCACAAACAGTACAAATTTGTACAAACGGGTATAAAAACAGGTTATCATGAATTGGTAAATTTTTATTTAGGAAAAAGGCAACAAATTTATCCGACCATTATTTTTTTAGATACAAATTTTAACGAAATATTTTTTCTGCAATCGTACATTTCTGCGAACGATTTTTTAGAAATCATCTAGTGTAAAGTCACTTTTAAGCAAGTAAGTATCAATCTAAAATATGTTAAAACAAACTCTTAAAAAATGTTAAAAAAGTAATTTTAAAAAGTTTTATTATTGTTATGTGGTTGTTTTTCAGTACATTTGCTTTTGTGTGAAAATTTAAAGGTAGTTTTTTGCAACGAAAAAAGCCTATCTTTACCCGCAAACAACAATAAATATAACTATGGAAACAGGTTTACAACATGCGCATTCTTACATTGCTTTTGCTGCTTTAATTTTGTTGATTGTGGCATCGATAAACGCAATTATCGGAATGTCATTAAACAAAGAATTTAAAGACGGCGATCGTAAATTATCGTTATTCGCTTTAATTTTTACACACACACAATTGTTAATTGGTTTAATACTTTATTTCAATTCGTCAATGGTTCAAACTTTTAATTTGCCAATGGGAGAAGTAATGAAAAATGCCGATTTGAGATTGTATGCAATAGAACATCCATTAATTAATATTATAGCAGTAATATTAATTACCATTGGTTGGTCACGCCACAAAAAAATGACTACAAGCAAAGCAAAATTCAAATCAATTGGAATTATGTTTGCTTTAGGAACTATTTTGATTTTATCAAGAATTCCTTGGAGCGCTTGGTTATAAAATTCGATTCTTAATTCCGTAAAAAGAAAAAGAATCCTCTTGTCTTTACAAGAAAAAAAGAAGTTTAATTAAATTACAATTTATGAAGAAGCATTTTTCATTAATTTTAGCAGGATTAGTAACACTTACGGCAGTAACAGGCTTTAGTGTTATCACAAAAAACAATGAGATGGATAACAACGTAAAAGTTGTAGGGAAAGAATTAGCGTATGTAGAAACAACAGCTAATAATTTGGGGAAAGATTCTTCTAAAATAAACGAAAAAGAAGCTGAATTAAAAAGAGAATTAATTAAATTAAATGCCGAACTGGAAGCTTTAGAAAACGAAGTAGAAACCGTTCACGAAGAAACAAAAGCGTCTTACTATCACGATAAATTCAACGGTAGAAAAACAGCAAGCGGCGATGTTTTTAGTAACAAAAAATACACGGCAGCCCATAAAACACTACCTTTTGGAACTAAAGTGCGTGTAACAAATCTTACAAACGACGAAGAAGTGATTGTTGAAATCAACGATCGCGGACCTTTTGCAAAAGGGCGTCAGTTAGATTTAAGCAAAAAAGCTTTTATGGATTTAACGCACAACCGTAATCACGGAACCTTAAATGTTAAAGTGGAAGTTTTGCCGGAAGATTACGAAGAAAAGAAGTCAGAAATTCAAGACGAATTAAACATTGTAACTTCGGTTCCTAATGATTTAGATTTGAATGAATTTGCGATATAGCCTAATTATTATCATATTATTGTTTGGTTTTGCAAGTTGTAAAACGGCAAGCAATACAAAAAACAGCAAAACCTCATTGTTTAAAGATGAGGTTTTTGCATGTTATTACCACAACAAATTTAATGGTAGAAAAACAGCAAGCGGAGCCGTTTTTTCTAACAGCAAATTAACCGCAGCACATAAAACCTTAAGTTTTGGTACAAAAGTTAAGGTTACTAATATTGAAAATGATAAAAGTGTAGTTGTAGAAATTAACGATCGCGGACCGTTTACCAAAGGTTTAGAAATTGATTTAAGCAAAAAAGCATTTGATGCCATTTCGCACGATAAAAAAGCGGGTAAACTTCAGGTTAAGTTAGAAATAGTTAATCATTCCAAGAAGTAAAAGGCACATTGCTTAAATAGGCGTTGTAAAAACGCTCATCGCCGGTTAATTCATCGCCCAGCCAATCGGGTTTTTCAAATTGTTGATCGGTAGTTTGCAGTTCTACTTCGGCAATAATTAATCCTTTGTTTGCACCATCAAAAACATCAACCTCAAAAACAACAGCACCAAACGGAACTAAATACCGGGTTTTATCAATCACAAAATCTTCGCACAGCAATAAAAGTGCTTCGGCATCTTTAATGTCGATCTCTTTTTCCCATTCAAATCGCGATAAACCATCGGCAGAACTTATACCTTTCACCGTAATAAATCCCTTATTTCCTTTGGTACGCACACGAACCGTTCGGTTTTTATCGGTATTCAAATAGCCTTGAGTAATCTTGTAGCTTTCTTTAGCATTCGCTAAAAAATTAGTACTTTTAACGGCGAATTTTCTTTCAATTTCTAACATTGATTTTGTAGGGTTTTCTTCGAAATCAAATATCGTAAAAAAGAAGTTATGAGTTTAATAAAAAAACAGTTAACCTATAAAAATGTCAATGAAATATTTACAAAATATATTGTAGATGATCAGGTGGTTTTGCAAGAGCGGCTGTATTTTTTATATGATTTGGTTCGATACTATCGCCCAAAAAATCCAAAAGCGGTTGCCAATATTACCTTGCGCGAACTGCTGGATCATTTGATCGAATTCGACAAACACCGTGTAATTCTTGCTAATTATCTGAAAAATATTCTTTCGGGAAGATCTTTCCACAGAATGGTTTCAGATGCAGGTATTTTGCAGGATTCAGATTTTTTGTATGAGATAAGAAAGCGTATTTCGGCAAAGATATTACCTTATCAACCAAAAAGAGATACGTTGGAATATGCGTTGAATCAGGTTTTTTATAAGGAAAACGATTTTGTGTGGATCAATAAAATTCCGTTAACCGAATTAATAGAACTGGTTGAAATTTTACAGATCAAAGATATTTATAGTTTTGATAAAGCCGATGAAGGCGCTTTGTCTGAAATACTGTATGCCATGGGACTTTTAACCCAGCGAATGAGCGGGCGTTCTATGGAAACAAGTATTTTAAATATGATTCCGAAATACAACCACTTGGGCAGTCCGTTTTTAGGTTTCGAAAACGAGTTTTTAGAGATTGAAAACCGCTTGCGAAAAGGCGAAATTCAGTTTGTAGATTCCAATGACTTAAACTACCGACAAATGGTTATTTTGTACAACCAGTGTGTAGATCTGGTTAAGCATGCCTACAAAAACAGCGCAACATTTGGTATTACGCTTAAGGTAAATCAAAGTCTGTTACGGATAAGACAACAGTTAGACCGTATTAAAATTTTAATGGACTTTTTGGTTGTTGATAAGTCAAACAATCGAATTGAAAATACCGTAAAACTATCATTAAAGCTTATAGAATACAACTGCTACAAAAATAATATCAGCAAATTAATTGCAGAAAGCACGCAGGTTGTATCGTACGAAATTACCCAATACACCGCAAAAACAGGCGAACATTACATTACAGAAACAGCCAAAGAGTTTTTCTCCATGTTTAAAGCATCATTAGGTGCGGGTCTTGTAGTAGGTTTTTTATGTATTTTTAAAGTATTATTATCAAAGGCAGATACCAGTGATTTTGGTTTTGCGTTTTTATACAGCATGAACTACGCCTTTGGTTTCATTGTAATTTATTTATGCGGATTTGCACTGGCAACCAAACAACCTGCAATGACGGCATCAACCATTATAAAAGCAATCGAAGAAGGTAGAAAAAATCAAACATCAACAACCGAACAACACAGTTCTTTTGCCAAATTGTTTGCAAGATTATTCCGCTCGCAGTTCATTGCTTTTGTAGGGAACGTTATCATGGCTTTTGGCGTGGCATTGCTTTTAATTTGGATTATAGACAGCATTACCGGCATAAACATTACCGATACCAAATGGCATACCTTGTTAAAAGATTCAAGTCCGGTGCATTCGCTGGCAATTTTTCATGCAGGTATTGCGGGCGTTTTCCTTTTTTTATCGGGAATTATTTCAGGAAACGTATCCAATAAAAACAAACACAATCAGGTGTATTACCGCATACAGGAAAATCCGTTTTTAAAATCGACTATTGGCGCTTATAAAGCTAGTAGATTGGCGGGTTGGTTAGAAAAAAAATGGCCGGGAATTATTTCAAATTTTTGGTTTGGTGTTTTCATGGGAAGCACGCATTCTATCGGAATCTTTTTAGGTTTGAATTTAGATATTCGCCATATTACGTTTGTTAGTGGAAACATTGCGCTAGGCGCTTATGGTGCCGATTTTCAACTACCATGGATTACTTGGATGTGGTGCGCTTTAGGATTGTTTTTTGTAGGATTTATGAACTTTATTGTAAGCTTTGGTTTGTCGTTAGGTTTAGCATTCCGATCGCGAAATATTCCGTGGACCGAAGTTTTTTCTTTGCAAAAATCGGTTTGGAAACACTTTAAAAAACACCCTTTGCATTTCTTTTTCCCACCTCGAAAAAAGAAAGAACCTGTTATTACAAATTGATTTAGATTGTAATGGAAATAAATCAAACGCATCGCAAAATAATTCATATCGATATGGATGCGTTTTACGCTTCGGTAGAACAGTTAGATTTTCCTGAATTAAGAGGCAAACCACTTGCCGTGGGCGGATCTGAAGAACGCGGTGTGATATCGGCTGCAAGTTACGAAGCCAGAAAATTTGGCATTCGAAGTGCCATGAGCGGTAAGCTGGCAATAAAAAAATGTCCGGAATTAATCTTTGTAAAACCGCGTTTTAGTCGATACAAAGAAGTTTCAAACCAAATAAGACAAATCTTTTTAGAATATACCGATTTGGTGGAACCCTTGTCGTTAGACGAAGCCTTTTTAGATGTAACCGTTAATAAAAAAGGATTAAAAAGTGCCACTTTAATGGCAGAAGAAATTCGGCTAAAAATATTTCAAACAACCGGATTAACGGCTTCAGCAGGAATTTCAATAAATAAATTCCTCGCAAAAATAGCAAGCGATTACAACAAACCAAACGGACAAAAAACAATTAAACCCGATGAGATCATTCCGTTTTTAGATTCACTAGAAATTAAACGTTTTTTTGGTGTAGGAAAAAAAACGTGCGAGAAAATGTATCATCTGGGTATTTTTACCGGAGCCGATTTACGGCAAAAATCTTTAGATTTTTTAGAAAATCATTTCGGTAATTCGGGCATTCATTTTTATCAGTTGGCTCGTGGTATAAGTAATTCAGCGGTTGTTCCAAATCGATTACCAAAATCAATCGGAGCAGAGCGTACTTTTAGAGAAAATTTCACATCGATTATTCCTTTAAAAGAAAAGCTAACCGATGTTTGCGAAGAAGTTTCTACCCGTTTGCAAAAAAGAAATCTTTCTGGGAAAACCATCACTTTAAAAATAAAATACAGTGATTTTACACTACAAACCCGCAGTTTTACTCTGACGTATTACATTAGCAGTTTTGATTTGTTGTTGGATACTTCATTGGAATTGTTACAACAAAGCAACTTAAGAACATCGGTACGTTTAATTGGTATTCAGGTAAGCAATTTAAACATAAACCAAAAAAAAGCAGAATACGTGCAGTTAAAATTTAGGTTTTAGGAAACAAAAAACTCAAACCGAAAGGTTTGAGTTTTTTTAATATTGACAAAATATATGAAATTATTTCATTTGGTAATCTTGTGTAGTATTAGCTTTTGCTTTTTGCACGTTTAATACATTACCTTTGCTATCTAATACAGCAACCACAACGCTTGCTTTTGAAAGATCCTTTAACTCATAAGATAAGTTAACAGAGGTTTTGTATTCATTTGAAGATTTTGTTTGATCTGCAGCAATAGATTGACCTAAGAAATCATTTGTTGCACGTACTACGTGATCATGAACAAAATCCATTACCCATTTTCCGCCATTTCCTTGTTCTCCAAACAATCTATTGTGTTGTGCTTGTTGGAATACCAACCCATCTTCTAATAGATAAACAACATATTTAAGTTCTTGGCTAATATTTTGGCTAAATTTTAAACTAACATCAACTTTACCACTTGTTGCAGTTAAGTTTGATTCTATTTTAATACCAATTGGCGAGCCTTCATTTAAAAGTTTATGCTTTTTTTGGAATTTCTCAAACTCAGTAGATGAAAATGTATACTTTCCAAAAGCTGTTTCGGGAATAAAATTTTGAAAATCAGTACCTTTTATTGCGGTGTTTCTATTGAAACTTAAATGTGGCCATCCTGACATTTTAAGTGCACTTGTAAGTCTTGATAAACCTGGTAATACAAATGGGTCTTTTACACTACTTGGGTTAAAATCACCATGTACGCCAACTCCAATAACTCTATCTTTATATTCTGATTTTTCTAATCCTTCGATTGCAATTGTACCCAAGGGACACCAAACACAACTTGCAGATGTAATATCTTCAACTAATACTTTTTGTTTGAAATCTCCTTTTGTAAAATCAACTTCCGTGTTTTGTGGTTCAGTAGTATCATCAGAATCAGAACAGCTAACAAAACCTAAAGATGCTATTCCAAATAGCAAAACTGGCAATAATTTTTTTGTAAACATAATATGTTGTTAATATTGAGTTAATATGGTGTAAAATAAAATAAAAAAAATATCATAAAAAAATTATTCGATAATTATTTTATCATTAATTTTGAAGCTAAATTTTTAAATAACTGATAATATATCATGAAATTACGTTTATCATTAGTAGCTTTTTGCTTGTTGTTTGTAACATTTGCAATTGCTCAAAACAAATTACCAAATATTTCATTAAAAGGGCTTGATAACAAATCTATAAACATTGCAAATTACAATAACTCTTCTAAACCTGTTATTGTAAGCTTTTGGGCAACGTGGTGCGGACCATGTATCAGAGAGTTAGAAGCAATTAAAACGAAGTATGCACAATGGCAAAAAGACTATGGTGTAGAATTAGTTGCAGTTTCTATAGATGATTCTAAAACCATTAATCGTGTAAAGCCTATGGTAACTTCAAAAGGATGGAAATACAAAGTTTTATTAGATGTCAATCAAGAGCTTAAAAGAACAATAAATGTGGTAAATGTTCCTTATACAATGATTCTTTATAAAGGAAAAGTTATGTTTACGCATTCTAATTATACTCCTGGAATTGAAAACAAAATAGAAGAAGAGTTAAAAAAAATTAGTACAAAATAATCAATGAAGAAGATAATTCTTTCGGCGACGTTATTAACGTCGTCTTTCTTTTATGCGCAAGTACGCGTAGGGATTGAATCAAATAATCAGTATTATCTTGATGATGATAAGATTAAAATAGATGAAAAAGAAGCCGAAGATCGTTTAAGATCTAACACTTATATAAAGGTTGATTATTTTAAAAACAAGTGGGAGTTTGGTACGCAGGTAGAATCTTACTATCCAAAAGCAATAATAAATTACAATCCAGATTTACAAGATGTTAATATAGGTACTATTTACGCACGCTATAACGATATTGAAAACGGAGTTAATATTACCTTGGGGCACTTTTACGAGCAATTTGGAAGCGGTTTAATTTTGCGTTCATGGGAAGATCGTGCATTAGGAATAAATAACGCGCTTTTTGGTATGAATGCGAAATTCCGTTTAACAAAAAACCTCGATTTAACTGCTTTAGGCGGTAAACAACGTATTGGAATGGGCTTCGATTTTTCCGATAGTTATGTATTAGGAACCAATTTAGAGTTTAATGCGGCAGATGCACTTAAGTTAGAAAATACCGATTTAAGATTTGGAGCAAGTTACGTTGGTAGATTAAATGAGGAAAAAGTAACGGAATACGAGGGTATAAATGATTTAACCAATGCTTTTTCTGGTAGATTTAACTTAGGAATTGGCGGATTTAATTTTGGTACAGAATATATTCACAAACAAAAAGATATTGTTATTGCCAATGAAGATTATGTAGATGGAACATTTCTAGAAGGAAATGCTATATTAGTTAATTTAGGATATAACAAAGATAATTTTGGATCAAGTGTTAATCTCCGAAGAATGGAGAATATGACATTTTATTCAGATAGAAAGTTGGCAGGAAACCAATACAATAAAGGTGTAATAAATTATGTTCCGGCATTAACAAAACAATACGATTTTTCGCTACAAAATATATACGTGTATCAAGCGCAAGGTGGAATTAACTGGTTTGAAAAAAGAAACGGTGAAATTGGTGGGCAGTACGATTTTTACTATGATTTTGTAGAAGGAACTAAATTAGGTGGTAAGTATGGAACACATTTAGCGGTAAACGGATCTTATTGGGGAGGTTTAAAATCAACCTATGATTTTGAAAATAATAAATTAGAGGATGAGTTCTTGAAATTTGGAGAGAAATATTATTCTGATATTGCTGTAGAAGTAAGAAAAAGATGGTCTCCAACTTTTCAAACCATTACTATGTACATGAATCAATACTACAACGCACCTGTTTTAGAAGGAAAGTTCGATGATGTAAAAACCGATATTGTAAGTGTGGAAGGTTTGTATAATTTTTCTGAAACAAGTTCGGTGCGTTTCCAGTTACAAAATATGTGGGCATCTGCAGATAAAGGAGATTGGGGAGCAGCCTTGTTAGAGTATGTTCCTAATACCATGTTTAGTATATATGTTACAGATATGTACAATTATGGCAATTCACACGCTGAAAGCCGTATTCATTATTACAGCGTTGGTGGTAGTTTTTCTAAAGGCGCAACCCGTATCGCTGTAAATTATGGTCGCCAACGTGGTGGTTTAATGTGTGTAGGCGGTGTTTGTAGATATGTGCCAGAATCAAACGGAGTTACCTTAAACTTAACAACAAATTTCTAAATAACTAAAAGTCTGAATTTAAATTCAGACTTTTTTTATTGATTTTTAGGAAGATAAAAAAAAACAACGTAAATTTGCACCACTTTTTAGTAGAAGATAAAGAATTGGCTAAAGGGTTGAAACATAAATCAATAACAACTTCTGTTTAAAACTTCGTTACAATTCTTAAATAAGCAGAATACAAATTTATTATCAGACATGTCTGAACAAACACAAAACGCAAAAGAATTCTTAGACACTTTCAACTGGGAAAGTTACGAAAACGGTATTGACGCAGTAGATGCTCAAAACTTACAAGAATTCGAAGATTTAGTAGAAAAAACTTTTATCTCAACTGGTGAAGAAGAAGTTGTAGAAGGTGTAGTAGTAAGAATCACAGACAGAGATGCAATCGTTGATATCAACGCTAAATCTGAAGGTGTTATTTCTTTAAACGAATTCCGTTACAATCCTAACTTAAAAGTTGGTGATAAAGTAGAAGTTTTAATCGACGTTCGCGAAGATAAAAACGGTCAATTAGTATTATCTCACCGTAAAGCTCGTACAATCAAGGCTTGGGATCGCGTTATCGCAGCTCATGATACAGGTGAAATCGTTAACGGTTTTGTTAAATGTAGAACTAAAGGTGGTATGATCGTTGACGTATTCGGTATCGAAGCATTCTTACCAGGATCTCAAATCGATGTGAAACCAATCCGCGATTACGATCAATACGTAAACAAAACTATGGAATTTAAAGTTGTTAAAATCAACCACGAATTCAAAAACGTAGTAGTTTCTCACAAAGCATTAATCGAAGCTGATATCGAAGTTCAGAAAAAAGAGATCATCGGTCAGTTAGAAAAAGGTCAAGTATTAGAAGGTGTTGTTAAAAACATTACTTCGTACGGTGTATTCATTGATTTAGGTGGTGTTGACGGATTAATCCACATTACAGACTTATCTTGGTCTCGTATCAACCACCCATCTGAAGTATTAGAATTAGACCAAAAATTAAACGTTGTAATCTTAGATTTCGATGACGAGAAAACACGTATCCAATTAGGTTTAAAACAATTAAACGCTCACCCTTGGGATGCTTTAGATGCTAACTTAAACGTTGGTGACAAAGTACAAGGTAAAGTAGTTGTTTTGGCTGATTACGGTGCATTCATCGAAGTTGCAGAAGGCGTAGAAGGTTTAATCCACGTTTCAGAAATGTCATGGTCAACGCATTTACGTTCAGCTCAAGATTTCGTGAAAATCGGTGATGAAGTAGAAGCAGTTATCTTAACATTAGACCGTGAAGAGCGTAAAATGTCTTTAGGTATCAAACAATTATCAAACGATCCTTGGACAGATATTACATCTAAATACCCAGTAGGTTCTAAACACACAGGTACAGTTCGTAACTTTACAAACTTTGGTGTTTTTGTTGAATTAGAAGAAGGTATCGACGGTTTAGTTTATATTTCTGATTTATCTTGGACTAAGAAAATCAAACACCCATCAGAATTTGTTAACGTAGGTGACAAGTTAGATGTTGTTGTTTTAGAATTAGATGTTGAAGGTCGTAAATTATCTTTAGGTCATAAGCAAACTACCGATAACCCATGGGATGCTCACGAAGCAGCTTACGGTGTAGGTACAGTTCATAACGGAACAATTGCAGACTTAAACGATAAAGGTGCAACTGTAAACTTCGATGAAGATGTGGTGGCTTTCATCCCAACTCGTCATTTAGAGAAAGAAGACGGTAAAAAATTGAAAAAAGGCGATACTGCTGATTTCAAAGTTATCGAATTCAATAAAGAATTCAAAAGAGTTGTAGCATCTCACACAGCAACATTCCGTGAAGAAGAAGAGAAAAACTTCAAAGCTTCAGAAGAAAAAGCTGCTGCAAATAACGCTGCAAACGAAAAAACAACTTTAGGAGATATCGACGCTTTAGCAGAATTAAAAGCTAAAATGGAAGGTAAAAACTAATAAGTTTTCTCTACATAAATTTAATCCCGTCAAACACATGGCGGGATTTTTTGTTTTTCGGGCGTTCCCCTTCCATTCTGTTTTAAAACAAAATTTAAGAAAACTCACAATTCATACAAACAAACAATTGCAGTAAACAGTCGGGTCGGGCTATTCGCTATAAGTCCTCGCTCGTTGTGCCTCCTCACTGCGGGCTATCCGCTGCTATCCTTAACGCAGTTTTCGTTTAAAGTTTAAAAGTTGTAGGTTTTAAGTTTTAAGTTGTAAGTTGTAGGTTTTTTAAATCATAAAAATAAAATTTGTGAAAATCCGTGCAATCAGTGGTTAAATGATTTG
This sequence comes from Paenimyroides ummariense, assembly GCF_900115115.1. GTDB lineage: Bacteria > Bacteroidota > Bacteroidia > Flavobacteriales > Flavobacteriaceae > Flavobacterium > Flavobacterium ummariense. Next base: position 268,148 of record NZ_FOVI01000002.1, read on the forward strand.
AAGTTTAAGGTTTAAAGTTTTACGTTTCAAGTTATTTTGCTAAATCAATTGCCTCGAACTTTAGTTCGAGGGTTGTTTTTAATTTTGAGTAGGCTTTAGCCAAATTTTATGTATTACAGTAAAGCCGTAAAATAAATCTGCGATAATCATTAAATCAGTGGTTAAATAAAAGAATAACCTTGGGCTTCATCCAACATCCCGCACCAAGCATATAGCATCAAATATAAATAAATCATCTGTGCATCTGTGGTAAAAAGATTACGGTTTCAGCCAGACACCCCGCACCAAACACCCCGCACTAAACACATATTCAGCTTCTTACAAAAAAGAATAAAAAACTTTGCAAAACCATTTGCAAAGTTCAAAAAAACAGTACTATATTTGCAACCGCTTTCAGAACAAGTAAAGCCACGTTCCTAGAAAAAGTAAAAAATAAATTTGGATTGTATTGCAAAAGGTTTTTATCTTTGCAGTCCGTTCAAAAAGAAAGGGCGATTAGCTCAGCTGGTTCAGAGCACCTCGTTTACACCGAGGGGGTCGGGGGTTCGAACCCCTCA
>NZ_FOVI01000003.1 GCF_900115115.1 Paenimyroides ummariense
AGGATTTAAACTGTACTTTCATAGCTTTATTGGTGGAACCTCAAGTTAACAAAATTTGAGGACAATAAAAAAAATCCCCGACAAAAAACATGTCGGGGATTATACCAAAGACCTTTTTAGACAGCCTCTTTTTATTCCTCTACAAAATTTTCGCTTTTAGGGATCTGGTTGACCAACTTAACAATATTTTCAGGTAATGTTGTTAGCTTTCGGGTTTGTAAATCAAACCAAGCACCATCAACATTTACGGTTGCGCTTTTGGTTCCATCGGATTTATAAACAAAATGAGTGATCGAAAAGCGATTATTTGAAATGGTATGTTTAGTCATTTCAACAGCTACAGAAATTTCTTCATCCATTTTAATTTCTCTGTGAAAAATAGTTTCTTCCTTAAAAAGAATAGGAGCAATACCATATTTTGCACATTCGTTAACCGATAAACCTATATGAATCATTAGATTGTTACGAGCTTGTGTGCATAAATCGCTGTAAGCAGAATGACGTAAATGTCGGTTTGCATCAATCATGCTCCATAAAACCTGACCTTTAAAGAAAATATTTTTCATAATTTTACAAAAGTTTCAAACAAATTTACAAAAAAATCGAGCAAGATGTTTTTTTGGCACGATTAATGAAATGAAGATTAATATAAAAGATATTTTTAAACATTTAACAACAATACATCATGAAAAAGATAGCACTACTTTTAACAGCATTCATAGGTATATCAGCATTACAAAGCTGTACTATTGAAGAATATTATAATGAAGAAAACTATGAAGGATATTCACAGGTTTTCGAACTACCAAACGAAACTTTAAGCACATTAGAAGATGCTTATACCTATTCTGCAACTTGGAACTTTACTACCCCAATTTTTGACGGTGATAATGTGTTAGTTTACAGATGGCAAGGAAACTCTTGGACGCTGGTTCCGGTTTCGTATAATTTAGGAGGAAGCGATATGGTAAAATACGATTATGATTTTACTCGTTACGATGTAAAAGTATATTTTTCGGCTAATTTCCCTGTAGCAGAATTGTCAAATGCAGAATATAACGACTTTGTATATCGCCAAACGTTCAGAGTGGTTGTAGTACCAGGTAATTTTCAGCAAAAAATGAATTTCAGTGATTATAATGCTACAATTTCAGCATTAGGTTTGGAGAATGCCCCTGTAAAAATACTACAAACAAAAAAATAATTAAATGTTTTAAAAACACCCCCTAAATTTTAGGGGGTGTTTTTATTTTTAATCAATTTTTTATTTAATTTTGCATGGTATAACTACACAATACAAAAAAATATGGCAACTTTTCGTTTCGAAGCTTTAAAAGCAGCAAGCAACCGTCCGCCGGTAGCGGTTTCTGAAATCGGTAAAAAATCAGAAATTTTTGGAAGCAATGTTTTCAATGACAAAGCAATGCGCCAGCATTTAACTCCAGAAGCATACAAAGCAGTACGATCTGCAATGGATCAAGGTATAAAAATTGATCGTAAAATGGCAGATTATATCGCTTTAGGTATGAAAGAATGGGCAATGACTAAAGGTGTAACACACTATACACACTGGTTTCAGCCTTTAACAGGAACTACTGCAGAGAAACATGATGCCTTTTTTGAAACTTCTTTTGATGGTTCAGATCCGGTAGAGAAATTCGGTGGTTCGCAATTGGTTCAGCAAGAGCCTGATGCATCGTCTTTTCCAAACGGAGGAATCAGAAACACATTCGAAGCTCGTGGTTATACTGCCTGGGATCCTACATCGCCTGCATTTATTTTTGGAACAACATTATGTATTCCAACCGTATTTGTATCCTACACAGGTGAAGCATTAGATAACAAAGCACCTTTATTAAGAGCCTTGTCTGCAATTGATGAAGCTGCGACTGAAGTTGCTAAATTCTTCGACAAAAATGTTAAAAAAGTAACTCCGACTTTAGGTTGGGAACAAGAATATTTCTTAATTGATGATGCATTGGCAGCATCTCGCCCTGATATTTTACAAACCGGTAGAACATTGTTAGGACACGTTTCGGCTAAAGGTCAGCAATTAGAAGATCACTATTTTGGATCGATTCCTACAAGAGTTTTAAACTACATGCGCGATTTAGAAAACGAATGTATGTTGTTGGGAATTCCGGTAAAAACGCGTCATAACGAAGTTGCTCCAAATCAGTTTGAATTAGCTCCGATTTTCGAAGAAACCAATTTAGCGGTAGATCACAACTCATTATTAATGGATGTAATGCAGAAAGTTGGCGAGCGTCACCACTTTAAAGTGTTATTCCACGAAAAACCTTTTAAAGGCGTAAACGGATCGGGTAAACACAACAACTGGTCGTTAGCTACCGATACCGGCGTAAACTTATTGGCACCAGGCAAAACACCAAACAGCAACTTACAGTTTTTAACATTCTTTATAAACACCATTAAAGCAGTTTCAAACTACGAAGAATTATTGCGTGCATCTATCGCATCGGCATCAAACGATCACCGTTTAGGAGCAAACGAAGCACCGCCTGCAATTATATCGATCTTCATTGGTCAGCAATTGACAAAAGTGTTGGAAGAATTAGAAGGTGTATCAACAGGAAAATTATCGCCTGAAGAAAAAACCGATTTAAAATTGAACGTTGTTGGTAAAATTCCAGACGTATTGTTAGATAATACTGATCGTAACCGTACATCTCCATTCGCGTTTACAGGAAATAAATTCGAATTCCGTGCAGTTGGCTCAACAGCTAATTGTGCTACTTCAATGACTACTTTAAATTCGATTGTTGCAAAACAGTTGATCGATTTTAGAAAAGAAGTGGAAGCTTTGGTTGAAAAAGACGGATTGAAAAAAGACGAAGCGATCTTCAACGTATTACGTGAATACATCAAAGAAACCAAAGACATTTTGTTTGAAGGCGACGGATACAGCAAAGAATGGGAAGAAGAAGCGGCACGTCGCGGATTATCGAACCATAAAACAACTCCGGCTGCATTAAAGGCAAAAGTTTCTAAAAAAGCTTTTGATTTATTTGCTGAATTAAACGTGATGAATCATACCGAAGTAGAATCGCGCTACGAAATTGAATTGGAAGATTACATCAAGAAAGTTCAGATCGAAGGTCGTGTATTGGGTGATATCGTTCGTAACCACATTATTCCTACAGCGTTTAAGTATCAAAATTTATTAATTGAAAACATTAAAGGTTTAAAAGATATTTTTGGCGACAGTTATGAGGAATTGGCAGCAGAACAAATTTTGATTTTGAAGAAAACGTCTATGCACGTGAACGAATTAAACGCAAAATTACACGCAATGATGGATGCTCGTAAAGAGGCAAATTCATTAAATTCTGTTGAAAAAATGGCACATGCTTATTGCGATAACGTGAAACCATATTTTGACGAAATTCGTTACCACGCTGATAAATTAGAGTTAATGGTTGATAATGAATTATGGACGTTGACTAAATACCGCGAATTATTGTTTACAAGATAATTTCATCGGCACTTCGAGTAGCAATGCGTATCGAGAAGTTTTATAAATTATAAGTTCTCGACAAGCTCGAACTGACGAAAATCTGATAGTTTCTGTAGATACATTGTCAAGAATTATCATTACATACAGAAAAACCTCCGTTTTGAATCATCAATTCAGAGGTTTTCTCATTTATTGGATTAGATTTATTGAAATTATCTGTTGAAATTAAATACAAAGGTATTTCCGCCGCCGGTGTAGGCTCTACGTTCCCACAAACCAAACTGATCGCGTGTTAAAATGGTTCGTAAATCTCGGCGTAATCTGCGTTCGTAATCACGTGGTCCGTAATTGTTGGCAACCATAAAGTTTAACGAAACCTGTAATTGAGATCTTTGTGCACGTGATAATCTTAAAAAATCATATCGGCTCATTTCACGATCTACATGATAATGGTAATCTCTGCGGTCATCGTATCTTACAACTCTTCTTTGGTTGTGACGGTAATGGCGGTCGTCATCTCTGTGATGTTTGTGTGTATAATGTTTTTTGTGGTGTTTTTTATGTTTGTGGTGACCTCTATGATGTCCCGGCTGTGCACTTGCAATTGTTGTAATGGCTAAAAGTGCTAAAGTGAATAACGTTTTCATAACAAGTTTGTTTAAAAAGATTGATAATTGTTTTGTTAGTAAGCAATTTTCAAAGTGTGTGCCAAAAAATGTTAAGAAATAAAAAAGACGCTACTTTAACAATAACGTCCTTAAATATTGAATTTTGAGTTGTGTTAACTCTGTTTTTTTACATATTTCGTAAGAATTACGATTTGCTGACCATCAATTTTTCCTTCGATTTGTTCGGTGTTATCATGAACCAAACGAATATTTCTTACCGCAGTACCAATTTTTGCATTTAAAGTAGATCCTTTCACATCTAAATCTTTAATTAAAGTAACGGTATCGCCACCAATTAAAATATTTCCGTTGCAGTCTTTGTGTAAATCAATACTTCCGTCGCCTTCATGATCTCCGGTTTGTTTTGCCCAATCTAACGTTTCATCATCTAAATACATCATATGCAATAAATCGGCAGCCCAGCTTTCGTTTCTAAAACGATTCAACATTCGCCAGCTTACAACCTGTACCGGAAGATTTTCGTTCCACATAGAAGTTGACAAACATTGCCAATGGTTTGCATTTAATTCTTCTTTCTTTTCGATTTGATTTAAACAGGTTTCGCAAGCTAATATTTCTCGATCTGATAAATTACTTGCTGTTGGCGGAACATCGTAAATTGATAAATTCTCTGTTGCTGCACATAATTCACATTGATTGCCGCTGCGTGTCGTTAATTTGTCTAATGTTTTCATGGAGTATAAGTTATAAATTTTGGCAAATATATTAATTCTGTTTATTATTTTGTATAAACTGAATCAAATCAATCAATCGGGAAGAATATCCAATTTCGTTATCGTACCAGCCCACAATTTTTACCATTCTTCCTAAAACAGTTGTCAGTTGAGCGTCAAACAAACAAGAATGAGTATTGCCTAAAACATCTACAGAAACAATTGGGTCTTCTGTATATTCAATGATTCCTTTTAACTGATTTTCAGCTGCATTTTTAAAAGCTTGATTTATTTCTTCGACCGAAACATCGCGGTTTACATAACAGGTAATATCGGTTAACGATCCATCGGGAACAGGAACACGAATGCCGCCGCCACCGATTTTTCCTTCAAATTCCGGAAAGATTTTGGTTAATGCTTTTGCTGCACCGGTTGTAGTAGGAATGATTGATTGTGCTGCTCCACGAGCTCTGCGTAAATCTTTATGAGGTTGATCGTGCAGACTTTGATCTGTTGTGTAAGAATGAACGGTGGTGATAAAAGCTTTGTCTAGCCCGCACAATTCATCGATTATTTTAACCATTGGCGCTGCGTTGTTGGTAGTACAGCTTGCGTTAGAAACAATTAATTCCGAACCATTCAGAATAGATTCGTTAACACCAAGGACAACAGTTTTAATTTCGTTATCATCTGGCGGAACAGATAGAATTACTCTTTTTGCTCCATTTTTTATATGATTTTGAAGTAATTCTGCTGTTTTGTGTTTTCCGGTAGCTTCAATTACAAAATCAAGATCAAAAGGTTTCCAGTTTAGTTTTGTAATATCTTTTTCGTGCAGAAATGCAATTTTAGTATCATTAACTATCAAATGATCTTCATTATGCGATACGTTTTCAGATAATTTCCCATGCACACTATCGTACTTTAACAAATGCGCCATTGTTGCGGTATCGGCTAAATCGTTAATGGCAACAACTTCAATCTGCGGATGATTAATCAATAAACGGAAAAGGTTTCGACCAATACGACCAAATCCGTTAATAGCGATTTTTATTTTCATAATTTATTATAGAAAACAAGTAGGTCGTTCTTAAGAACGACCCGATATTATAAAATATGTTTTTGTGCTTTATAAGAAGATCTAACCAAGGCACCGCTTTCTACGTGGCGGAAACCAAGATTTAAACCTATTTCTTCATATTTTTTGAATTGATCTGGCGTAATGAATTCCTTTACAGGCAAATGTTTTTTACTTGGTTGTAAATACTGACCAATTGTTAAAACATCTAAACCAACATTTCGCAAATCGTGCATGGTTTGTATAACTTCTTCTTCGGTTTCGCCCAAACCAAGCATAATACCTGACTTCGTTCTTTTAGCTCCGTTTGCTTTTAAATAGCGTAAAACTTCTAAACTACGATCATATTTTGCCTGAATACGCACTTCGCGTGTTAATCTGCGAACGGTTTCCATATTATGCGAAATCACTTCGGGAGCAACTTCTAAAATTCGGTCGATATTTCTTTCGATACCTTGAAAATCAGGAATTAATGTCTCCATGGTAGTTCCCGGACTCATTCTGCGAACCGCTTTAATAGTTTCAGCCCAAATAATTGAACCGCCGTCTTTTAAATCGTCACGATCAACAGAAGTTAATACCGCATGTTTAATGTTCATTAACTTAATAGAACGGGCAACTTTTTCAGGTTCATCCCAATCTACCGTTTCTGGGCGTCCGGTTTTTACACCGCAAAATCCGCAAGAACGCGTACAGATGTTTCCTAAAATCATAAAGGTAGCCGTACCTTCGCCCCAGCATTCACCCATGTTTGGGCAGCTTCCAGAGGTACAAATTGTGTGAAGTTTGTATTTATCTACTAAACCTCTTAATTCTGTATATTTTTTGCCGGTTGGTAATTTTACACGTAACCATTTTGGTTTACCAGTAGCCGGTTTGTTTGCTTCTAAAACCGATTCCATATATTGTTCAATCTAATTAGCAAAGATAATTAAAAAGTGTGGTATAAAATTGCAAAATGTTCAATTTGTACGATTGTTCTTGTTTCAAAATTGTAATTCCTGTAATTTCGCTTTTCATCAACCATAAAATTGTAATCATGAATTCTAAATCGACTTTATCACGAATTTTATCAAACGAAAAAGCTCCGGGAATTTTACTGATTTTATGTACGATCTTTTCATTAATTGTAGCGAATTCTACGTTTGGTGATGCGTACCATCACTTTTGGACAACCATGTTACCTTTGGGAAATATTGAATTTTGGATTAATGATGGTTTAATGGCGATCTTTTTTCTGTTTGTTGGTTTAGAGCTAAAAAAGGAAATTTACACAGGCGAATTATCAAACTTAAAAGCGGCATTGCTGCCTGTATTTGCTGCAATTGGTGGGGTTTTGGTTCCGGCTGCAATCTATATGTATTTTAATCACGATACATCAACGGCGCATGGTTGGGGAATTCCAATGGCTACCGATATTGCTTTTGCTTTGGGAATTTTATCGTTATTAGGAAGTAGAGTTCCGTTAGGATTAAAAGTTTTTTTAACCGCTTTGGCAGTGATCGATGATTTAATGGCAATTTTGGTAATCGGCTTTTTTTATACGTCGAATTTTGATGGAACTAACCTGCTGATTTCATTAGGAATTTTAACCTTACTTTTTGTTTTAGGAAAACGCAATGTAAATTATTTGTGGCTTTATCTAATATTGGGCGCTTTTGCGTGGTATTTCATGCTACAATCGGGTGTTCATGCAACAATAGCCGGAGTTTTACTGGCATTTACCATTCCGTTTAGTAAAGTAAAAACGCAATCTTCATTATCAACAGATTTAGAACATAGCTTGGCAAAACCGGTGTCATTTATCATATTACCATTGTTTGCTTTGGCAAATACCGCGGTTTTGATTGATACAACTGCAATTAACGGATTGCTGCACAACAACGCATTAGGAATTTATGGCGGATTAATTTTAGGCAAACCTTTAGGTATTACCTTATTTTCATTCTTTGTAATTTCATTAGGTTGGTGCAAATTGCCAAATGCCGTTAACTGGAAACATTTGTTTGCGGTAGCCTGTTTAGGTGGTATTGGTTTTACTATGTCGATTTTTATAACAAATCTTGCTTTCTCAAATCAGGAAGATATCGTAATATCAAAACTCGCTATTTTAATATCTTCTACAATTGCCGCTTTGTTAGGATATATTTTGTTGCAGTTTACTTTAAAGAATAGTGAAATTGAAAAGAAGGTTTGATAAATTAATGTTTGCTTGTTTGTGTACTTGTTAAAAAATGTTAATTTTATCGAAATTTTAAATTATAACCAAATGAAAAAACTTTTACTTCTTGCTTTTTTAGCAAGTAGTCTTATGACTCTGCAAAGTTGTGGAGGAGATGATAGTGTTACCCAAAACGGAGGTGGCAATAATAACGGCGGTATCAATGGCGGAGGCGGTAACAATGGCGGAGGCGGTAACAACGGCGGTGGTAATAACGGCGGTGGTAATAACGGCGGTGGCGGAAATACTACAACAGCTAATTTGCCTATTTTTATTGACGGTGATTTAAATGGAGATACTACAATTGAGTATGATTCTAAAGATAGATTCAGTAAAATAACTGTCGAAAAAAATAATGTTAATGTTTCAATTACTGAATTTAAATATGATAATGATGTTTTATCAGAAATAAAAAAATCTTCTGGAACAATATCAAACCCGGTAACTGAATATCATACATTTACTTATTCAAATAACAGTGTTAGAATTAATATTAATGGTAAAGATGATTTTGAAATATCAATTGACAATCAAGGTTTGGCACTTCAGACAGCTTTAATTTCGTTGAATCCTCCTTATATTACAAGTTATTTATACGATAGTAATAAAAATGTTATATCATCTATTGCACCTCGCTATAAACAAGATATGACTTATGATAATTCAAATGGTATCTTTAAAAATGTTAATATGCCGCAATGGGCTATTTTTTATACATTAACTATGTCTGTTAATCTCATTTCATTACCTGTTAGCATTTATAATAACTTGACAGAAATATCATACGTGCCGGAACCTTATGTTTTTCAATATACTTACAATAGCGACAATTATCCAATTACTTTCGATTCAACTTATTATGGACAAAAGGGAAATATAACTTATAGTAAATAATAAAACTCTAAAAAAGGTTCCAGAATGGTCGGTGTTTTAAAGATTGATATTCTTTAATAGTTAATTATAGATACTATTTTAATATCCTCTACCATTGCCGCTTTATTAGGATGAAATATTTTGTTGCAGTTTACTTTAAAGAATAATAAAAATTAAAAAGTAGGTTTTGTAAATTAATATCTACTTGTTTGTTTAGTTGTTAAAAAAGTGTAATTTTATTGAGATTTTAAACTTTAACCAATGAAGAAACTTTTACTTGTTGCTTTTTTAGCAAGTAGTCTTATGAGTCTGCAAAGTTGCGGAGGAGATGATAGTGTTACGCCAAATGGTGGAGGCAATAATAATGGCGGTAATAACGGCGGCGGAGGAAACAACGGGGGTGGTAATAATGGAGGAGGAAATAACGGCGGAGGCTGTAATACTACTACAGCTAATTTGCCTATAGAAATAGAATTAAATTACGGAAAACTTATTTATGAATATGATTCTACAGATCGTTTTCATAAAGTTACTTTCGAAAGCAAGGGTTCTACAGACATTATCACTGAATTTACATACAGCAATGATGTTTTGACTGAATTGAAACAAACAATAGGACCCGCTAATGATCTTAAAGTTGTAACTCATAGTTTTACTTATTCAAATAATATAGTAAATGTGACTATTGATGATGATTATTCATACAATATCAGACAAATATTCACTGATAATCAAGGAATATCTTTAAAAACCATTTATACTAGTTCTAGGTTTAATACCACTTATAATGAAGAGTACTCATATGATAATAATAAAAATATGATTTCTTTTAAGATAGATAAAACTACTCAAGGAATGAAATATGACACTTCTAATGGTATTTTTAAAAATGTAAAGATGCCTCAATGGTCACTTTTTTACAGTTTATTCCATATTAATAAAGTACTCGCGTTGACTATCAATAATAATCCAATTGAAATATCATTAGGTCCTGATCCATATATATTTCAGTATACCTATAATATTGATAATTATCCAATTACGTATAACTCTAATTACTATGGGGAAACGGCTAAAGTAATATACAGTAAATAGAAAATTATACAAACCACTTGCTTAATTGAGATGTTTTATTTTAGAAGAATACAATCAAAGTCAAAATATTACTTAAACAATTCATAATACAATAATTTAAAAGCTAACAAACCGTTAGCTTTTTTTTATCACATCTTATTTTATCTTTGCACAACTTATTTTTTTAAAAATGATTACAGTAAACGATATTGCCGTAGAATTTGGCGGAACAACACTTTTCAGCGAAGTAACTTTCGCCATTAATGAAACCGATAAAATTGCCCTTATGGGTAAAAATGGTGCGGGAAAATCTACCTTACTTAAAATTGTGGCGGGTGCAAACAAGCCAACGCGCGGAAATATTTCGGCGCCGGGCGATGCCGTTATTGCCTATCTTCCGCAACATTTATTAACCGAAGACAACTGTACGGTTCTTGAAGAAACTTCTAAAGCGTTTTCGTCGGTTTTAAATATGAAGAAAGAAATCGACGATATTAACGAGCAATTAACCGTTCGTACAGATTACGAAAGCGACGAATACATGAAATTGATCGAAAGAGTTTCAGAATTATCTGAAAAATATTATTCGATCGAAGAAGTGAATTACGAAGCTGAAGTAGAGAAGATTTTAAAAGGACTTGGGTTTGAAAGAGAAGATTTCAATCGCCCAACCAAAGAATTTTCGGGTGGATGGAGAATGCGTATCGAATTGGCAAAAATCCTATTGACAAAACCAGATCTTATTTTGTTAGATGAGCCAACCAATCACTTGGATATGGACAGTATTGAATGGCTTGAGGATTTCTTGATCAATCAGGCAAAAGCCGTAATGGTAATTTCACACGATAGAGCGTTTGTTGACAATATTACCAATAGAACTATCGAAGTAACAATGGGACGTATTTACGATTACAAAGCAAAATATTCTCATTATTTGGAATTGCGAAAAGAACGACGCATTCACCAACAAAAAGCTTATGAAGAACAACAAAAATTCATTGCAGACAATCAGGCATTTATCGATCGTTTCCGTGGAACGTTCTCTAAAACCGAACAAGTGCAATCGCGCGTGCGTATGTTAGAAAAAATTGTTCCTATCGAAGTAGATGAAATCGATAATTCTGCTTTAAAATTAAAGTTTCCACCATCGGTTCGCTCAGGCCAATATCCGGTAATCGTGAAAGATCTTGAAAAGTCGTACGGTGATAAACTAATTTTCAAAGATGCCAATTTGGTAATCGAGCGCGGACAAAAAGTAGCTTTCGTTGGTAAAAATGGTGAAGGTAAATCAACAATGATTAAAGCCATTATGAAAGAAATCGAGATTAATGGTGGTTCGGTCGAAGTTGGTCATAACGCTCAAATTGGCTATTTTGCACAAAACCAAGCCGCATTGTTAGATGAAAATGCAACTATTTTTGAAACAATAGACAGAATTGCAGTTGGCGATGTTCGTACACAAATAAAAAACATATTGGGGGCGTTCATGTTTCAAGGCGATGATATTCACAAGAAGGTAAAAGTACTTTCGGGTGGCGAAAAAACACGTTTGGCAATGATTAAATTGCTGTTAGAACCTGTTAATCTGTTGATTTTAGATGAGCCGTCCAACCACTTAGACATGAAAACCAAAGACATTATTAAAGATGCTTTACGCGATTTTGATGGAACTTTGATTCTCGTTTCGCACGATCGTGATTTCTTAGACGGATTGGCAGAAAAAGTTTTCGAGTTTGGAAACAAACGCGTCAAAGAACATTTCGAAGATATTAAAGGTTTCCTTGCAAACAAAAAAATGGATTCTTTAAAAGAAATAGAAAAATAACAGGTTGTAAATCGCACAAGAAATCCTCTCATTTTTTTGAGAGGATTTTTTGTCTTAATAAACTTCGGCTGATTCAACTTTTGTACCATCTTCACGAGTTATAGAAACTCTAACCGATGTAATTTTAAAGTTTTCATCTTCGATTTCTTTAACCGTTTTATTAACATCTTTGAAAATATCGTTCAAAGTTTTGTAATCGTCGTTTAATAGTTTTTGGTCTGATTTTTTGTTTGAAACAACGATGGTCTCCTTTCTTTTAGTTAACAGTTTTTCTCTTAGTTCTTCTAACTCTTTTCTGCGTTGTTGAGCTTTTTCTGAAATTTCGTTTCTTTTCTTTAAAAATTGCTGACGACTTTTTTCTCTTTCTTTTCTATTTTGTATAACTTCATTTCTTTCGGCAATAGCCTCATTTCTTTGCTTCATTGCCAATTCTCTTGCTTTTAAGGCTTGCGTTTTTTGTTGTAACGACACTTCTTTTTTAGCTTTTGTAGTAATTAACAGAACTCCATTTTTTGCTTTATCTCCGTATTTTTCAATTGCTTTTTTATCTTTTAAAACATCAATACGTTCACTATCACTGGGGTGAATTTCCCTGAAATCGCCAGAATTTTTTCTTTACCATCAACAATATAAAAAATGTTTTTTGAAGCATTGCCCTGTAAGTATACCCGTGTAGGATTATGAGCTACAATATTTCCTTCTTCTGTTACAATCATTCCATTATCTGTTTCAATTACATTATCGGGATGATCAACTTCAATATTATCTTCATTAATAGATATAGTTGTAAAGGATATTGTTTTATTTTTATCGTATTTCTTGTCTGTATCTGTAGCTTTTTTAAAGGTGTAATGTGTTTTATCTGAAGTCAACTCTTTCGTTGAAATATTTAGTGTGGTAATTGCTTTTTTTCCAGTATGATCAATATTTATATTCATGGATTTTATTGTTGTATTGTCGAATTTTTTAAGATCTTTTTTAGACATTAATTCGCCATCAACTACAATAGGAAACTTCGTTGCTACTTCATCAAAAACCTTTCTATCGGTTTGTAGCGTTTCTGTGGTAAATGATAAAGTTTTGTCATCTTGCTTTTTATTAAATTTGCCCACAACAATTCTTTGTTGGATATTACTTTCTTTCGAAACCGTTTCAATATAATATTTGCCAGTATTATTTTTATAAACATAAAGACGGAATGGTTCAATCGGTTTGCTAGACTGTTTTTTTTCATTCAAAAAATATTGAGTATCATCTTTACAAGAAATTTTAATAGATGTTAATTCACCATCTTTATTACGCTTTAAATTATCAATAGTAACATCTAAATTACATTTTTCACGAAGCATTTTCACAGTTTTTTTGTAATATTCGTCATCGTATTTACTGTGAATCATTACATAAAAAGAATCTTCTACTTCGTCGTTTTCAAAAACTTCCTGTACTTCAAGTGTTTCTGTAACTTGTGCAACAGTTTCAATTTGAAATAGGGCAAAAAACGCTACCAAAGCCGGTGTTGCTAATAAAAATTTAAGTTTTTTCATATTGGTTGATTTTTTAGAGTTTATTTGTAAAATGCGGTTTTTAATTTCGCTTGCATTGTATGAATTCACAAATTGAATGGCGTGTTGCGTTTGAAACTGCAAAAGATTTTTTTGATATAAAACACTTTCGCTGGTTTCAACCATTTTTTGATCTACGATAAATTCCAAATTAGTGTTTATAGCGCTGCATTACTTTTACCAACGGATTGAACCAGAAAACCGCAGCAACCAATTCAATTAAAATAAGATCAAATGTATGTTTTTGGTTTAAGTGGATGCTTTCGTGGTCTAAAATCAGTTGATGATTTTGCCATTTAAAAAAGTTCTCCGGTACAACAATCCATTGATAAAAAGAGTAAACAGTTTTGTTATCTGCAGTAATTTTGATGTTTGATGCACCTAAACTCGGCAGCTTTTTTATGGAACGATACAGTTTTGTAACCGCATATATTTTTCGAATTATTAATAGGATACTTATAAAAAGAATCAGATAAACTGCAACTTGTTGCAAATCGATGGTTTCTAAAAACGACGGTTCTTTAACCACTTCATTAATAATCACATTTTCACTATCATTTACATAAAATTCAACCGGAACTGGATCAACAAAAACAGTTTTTGTAAAAGTGATGAGCGGAGCAGTAATCGAAACAATGATCGATCCTATAAAATACCAACGGTTTAACTGATAAAATGTTTCCCGTTTTAGAAAGATCAGATAAAAAACTCCGAAAAAGATCAGCAGTAAATTCGCTTTTAAAATATAATCAAAAAACGGATGCATAGACTATTTTTTTTGATTGTTTTCAATAATTTTTATCAGCTCGTCAATTTCGGTCTGTGATAATTCTTCTTCCTTCACAAAATAATTGACCAGATTTGAAACCGAATTGCCAAAATATTTTTTAATAGAATCTTTTACAAAAACACCTCGATAATCTTCTAAACTGATTGTTGGATAATATTGATGGGACTTCCCGTAGCTTTTATGTGCCAAAAAACCTTTTTCTTCCAATAAGCGCACAATGGTCGAAAGTGTATTATAATGCGGCTTGGGTTCGGGCATTTCGTCTAAAATATCATTTACAAAAACTTTTTTTAGTTGCCATATAACCTGCATTATTTCTTCTTCTTTATTCGTTAGCCTTTCCATATTCAAAATTAATATTACAAATATAAACTAAAAATTTAGTTATACAACTAATTATTTAGTTTGTGAACTATTTTTTTAGTTTATTTTCTTTGGTTATAAAAAAAGCCCTATAAAAATTAGGGCTTTTGTATATCACTTCTCATAAAATTTAAATCCAATTCCATGTAGATTTTCAATGGAAACAGAGTCATCATCTGCAAAGATTTTACGAAGTCTTGAAATAAAAACATCTAAACTTCGTCCCATAAAATAATCATCGTCGCCCCAAAGCGCTTTTAGTATTTCTTCACGTTTTACGACTGAATTTTTATGATCAATAAAATATTTAAGCAATTCTGATTCGCGTTGGGTGAGCGTTATGATTTCTGATGCGTTTGAAAGCCTGTAATTTTTTGAATCAAAAATATATTTTCCGACTTTAGGAAGATACGTTTCAGAATTATTTTTCTGTGTGCGTTTTAAGAAAATTTCAATCTTCAAAATTAATTCTTCAATGCTGAAAGGTTTTATCAAATAATCATCTGCGCCAATCTTCAAGCCTTTTATTCTATCTTCTTTAAGTGTTTTGGCTGAAATAAAAATGATGGGAATTTCAGAATTTAAATTTCGGATTTCTTGTGCCAATTCAAATCCATCTAATTTCGGCATCATGATATCAAACAAACAAATATCAAACGGTTGTGATTTAAAGATTTCCAAAGCCGATTTTCCGTCAACACAATATACCACTTCATAATTTGGTTGTAAACTGTCCTGCGTTAAAAATGCAATTGTTTCGTCATCTTCGGCATATAAAATTCTGTATTTCATTTTTTAAGAATTTGGAAAAATTATTGAAATTGTTAAACCTTTATCGGAATTATTTCTGGCAGAAATTTTCCAGTGATGTTGTTGAATTATCTTTTTTACATAAAATAACCCCAAACCAAATCCGTTCACTTCATTACTTTTTTTGTTGGAAATCCGATAAAATTTATCAAAAATAAAGGCAAGATTTTTCTGCGGAATTCCAATTCCATTGTCTGTAAAATCTAACTTTAATTCTTTGTTGTTCCTAATTGAAGTAATTTTTATTTCAGGATTATCTTCGCTGTATTTGATCGAATTATCCAATAAATTATGAATCACATTAGTGAAATGAAATTCATCTGCAAAAATTGTTTCATCAGGATTTACGTCAATTTCAATTTTTAAATTTTCATGTTTCAATTTCAGCGGTTCTGCAATTTCACTTAAAAATGGAAATAATTTAATTTTTACTGGACTAATTTCCAGTGCCGATTCATCGTTTCGGGCAATATTTAAGATTTTTTCAATGTGATTATTGAGTTTTTTTCCTTGTGTGGTAATAATTGATGTGTAAGTTTCTAGTTTTGAATCATTTTTAATTGAATCCTGATTGCTCAAATAATTTGAAGCTAATAAGATAGATGAGAGCGGCGTTTTAAATTCATGTGTCATATTGTTGATAAAATCACGCTGAAGCTCCGAATATTTTTTATGTTGAATAATGGTATAAATTGAATAAACATAAACCAACAATATCACAATCAACGCAAAAGATAGTAGAAACCAAAACTGCAAAGAGCTAATAAGATATGATGTTTCCTGTGGAAATCGAATTGCAAAATAATAAACCAGATTATTTGATTTCGGGAATTCAATTGTTTTCTTTGGAGCCAAATCATCATCAATCGAAATGTATTTTCCGTATATCATATCGTCACTCTCGCAATTGTAAATTGCATATTCATAATCTGTTATGATATTGAATTTTAAAAATTCAGTTTTGAGGTAATGTTCTAAAACTTTTGGCTCTATATTATCATTTACATTTACAACATAATAGTCATTTGAAACTCTTTGAATTAAATCTTTTGCCAAAAATTCGTGCCCGTTACTTTTATACAACTCTCGCGCGACTTCAAGCAAGGCAATGTGGATTTTCTGCGAAAATTTCTTTTCTTCTAGTGTAAATGCTTTGTAAGTCCAAATTAATTGCGCAATCAGAATCCCAATTGTTGCAATTAATCCTAGAACAATAATGATATTTAGTTTTTTAATTTTCAATTAAATTTCTTCTGTAAAAATGATTTCCTAAAACAATATTAATTAAAAACAGTTGAGTTTGTTTACGATTAACAACTCATTAACAAAAGATTGAAAACTGTTAACAACACTTAAATTTCAGAGAGCATACTTTTGTTTTATAACAAATCAAAATTAGTTTAATCTTAAAAATTATTTATTATGAAAATTTTAAAAACTTCTTTAATTGCACTTTCATTGGTAGTAATTCCAGCTTCAGCTTCAGTTTTAAATGTAAGTAACATCATAGAAAATTTTGCGGATGCAGTTATTTCATGGAAATCTGAAACAATTGATGTTGGTGAAATTCCACAAGGAACACCAAAAACCATTAAATTTGAATTCACAAATGCTACTTCAAAACCAGTTTTAATAACAAATGTAAAAGCATCTTGTGGTTGTACAGCAACTGATTATAGTAAAGAATCAATCGCACCGGGTAAAACAGGATATGTGAATGCAATTTACAACGCTGCAAGTGCGGGTGCATTTACAAAAAGTGTGACTGTAACTACAAGCGATAATGATGCAGCTAAACAATTAACGTTTAAAGGAACGGTTGTTACAAAATAATTAACTTACTCGTAGAGGTTCTAGTTTACAGAAAAAAGACGCTTATAAAGCGTCTTTTTCATTGTTCATAAATTAAATTTATTGGTTTGATTCAATGATATAAAATCACGAATTTTTATTGGTTTATCAAAATAAACAAATCACTCAAAATTGTACATTTGCAAAAAGCTTTTTTTATGAGTGCTGAGTTGAATTTAGGTATCGATTATTTTAACGACAGTCCGTTTTATTCGGTCATTTCTTTTCATAAGGTTATTGATGCTTTGAAAGAAATCGCCAAAGAAACCGAAACACCTTATCGTGCCATTTATGCGCAATCATTACTTGAAGAAGTTGCTAAAGTACCTGAATTATATGACGGCATTACCTCTAAAAAACTTATTTACGACAATTTACCCTTGATTCATAACTTGCTGGCAGATTTGTTTCCTACGGCTTTAACGCACAATGAGATAAAAGCGGTGAGTTTGCCTTTTCAAAATTTCAATTTTAATTTCACGCAGCGCTTTCAAAAAATAATTAATGAAGCAGGAGAGGAGTTCGAAATTAATTTTCGCGATTTTAATAATGAGCAATATTATATTTTTAGCTGCTGTTTGATTTTAAATAGTTGTTACGGCGAAAATATTGATGTATCTCGACCTTTATTTTATGATATTCCAGATAAAAACGGCATCGTAAAGCACTATCGAATTACGTTTAATGCCGATTTTACAGAATTGATTCCTACCGAAAAATCATTAAAAATTACGTCAGACGATATTAAACTGCTAAAGCGCAGTTACAACGATATTACTGTTTGGAAAGAAAAATTCCCAGTACACAGCTGGATTTTGAAAGGTTTTGGAATTATTACGCTGACCGATGTTACCACTGAAAATACTTTAACCAACATAAAAACCAATCTGCTAAAAAATAAGCAAGATGCCATTGATGTTTTAAACGCACAAGAAATATTCAGGTCTATTTTTAAACTAAAGACTATTAATTTTGGAATTTTTTTTATTAACGATCTTACCACAGATTTTTTTGAATTCCCAATTATTTTTGATTTTAAAAGCGTGTTTAAAGTACCCGAAAACGAATCAAAAAGCATTAAAGCGGCTGCTACAAAGTTCTTAAAACAATTGAATAATTCAACAGAATATTACTGTGTGAGCGATATTTTAGAACTTTACAGCAACAAAGAATGGATACCATATTTAGATTTTTTGCAAACCAAAAATGTACGCAGTTTTATATTGGCACCTGTAAAAAAAACCGATGGTTTTCAGGCATACATAGAAATTACAAGCGAAATTCCTTTTGAATTACACACTGTAAACGCTAATAAGCTAAACGATGTGATGCCGCTTATTAATGATACATTTGAAAAGTATCAGACTGATGTAAAAAACGAACTGGATGCCATTATTCAGCGAGAATATACCACATTTCACCCAAGCGTTAACTGGAAGTTTGAAGAACAGGCAAAAAACTATTATTTTGCCAAAACACATAATACCGAAACGGTTTTAAAGGAAATTGAATTCGAAAATATTTTTCCATTGTATGGCGAAACCGATATTCAGTCTTCGACAAAGTTCAGAAACAAAGCTATGTTGACTGATTTGCGCAGGCAGTTAAAAGAAATTCTGAATGTGCTGGAATTTATCAAACCGAAAGAAGAAACTTTGTTGTTTCAGCAGCGCATCAATGAAATTGTTTTCTTTCAAAATCAGTTAAAAGTACATCAGTTTGTAGCCGAAGCACAGATCCATCGATACATAATTGATACCATTCACCCGTTGTTTAAACAATTAAGCGAGAAAGAAGCATATCAAACAATTATTCAAAAATACAACGAGCAGTTAGATGAAAAGCATCAACGTTTTTGGCATCAACGTAAAAAATACGATTTAGCCATACAAACCGTTAACAAGCAGTTGACCGATGTTTTAGATACCGAACAAATTGCGGTACAAACCGTGTATCCGCATTATTTTGAACGTTTTAGAAGCGATGGTGTGGAACACAATTTGTTTATAGGCAACAGCATTACACCAACCCAGATTTACGATTCTATGTATTTGTATAATCTGCGTTTATGGCAGCTGCAGGTTATGTGTAAAGTGGTAATGATGCATCAAAATTTAAAACCGAATTTAAGTTTTGATATGGATTTAACCAGCTTGATTTTAGTTTATAACGAACCTATTTCGATTAAATTTAGAATGGATGAAAAGCGTTTTGATGTTGAAAGTAACGACGATATCCGTTTTGAATTGATGAAAAAACGTTTGGCGAAGGCAATGGTTAAAAATACCGACGAACGTTTGGTACAAGCCAATAAAGTGACTATTGTTTATTTGAATGAAACCGATAAAAATGATTATTTAAATTATATCGATTTTTTAAAGGATCAGAATTATTTTACTGGCGAAACAGAATATTTAACGGTTGAAGATTTGCAGGATATTACCGATTTAAAAGCGTTGCGCATAACCATTAATACCGATTTTACTATCGATAATTTTAAAATATTCTCTTACACAGATTTTATCAATTATCTGACTAAATTCGTATAAAAGCGATACAAAAAGCGGCTACCGAAATAATAATTCCGTACATAAAAACCGTGTATGAAACGCTCAACATTCTGTATTTTTTGTTCAATACCAAACCTAAATAATACAAATCTTTTATCAAGGTATCATACAAATAATCACGGTCTTTCATTAAATCGTTCATGGCATCATTAAAATCGTTTAATGGTAATTGATGAAAGTTCCCGAAAAACAAAAGATTCACTTTTCTTTGTTCAATCTCCTTTTTAGTAACTGTATTTGAACTCACTTTTGGTTTGGTTGCTAAAATGGTATAAACAATAGTTATAACACTAAATATCAATAAAATAAATGTTGGGATGATTAAATGTGCATTACGCGGACTGTCTAATTTCGGAATAATCGCTGTTAATGAAATTGATATCAATATAGAGTTTACCGATAGTAAAATATTGGCTTTACTGTCTGCAATAGCACTTAATTGCGTATGATTGTTTAAAGTTGTACGAAAAAGTGTATCGATTCCTCTTTCCGGGCGATCTAATTTTTCCAGCTTTTTCTCCTTTATTTCTTTATTTTTACCTTTTTTATTGCCTTTTAATTTTTCTAAATTTTCACGCAACTTAAGAATATTTTTCTCCTTTTTAGGTTGCCAGTTCGCTTTGGCATAATCTGTAAAGTAGTATTGATTTTTAGTTAAAACCGTTAAGTTTTCTTTACACCAGTCAATATCTGTGAGTTGTTTGGTACAAGTAGTCTCAATTTCTTGCTTCAATAAATCGCCCAATTCCTGATAATTATCTAACGTAAAATGATAAAAATCGGCATCCTTCATGCACATCTCCAATAAATTTGTTGGAAAATGAGAACATTTTGTTGCTAAAATCAAACTGCAAACCTGATCAATATCTACATTTTCAAAAGCATTGTCTTTAATAAAATCTTTGAAAATGTCGCAACTTCTTTCTTCATGATTTACAGGACCGTTTATATAACCCGCATCATGAAACCAAGCTGCAAGCCTTAAATGTGTAGCATTTGGCTCTAAAATATGTTCGCCATTTATCAGTTCATTTACCGCAGTTACAACGCGTAAAGTATGTAAATAATCATGATAAATATATTCAGAAGATAGTTTATCTTTGAACAGGTTGAAAATATATGCTTCGGCTTTTAATAAAAGTTCCATTGATGAATTTTTTACAAATTAAAATTATGAAATTTAACTTACATATTGCAAAGATTTCTGTTTTTGCTTTTGCCATTTATTTGTTAAATGCCTGTGCATCTTTTCATGAACAAATTGGAAAGGATTTTTCTCGCGATATGATTACTAACGAAGGTAAAGGCAAATTATTGCATGAAATTGTGGTTGTGGGCGATGCCGGAAATGCCAATGAACCGCAGGGTCAACAATTACTGCAAATAGTTGAAGGTTATTTAAAACAGAACGATAACAACAAAACCTTACTTTTTATAGGCGATAATATTTATCCGTTGGGAATGCCGAAAGTTGGCGATAAAGATCGATTATTAGCGGAAGAAAAACTGAATGCACAGATAAATTTGGCACAATTTGTAAACGGAAAAACTATTTTTCTGGCTGGAAATCACGATTGGTATCATGGTTTGGATGGTTTGTTGGAACAAAAAGCTTATGTTGAAAGTAAGTTGGGAAAGAAGTCGTTTCTGCCTAAAAAACACGATGCAATTGATGTAGTTGAGGTAAATGATAAATTATCAATTATAACGGTTGATAGTGAGTGGTTTATACAGAATTGGGATAAATATCCGAACATAAACGAAGAAAGCATTGTTAAAAATCGAGAGGATTTTTTTGAGGAATTCCGCAGTTTAATTAATAAAAATCAAAATAAAGTTACGGTTGTCGCTATTCATCATCCAATGATTACGAACGGCAATCATGGCGGGTATTTTTCTCCACGAAATCATCTCTTTCCATATAAAAAAGTTCCGTTGCCAATTTTGGGTAGTGTAGGCAATTATTTGCGAAAAACATCAGGAGCAAGTCCGGCTGATATGCAGCACACTTATTACCGAATGATGGTTGATCGATTAAAAACCCTTACAAAAGATAAAGAACAGGTGGTTTTCGTTTCGGGTCACGAGCATAATTTGCAATATATTGAAAATGATGGAATTAAACAATTAATCAGCGGAGCAGGATCTAAAACCGAAGAAACCAGAAGTGTTCAACCAACCAGCTACACCATTGGCAGCTTGGGATTTGCAACATTAAAAGTTTACGAAGACAATCATGTGGATGTTTTTATTCATAAAATGACCGACTCTGGCGAAGAAATTGTTTTCAAGAAAACCATTATGTGTCCTGATGATTATAGCGGGAATTATCCTGAAGTTACCAAAACAACCACAATGGCATCGGTTTATCCGCCAGAAGAAACAAAAAAATCAAAAACCTACCGCTATTTATTCGGCAACCATTACCGCAGTATTTACGGTACAAAGGTGAATACACCCGTGGCAAATTTAGAAACATTGTACGGTGGTTTAAAGCCGATTATATCAGGTGGTGGCAATCAGTCGTTATCGTTGTGGTTAGAAGATAAAGAAGGCAAGCAGTATGTAATGAGAGGTTTGCGTAAAAGCTCGAAACAGTTTTTGCAATCCGCAATTTTTAAAGATACGTACATTCAAGATAAGTTGGAAGATACTTTTGTGCTGACATTTATCGATGATTATTACACCACTTCGCATCCGTACACTGCATTTATTTTAGGGCAATTGTCTGATGCTGTTGATCTGTATCATACCAACCCAAAACTATTTTACGTTCCCAAGCAGAATGCTCTCGGAAAATATAATGCTACTTATGGAAATGAGTTGTATATGATCGAAGAACGTCCACACAAATCGCAGGCAAACATTCCTTCGCTGGGAACTGGCGATGATATTATTGGAACACAAGAATTATTAGCCAATTTAGAAAAAGACGAAAAATATAAGGTTGATGAGAAAATGTATCTGCGTGCCCGAATTTTCGATTTTTTAATTGGCGATTGGGATCGTCATTCCGATCAATGGCGTTGGGTTGAGAAGAAAGTAGGGAAGGATGTTATTTACCAGCCCATACCAAGAGATCGCGACCAAGCATTTGCAAAAATCGACGGAAAATTACTGATGCTTGCAAATAAGCTGAATCCGTTGCGACACATGCAGCATTTTAAAGGCAATTACGGGAAACCACGGTGGATCACAAAATCGGCATTTCCGTTAGATAAAGTTTTTCTTCAAAACACCAGTTTGCAAGATTGGCAGCATGCGGCAGAAGATGTTGTAAACGGTTTGAACGATCAGGTTATTGAAGATGCTTTTAACAGTTTACCAAAAGAAATTCGTAACCAGTACAGCGATGATATTATCGAAATTCTAAAAGAACGCCGATCTAAATTAGTCGATTTTTCAGGCAAGTATTACAAAGAATTGTTCAAATACGGTATTGTGGTCGGGACCAATAAAAAAGATACGTTCATTGTAAATACATCGAAAAATGAAGTTGTTGTTAACCATTACCGCAATAAAAATTCGGGCGATACGCTAATGGCAACCTATAAATATATGCCAAAAACAACCAAAGAAATCTGGGTTTACGGGTTAGATGATGATGATAACATCAAAGTTGTTGGCGATAAATCTAAAATTCGTTTAAAATTAATCGGCGGAAAAAATAACGATGTTTACAATGTAGCATCAAAAACAAGTACAAAAATTTTCGATTACGCATCAAAACCAATTACAATCGAAGAAAAAGGCAATGCAAGCGTTGTTTTGCGCGATCAGTACAATTTAAATCAGTACGATTACCGCAAAGCACCTTTAAATGTATTGGCTATTTTACCAGATGCAGGTTATAACCGTGATAACGGTGTCATGTTGGGCTTAAACGGAACTTACACCATTAAAAAGTTCAACCAAAATCCGTATTCGCAAAAGCATCAGTTGCGTGTGAAGTTCAATTTTGCGACATCGGGCGTTTTTGCTGCATACAAAGGTAGTTTTAAAGATTATTCGAACACCGGATATTGGAATGTGGAGGCTTTGGCAACTTCATCAAACTTTACAAGAAACTTTTTTGGGGTTGATAATTTAGCTACGTACGATAAAAGTGCTTTCAGAGATAATTATTACCGAGTTAGAACGTCGCAAATGGAGTTTAAACCGGCGTATGAATGGAAAGGTCGCAACGGAAGTTCGTTTTTGATCGGAGCAACGTATGAATCAACAAAAATTGAAAAAACGAATAATCGTTTAATTGATGAACAGTTGTTTACACGTTTAAATGATTCATACAATACCAGCGATTTTGTGGGTGCCCGATTGAAATATCAGTTTGAAAATTACGATAATACCCAAGAACCAACTGTTGGTTTAGGATTTATGCTTTTGTTTGGGAATCGTTTTTTTGCAGATGATTTTAATAAAACGCATCAATATTTGAATTCTAAATTAAATTTTGTAGTACCAATTTCTAACGATAAAAAATTAACATGGTCATCAACTTATTTGTTAGAAAAGATTTTTGGCGACGATTATCATTTTTATCAGGCGGCTACATTAGGGGCAAACAATGGCTTGCGTGGTTACCGTCAGCAGCGTTTTATGGGCGATACCTCGTTTGTAACAAGTCAGGATATCCGTTATAAAATGAAACACATAACTAACGGAGTTTTACCTTTAAGTTATGGTTTTTATGCAGGATACGATGTTGGTAAGGTTTGGAATAAATGGGATCCCAACAATCAATGGTATCACAGCTACGGTGGTGGTTTGTGGTTAAATGCGTTGGATTCGTTTACGGCTTACGGCGGTATTTTTACCAGTAAAGAAAATAGTTTGGTAAGTTTTGGTATTGGATTTACTTTTTAGTTTCAAATATTAATTTGTAAGTTTTTTACTTGATAAAGTTTTTAAAACTTTCGTCAGTTCGAGCTTGTCGAGAACTTATTCATATAGAAAACTTCTCGATACGCTTCACTACGTTACGCTGCTCGAAGTGATGACTTTTCTAAATAATAATCAGATGAGCAGATAATATTAGTTTAAATCCAACATAAAAACTTTTCCGCCTTTTTTACCTTTTTCGCTTTCATCTGCCATAAAAAGTTCTTTATCGCTTTTAAAAGTAATGGCTTCTTTTTGCGAATTATGACCTAATTCTTTTATTGTAATATTTTCTTGTTTAAAAGAATTATCGTTCACAAACGGAATCAACAACACCTTATCGTGCGTTAACAAAGCAATTTGGTTTCCGTTTTTATTAAGCGCTGCACCGGTAATTGCACAACTTTTATACTGACCGCAAGTTTCTAAAGTCGCAATTTTTTCGGCTTTAAAATTTCCATTTTTGTTAGGCACTTTGTAAACGTAAAAAGTTCCATCAAAACCTTTTGATCTGTTTTTTGTGAACAGATAAAAAGCATCATTTGTGGCTACAAAAGCTTCGCAATCGTACAATAAATTACTTTTTTTAGGTGGAAAATCGGTTTGATCTTCGTAATAAAAAGTCGTTTCTTGCGATATATTAATTGAATTAGAAGTTAAATCAGATCCATCAACTTTTAAAATTCGCAGGTCTTTACGTTTGTTGTCGTTATTGCCAAAATTGCCAATATAAATGTTGCCATTGGTATCTTGCGATAAATCTTCCCAATCGGTATTTTCCTGATTATTCACAGTAACCGTATTTTCAAAAGTTCCATCAACCGAATAAACATACAATTCCGACGGATTTCCTTTATCCTGTAACATCCATAATTTCTGGGTTGGTTGGTGAAAAATCATTCCCGAAACTTCGGTATGCTTTTTATCTAAGGTAAAAACTTCTTTAAAATTGTTTTCTTGCGATTTTGTAGAACACGCATACAATAAAGAAAAACTAAAAAACACGATATATTTTTTCATTGCGAAATTTTAGGGTAAAATTAAAAAAAGACTGAGAAAGTCTTTTTTATTTGGTTAGATAATTTGATAAACGATGTCTGTTGAAGTTCCAGAGCGATCATTTTTATTGTTTTTAATTGAAAATTTTCTTGTTTCCTTTCCTTCTTTTTTATCGGTTGAAAATGAAATACTAAAAGGCAATAATCTTAAATTATCAGTTCCAAAAGTCAATGTTTCCCATTTTCCGTTATTTTGGTACAAAAGTTCGGTATATTCCAGTTGATTTCTATTGTATTTTTGATTTACAAATGAAATGCTGATTCCGTAATCTTGTGCTGTTTTTTCAATTTCTTTTAAATCGTTTAATGTAGAATTTCCCGAAACTGTTATTAAACCTGTATGAGAACCTGTGAATTCAATCGATCTAACAGCGTAAATTCTTTGTTCTGGTTTCTCTAATGTTACTTTTGTTTCTTGCGCGTTTGCAAATAATCCGGTTAACCCAATAACGCAACAAATAAGTTTCTTCATGTTTTTATGTTTTTAGGATATAACGTAAAATGAACTTGTTTTATTTTGACTGATTTTCGTTTTTTGGTTCGGAATCACTTTTTAATTGCTCTGAAGTTTTATCAGCTTCTTCTCTAAAATTTTTAAAAAGCTCATGAAATCTCTGTTGCGAAGCCATCATTTCTTCGTACATTTTTTTCATTTCGTTGTTTAAATTCAAAAAATCAGATTGTAAACTTTGGGTATTTTCAGACAACGAATCAAATGCTGTAAAAGCATCACTTCCAAAAAAGTTTAATGGACTTCTTTCAGAATTTCCTTTCACACTAACATAATGTTTTCCGTTGTCACCTGTAAGATTAATCGAAAACGGATCAATTGGTCGGTTAACATTATCAATAGATTTCATAAACGACTGATTTCCGTTCACAAGCTGCATGCGGATCGATACAATCTTTTCATCTACAATCTTTACATTCTCAAAATTTACCGTTACGTTGTAATCATCTTTCAGCATTTGTTCGATCTTTTTAAGATCATCCAACGTTGTATCGGCATTAATTTCAACAGAAAAGGTGGTTTGAACAGCTTCCTGATTATTTGCCGGTTTGCTTTCTTGTGCAAAACTGTTAAATCCTAAAAAACCAAAAAGAGCAATAAAACAAAGACTTTTAAAATTGTTCATGATAATTAATATTTAAAAGTTAAACAAAATAAATAGTAATTTTGAAAAAAAATAATATGCGAAAATTACTGATTTTTTTCCTTTTGTGCAGCAATTTAACTTTTTCTCAACATAATGAAAAAGAAGTTCTTGAATATCAAAAAGAACTGAATGAATCCTATTTAAATATTGAAACGACTCCTTTAAAAGAGGATGAGTTGAAAGATTTTAAAGGATTGAATTTCTATCCTTACAACGAAAAATTTGTGGTTAAAGCTACTTTGGAACGATTGAAAAATCAGCCGGTTTTTAAAATGCCGACTTCGGGTAAAAATCAGGCAAACTACAAGCGTTACGGTATTTTACATTTTACGATTAACGATCAGAAATTTCAGTTAGAAGTCTATCAAAACATCGATCTGATAAAAATGAAAGGTTACAAAAAGCATTTGTTTTTGCCTTTTATTGATGAAACCAGCGGAAATGAAACTTACGGAGCCGGACGTTATCTGGATATTGAAATTCCTAAAGGAAAAGAAATTGTATTAGATTTTAACAAAGCGTATCATCCTTACTGCGCTTATACTATTGGTTATTCTTGCCCAATTACGCCCGATGTTAATTTTTTGAAAACTGAAATTTTAGCCGGAGTAAAATTCTAAATTATGTATTACAATATTCATACACATACGTTTTCAAACAATAGCGAAATTGTAGAATTGGTCAATCAATATCCAAATGAAATAAATACGGAATTACCCAATTTTACTGCCGGTATTCATCCTTGGTACTTGAACGAAAATACTTTTTTAGATGATTTAACTGCGATTGAAAATACAATTCAACATCCAAATTTTAAAGCGGTAGGCGAGTGCGGTTTAGACAAACGGATTGAAACTTCGATAGAAATTCAAAAAAAGATTTTAATTCCGCAGTTGCTTTTAGCCGAAAAATATAAAAAACCGGTAATTTTGCACTGCGTTGCGGCTTATCAGGAAATCATTGAAATCAAGAAAGAACTAAAGCTAACCATTCCAATGGTTATTCACGGTTTTTCAAAGAATAGTCAGGTTGCCGAAAGTTTGATTAAGAACGGATTTTATTTATCGTTTGGAAAATATCTGTTGCAAAATCCGGAATTGGAAAATGTACTAAAGACCATTCCGTTAACTCAACTTTTTTTAGAAACCGATATGATCGATCAAACGATTTTTGAAGTGTACAGCAAAGCAGAACGTGTTTTAAATAGAAATTTAGAACCTATAATTAACGAAAATTATAACAGAGTTTTTAACCAGTAAAAGGGAATCGATTTTTCGATCGAAGAAATTTACACAATTTATCATTAAATGGCTGTTTGGCAGGAAAGAGCAGAATTATTATTTAAACCAGAAGGAATTGAGATTTTAAAAAATGCAAACGTTTTAATTGTCGGTTTAGGCGGAGTAGGATCGTTTGCAGCCGAATTTATTGTACGTGCAGGTGTTGGTAATGTAACGATTGTTGATGGCGATACGGTTGATATTACGAACGTTAACAGACAATTGCCCGCGTTGCATTCAACCGTTGGACAACCAAAAGTTGAAATAGTTGGCGATAGATTAATGGATATAAATCCGGAATTAAATTTAACGCGAGTTCAGGAATTTTTATCGCCCGAACGTGCTACCGAAATTGTTACAAAAGATTTTGATTACGTTTTAGATTGTATCGACAGTATTACTCCAAAATTAAATCTAATTGTTGCTTCAAAAAAAGCAGGAGTTAAGGTGATTTCAAATATGGGTGCGGGTGGTAAAATGCTTGCAAGCAAAGTGGTTGTGAAAGACATTAGTAAAACCGATGTTTGTCCGCTTGCCAAAGTAATTAGAAAAAGGCTGAAGAAAATGGGAATAAGCAGCGGAGTTAAAGCCGTTTTCTCTTTAGAAAAACCAGACGAAAGCAGTTTAAAAATGACCGATGGATCGAACTTTAAAAAATCGTTTTTTGGAACAAACAGTTGGATGCCCGGTTTATTTGGGCTTCACAGTGCCGAAACAGTAATTAGATATTTGTTGAATAGATAAAAAAATTCCTACATTTTGCAGGAATTTTTTTGTTATTTAATCTGAGCTTTTTTCAATTCAAGCTCTTGTTTGTTTACTTTTAGTTTAAGTTCAGAAACTTTTGTTTCCATTTTAACTAATTTTGATTTCTCTTTAATTTCCTTTTCGAAATCCATTTTGTTTTTCAACTTTTTACGCTCAAATTCATTTTTAGATTCTTCCAATTTCATTTCAGCTTTGCGTAAATTGTTTTCAGCTTTTTTAAGGTTGCTTTCTGCTTTAGCAATATTTTTTTCTTTTTTAGCAGCTTGTTTCTCTACTTTTATTTTTTGCTTTTGCTCTTTTTCAAACTCTTTTTGTTTTTTCTGTGCAGCTTTAGCTTCTTTTTCTGCTTTTTTCTTTGCACGTTTAGCTGCATCTGCTTCTTGTTTTGCTAATTTTTCTTCTGCTTGTTGGCGGGCTTTTTCTGCCTTTAAAATTTCAGCATCGAAATTAGTTGCAGTTGTAACAGCAGTTGCGGTAGCAGTAGCTGCTGTTGTATTAACAGCCGTTTCTACAGCCGGTAAAGCATTAAGGGTATCGTTAGCAACTGTTTGTGTGGTTGCGTTTACTTGTGCCTGCATTGTAAAATTTATGCCCATTACAACACAAGTGAATAAAACAATTTTTTTCATCTTGTACATATTTTTTGTAAAATTAAAATTTTATTCTGATTAGACAAAATGTATGCCAGCTAGCTTACCATTCGTTTACTTTATTGGCATCTAACTTTAAAAAGATGAACAATAAAAGGGTGAAAGCAATTAAACTTGATCCACCGTAACTGAAGAACGGTAAAGGAACCCCGATGGTTGGGAAAATACCTATAAGCATGGATACGTTTACAAAGAAATGCATAAACAAAATAGCGGCTACGCAATATCCGTAAATCCGGGCGAAATTATTTTTTTGTTTTTCCGATAAATAAACAATTCGTAGTACTAACGTTATAAAACAGGTAATTACAACTATTGATCCGGCAAAACCCCATTCTTCGCCCACGGTTGTAAAAATATAATCGGTATGTTGTTCAGGTACAAATCCGCCTTTTGTTTGTGTTCCTTCTAAAAATCCTTTTCCGATCCATCCTCCAGATCCAATGGCAATCATTGACTGATTTAAATTGTATCCTTCTTTCTTCATATTCACATCATCGCCTAACAATACATTAATACGGTCTTTTTGATGTGATTCTAGAACATTGTCAAAAACATAATCAACAGAAAAAACAAAACCACTCATGATAACTGCTAAAATGGCATAGATAAAAGGATTTCGACTAATGTTTTTATTATAGAAAAAATGTATTACGCACCCAGCA
Organism: Paenimyroides ummariense; assembly: GCF_900115115.1. GTDB lineage: Bacteria > Bacteroidota > Bacteroidia > Flavobacteriales > Flavobacteriaceae > Flavobacterium > Flavobacterium ummariense. Next base: position 30,297 of record NZ_FOVI01000003.1, read on the forward strand.
ACTATTAGAAGAATAAGAAAAACAGGTTGAATGACTAACGCTAAAATGAACAATAGCATGGCTAAAAAACCTGTCCATAAATACCAACCCGGAAAACCTTCGCGATATAACACCAAAAATAAAACAGCAAAAATCATTGCTGATCCGGCATCGGGTTGCAGCATGATAAAAGCAACAGGTAAAAAAATGATTCCCATTGCAATGGCTTGCTCTTTTAGTGTTTGAAAGGTAGTTTGACTTTCGGTAATGTATTTAGAAAGAAACAAAGCAGTGCCTATTTTAGCAAATTCCGACGGTTGTAAACTGATTCCGCCAAACTGATACCAGTTGGTTTGACCTTTAATGGTTTTACCGAAAACGAATAATCCCATCAATAGAACAATGCCAATAACATAATAAATAAGGGAATATTTTTCATAGACTTTGGTGTCTAACGAAAGCAGTACGATGATCATAGGGATGGTTAATCCTATAAACAATAGCTGTTTTCCGTAAATCTGACCTAAATCAAAAATAGATGTTTCTTCTAAAGGTAAAGACGCCGAGTAAATGTTCATCCAGCCAAAAATAACAAGCACGGCATACAAAAATATGCTTAGCCAATCTACATTGGCAATGACGCTTTGGTTTTCTAAATGTTTAGTTTTTACCATTTTGCTTGGCTTTTAATTTTAACTGACGTTCTTTTTCTAAACGTATTAAACGGTCTTTTTCTTCTCTTTGTTTATCCGAAATATCTTTTAAAATATAATTTGCAGATAAATCACCTTCTAACATACGTTTTTCTAAATCGTTTCGGGTAATTTCTTTCTTCAGATATTTTTCGATCATTAACGAAGCAATAGGTCCTGCCCAACTTGCTCCCCAGCTACCGTTTTCAATAAAAACCGCTATAACAATTTTAGGATTTTCTTTAGGTGCAAAAGCCAGGAATACCGAGTGATCTTGTAGTTTTACTTTCTCACCATCAACTGTCGCAAAGTTTTCTACCGTTCCCGTTTTACCGCAAATATTAATGTCTGGAATTTGTAATCGGCTTGCAGTTCCTGTTTTATAAACTTCAGCCAAACCTTCAATTACAGGTCTGAAATGTTGTTTATCTATCGTAGTTTGTTTTTTCTGAATGAACGATTTATCAATCTGTTTATTCTCGATTTTTTTGATAATGTGGGGCGTATAATAATAACCTTCGTTTGCAACGGCACACATCACATTTGCCAATTGTATAGGCGTCATTACAACTTCGCCCTGACCAATTGAATTTGAAACAATTGTAGAACTTTTCCAGTTCCAGCCTTTGTATTGTTTGTTATAATAATCTGATGTTGGAATTCTACCTTTTTGACCAGATGGCAGATCATAACCCATATACTGATCTAATCCAAAGCTTTTTAAATGATTATACCAGGCATCGACGCCTTGTGATGATGTTGGATATTTATTGATAATGCGCATATAGGTTTGTGCAAAATAGGTGTTACAAGATTTAGCAATAGCAGGGTGAAGATTCCATGTTCCAGCGTCGTGACATTTCATAAATCTGCCTCCAACATAAAAACCATGGCTACATGAAAATCCCGTTTGTGTATCAATCACTTCTTCTTGCAAACCGATTAATCCAGTTAAAATTTTAAAAGGAGATCCTGGAGGAAACTGTCCTTGTAATACTTTATCAAAGAAAGGTTTTCCCGGAATAGTGTCAATTTTGGTGTAATTTTTTGAACGATCACGACCAACCAACATCCCCGGATCGTAAGACGGAGCTGTAACCAATGCCAAAATTTCACCTGTTTTAGGTTCAATAGCTACAATTCCACCGCGTTTACGAATCATTAATTCCTCACCGTATTTCTGTAAATCTTTATCAATTGTAATAGTAACATCGTTCCCTTTTACGGCAACGGTATCATAAATTCCTTCTTTAAAAGGTCCTATTTCTTTGTTAAATTTATCTTTTTGAATGTAATGAACACCTCGAATTCCGCGTAAATCTTCTTCGTAAGCTTGTTCAACACCGCGCATACCAATCAATTCACCCGATTTGTAGTATGGACGTTTTTTTAATTCCATTTCGTTGATCTGACGAATGTATCCAAAAACATTCGCTCCAAAATCAACCTGATAATCACGTAAATTTCTCTTTTGAATATAAAATCCTTTAAAATGACGGATTTTTTCCTGAAAAGCAGCAAATTCGGTTTTGGTTAACTGTGCCAAAAACACCGAAGGCAATCTTGGGGAATATACTTTTGCTTTTTCTAATTTTTTAATATAATCGTCTTTCGTAATTTCAAGGATAGAGCATATTTCAAGCGTATCAATATTTTTTGCTTCGTTAGGAATAACCATGATATCGTAACTTGGCTGGTTTGCTACCATAAGTTGCCCGGTACGATCATAAATATAACCGCGTTCAGGATATTCGTACACTATTTTTAGTGCATTCATATCTGCCTTTTTCAAAAAAGAATCATCGACAATCTGTAAATAAAAAAGCCTTGCCACAATGATTATTGCAGCGGTAATTACAATTATGGGAAACAAAAGTTTTCTCATTTTCGAGGCGATTTAATTAATCCGATGATTAAAAATATTAGGATAATTGTAAAGGCAGACGATGTTACAATGCGTAATAAAATCTCCAGAATAAAGTTAAAGTTAAAAACTTCTAAACTAATTAATAGTGTATGATGAATTAAAACGCTGGTTACAACATAGGTTACCAATTCTGATGAAAATTTATCGGTAATGCGCATCATGTGAAATTCGTAACTGTAACCAAATGCCATTTTTAACAGGTTTTCTCGGACAAATGCCAACGTTATGCAGGCTGTAGTGTGCACACCACCCGAATTATTAAAGATATCCAGAATTAATCCCAACAAAAAGCTAAAAATCAAAAACAAATGTCGGTTTGTGTTTAAAGGATACAAAAGGATAAATAAAATGTACGGATACGGCGTTACAAATCCAAAAAAATGGATGTTATTGAATACTGTTACCTGAAAAAATACAAGAACAATAAAACGGAATGTATTTAAAATTGTGGTATTATTCATCGCTTACTGTTTGTTCTTCTAATTCTGTAATTTCTTTAATGTGAACGTGTTCTATTAAATAAACCGAACTAATATTCGTCATATCATTAAACAAGCGCACGCTGATGGTATAGAAATTTGAATTTTTAGAGGTAAATACTTTATCAACCAAACCAACCGGAACATTTTCAGGAAAAATAGTAGAAATTCCACCCGTTACAATAGAATCGCCTTTACGCAATGCTGCCAATTTTGGAATATCCATTAACTGAACATAACCTGCATTTTTTCCGTCCCAAGTAATAGTTCCAAAGTGATTAGTATTGCTCACTTTTGCACCAATTTTAGTATGCGTATTTAAGATACTTTGTACGGTAGCGTAATTTTTTGAAACATTTTCCACAATACCAATAACTCCTTTAGAGTTAATTACACCCATATCTTTTTTAATGCCGTTAACTTTACCGCCTTTAATGGTTAAATAATTTTCTTTCTTAAAATACGAATTTTTAATGATTTTTGCATTAAACAATTTATAATCTTGAGCAAAACGTATTTCCGGATTCACAGCAAAAGTACTATCAATAATCAATTGACTATTGTACAAGATTTGTTTCATTTTGGCATTTTCTTCTGCCAAACGGTTATTTTCGTCTTTTAGATGTAAATATTCGGTAATGCTATTGGTTTTTTCATAAATAGTACCAGACACAAAATTGGCACTGTGCAGCATTTGACTTTGATGATACGAGTGCGTTTGTACGGTGAGATACAATGAAACTACTAAAAGCAGCAAAAACAGTAGCTTAGTACTGTTTTTTGTAATAAAATATATGATTTGCTGCATATAAAATGTGCGGTTTTATTTTATTAAGATGCTTTTGAATTTTTCGATATTTTTAATTACGATTCCTGTACCGCGAACAACTGCACGTAAAGGATCTTCTGCAATATAAACCGGTAAATCTGTTTTTTGAGAAATACGTTTATCTAAACCTCTTAACATAGATCCACCACCTGCTAAATAAATACCGGTGTTGTAAATATCGGCAGCTAATTCCGGTGGCGTTTGCGATAATGTTTCCATTACGGCATCTTCAATACGCTGAATTGATTTATCTAATGCTTTCGCGATTTCTCTGTAAGATACGTTTACCTGTTTTGGTTTACCTGTTAACAAGTCACGACCTTGAACCATTAATTCTTCTGGTCCCTGATCTAAATCTTCGATAGCAGCACCAATTTCAATTTTAATTTTTTCTGCTGTTCCTTCACCCACAAATAAATTGTGTTGTGTACGCATGTAGTAAATAATATCGTTAGTGAAAACATCACCGGCAATTTTAACCGATTTATCACAAACAATACCACCTAATGCCAAAACAGCAATCTCGGTAGTACCACCACCTATATCAACAATCATGTTACCTTTTGGTTGCATAATATCAACACCAATACCAATAGCAGCTGCCATAGGTTCGTGTATCAAATATACTTCTTTACCGTTTACACGTTCACATGATTCTTTAACGGCACGCATTTCAACCTCTGTAATTCCCGAAGGAATACAAACAACCATACGCAATGCCGGTGTAAATAATCTCTTTTTTAATGCAGGAATGCTTTTAATGAACAGGTTGATCATTTTTTCAGAAGCATCAAAATCTGCAATAACACCATCTTTTAACGGACGAATAGTTTTAATGTTGTCATGTGTTTTTCCTTGCATTAAGCTGGCTTCTTTACCCACAGCGATTATTTTTCCCGAAACACGGTCGCGAGCTACAATAGAAGGGCTGTCAACTACAACTTTTCCGTTATGTATTATTAAAGTATTTGCAGTACCAAGGTCCATAGCGATTTCCTCGGTCATGAAATCAAAAAATCCCATATAAATTTTAAAATGGTGTTAAGTTAAACTATTCCGTTATGTTTTTAATGTTTAAAGTGACGGATACCAGTGGTTACCATGACCATTTGGTTTTCGTTACAATAATCAATGCTTAAATTGTCTTTAATTGATCCGCCTGGTTGAATAACAGCTTTAATACCTGCATTTTTAGCAATTTCCACACAATCAGGGAAAGGGAAAAACGCATCGCTTGCCATTACGGCATCTGTTAAATCAATACCAAACGCATTTGCTTTATCAATTGCTTGTCTTAACGCGTCTACACGAGATGTTTGTCCGGTTCCCGAAGCACACAACTCTTTATTTTTCGCCAAAACAATCGTGTTCGATTTGGTGTGTTTACAAATTTTCGATGCAAACAATAAATCTTCGATCTGTTCAGCATCAGCTACTAAAGTTGTAACGTTGGTTAAATGTTCTTTAGTATCTGTTACGTTGTCTTTATCTTGAAATAAAATTCCGTTTAAACACGTACGAACTTGTGTTGTTGGTAATTTTACATCGTTAATTACTAAAATAATTCTGTTTTTCTTTTCTTGTAAAATAGTAATAGCTTCGGCATCATAGCTAGGTGCAATTACAATTTCGCAGAACAATTTGTTAACTTCTTCTGCTGTTTCTTTATCAATGTTGCCGTTTGCAATTAAAACGCCACCAAAAGCCGATGTTGGATCTCCAGCCAAAGCCGCCAAATACGCTTCTTTCATGGTTGGCTTTTGAGCTACACCACAAGCGTTGTTGTGTTTTAAAATAGCAAATGTAGGTGCATCGCCTTTAAATTCGTTCATTAAATTAACGGCAGCGTCAACATCTAATAAATTGTTGTAAGATAACTCTTTTCCGTGTAACTTCTCAAACAATTCGTCAAAATTTCCGTAGAAAATTCCTTTTTGATGTGGGTTTTCTCCGTAACGCAACGTTTGCGCTTCACTTTCACTAATTTTTAAAACCGGTTCGTTTATTTCCTGGTTGAAATAATTAAAAATAGCTCCGTCATAATGCGATGAAGTATGGAACGCTTTTGTAGCTAAATATTTACGTTGAGCCAAGGTTGTAGATCCGTTTTCTTCTGTATAAAAATTCAAGAATGTTTCGTATTCATCAACCGATGCAACAATCACGGTATCTTTAAAATTCTTAGCACCTGCACGGATTAATGAAATTCCACCGATATCTATTTTCTCGATAATTGCCGCTTCATCAGCACCCGATGCAACTGTTTTTTCAAACGGATACAAATCAACAATAACTAAATCAATCTGTGGAATTGCATAATCTTTCATTTGTTGAACATCGGTTTCGTTGTCCTGACGGTTCAAAATTCCACCAAAAATTTTCGGGTGTAACGTTTTTACACGTCCGCCTAAAATTGATGGGTATGAAGTAACGTCTTCTACTGGTACAACCGGAATTCCCAAATCTAAAATAAACGTTTCGGTACCGCCTGTTGAATAAATAGTTACGTTGTTTTTGTGCAATTCTCTAACAATTGGCTCTAATCCGTTTTTATCAAATACTGAAATTAGTGCCGATTGAATTTTTTTAGATGTACTCATTATTGTTGTTCGTTGTTTTTAAGCTGCAAAAATAGTATATGTTATTGATTTAATGAAAATTATTTGTGATGATTTTTTGCCATTTTGAAATATTTTTTGTGGTTATTTTCAACAGAAATTTTTTTAATTAAAAGTAAGAAAAATAGTTCTAAATAGTTCAAACAAAAAAAGCAAGAACTTATTTAATTCTTGCTTTTTTTCTATACATCCTTGGAAACGATTTTACTGGATATTGTCTTTTATGTGGAATATTATTAAAGATAAGCGCTGCAATAAATAAAATGGTAACACCAGTTAAAACAGGCGAAAAAACATATTCATACCCTAAATTAGTGATTGATGGTCCGCCAGTAACTGCAATTAAAGCCGTTGCGCCACCAGGCGGATGCAGCGATTTTGCCATTTGCATACCGATGATTGAAAGTGAAACTGCCAACGGACCGGCAATCCAAACATAATCACCTAAAATTTTGTAGCAGGTAACGCCGATTATTGCAGAAATTAAGTGTCCGTTAAAAAGGTTTTTAGGCTGTGCCAGCGGACTTCCGATTGCTCCGTAAATCAAAACGCAACTTGCCCCGAAAGATCCAATCATCAATGTCAAATCATATTTTGATAATCCTTCAAAATGCAGAAAACTTATGGTTCCCAAACCAACGAAAGATCCTACAAAAGCCCAAAAATGTTCTTTAAAATCAACTAACGTTTCTTTGTACAACAAGTAACGTGTTCGGCGGTAGGTTTTGTTTCTTTTGATCGACATATTATTAAACTCAAAATTCTTAAAGTCGAAAGTTTTAAAGCTAAAACCAACAACTAAAAACGATGTTACTACTTCTTTTTAGAAACCATTTTTTTGATTTCGTTCAGTTTCATCAAAGCTTCAACCGGAGTCAGGGTATTGATATCTAAATTTGTTATTTCATCGCGAATTTCTTCCAAAATAGGATCATCTAATTTAAAAATTGATAGTTGTAAATCGTCTTGTTTTAACGCTTCGGCAGTTCCTTCGGTTTTGTGACTGGCTTCTAATTTCTTCAATATTTTTTGTGCTTTTTGAACCACCAGATTAGGCATTCCTGCCATTTTTGCAACGTGAATACCAAAGCTGTGAGCGCTTCCGCCTGGAACTAACTTGCGAAGAAACAACACGTTGTCTTTTAATTCTTTAACCGAAACATTATAGTTTTTAATACGGCTGAATTGTTCGTGCATATCGTTCAATTCGTGATAATGTGTTGCGAACAACGTTTTTGCTTTTTGCGGATGCTCGTGAATATATTCTGCAATTGCCCAAGCGATAGAAATGCCGTCGTAGGTTGATGTTCCGCGACCTATTTCATCTAACAAAACCAAACTGCGGTTGGTTAAATTATTTAGGATAGATGCCGTTTCGTTCATTTCTACCATAAAAGTAGATTCGCCCATTGAAATATTGTCTGATGCACCAACGCGAGTAAAAATTTTATCTACAATGCCCATTCTTACTGAACTTGCCGGAACAAAACAACCCATTTGCGTCAACAAAACAATTAATGCAGTTTGACGTAATATTGCTGATTTACCCGACATATTTGGTCCGGTAATCATAATAATTTGTTGCGAATCGGTGTCTAAATACACATCGTTTGCAATGTAAGGTGTATCAACCGAAAGCTGTTTTTCGATTACCGGATGACGACCATCTTTTATTTCCAACACATGATTGTCTTCTAAAACTGCTCGCACGTAATTATTTTCGATAGCCAATTGCGTGTACGATTGCAAACAATCTAACTGCGCAACTAAATTAGCATTCATTTGCACTGGTTGAATGTACTGCGAACACCACATCATGAATTTTTCATAAATATCGGCTTCAATCTTAGAAATGCGTTCTTCGGCTCCCAAAATTTTTGCTTCGTATTCTTTTAGTTCTTCTGTAATGTATCGTTCGGCACTAACTAAAGTTTGTTTGCGAATCCAGGTATCGGGAACTTTATCTTTGTGGGTGTTTCTAACTTCGATATAATAACCGAAAACGTTGTTAAAAGCGACTTTCAACGAAGTAATTCCAGTGATTTCACTTTCACGTTTTTCAATTGCTTCTAAAAAAGATTTTCCTGAGTGCGATATATTTCGTAATTCATCTAACTCTTCATTAATCCCGTTTGCAATGGCGTTACCTTTATTTAAAGCGACAGGAGCATCGGCAGAAATGGTTGTAGCGATTTTCTCACGAAGCAATTCGCAGGCATGTAAATTATCGCCAATAACTTTCAACGCATCGTTTTTAGATTTCAACGCGGTTTCTTTCAAAGGAATAATTGCATCTAAACTTTCCTTTAAAATAACGAATTCACGAGGCGATATTTTTCCTGTAGCCAGTTTTGAGATCAATCGTTCTAAATCTGAAATCTGTTTGATTTGATACTGAAAATTCTGTAAAATTTCACTGTTCGATTTAAAATAATCAACCACATCAAAACGCTTATTGATGGCATCGATATCCTTTAAAGGCAACGCCAGCCAACGTTTCAACAAACGTCCGCCCATTGGCGACAATGTTTTATCGATCACATCTAAAAGGGTCGTGGCATTTTCGTTTGCAGAACCGTAAAGCTCTAAATTTCGAATGGTAAATCGATCCATCCAAACATAGGCATCTTCGGCAATTCGCTGAATATTTGTTATATGCTGGATTTTATTGTGCTGTGTTTCAGAAAGATAATACAAGATTGCTCCGCACGAAATAATTCCTTCTTGCAACTCATCAATTCCAAAACCTTTTAACGATTTGGTTTTGAAATGATTGGTTAAACTTTCGTTAGCATAATCGTCTTTAAAAATCCAATCTTCTAAATAAAACAGATTAAAATCGCTACCGAAATTGTGCAGAAAATGATTTTTATTTCCTTTTTGAACCAAAACTTCGCTCGGTTTAAAATTCTGCAACAATTTGTCAATATATTCTTCGTTTCCCTGCGATGTTAAAAATTCGCCCGTTGAAACATCTAAAAAGGAAATCCCAATATTTTTCTTTCCAAAATGCAAAGCCGCCAAAAAGTTGTTGCTTTTAGATTGTAACACTTCGTCATTAATGGCAACACCGGGCGTAACTAGTTCGGTAACTCCACGTTTTACAATGGTTTTGGTAGTTTTAGGATCTTCTAACTGATCACAAATTGCCACACGCAAACCCGCTTTTACTAATTTAGGCAAATACACATTTAAAGAATGATGAGGGAAACCAGCAAGTTCGGTTTCGCTGGTAGAACCTGCACCACGTTTTGTTAAGGTAATACCCAGAACTTTTGAGGTACGAACAGCATCTTCGCCAAAGGTTTCGTAAAAATCGCCCACACGGAAAAGCAGACAAGCATCGGGATACTTTGCTTTAATCTGATTGTATTGCTGCATTAACGGCGTTTCTTTTTTCTCTTTTTCCTTTGTAGACATTGTTCTGAAAATTTATAGGATTACAAATATACCATATCTAAAACACAAAAAAAATGCAACTTAAACAGGTTGCGTTATTTTTTATTAAATTTTTGATAAAGAATTGATGTTGTAATGTTTGCGCAATTTTTTAATGACGATTGATGTAGAAACCGTAATAGTTAAACCAATAAGGCAACCGCCTGCAACGGTTAAAAATCGAAAGATAGGTGCAATTGATTCATCTAAACTGTGTGATTGTAGCATTACGATTAAAAATGCGACAATTGCAACGCGACTCATATTCATTACTTTAAACAGATAACAGATAATTACGGTAGAAATAATTCCGCCAATTAAAACATACAAGTTTGTTGAATAAATCAAATGACACAATAACCCAACGATAGACCCTATAAAGTTCGATCGAACTCGGTCAATGGTCAGTTTTTGGGAATCTTTTCCTTCGGGTGATATTACTAAAATTATGGATAACAACGTCCAGAATAATTCAAACTTTGGAAATTGCATCATTAGGAAATATCCGATTAAAAAGCCCAGTAAACATCGAATTGTATATATGATAATTTGCGATGTAATGATATGTTTTACAACGTAAGCGAACATATTTTAGATTTTTCGTGCAAAGGTATTACCTTTATAGCTTTAAAATTTTAAAATGAAAAAATTAATTTTAGACGATTTAAACCGCAAAAATACTGAAGAATTTAAACAGGCAGTAAAAACGCCGATTATTGTTGTTTTAGATGATATTAGAAGTTTGCACAATATTGGATCTTTTTTTAGAACGTGCGATGCTTTTTTAATTGAGAAAATTTATTTGTGCGGAATTACAGCAACACCACCCAACAAAGAAATTCATAAAACAGCTTTAGGTGCCACCGAAACGGTTGCTTGGGAATATGAAAAAGAGGTAATGCAGGTGGTTGATCGTTTAAAAAAAGAAAACGTAAAAATACTTTCGGTAGAGCAGGTAGAAGGATCTGTAATGCTAAATAATTTCACTGTTGAAAGTAATGTAAAGTATGCGTTGTTTTTTGGTAACGAAGTAAAAGGAGTATACCAGCAGGTTATTGATAGTAGCGATGCTGTTATTGAAATTCCGCAATTAGGTACCAAACATTCTTTAAATGTATCAGTAAGCGGCGGCATTGTAATTTGGGATATTTTTCAGAAAATGAATGTATTGTAAATGAGAAACTTCAAAAATTGTATATTAATAATTACATTTCTGCTGATACCGATTTTTGCAATTGGCGGAGTGATGTATTTTAATGATTTCTCTTTAAAACTTATCGCAAAGGAATTATTATTCAATAGTGCAATTTTAGTTTTCATTATATTATTTACCAATTTAATTAATCAAAAAATACTTAAAAATATTGTAAGCTTAATTCTATTAATACCATTTTACAGCATTTTATTTATAAAGATTTTTACTTTACTTAATTTCTTTAATTTTATTGATAATGCCGTTCTTTATACTGTTTTTGAAACAAATTATAATGAAGCGAAAGGTTTTTTTAACAGTTACTCTAAGTGGTATCATGTTTTAATTGCCGTTATGTATATTTTTACACTTACAATATTAATTTTTAAGGTAGAATCTGGCATTAAACTTAAACGTACTTATTATATTGAGGTTATTGCTCTCATTTGTGTGGCTATATCTTACCGATTCTACGAAAGAAGTTTGTCTTTATTGGTTTTTAATACTTATTTGGAATATAAAACGTTTTCAGCAGAAATTTCAAAGGATATTTCCAAACGTACTTCAAAATATTTTACCAATGTTACAAATAATGATGAGGAAGCCTTGTATGTTGTAATTATCGGCGAATCAACTACCCGAAATAACATGGGGATTTACGGATATTACAGAGACACAAATCCAAATCTTAACAAAATAAAAAACGAATTGCATTTATTTAAAAATGTTATAAGTCCGCATATACAAACTATTTTGTCTTTAGATAAAATTTTAAGTATGGGCGATTATCAACATCCTGAAAGCAATAAGTTGGGAACAATTATACAATTGGCAAATCAGGCTGGGTTTGAAACGTATTGGCTGTCAAATCAAAAACCAATCGGGGCTTATGAATCGTTGGTTTCATTGTATGCAAAAGCAAGTAAAAACAGATTTTATGTTTCAAATATTTATGAAGACACTAATAAATACGATGAAATTTTGCTTCCTAAATTAAAGGAAACAATCAATAAAAAAGCATCAAAAAAAATGATTTTTTTGCATTTAGAAGGAAGTCATATAAGTTATCATAAAAAATATCCTGAAAATTTTAATTTTTTTACAGATGAACCTCAAACTCAGTTTAAAACAGAAGAAGCACATCAGATAATTAATGAATACGATAATTCAATAAGATACAATGATTTCATCGTAAGTCAGATTATTGAAACGGTTAAAAATGCCAATAAAAATAGTTACGTGATTTATTTTTCTGATCATGGTGAAGAAGTTTTTAAAGATTATGAATATTTTGGTCATCACGAATCCATTGGATCTAATGCTATGTTTGAGATTCCTTTTATCATTTGGACTTCAGATAGATACAAAGAAAAATCAACAATTAATTTTAGCAGTCAATTAGAAAGAAAGTACAATTTAGAAGATTTTATTTACAGTTTTTCTGATTTATCTCGTATTAAGTTTGATCAGTTTCAGCCAACAAAAAGTATTTTTAATACAAATTTTCAGTTTAAAAAACGAATTGTTTTAAAAGATGTAAATTATGATGAGCGTATTAAAGAGAAATAAAAAGAAAATAAATTTTATTATTGTCTTAATTGTAGCAGTTACCGCTTATGTTTTTAATCCATATAAATTAGAATACGTTGGATATCAATCAAAAGTTTGGGCTCATCGTGTAAATAGTTTAGAAAAACTGAACTACACCCAAAAGTTTTATAAAGGCATTGAATTAGATTTGGTTTTTGATTCGATTAACAATACGTTCGATGTGAATCATCCACCGGCTGAGTCAGTAAACTTAAATTTAGACACTTATTTTTCTAAAATAAGCGATAAAGATTTAAAATTGTGGTTAGATTTTAAAAATCTTTCGGAGATCAATGCTGAAAAATCTGCAGAAATACTAGATCAACTAACAAAAAAGTATTCGTTGAAAAATGAAAATATTTTGGTAGAATCTACAGAGATGCATAATTTGAAAACCTTTAAAAATAAGGGTTTTAAAACTAGTTTTTACTTACCACCTTTAGTTGGTTTAACAGATGAAAATAAATTAGTACCAACTATAGATTCTATTAAGCAATTGTTGATTCAATATCCAACATCAGGAATTTCTTGTAATGCTAATGCTTACGACGTTATAAAAGAATATTTTAAGGAAGAAAAAAAATATTTGTGGCATATTTACAAACCATATTCGCGCCATCAAGTTAAGAACTACCAAGATTTTAGAAAATATGTTTCCGATCCAACTGTAGAAGCTATATTAATTCAGGTTGCTTTACCTGTTGGGAATAGATAATATTTTATCATCTATAAGCTTCAATATTTCCAAATAATCTTCGTGATTTTCAACAAAATCTTTTTGGGAAACATCAATAATCAACACATTTTCTTGTGGTAGGGTTTTAATAAACTCACTGTAACTTTGGTTGATTTTATCTAAATATTCAGCTTGAATATTTTCCTCGTAAGTTCTGCCTCGTTTTTTTATATTTTTAAGTAGATTTTCTGTATTTTGATATAAATAAACATACAAATCGGGTTTTGTGGTTTCTTTATTCATAACATCGAAAATGGTTCTGTACAGCAAAGCTTCGTCGGTATCCAACGTAACTTGTGCAAAAATTAACGACTTATAAATGTAATAATCGGCAACTATAAAATCGTTAAATAAATCGTACTGACCCAAACCTTCATTTAGCTGGGAATATCGATCGGCAAGGAATGACATTTCCAGCGGAAAGGCATATCGCAACTGATCCTCGTAAAATTTTGGCAGAAAAGCATTATCTGCAAAGCGTTCTAAAATAGTTTTTGCATTAAAATCTTGTGCAATTTTTTCAGCTAAAGATGTTTTTCCAGATCCTATATTTCCTTCAATTGCCAGAAATCTTATAGTTCTAATGGTAAAATCATCTTTCGGTAAATCAATATGATCTACTTTTTTTATTTCAGATTCATCATAACACATCAATAATAATTCTTCGGTTGATTTCTGTAAAACGGGATGTTTCCAATCGAAAATTAAATCATTTAAAGGAACTAAAACAAATTTTCTGTTTTGCAGTTCTTTGTGCGGAATGTTTAAATCAACCGAATCAAAAACAAAATCGTTAAAATAAACAATATCAATATCAACGGTACGTGCTTCGTAATTATCAGTCGTTTTGGTTTTTCTGCCCAATAATTTTTCGGTTTGTTTTAGTTCAACCAACAATTTTTCGGGCGATAAATTTGTATGAATCAAAATGCACATATTATAAAACTGAAAACTGTCAAAACCCCACGAAGGCGTTTCGTAAATTGCCGATGCCTGCGCTACGAAACCAATATAATTATGTATGTGGTTTATGGCATTTTGCAGATTTTCTTTCTTGTTTCCTAAATTGCTTCCTAAAGCTAAAACTACTTTATTGTATGTGTGCATGCTGCAAAAATAAATAATGTTTTAAACTTTTGTAACATTTTCTGTTTTCATATACTAACCTAAATATAGATTAAAACAATAAAAATGAATTTTATAAAAAATGTACTGGCAACATTTGTAGGAATCATCCTATTTTGTATGATGTCTTTCTTCTTATTGCTGATAATTGGCGTGGTTGCATCGGCAGGTAGTTCGTCTTCCGGAAAATCGACCAAAAGCAATTCGGTTATTAAGTTAGATTTAGAGAATGTTTCTAACGATTACGGCGGAAGTGTTTATATTGAAGATTTTGATTACAAAGAAACCAATAACGACGGATTGATCAACGTTTTGCAGGCAATTGATTATGCAAAAACCGATGATAAAATCAAAGGAATTTCAATTGAAAATAATGCAACAAGTTTAGGATCAACACAGCGTAAAGCAATTGTTGAAAAGCTGGCTGAATTTAAAAAGACCGGGAAATTTGTTGTTGCTTATGCAGATTATTATTCACAAGGCGAATATTATCTGGCATCGGTAGCCGATACGGTTTACATGAACCCAATGGGAAGCATCGATTTTAAAGGTTTGGCTTCTGAAGTTCTGTATATGAAAGATCTGCAGGAAAAAACGGGAATTCACATGGAAGTGATCCGTCACGGTAAATACAAAAGTGCTGTTGAACCGTTTTTACAGCAAACTATGAGCGATGAAAATCGTGAGCAGTTAACCGTTCTTTTAAATTCTATTTGGGAATCTTATGTGGGCGATATTTCTAAAAACCGTAAAATTTCGGTTGAATCATTAAATACTATCGCAACAAATTTAGATGCACGTAATGCTAATTTGGCTCTTCAAAATAAATTGATTGATAAGATTGCTTATTTAGATCAATACCAAAACGGAATTAAAAAAGCATTGGATATTAAGTACGATGACGATATCAACGAAATTGAAATTTTAGATTATATTAAAGATGTCAATTTAAATATTAAGAAAGTTTCAGCTAAAGATCAAATAGCCGTGATTTTTGCTCAAGGAGAAATTCAAGGTGGCGAAGGAAATGTAAACACCATTGGCGAAGGATCTATAAACCGTGCATTGAAAGAAGCGCGTAAAAACGATAAAATTAAAGCGGTTGTTTTGCGCGTAAATTCACCGGGAGGTAGTGCGTTAACTTCTGATATTATCTGGAGAGAAATTGAACTGACCAAAAAAGTTAAACCGGTAATTGTTTCAATGGGTGATGTAGCGGCTTCAGGCGGATATTATATTGCGTGTAATGCCAACAAAATTTTTGCAGAACCAGGAACAATTACAGGATCTATTGGAGTTTTTGGTATGGTGCCGAACTTTAAAAAGGTTGCTGATAAATTCGGTGTAAATGCCGAAGCGGTTAAAACACACGAAAACGCAACTGGTTACAGTGTTTTTGAAGAGATGTCGCCAAAATACAAACAGACACTTACAGAGAGCATCGAAATTATTTACGATACATTTATTTCTCGTGTTGCCGCTGGTAGAAAAATGGATAAAGCTAAAGTTGATGAAATGGCTCAAGGTAGAGTTTGGACAGGTACTATGGCTAAACAATTAGGTTTGGTTGATGAATTAGGTAGTTTAGACGATGCCATTGCTTATGCAGCCAAATTAGTTAAAACAGATGATTACAAAGTTTCGTTATACCCAGAATACGAAGTAGAATTAGCAGATTTATTCCGCAAGTTTTTAGGAATGTCCGTATCAAGCGTTAAAGAAGATGCTATTAAAAGCGAAATCGGTACAGAAAATTATGAGTTGCTACAACGTATGAATTATCTTAAACAAAGTAAAGGTGTTCAAGCAATGATGCCTTATCATTTAAACATTAAATAGTTTAGTGTTAATTAATTCTCTTTAAACTCTTCCAGTAATTATTGGAAGAGTTTTTTTATTTGATAAATGGAAAGGTATTTTGCTGATAAGTGTTTAAATTATATTTTTATTGTATGTTTATTGAATTTTGTTAAAACTAATGTTATATTTGTTAAAATTCACTACATTTTATGAAACATTTATATTTCCTGATTTTCTTGTTGTTTACAACCAACAGTTTTGCCCAATACTATACTCAACATTATATTGCACCAGCACCTTGGCAATATTGGAACGATGCAAACGAAATTGTAATTGGTACCGTGGAACCTGGTACCACTGTTACAGTTGATATTAGTAAAAGTGACGGAACGTTTATTACCACTTTAACCGTTACAGAAAACAATCCGATATCATACCGTTTTGCAGGTGCTATAGCGGCTTCTCCCAAAAATGCATTAAACCTTATTGAGAATGACAAAGGTTTAATTATTGAAGCAAGCCACCCGGTAATGGTTAATTTACGAAATATAGCGTCGGATACTGCAGGTAGTACGGTCGCTAACATTAAAGGTAATGCATCTTTAGTTAGTTTTGGTCGTGAAGGATTAGGAATAGAATTTCGAGTAGGTTATTATCGTACTTCAGTTCAAGGGTTAGATACTGGTGCACCGGTTTATTCGGTTATGGCTACAGAAGATAATACCACAGTAACTTTACCAGCTGCTACTATAACCTTAGATAGGGGACAAAGTTATTTGTTTAATGCACTCATAGGTTCATTGGTTTCGGCAGATAAGCGTGTGGTTATGAATACAGGTAGTTATGGAGATATTCCGCAAACCTGTGGAGGCAACGGTGAAGATGGAACGTTTGATCAGATAGCTCCTTTACAATCATTGGGTATCAGATACTTGGTGGTTAGGGGTGAAGGTACACCGGCAACTCCACAACAGGCACAGCAAGGGTTCGGGTCAGAACAAACTACTATTGTAACAACAAGAGACAATACAATTATAAATGTTCAAAACTTCAACCCAAACGGCACGCCTTTTGGACCTCCATTTAATATGAATTTACCAGTAGCAGGTAATTCATATACTTTTTATCATGGTAACGGTATCGATTTATTTTCATCGTCTTTAATAACTGCAGAAAATCCCGTTATTGTTTATTCGGGAACTGCTGTTGATTGTGAAACCGATATATCAACCGTATTGCCAATTGGCGGTTGCGCAGGATCTTTAAATATACAAACAACAAAATTTATAGATTATGCTAACGGAAACCTACCTTACTTTGGGTTTTGTGTAATAGAAAGTAATACAGTTCCCGTTTTTGTAAACGGACAAAATATTGAAGTTGTAACAGGTAATCTAAGAGTGCCTATTGGTACTACTGGTTTTTATCTGATTACTTTTGATAACACACAAATTAACAATCCGGCGAATTTAATCATAACATCGGCTATGCCATTAACAACCAGTTTGGTACAACAAGGCGGTGGTTTCTCTATGTCGGCTTTTTTCTCTTCTTTCGGGGAAGCAGCTGATCCGCCTGTATATGCTAAAAGGAACAACGATTGTAGTGTAACTTTAGAGGCAGAAGCGGGATATAGCGAATATGTTTGGTATAAAGATGAAATATTGTATGAAACAACCACAAGAAATACGCTAATTGTAACCGAATCAGGGTCTTATACCGTTCAGGTACGGAGAGATTGTGGTTTATCTGGTAAATCTATTGCTTTAGATGTAGAAGTTGTTCCTTGTTCTGATTTGGAGGTTATTAAAGAGCGTACTTTTCAAGACGATTTAGATATTACTTTTACAATCACAGTAACCAATTTAAATCCGTATTTTACAGAACCTAACGCAACGGTGACCGAATTACTTCCTACGGGTTTAATTTATGTGAATTCAAGTGTTTCTAAAGGAACTTATAATAATGTTACCGGACTTTGGAATATTGGATCTTTAGCTCCGGGACAAAGTGAAACCCTGGTTGTAGATTGTAGAATTGGAAATTCTGGTGAATATATCAATACGGCAACAGCGAAAGGAGATTTAGAAGATACAGACATGAAAAATAACAAAAGTTCTGCTACAGTTGATGCTTTTGTTGCAGATATCGATGCCTTTAAAACCGATGGCAAAGAAATGTTTTTTACAGACGAATATTTAAACTATACTATAAGAGTTGTTAATAATGGTCCACAAAAAGCATTGAATGTTGAGGTTAATGATCCAATGCCACATCAAACAACAGAAATGACTTGGGAAGGAAACGGAAAATCTGGAACAGGCGATTTGGTTGATGTGATTAATTCTTTAGATGTAAAACAAGAAGTTATTTATACAGTTAAATTACGTGTTCCAAAAGATCATAAAGGGTTGTTTACAAATACGGTTAATATAAGTTCTATTTATATTGTTGATCCTGTTGAAAGATGTACAGGATGTTCTGATACGAACTTTCCACATTTCGAAATTCCAAAAGGTATTTCTCCAAACGGCGACGGCGAAAATGATTATTTAGATCTGTCTGATTATTTTGCAAGCAAACTAACAATTTATAACAGATACGGAAATGCCGTTTACACCAAAGACGATTATAGAAATGAATGGCACGGGCAGGATAATAACGGTAAGATACTTCCATCCGGAACATATTTTTATTCAGTTTTTATGTTGAATAATCCATACAAAACCGGATATATTCAAGTAATTAGGGAAATGAAATAAATTATAAAACAAAAAAGAGAAAACTAAGTTTTCTCTTTTTTTATATACCTACTGTTATAAGCTATACACCTCATTTTTTATTGAATAATATTAATATCATAATCTATATTGCTTTAAATTATATATTTGAAAAAAAATTATCAAAAATATTTAATTTTCAAATACTTAAGTTGCTCTAATAACGTTGTATCATTAAAGAATGAATTTTCAGCATTATAAGAAGACAGGTTATGTTGTTAATTCAATAGAAAAATGATTTTGTACTTTATAACAAACTGATATGAAAAAAATTACCTTTTTATTATTCATTTTACTGTCAAATTTAATTAGTGCACAACAAGATTGTAGTACAGCGTTAAGTATTTGTGGTAATTCAAATATAAATTATTCTCCAATAGGTTATGGCAATGTTTATGAGTCGTTGGGTGGATGTTTGTCAACAGGCGGAGAAAATAATTCTGTGTGGTATAAATTTCAAGTTGCTACAAGCGGAACTTTAACTTTTGTTATTTCACCTACTGCTGCGGTAGATTATGATTGGGCTGTTTTTGGACCCAATGTAAGTTGTAGTAATATTGGATCGCCTATTCGTTGTAATGCTGCAGGAACTTATGGTAACACTGGGTTAAACATGACCAATACCAATACCGTTGGTGCACCTGGATCTAATGTTCCTTTCTGTAAGTATATGGATGTTATTGCTGGCGAAACCTATTACTTGTTTATTGATAACTGGGTAGGATTAGGTTTTAACGGAGTAGCACCATTTAGTTTAATTTGGGGAGGAACGGCTACGTTGCATGATCCTTTTTTGAATAGTACAACTGCTCCAAATCCTTTTTTACCTCCGGGAAATGTGGGATCTACTGCAGGTACACCAAGAGAAATTAATTTATGTAGTAACTCCTTGTTGTTTGATTTTAGTACGTTATCGGCTTCAATCTTAAATAACAATCAAAATTTTGCTGTTAGCTATCATACAACATCTAACAATGCATTATCTGGAACAAGCCCGATAATTTCGCCTATTACTGTTAACACATCTACAACTTATTATTATAGCATTAGTTATCAAGATCCAAATGGAAGTACGGTTTCTTGCAGACAAATCGGCGCTTTTAAGTTTGTTGATAAATCTATACCTTTAGCAATAACTGCCAGTTCTACAAACTTATGTCCTGGCGATGTAGCAACGCTTACATCAAACATGTCTACCGGAAACACATGGTCAAACGGTGCAACTACACAATCAATTACAGTTGCGAATGGAGGAACTTACTCTTTAACGAATACAAATGGAATCTGCACAAGTACGGCAAGTGTTATAATTAATTCAAGTGTTGATCCAAATGTTCAAATATCGGGCGATCTTACTTTTTGTGATGGATCTTCAACAACATTAACAGCTTCAGGTACTGGCAGCGGACTTTCGTACTCATGGTCAACAGGTGCTACAACTTCAAGTATTACTGTTGCAACAGCTGGAAGTTATACCGTTAATGTGACCAATAGTAATAATTGTACTTTTTCTAAAACGGTGGTTGTAGATAAAAATCCTTTGGCAGCTGTTCAGAATGCTTCTATAACAATCTGTTCAACTTCTGCTACTACACTATTCGATCTTACTTCGGTTCAATCTCAAATAAGTTCTGTTCCGGGTATTACTTTTAAATACTATCAAAATCAAACCGATGCAGCTGCAGATAATACGAATACTATTACAAATCCTGTTGCGTTTTCATCGGGTAGTGGAGTAGTGTATGTTTTGGTAAAATCGGGCAATTGTTCAAAAATAGCAACAATTAATCTTACGGTTACCTTAACACCAACGATTATAACACAACCAACTAACAAATTGGTATGTATCGGTGGTACCACATCATTCAGTACAACTACCATGAATGAAATTGGTTATCAGTGGCAGGTTAATATGGGTAGCGGTTTTGTAGATTTAGTAAATGATGCTACTTACTCTGGTGTAACATCAAACACTTTAACCATAACAAACGCAACCAGAACTTTAAACGGATACAGCTACAAGCTTGTGGTTGAAAGTAACTGTTCACCGAATTTAGATTCTAATACAGTGGTTTTAACTGTACCCGAAGTGAATGCAACACTTACATCTGTAAATGTATCTTGTTTTGGACAATTAGACGGATCTGCAACAGTTGTTACTTCTGGTGGAACAGCACCTTACACTTATGTATGGTCAAATGGATCTACAAATTCAGCTATCAGCAATTTAGCACCTGGAACTTACAATGTTGTTATTACAGATGCAAACGGCTGCACGGCAAACAAAAGCGTAATAATTACCGAGCCTGCAGTGATATCAAACACCTTAAAAGTTAAAAATGTTAGCTGTAACGGAGGGAATGATGCGAGTATTGAAGTTACATCTTCTGGTGGAACTGCTCCGTTTACTTATTTATGGTCACACAATAATGCTACAACTGCAACAATTACGGGATTAGTATCGGGTACTTATAATGTTCAGGTTAAGGATGCAAATAATTGTATAAAAACCGAGCAAATTATAATAACGCAGCCAGATATTTTAACAGCAACAATTGCTTCGAAAAATGTTAGCTGTAATGGAACCTATACCGGAGAAGCTACTGTTAATGTAGTTGGCGGAACTGCACCTTATACATACAATTGGAATAATGGCATTACTACTGCAACGAACAATGGTTTACGACCGGGAACTTTTTCTGTTACAGTGACCGATGCAAAAGGCTGTACAGTAAACGGCTCTGTTACTATTATAGAACCAACTGCATTAACTGTTTCAACCAAACAGACAAAAGCTGGTTGTAATGGTGCCACAACCAATTCGGTTATTGCAACTCCTTCAGGCGGAACGCAACCTTATACATATTTATGGTCTAATGGTTTAACCACTGCTAACGCTGATAATTTGTTGCCGGGAACTTATAATTTAACCGTTACAGATGCCAACGGATGTAAAGTGAACGAAACCGTTTCTATTGTTGCTACTGCAAATTTATCTTTAAGTTTTAATAAGAAAAATATCAGTTGTAACGGATTAACAAATGGTAATGCAACAGCGGTAGTTACTGGTGGAAAAGCTCCGTTTACTTACAGTTGGTCAACAGGATCAATCAATCCGTCTATAAATAATTTAGGAGTAGGAATTTATACTTTAACGGTTACCGATGATTACGGGTGTTCTGTTACAGAAACTGTTGATATTACTCAACCAGATGTTTTAACAGCTACACATCAGCAAACAAACGTTAATTGTTTCGGATTGTCAGAGGGAAGTGTCTCTTTGTCGGTTTCAGGCGGAACGGCTCCTTATGTGTATCAATGGTCAAACGGATTTAAAACAGCGTCGTTGAACCACCTTCCGGCAGGAACTTATACAGTGGTGGTAACCGATAGTAATAATTGTACATTGGCTCACACAGTAAATATCACACAACCAACAGATGTTGCTACACCAACAGCAGTTAATCAGGTTTTTTGTGTTAATAATAATGCAACCGTAAGTAATTTGATTGTTAGTGGAAGTAATATAAAATGGTATAGATCAGCAGTTGCTGGTACACCTTTAAGTCCTAATGATTTATTGGTTTCAGGAGATTATTATGCATCGCAAACCATTAATGGTTGTGAAAGTTTTGCAAGAACAGGAATAAATGTGGTGATTAATAGTACTCCAATTCCATCAGGATATAGTGTTCAGGAATTTTGTGAACCTTTCGTACCAAAAATTTCCGATTTACAACTAACAGGAACCAATATAAAATGGTACACAGCAGCTGTAGGCGGCACGCTTTTAACAAATGCAAGTACATTGCTTAATGGATCAACCTATTATGCGTCACAAACACTAAACGGCTGTGAAAGTACTACAAGATTTGCAGTAAAAGTAAATGTTTACCCAAATGCACAGCTTGTTACGAGTCATTTGGCAATTTGCGATGTGGCAACTATTAACGATATTTCTATTGAAGGATATACAAGTTCACAATTAAAATGGTACAGCAGTTTAACGGCAACAACGCCATTAAGCCAATCGCAAGTGTTAACAAGCGGAACTTATTATATCAGTACGTTTAACTATAATTTATGCGAATCGGTACGTAAAGCAGTTCAAATAGTAGCATCTAACAATGTACCTATTCCTACAGTAAGTACATTGCAAGCTTTCTGTAGTAGCGCAACAGTTGCAGATTTGGTTGCAACGGGTATTAATGGAGCATCAATAAAATGGTATAATTCAGCACAAGCAACAACTCCGCTTACTGCAAATACACCTCTTTACAGCGGTACCTATTATGTGGAGCAAGAAATGATGCCTTGTAAATCTCCAAGAATTGCAGTTGCGGTTCGTGTGGTTTCTCCAACAGCTCCAACCATGACCGATTTTAAATTATGCGAAGACGCTACTGTAGCAGATTTGTATTTGGCAGCATCTACATCTACAAAATATGTATGGTATTTAAACAGTACAACAACTACAAAACTACCTGATACCTATGTTTTAACCAGTGGTTATTATTATGTTGCAATAGAGTCGTACGGATGTATTTCTAATAGAACAAGTGTTCATGTACAAGTAAATAAACGACCAGCTTCTCCTACAGGTAGTTTGGTTCAGAACTTTAATTATCAGGCAAAAGTTTCTAATTTGGTAATGAATCAGCCTAATATTGTTTGGTATTTAAGTTATAACGATGCTATTAATAAAATGAATGCTTTAGATACATCGGATTTGTTGGTTGATGGAACTACTTATTACGGAGTTACAGTCGATGCGAATTCTTGTAACAGTTACCCAACCGCTGTTAAGGTGGGAGTTACTTTAGGAACAAACAATCTTGATTTGGAACAACTGAGATATTATCCAAATCCGGTAGATAGTGAATTGGTAATAAGTTATATTGATCCTTTAGAAAATGTAGAGATTTATGATGTTACCGGTAAACGTGTTTTCAAACAGAAGTACGAAAGTAAATCTATCACTATTGATTTTTCTAGGTTTAGTTCGGGAACTTACATGGTTAAGGTAATGACTTCAGAAGGATCTCAATTTATCAAAATCATTAAAAAATAATAAGAATACATATAAAACAAAAAATCCGTTTCAAGTAAGAAACGGATTTTTTTATGATAGTAAGTAAAATTATTTACTCAAATACATTTTTCTGCGAGAGTATAAATCGTAGAAAGCATCGTCTTTTAAATTATCAATAAACAAAATACTTTCTCCAGTTGATTTCATTTCAGGCCCTAATGCTTTGTTTACACCTGGGAATTTATTAAAAGAAAAAATAGGTTGCTTTATAGCATATCCATCCAATTTTGGATTAAAAGTAAAATCGGTAACTTTTGCGCCCAACATTACTTTAGTTGCATAGTTTACATAAGGTTCGCCGTACGCTTTAGCGATAAACGGAACCGTACGAGATGCACGTGGATTTGCTTCAATGATATAAACCGTATCATCTTTAACAGCAAACTGTATGTTGATTAAACCTTTTGTTTTTAAGGCAACCGCAATCTTTTTAGTATGATCTTTTATCTGTTGTAAAACAAATTCACCTAAATTGAAAGGAGGCAATGTAGCGTTTGAATCGCCCGAGTGCACACCACAAGGTTCAATGTGTTCCATAATTCCAATGATGTAAACATTTTCACCATCGCAAATTGCATCAGCTTCTGCTTCTATAGCTCCAGCTAAATAATGGTCTAACAACAATTTGTTACCTGGAATCGATTTTAATAAATCAATTACGTGCTCTTCTAATTCTTTTTTGTTGATTACTATTTTCATTCCCTGACCACCCAAAACATAAGACGGACGTACTAAAAGAGGAAAATCTAATTCATCGGCTAACTTCGATGCTTCGTCTGCAGTGGTTGCCACACCAAATTTAGGGAACGGTATATTTAATTCGGTTAACAATTCAGAGAAACGTCCGCGATCTTCCGCTAAATCTAAAGCTTCGTAGCTTGTTCCAATAATTTTAATTCCGTATTTATCTAACTTTTCAGCTAGCTTCAAAGCAGTTTGTCCGCCTAACTGTACAATAACTCCTTCTGGTTTTTCATGACGGATGATGTCGTAAATATGTTCCCAATAAACAGGTTCAAAGTACAATTTATCAGCCGTATCAAAATCAGTAGAAACTGTTTCTGGGTTACAGTTGATCATAATAGTTTCGTAACCACTTTCTGATGCTGCCAAAACGCCGTGCACACAAGAATAATCAAATTCAATACCTTGTCCAATTCGGTTTGGTCCCGATCCTAAAACAACGATTTTCTTTTTATCGGTACGAACAGATTCGTTTGCAGAATAAGTTGTTCCGTCTGCTTTTTCGATATCAGCTTCAAAAGTAGAGTAGTAGTAAGGTGTTTGAGCTACGAATTCTGCCGCACACGTATCAACCAATTTATAAACGCGGTTAATATTCATTTGTTCGCGCAATGCATGAATTTCGCTTTCTAAACAACGTAACATGTGAGCGATTTGGCGATCTGCAAATCCTTTTTGTTTCGCTTCTAACAACAAATCTTTTGGTAATGAAGTCAATGTGTGTTTAGAAACTTCTTGTTCTAAAGCATACATTTCTTCGTACTGCTTTAAGAACCACATGTCTATTTTTGTAATCTGATGAATGGTGCTTAAAGGAATTCCCAATGCAATAGCATCATAAATCACGAAAACGCGATCCCATGAAGCATGTTCTAATTTATCTAAAATTTGATCGTAATTCGTGTATCCTTTACCGTCTGCACCAATTCCGTTACGTTTAATTTCTAACGATTGTGTTGCTTTTTGTAAGGCTTCTTGGAACGATCGACCAATTCCCATTACTTCACCAACCGATTTCATCTGTAAACCTAAGGTACGATCTGCACCTTCGAATTTATCAAAGTTCCAACGAGGAATTTTTACGATAACGTAATCCAAAGTTGGTTCGAATAAAGCTGAGGTTGATTTTGTAATTTGATTTTGTAATTCATCTAACGTATAACCTAACGCCAGTTTTGTAGCTATTTTTGCAATTGGATATCCCGTTGCTTTTGATGCCAATGCAGATGAACGAGATACACGCGGATTGATTTCAATTGCCACAATGTCTTCTTTTTCGTCTGGAGATACAGCAAACTGAACGTTACATCCACCAGCAAAGTTACCAATAGAACGCATCATTTTTATTGCCATATCGCGCATACGTTGAAACGTACGGTCTGATAACGTCATAGCGGGTGCAACAGTAATGGAATCACCTGTGTGAATTCCCATGGCATCCATGTTTTCAATGGTACAGATAATTACAACGTTGTCGTTTTTATCGCGCAATAACTCTAATTCGTATTCTTTCCAACCCAATAACGCTTTGTCAATCAATACTTCGTGAATTGGCGATGCTTCTAAACCGTATGTTAGTAAACCGTCAAAATCTTCTTCTTTATGTACAAAAGCAGCACCTGTTCCACCTAAAGTAAACGAAGGACGAATTACCAAAGGAAAACCGAATTCTTGAGCAATTTCCTTTCCTTCTAAAAACGAAGTAGCTGTTTTAGCCGGAGCAAACGGAATATCGATTCTTGATAATAACTGCTTAAACTGTTCGCGATCTTCGGTTACGTTAATGGCATTGATATCAACACCTATTAATTTCACGTCAAAATCTTGCCAAATACCTTTTTCATCTGCTTCCAAACATAAATTTAAAGCTGTTTGTCCGCCCATTGTTGGTAAAACCGCATCGATTTCCGGATGCGCTTTTAAAATTTCAATGATAGATTTGGTATTTAAAGGCTTTAAATATACATGATCCGCCATGGAAGGATCGGTCATGATGGTTGCAGGATTTGAATTGATCAAGATTACTTTGATTCCTTCTTCACGTAAAGAACGCGCCGATTGCGACCCTGAATAGTCAAACTCACAAGCCTGACCAATGATGATTGGACCAGAACCAATGATTAAAACTGTTTTAATTGAATTATCTTTAGGCATTGTAAATAATTGGTGTTGTTATTTAGGTAAATTTATTGATAATTAGTTGAAATTCATCTTAAAAAAAGAGAAAAACGAAAAGGTATAAAAAAAGGCGATACACTTAAAGTAACGCCTT
Source organism: Paenimyroides ummariense (assembly GCF_900115115.1). Lineage (GTDB taxonomy): Bacteria > Bacteroidota > Bacteroidia > Flavobacteriales > Flavobacteriaceae > Flavobacterium > Flavobacterium ummariense. Next base: position 57,590 of record NZ_FOVI01000003.1, read on the forward strand.
TATTTATGATGAAACATCATTATTTTTTATGTCTTGGTTCGCTAGAAACCGTTAACTTATGTCTTCCTTTAGCTCTTCTGCGTGCTAATACTTTTCTACCGTTAGCGCTAGCCATTCTGTCCATGAAACCGTGTTTGTTTCTTCTTTTTCTTTTTGATGGTTGAAACGTTCTCTTACTCATTGCTTCTTATCTTTAAATCTATAAATTTTACAAATGTTCAGCTTTGAAATCAAGCAGCTTCAAAACCGAGTGCAAATATACAAATCCTTTTAAAACCTACAAATTGTTTTTTAAAATAATTTTACTTTTATGTTACTAAATGTACTATAATTTAAAAACACCTTTTGTTGCTTATAGGATTTTACTACATTTGCAAAATTAAAAATAAAACAGACATGATTAACAAGAATATAAAAATTATAGTTGCAGCCCTTTTATTAGCTACAGCAGTTTGGCAGTTTACAGAAAACAATATTGGCAACGGTATATTTTTAATTATTTTGGTACTGTTAATTGTACTGATTTATTTTAAGAACGAAATGCTGATTATGACCTTGTTTAAGTTTAGAAAGCAAGATATGGATGGCGCTAAAAAGATTTTGTCTAAAATTAATCCCGAAACGGCTTTAGTTAAAAATCAACAAGGGTATTACCATTATTTAAACGGTATCATCAATGCGCAAAACAATTTAAATCAGGCAGAAAAAGATTTTCGTAAGGCAATTGATTTAGGTTTGAACCAGAAAGAAGATTTGGCTGTATCTAAATTGCAGTTGGCAGGAATTGTAATGAGCAAAAATCGTCCGGCTGAAGCGCAGAAATTAATTGCCGAAGCAAAACAACACGATACCAAAGGAATGCTTAAAGAACAGATTTCGATGATCGAAGGGCAAATGAAACAAGCCCGCGGACAAAAAGTGCCAATGTGGTACAACCATAGCAAAAAAAGAGGTTTTTAATTTCTTTAAAACATAAGTATTAAGCCATTCGTTTCTAGAGTGGCTTTTTTTGTAAATTCAGTTTTTATCAATAACATTCAATATTTAACCTTAAAGCAAACACTAAAATGTATCATAAATTAATAATTAGTTTACTTTGTATTTTCTTTATTAGTTGTAATAAATCTGAAAATAATAGAACTATTGATTTTTCTAAAGACCGCGATTTTAGAATTATCAATATTTTTAATGAACAAACCTATGCCGATTTAGAACAAAGGCTTCCAAATAACATCAAACCCAATGCTGAAAGTGAAGAATCGTATGCCTTTTATTCTTACTTATCTCTAAAACCTAACAAAGACTATACTTTTTTAATAGGTAATAAATTTATGTACGGAACTTATTCTGTAATCAATAAAGATGAAATCTTATTAAAGTCAGAAGAATTCGGAGATATTCCTTTAAAAATTATGAAGGAAGCAAATGGTTGCATTCAAATTCATGGAGATTTTAAAGCTTACAAAAGCGATATGATGTTGGAATTAGACGGAAATACGAAGTATTATTTAAACTTAAATACCGATTTTGAAAAACTGGGAAAAGAAAACGATATTCGATCTGTAGCATTCAACCAATGGCGTTTTCAACCACAACAAAAAGAAACCGATGAAGAAATTAAAAACCGATTAATTTTAAACTTAAAATATATCGCTGCTTACATGCGTGTGCACATGTACGGCGGATTCAATCAAATTCATACAGCTGGTATTCATTCGCCTTTTCTGTATGCAAGAAACGGATTGTTTTTGTATGAATGGCAACGTGTACCTTATTTTTGGAAACATGTTTTTTATGATGAAAAAGATGCTGAAAAAGCCTTTAAACTTTTACGCAACACATTTAGAACAGCAGAACCTCCAAAGTTTATAGACAATTGGCTGGCTTATAACGAAAGATGTTTGCAAACTGTAATTAAAAATCTGGAAGAAGAAGATATTTAAGAATACAAAAGCCTCAATATTAATTGAGGCTTTTTTTATAAATCACTTTCTTTTAAAACCTTCGGTAGGTATTTGTATATTGTACGTTTTATTAGGTTGAACAATCAACGAAGTATCAATTAACCAAGGATTGTACAACTTTAAAAGTTTGTAGTTAATACCTTGATCCAATGCCCATTTTTGCAGGTCATCAATATTAGCATTTACTGCAACGATTTTGGTTTTCACTGGCTGATACAATTCATCTTTACCAAAAACATAACCATATTTATCTGCATTGGTCATAATTTCTTTCAATGCCAGAATTCTAAAAACGTAGCGCGATGTTTCTTCGTTCAAATACAAATCGTAATAATCGGTTACACCTTGCGCAATTTGTTGGCGTTCAATACCCGCCATTCCTCTGTTGTAAGCAGCCGCAACCAATGTCCAGCTTCCAAATTTTGCGTAAGCTCTTTTTAAGTAAACACAAGCAGCTTCTGTAGCTTTAATAACATCGTAACGTTCATCAACCGTACTGCTTACTTCCAAATTATATTCTTTAGCCGTTTCGGGCATAAACTGCCAAAAACCTTTCGCACCTGCAGTAGATGTAGCGTTGGTCAACGCACTTTCAATTACGCACAGATATTTAAAATCGTCCGGAATCCCGTTACGTTTTAAAATAGGTTCAATATCAACAAAATGTCTGTTTGCCCTTTTAATAATCAGACTTGTTGCTGAATGCAGGTTAATGTTAACCATCATTTCGCGATCTAAACGTTCTTTCACATCAATAATTTCCAATGGCACACGTTCACCGCAGAAATCAGCATTTTTTATGTAAAAATTTGTTTCAGATGCATTTCTTTCAACAGTCGTAAACTGATAAAAACCAGCCGACAATGCAACTACACCAACTATTAAAGCAATTTTTTTATACGTCTTTTTCATATTTATTTTTCTAGAATTTCCAATAGCTTTTTATTGATCCATTTAGCGTTTACAAGCACCATAACATGTGTTCCATTCTCCAAAAACTCGGCATTTTTAATTCGTTTGTGCGGAAAAATATGATCCTTTGTTCCGTGTAAATGATATACGTTTTCAACCGGATTTATATTTTCCCAAGAAATAACAGACTTAAATGCCCAATCCAAGTAATTAACCGAACGTACCGACAAATATTTTTGATACATATCGATTCGCTGATGGATTTTTTTTGAAGATACTATTTTTTTTGTAACATTTTCAATTAAATTGATATATGATGTTGGAAAAAAACGATACAGTTTCCATTTTTTAGCCCAATGTATTCTAATAGGAAATTCCGATGGATCTTTTACGCTTGATATGATAACCACTTTTTCAACAGCTATAATTTTGGCAATTTCCTGCACAATGATCCCTCCAAACGAAACGCCGATTAAAATAGGATTTTCTAAAGTAATTTGCAGAGCAATACGCTCGCTGTATTTTTGTAGCGATTCATCTTTCTCTGGTTCCAACCATTCAATAAAATGAAGATTGTATTTTGAATTATCGAGTTTAATATTTTCAAAAATGTCACAATTTGCAGCCATTCCCGGCATAAAATAGATGTTTTTCATCTAAAATAAATTTGTAATTATAATAACTATTTTGCATTATTAAAAACTATTTCATTAATTTGCAATCAAAATAAATAAGAAATTATATTTTAATTTTTAATAATGCTTTATTTTCATTAAAATTCATTTCTTACCGAAAGAACCTTTGAAATATATAAAAATAGAAAAAATTGTTATATGGAATTTAAAAACAATGAACTGTTAAGACAGTTTGAGTGCAGATGTGGTGATAGACTGATTATTATTGAATATTCTATACAGGAACGAAAGTTGTTTTTAACAAAACTAAATCCTAATGGGTGCGAGGACGAAGTTTTAATAAACGATTTTATTAAAGGAATTTTAGATCAGGCAGAAGAAAAACGTTTGAAAATTGTTCCTGTAAATTCTGGAATTGTATCATTCTTTAAGAAAAACCCAAGCTATCGCGAACTATTGGCTGCAGGTATAAAAATATGATAAAAAACAGATCCCTTTAAAATTTAAAGGGATTTGTTTTTTTATGAGGATTTAAAATTTAGATTTTCAATCTTTTATATTCTCTAATCAAATCTTTAAGCTGTCTGTTAGAATCTACATCAATGTCCTTATCAGATAAGAAATGTTTAAATTTAAAATTTCCTGAAATTTTTTGGTTCACTAATTCTTTTTCAACAGCTGTGAGTTTTTCTCTTAAAAGTATTTTTTCTTGCTCTAATTCTTTTAAAGCAGTAAATTTCTCTTTAAAATCTCTTCTAAACGTATTGGTGCTGAATGGAACAGAATTTAAAATTTGCATTTGCTTTTTAGATCTTAGATCCAGAAAAGCAATTATTTCTGTTGTACTATTTATAAGTTCTGTTTTATCTAAAGAATCAAAATTAGATGGTAGGGCATATATACTTTTTAAATTTCCTTTCTCAACCGATTTTTTTTCTTTTTGATTAGAAGATTTTTCCATTGAAGGAGTGTTAACATATCCGCTACCGAAACATTTTTTGCAGTTAGAATTTAAACCTTGACAAGAACAAATTTGAATTGACATATTTTTAGTTTTTCAAATTAAACTGCTACATTATGCTCACGCAATGCATCGTTCAAAGATGTTTTTTTATCGGTACTTTCTTTACGTTTGCCAATGATTAAAGCACAAGGAACTTGATATTCTCCTGCAGGGAATTTTTTAGTGTATGATCCAGGAATTACAACAGAACGCTCTGGTACATATCCCTTAATTTCTACCGGCTTTTCTCCTGTAACATCGATAATTTTTGTTGATGCAGTTAAGCATACGTTTGCACCTAAAACAGCTTCTTTACCTACACGAACACCTTCTACAACAATACAACGAGATCCGATAAAAACATTGTCTTCAATAATAACCGGAGCTGCCTGTAAAGGTTCTAAAACGCCGCCAATACCAACACCACCAGATAAATGTACGTTTTTACCTATTTGTGCACAAGATCCAACTGTAGCCCAAGTATCAACCATAGTTCCTTCGTCAACATAAGCACCAATATTTACGTACGACGGCATTAAGATAACACCTGCAGAAATATACGCACCATGACGCGCAACGGCGTTAGGAACTACGCGAATACCTTTTTCAGCATAATTGCGTTTTAAAGGCATTTTATCGTGGTATTCAAAAATTCCTGCTTCTAATGTTTCCATTTTTTGAATAGGGAAGTACATTACTACTGCTTTTTTAACCCATTCGTTAATTTGCCAACCTCCATCAATAGGTTCTGCAGTTCGTAATTCACCGTTATCTATTAAGTCGATAACTTTTCTAATAGTATTTTGTGTAGCTTCTTGTTGTAACAACTCTCTGTTTTCCCAAGCTTGCTCTATAATGTTTTTTAATTCTTGCATGCTGTTTTTTATTTTTACAAATATATCAAATCTTTCTGTTTGATATAAATTCATTACTGAGATATAAACAAAAAAACCTGCTAAAAAGCAGGTTTTTTATATATGTAAGTAAGATAAACGGGTTTTACAAACGTTTATTTAATTTTATTAACGATAGCTGTGAAAGCTTCTGGGTGGTTCATTGCTAAATCTGCTAAAACCTTACGGTTTAATTCGATGTTGTTAGCTTTGATTTTTCCCATGAATTGAGAATAAGACATTCCGTGTAAACGTGCACCAGCGTTAATACGCATGATCCATAACGCACGGAAATTTCTTTTCTTTTGTTTTCTGTCGCGGTAAGCGTAAGACATTGCTTTTTCTACCGCGTTTTTAGCTACTGTCCAAACGTTTTTACGTCTTCCGAAGAAACCTTTGGCTTGCTTCAAAATTCTTTTTCTTCTTGCTCTTGATGCTACTGCATTATTTGCTTTTGGCATAATTCTTAAATTTTTTGTAGTAGGGCGGATGTTAGAACATCACTTTTGATCGAAATTTTTAAAGATCAGCCCACTCCAGGGTTATTAAATTGTTTTTAACCGAAAGAACGATTACATTATTCTTAATTGTTCTTTAATGCTTCTTTCGTCTGCTTTATGTACTAAACCAGAGTGAGTTAAAGCTAATTTACGCTTTTTAGACTTCTTTGTTAAGATGTGGCTTTTAAAAGCGTGTTTTCTTTTAATTTTTCCAGAACCAGTAACGGTAAAACGTTTCTTAGCGCTAGATTTAGTTTTCATTTTAGGCATTTGTTCCTAGGTATTTATGTTATCTTACTTAACAATATTTTGCAAAAATACTAATTTTTCTTTTTAGGTGCAATATACATGGTCATTCTTTTACCTTCAAGAACCGGCATAGCTTCTACTTTACCAAATTCTTCAAGATCTTGTGCTAAACGCAATAATAAAATCTGACCTTGTTCTTTATAAATGATTGAACGGCCTTTAAAGAATACAAATGCTTTTAATTTTGAACCTTCTTTTAGAAACTTCATGGCATTTTTCTTTTTAAACTCGTAATCATGTTCGTCTGTCTGCGGACCAAAACGAATTTCCTTAACAGAAACTTGAGCAGTTTTTGCCTTCAGCATTTTGTCGCGTTTCTTTTGTTCATAAAGAAATTTCTTGTAATCGATAATTTTACAAACAGGTGGAGCTGCGTTTGGAGAAATTTCTACCAGATCTAATCCTTGAGCATCGGCCATAGCCATTGCTTCAGAAGTTTTATAAACTCCAGGTTCAACATTATCGCCTACTAAACGAACTTCAGGCACACGAATTTTATCGTTTGTTCTGTGTGCATCTTCCTTTTTTTCCAGAGGTTTAAAACCTCTTCTGTTATTTACTGCTATGGGTATATAATTTTATGCTTGTTGCCAAGCGGTTACACTTAAAATTGTTTTATTGTTTTACTAACTTCTTCTTCTATTAAAGATACAAATTCTTCAATTTTCATAGAAGTGTTCGATTTTCCTGATTCTCCTTGTTTACGTACAGAAACGGTTGCATTGTTTTCTTCATCCTCGCCAATAATCAGCATAAACGGATACTTTTGCAATTCTGCTTCACGAATTTTCTTACCAATAGTTTCGTTTCGGTCATCAAGTTTGGCGCGAATTTCGTTATTTTCTAACAAAGTTAAAACTTTTTTAGCATAATTTTCGTATTTCTCGCTCAAAGACAGGATAATAACTTGTTCAGGCATTAACCATAACGGGAAATGACCGCCTGTATGTTCTAACAAAATAGCTATGAAACGTTCCATAGAACCAAAAGGTGCACGGTGAATCATTACAGGGCGATGCAATTTATCGTCAGATCCTTTATAAGTTAAATCAAAACGTTCCGGTAAATTGTAATCTACCTGGATGGTTCCTAACTGCCAGCTACGACCTAAAGCATCTTTCACCATGAAATCTAACTTAGGACCGTAAAAAGCCGCTTCGCCAGATTCAACTACATAATTCAAACCTTTATCTTTTGCTGCACTTATGATAGCATTTTCTGCTTTTTCCCAATTTTCAACATTTCCGATGTATTTATCAGGATTGTCTAAATCGCGTACAGAAACCTGTGCTGTAAAGTTTTCAAAACCTAATGATCCAAATACATAAAGTACTAAATCGATTACTTTTTTGAATTCTTCATCTAACTGATCCGGTGTACAGAAAATATGTGCATCGTCTTGTGTAAATCCGCGAACACGAGTTAAACCATGTAATTCTCCCGATTGTTCGTAACGATAAACCGTTCCAAATTCTGCATAACGCTTTGGTAGATCTTTATAAGACCAAGGTTTTGCATTATAAATTTCGCAGTGGTGCGGACAGTTCATTGGTTTCAATAAAAACTCTTCGCCTTCTGCCGGTGTATGAATTGGCTGGAACGAATCTGCACCATATTTAGCATAGTGACCCGATGTTACATACAATTCTTTTTGACCAATGTGCGGAGTTACAACTTGCTCGTAACCTGCTTTCTTTTGTGCTTTTCGTAAAAATTGTTCTAAACGGTCGCGTAATGCAGCACCTTTTGGCAACCATAACGGTAAACCTTGACCCACACGTTGCGAGAAATGAAACAATTCTAATTCTTTACCTAATTTACGGTGATCGCGGCGTTTAGCCTCTTCAATCATTTCTAAATATTCGGTAAGATCTTTTTGTTTAGGGAACGATATACCGTAAACACGTGTTAACTGCTTGTTTTTTTCGTCTCCACGCCAGTAAGCACCCGCAACAGAAAGAATTTTTACAGCTTTTATAATTCCTGTATTTGGAATGTGCCCACCACGACATAAATCTGTAAACGTAGCGTGGTCGCAGAAACTAATTGTTCCGTCTTCTAAATTCTGAATTAATTCGGTCTTGTACTCGTTATCCTTATATAATTCCAAAGCTTCTGCTTTTGTTGCAGATCGCATTTTAAATTCGTGCTTTTCTTTAGAAATTGCTAAAATTCTATCTTCAATTGCTTTGAAATCGTTTTCAGATATTTTGTTCTCTCCGAAATCAACATCGTAATAAAAACCATTTTCAATCGCAGGTCCAATAGTTAATTTAATACCCGGATACATTTCTTGCAACGCCTGCGCCATAACGTGCGAAGTTGAGTGCCAGAAAGCTTTTTTACCATCGGCATCGTTCCAAGTGTATAACGTTAAACTACCATCGGTGGTTAAAGGCGTAACCGTTTCAACGGTTGTACCGTTAAAGTTTGCTGAAATTACGTTACGTGCTAAACCTTCGCTTATACTTAAAGCGACATCGTGCGGAGTTATTCCTGAAGCGTATTCGCGCACCGAACCATCTGGTAATGTTATTTTAATCATCTTACTATTGAAATTTATCACGCAAATATACTAAAGAATTATTTTACGTTAACAAAAAATAGTACGCTTTCATTATGAAATGTTGTAGTTTTTGTTTTATTTCGTTGTTGTAATGGTTAAGAAGCATTCTATTAAAGTTATCAGGTACAAAAATCAGTTTAAAAGCAACTGGGATGATTTTGTAAACGAAGCAAAAAACGGCACTTTTTTGTTTCAACGTAATTTTATGGAATATCACAGCGACCGGTTTGATGATTTTTCGTTGCTATTTTTTTCAGATGATGAATTGGTTGCTTTGTTGCCAGCTTGTAAGATTGATACGGTTTGTTACAGTCACAAAGGATTGACGTATGGTTGTTTGATCGTAAAAAAAGAATGTAAGTTTCATTTATATAAAGAGATTTTTACGGTATTAATTGATTTTTTGAAAGATCAAAATTTTACGGAATTGATTATAAAAACGATACCATCTATTTACTGCGAAGCCGGGAATGACGAACTGCCGTTTTTGCATCAGTTTTACGAAGGTTCTGTAGAGATGAATATAGGATCGGTTATTTACAGTAGAAAAGAAATTTCTTTTTCAAAATCAATTGTTCGAAATGCAAAAAATGCTCAGAAGAAGGGCATCGAAATAAGAAAATCGAACGATTTTACAACCTTTTGGAATGATTTGTTAGTACCCAGATTAGAAGAACGTTTTAATAAAAAACCAATTCATTCGTTAGATGAAATAATTTATCTGAAGGAGCGTTTTCCTAATGATATAGAATTGTACGCAGCTTTTTTAAGCGAAGAAATGATTGCAGGAACTGTTTTATTCAATAATAAAAATTTTGTAAAATCGCAATACATTGCAAGTAAATCAAGCTATAACAAATTGGGAGGTTTAGATTTGCTCCATTATGAAATCATAAAAAATTTAAAGACAGATTATTTCGATTTCGGAACATCGTCTGAAGATTTATCAACTGCCGAAAATCCTAATCTGTTATCATGGAAAGAACAGTTTGGCGCACGAACCATCGTATTTCCAACTTATACCTTTAAAATTAATCAACCAAAAATATGATTCCGTATTTAAATTTAAAGAAATTGAATGAGCCTTATCAGGAAGCATTTCTTGAGAAAACGAAATTGTTTTTTAATAAAGGACATTATATTTTAGGTGACGAAGTGTTGAAATTTGAAGAAGAATTTGCCGACTACTGCAATGTTTCGCACTGTATTGGCGTTGGTAATGGCTTAGATGCGCTGGTTTTAATTTTTAAGGCGTATTTGGAATTAGGTATTTTAAAGGAAGGTGACGAAGTTATTGTGCCTGCAAATACTTATATAGCAAGCATTTTGGCAATTATGAATGCAGGTTTAACTCCAAAATTGGTTGATACTAATTTACTGAACTATAATTTAACCTTAGATGTTTTGCAACAGCAAGTTACACAACATACAAAAGCCGTTTTAATGGTGCATTTGTACGGACAAGTGAATGATGCTTTGAAAATTAAAACATTTTGTAAAGATTTTGGCTTGTTGCTGATTGAGGATGCTGCGCAGGCACACGGGGCAACGGCTGATAATATGAGAGCAGGAAGTATTGGTGATGCTGCTGGATTTAGTTTTTATCCCGGGAAAAATTTAGGATGTGTTGGTGATGGTGGTGCTGTTACAACCAATAACACCAAGCTGGCGAATTGTATTCGCAGTTTACGCAATTATGGTTCTGAATTAAAATACCATAACATTTACAAAGGAATTAATTCGAGATTAGATGAATTGCAGGCAGCATTTTTACGCTTGAAATTGCCTGATTTAGATTTTGATAATAAAACGCGACAAGGAATTGCAAAAAGATATCTTTCTGAAATTACAAATCCTTTAATTGCAATGCCTTTTGTGACGGATTTTAAAGCACATGTATTTCATATTTTTCCGGTACGAGTTGAAAATAGGGCTGATTTTCAAAATTATTTGATGCAGCACGACATTCAAACGCTGATTCATTACCCAATTGCACCGCACAAACAAGAAGCTATGCAGGAATTTAATGGATTGAATTTTCCAATTTCAGAATTAATTCATCAGCAAATTGTAAGTATTCCGTTAAATCCGTCGTTAACTGTAGAAGAACAAGATTTCATTATTGAAAAAATAAATGGTTATTAATGATGGATATTTACATAAAATCGTTTAATCGAGCTTATCTATTACACAGAACTATAGCCAGTATTTATCATTATTTAAATGGTTTTGATGGAAGAATTGTTGTTTTAGACGATGGGACTCCACAGAAATATTTGGATAAAATTGTTGAATTATTCCCCGATATTCAAATTGAAAAATCATCTTATTACGAGCAAAAAAGTAAAGATATTTCTTTAAATAAAGTCCCTGAAAAAGTAATTCCTGCTAATTTTTGGCGCGATGAAGTTTTAAAAGGATCGGAATATTTTATTCTTTTAGAAGACGATATGTGGTTTACCCAACCAATAAATTATAAAGACTTTACAAAAGAAGTTTATGATTTAAAGATGGATATGATTAAATTTTTATGGTTAAAAAATAACAAGTTGATTTCTGATAATATCATTCAAAAAACAGAATATTTCAATATAGTTCAGCCCAAAGTTCTAACTAGGAATCCGTTTTTATTTGATGCCGTTTTTAGAACAAACAAATTCAAATTAGGTAGTTTGGTTACTAAATTGTTCAATCATAAATTAGAACTTTTAAAATATTACCATTTATACATGGTTGCAGGCGGCGTTTTTTCCAAAAGATATTATCAGGCTTGCTGGATATCTAAACAAAATAATGTTGATGAGTTAAAACAGATTAGTCAGTTACTAAAAAGTAAAATTGATAGTAATATTGGAAATTCTAATACAGAATTTTTAAAAACAACATTAAAGACTACTGCCACGTTGATATCAAAAGAAAAATTAGGAACTATTGTGGATATCTTCAAAATTAATAGAATATTAAATGAAGAATGGTTAGTTGGGAATAGTTATAAAATTGATGATTTTAATTTAGATATTCCTATTGAGTGGATTAAAAATTGTATTTTAGAAAGCGATGTGAATTTATATTCCAATTGGGAAATTTGGCACGAAGCATTTAGTTTATCTTACAAAAAAATAGGCTCTGAAGTATAATGGCTAATTCAAATTATAAATCTTTATTTAAAGCAACGGGACTGTTTGGAATTGTAGAGTTCATTCGAATTCTACTTCGTATAATAGTAAATATGTTCGCAAGTAAATTTTTAGGTCCCGTAGGAGCAGGCTTAATTGGGCTTATTGAAAATACTACACAATTAATCATTTCTTTGACTAGTTTCGGTTTAAATTTTACTGGAATTAGAGAAATCGCTTCTAATAAATTATCAAACGATTTGCAATCTTCTATCAAGTTTATAAATTTATTTTCACTTACTACAGGATTTTTAGCCGCAATTATTTCAATTTTATTTTCTACTTATCTAAGCAAATTAACTTTCGACACCGATAGATATTCAATTTGGTTTGTATGTTTGGCAATTTATTTTGTTTGTACAAGTTTTGTTCAAAGTAGGACTATTATTTTAGAAGGTCTGCAAGAAATTAAAAAGCTGCTTGCGTTGAATATTATTACCAATGTTATAAATGTTATTATTGTAATAGGCTGTTATTATTTGTATGAAATTCAGGGGGTTATTTTATCAATGATTTTAACTTCGGTGTTAAATTTGATATTATTTTGGAGAGGTACCCAGAAATACAATATAAATTCATTAAAAATTCCTAAAGAGGAATTAAAGAAAAACTTTAAACGTTTTACAAAATCAGGTGTATTATTAGCTATAAATACTTGCATTGGTTTGTTGGGCTATTTATTAATTCGTTATTATTTAAAACCTATTGATGATGGTGTAGTTTTGGGATATTATCATGTGGGAAATATTTTAATGGTTTCGTACGTAGGGATATTATTTATTGGAATTAATAAATTTTATTTTCCAAAATTAGCTCATGCTTTAAAAAATGAAAGTAAATCTGAAACAAATAAATTAGTAAATAATCAGCTTGAACTATGCTTGCTAATTTTAATCCCTGCGATATTTTTGTTATATTTTTTAGGAGATTTTTTTATTAAGATATTATTTTCAGTAAAATTTTTACCAGTCTACAATATTTTAATTTTTGGGCTTGTTTCTATAATTTTTAGAGGTTTTAATTATATTGTAGGATATATCATTTTATCATATAATAATTTTAAGCAATACTTTTACATTAATGCACTTAGTGATATATTTAATATATTCTCTACTATCTTATTATATAAATACCTTGGATTATGTGGAATTGGGTTAGCCTTAACAATAAATTATATTTTGTCTGCTTTATATACTTACTATTTTGTGAAAATTAATTACAGTTTTGAATTATATAAACAATCAAAAAAACTTTTGTTTTCTGTTGTTACTATATGTTTCATAATTATTATAATTTATTTTTATTTTAATGAATTAACCTATCGTATATTTACTTTAGTTTTTTTTATATTATCAATAATTTATAGTGCTTTTAAGTTAGATAAATATTTATTAGATGAATTGTTAGTAAGAAAATTAAAATCTATAATAACGAAGTAACCAAAATAATATGAGCAAAATAATTACATTACCAAAAATTGAAGATCCACGAGGGAATTTATCTGTTATTCAAGAAAATACTATTCCTTTTAAAATTAACCGCGTTTATTTTTTGTACGATGTACCGAGCGGAGCACAACGTGGCGGACATGCGCATAAAGATCAGCAGGAATTTATAATTGCAGTTTCGGGTAGTTTTGAAGTGGTTTTAAATACAGGAACAGAAGAAAAAGTATATCATTTGTTTAAACCCAATGAAGGTTTATATGTTCCTGTAAACACTTGGAGAGAGTTGCGAAATTTTTCATCAGGATCGGTTTGTTTGGTTGTTTCTTCTGATGAGTTTGATGAAAGTGATTACATCCGCGATTTTAATGATTTTATCAGCTATTTAAAATAACTGAAATCTGCATTTTAATTCAATCACTGAAAGTTTTAAAAGGTCTAACCATTGCTTGTTTTTAAAAGATTGTTCCATGCTGTAATGAATTCTTTTTAGCAAAGTTTTGTTTTCTTTTTTAGATGTATTTCTTACAATTGATTCATTGTAAATCTGTCGAAGTGATTGATTTATCTTCTTGGAGAATTCATCGTTTTTATGAAATTGATTTCCCAAAGAGTTCTCTAAAAATCTTTTTTCAACCAAAAAATCGTCTAAAAATTTAATTTCATATAATCTCGAAAGTCGCAACCAATAATCTAAATCTTCAAAAAACAATTCTTCATTGTATCCTTTCAGCAATTCAAAATGCTTTCGGGTAAGCATTGATGCAACCGAGCACATCACAATTCCTGTTGAAAGTAACCTTAGGTAATTTGTTTCGTGTAACAATAAATCGATTGCTTTATTTTGTCCATCAACTTTAAAATAAGGTTTTGTACGGTTTCCATTCTCGTTGATATGGTGAGCATTTCCAAAGATTAATCCTACATTATCAGTCTGTTGTGCAAAGAAATTTACTTGTTTTTCAATACAATCGTCTAGCAAAACATCATCTGCAGAAAGATCAATTAAATAGGTTCCTTTAGATTGCTTATATCCATAATTAAAAGCTTTAGTGGAACTTATAGGTTCAGTAAATTGAATATATTTAATTGATGTATTTTTGCTTGTTATATCTGTAATAACTTGATGAGAATTGTCTGAACTTGCATTGTTAATAACAATTAATTCTATATTTTTATAGGATTGATTTAATACCGAATTTATAGCTTGTTGCACAAAAGCTTCGTGGTTAAAACAAATACAAATTACAGAAACAACAGGTAATGACATTTTTTTAATTTACAACAAAGATATTGGAAAAAAATAAAATAGCATTGGTTACTTATTCTTTATCGTCTGGAGGTTTGGAGCGGGTAGTAGCAAACAGTACTTTTATGTTCAAAGAAATGGGCTACGATGTGCATTTGTATGTTTTAGAATCAAAAGTTAATTATCCTTTTACAGGAAAACTGCATCAGTTCAATATTGATCAATTAGGATTTTTATCTAAAGTCAAAGCTTACTTAAGTATTAAAAAATCAATAAAAAAAAATAAGATTAATTTAATTTTAGACCACAGATATCGTTTAAATTGGATTACCGAAATTATGTGGCAAAAGCTTATTTATCGCAAACAAAATGTTTTTAATCACATTCACAGTTCTCTTATTTACAGCTATTTGTTTAATTTTGATTTATTGAATCGATTTTTGTTTAAAAAGAGATTGTTTATTTGTGATTCATTAGGTATTGAACGAAAAGTAAACAGAGAATTTCCATTTTTAAAAACACAAACCATTTATAATTTTACAGATTTTAAAGCAATAGAACAAAGTGGATTAAATCTTGGAAACTATATTTTAGCTATTGCGCGAATGGATCATGAAAATGTAAAACAGATTGATGTTTTACTAGAATGTTATGCGAAAAGTAGTCTGCCCGAAAAAAAAATACGTTTGATTATTTTAGGAGATGGCGTTCGATTAGAAGAAATGAAATCTTTTGCAAAGGAATTAAAAATATCAGAATTGGTAGACTTCAAAGGTTTCATACCCAATCCTGAAAATTATCTAGAAAATGCCTTATTTACTGTTTTAACAAGTAAGTATGAAGGTTTCGGGATGGTTTTAATAGAATCTTTAATTATGCAAACTCCTGTAATTTCTTTTGATTGTGAAACCGGTCCCAACGAAATTATTATTAATCGATTTAATGGTTTATTGATCGAAAATCAAAATAAGGACAAAATGATTAAAGGTATGAATGAGTTAGTTTTTAATGAGGAATTATACAATTTTCTAAAGCAAAATTCCTTAACATCAGTCGATAAATTTCGAATGGATTCAATAAAAGAAAAATGGGAAAAAGTTATTAGTGATACACCGTAAAATCGATCCCGTAATTACGTAGATTCTGCTTTGTTCTAAGCATTAATCTTAAAACAAAAGGAGGAAGTTTGAATAGTAATTTTGTTTTAAAATTGATGTTTTTTTGATCAACATACTTTAAATATTCTAATGATTGCTCTTTTAAACCCAAAATATGATAATTTAATCCATATTCAATTCTGTAAACATCAAGAAACAATTTTAAACTTTCATTACTTTTCTCAATTTCAAAATATTGGTTTAAATTAGTCAGTTTATTGAATTTAGATTGATCTTTAGACAAACTTTTATTGGTATTGATAAAATTGTAAACCATTGTATTTTCTGCAGTTATAACAATTTTATATTTCAACGCAATTTTAATCCAATAATCTAAATCTTGGTCGCTTTTTAGTGTAGGATCAAATCCGCCAATCTCATTAAAAATATCTTTATGTATACAAACTGCCGATGTTAATGCAACTCTATTTATTAAACTACTTTTAAAAAAATCGGTTACATAACCTTCATAGTTTTCAGGAATATCGATGAATCTATTTTCAATAAATGTATTTTTTGAAATTTGAGTAACATATCTGCCACAATACATTTTTGGATCTGGAAATTTAGCAATGGTATCGTAAAAAGCCTTTAAATGATTTTCTTTCCAAGTATCATCGGCATCTAAAAAGCAAATATAATCTGCTTTGGCATTTTCCATTCCGGTATTTCGAGCGACAGAAACTCCTTGATTTTTTTGATGGATAATTTTTAATCTGTGGTCAGAAAATTCCTCTAAAAGTTCTAAACTCCTGTCAGTTGATCCATCATTTACAACAATAACTTCAAAATTATCAAATGATTGATTGAAGACACAATTCAATGTGTTTTGAATGTATTTTTCTTTGTTATAAAGCGGAATTATTACTGAAAAAAAAGGTGTCATTTACAATTGGCTAAAATATCCTAAACGGTAAATATCATAAATAAATAGGGAAGGTTTGCTGCCTAATAAGTTTTTTTTAAAACTATTTTTTCTCATTTTATAGATGAGATTAATTAAAAACAACAACTTTGTTTGTTTTAATAAATTATGAACAGCACTTATTTTTGCATAATCGGCTGGTAGATAGTTTTTTGATAAGAGAAATTTCAACCCTTTTAATGAATCATTTGTTTTGTGCATAAACACTTCGCTGGTTTCAATTCCATTATGAACTACTTGGTTATTGATGTGTTGTAAGGGAATTTTATTCTTCATTAAATCGAATGAAAACAATAAATCTTCGTAACGTAAATTAGGAATGTCTTCATTAAAACGAACGGTTTGAAAAACTTCTTTTTTAATTAAAAAATTAAGTGTTAAAAAGGAAACATATACATTTTCATTTCGTTTCTCGGCAGGTAATGCTTCACGTTTATTTCCGTAAATCCAACGCAATAATTGATTTTTTTCTGGGCGATTTTCCTGATATACAATTCCACCGTAAACAACACCGTAATTAGAATTACCTTTAATAAAACCTAAATAGTTTTTTATAAACTGATTACTGATTATGCGAACATCAGCATCTAAAAAAAGTAAATTATAAAACGATGCTTCTGTAGATAATAAATTTCTAATAGCGCTTCTTCCAATGTTTTGATTTAAAACAGAATAGCAGCAATTATCTAAACTATTAATTTTATTGTTTTCTACATGGAAATTTTGAGAAGCATCATCTAAAACAATTATTTCAAAGGTAATTTTTTCAATACAACACTGTTCGCTGACTTCTTTAACCAATGGAAAAACATTGTAATTATATGTAGGAATTAATATAGAAAGCATTTTATTTTTTTTGATAAAATCCGACTAAAAAATCAGGTTTGTTTTCTTTTAAATAATCATCTTCAATCATAAACAAATTATTTAAAACAGTCTGTTTTTCGGTATCCACATCAACAAAATGATACGCAATATCTTTAAAAACACTCATTAAAATATTTCCACCGAACGATCTTTCTTCAACTATCTTAAAATACTTGTAAACAGTTTCTAAAATATTTGCTGATGAAACACTTTCTGAAGGATCTGCCAAATAAACGCGAAATAAACCGTTGCCGTAAAATTTATTTTTTACCAAATTAGTAGCTCCTCTAACTTTATATTCTTTGGGAATTATGTCTAAAGCACTATTAATCGTCTGAATTTGCTTTTTTGGGAACTGAAATCTGTTTGCACCAACATATTCATTAATAAACAAGCATCCGTTATCTTTTAAAGCTGGAATTATTTTGTTTTTAAACAATTCATCTAACTGCGAAAAATGATGAAGCGATGCGTGAAAAACAACCAAATCATAATAATTATCTTTAAAAGTGGTTTTGTAAATATCTTCGCATTTAAAATGAATATTGTTTAATTGCTTTTCTTGTGCGATTTTTTGAGCTTTTTCTATGTTGTTTAAACCCAGATCGACACATAAAATCTCACTGAAAACATTCGTGAAACCTGCATAATAAATTTCATGCTGACAAGTGCCTGAACCTAGCGAAAGAACTTTTAAATCTTGTTTATCTTTTAAATGATGGTTGATTAAATAATCTCTGAAATCGGTTTTTTCATCGCCCGAAATCATTTTGTTCCAACGTGTTTGTACAGCCGGTACATCCCACCAATTGGTGTTTTCTAATCTGAAAGTATTGAAAGCACTGCTAATTCTCGACTCCTTTTTAAAAGAAAATTTTGATGCAATAAAACTCAAACCTCTTTGGTTAAGCTTGGTATAAACATCGATAAAATCTTCTTTTGTAAGTAATCGAATCATTTTAAACCGTTTTCTGAACTACTTCAAAAACCTTCCCTTCATCGCATTTCAACGTTTTGGCAGGATATTTCAACAACAAAGCATAATCGTGCGTTGCCATTAAAATTGTACGTCCGTTTTGGTTGATTTGCTGTAAAACCTCCATAACTTCTACGCTTGTTTGCGGATCTAAGTTACCTGTTGGCTCATCGGCTAAAATTAATTCGGGATCGTTTAACAATGCGCGTGCAATTGCCACACGTTGTTGCTCGCCACCTGATATTTGATGCGGCATTTTGCGGATATGCTGCAACATACCAACACGATCTAAAACGTCTTCGATACGTGCATTCATATCCACTTCGTTTGTCCAGCCGGTTGCTTTTAAAACGAACAATAAATTTTCGAAAATATTTCTATCGGGAAGTAACTTAAAATCCTGAAAAACAATTCCTAATTTACGTCTTAAAAAAGGAATGTCGTTTTGTTTCAACGTACGTAAATCATAATCAACAATAACACCTTCACCATCTTTCAAGTCTAAATCTGCATAAAGCGTTTTCATTAAACTACTTTTACCAGAACCGGTTTTACCAATTAAATAAATGAATTCACCTTTATGAATATCAATATTAACATCTGCTAAAATAGGTTCGGTATCTTGAAAAATGGTTGCGTTATGTAGTTTTAATATAGATGCTGACATGGATTTTTTTTGTAAAAATATCAAAAGTTATGCGTTTATAAAAATTAATTCTATTTAATAAGACTTATTTAGTAATGTTAAGGTTTTTCATATCACCATTAGGTGTTATAATTATATATTCTTTGTCATTAGGAGAAATTTGCTTTTTCTCTCTGTTAATAACTAACTTAACTTCATACATAACTTGAATTACAGGCTCTAAAATTGTTGAGTTTATAACAAAATCAAATTCTTTATTTATTATTGGTTGATAATATAAAGTTGGCGATTTGTCTGCAATATTTATGTTAGCCGATTTTTTTAAATTTAATGAGGAACTATTAAATGACTCATAAGATTTGTACATTTCTGCTGGGAGCATTACTCTGAAACCGTCAGTAATTCTCTTCTCGGTGTTCGCAAATGATGTTCCTAAAATAGTTTCATAATTTTTGATTTTTTCTTGTAAAGTAACTCTTGACTTATCTATCATTTCTTTTTTGATGTTATCAAGGGTAGATGAAAAATAATCTACCCTAACTAAATCATAAATTTCTTGATTAGAAAGAATTGTAATTAACTCATTAAGTTGATTTGCATCAGTATATTTAATGTGAATATTCTTTTTAAGTTCAAAACCTTTAGGAATTTCGTTGTAGCTTTTTTTACTGAAAGTTTTCTTTTCAACTTCAAATTCATATACAGGAACAAACGAAATCATATCAACAAAGGTTTCTATTCCCTTCTTCAGTTTTAGTTCAGTAAGAGCTTGTGTAATTCTTTTTTCCATTAAATCATTAACCTCTTCTGTAGATTTTCCAACTTGAGTTATACTAAAAATTGCTACAAAAGAATCTGCTTTAATATTTGCTAAACCTTTAGCACTAACTACAATGTCTAGATTAGAAGGTGTGCCAACGTTTATATTATTTTCGGAAAAACTAATTTGATTTTGATAATTGATATTTCCAGAAGCCTGACCAAAACTAATTTGATTAAGTAATAATGTACATGTAAATAGTGCTATCTTTTTCATTGTATTTCTATAAGTGGGTATTTAATTCAAGTTTCATTGCGAAACAAACAATTCCGTCTAATTTAATATAAAAATAGATTTCTTTTTCATTAATTGAAGAATAAATTGCCGCAGTTTGGTTATAAGTTACTTCTTTTAAGTAATTAATATCTATTGCTTTGATACAATTTTTCTCAAGAATATCAATAGGTAAACAATCTAAACACCATTCAATATACTTTACGTTATTTACATGGTTTAGTGCGTCTAAATCGGAAAATGCGACTTTATGCTGATTCACTAATGCTGCGTTTTGCGATAGATCAATCTTAGAGAATTTTTTTAACGTAGCTTTCTTTTCGGGATATTTTTCTAAATGATCGTGCGAAATTGCAATAGTTTCGGGTCTGCGTTTTTCGGTATTTAAAACTACCCAAAGACTGTTTCCGCCAATTATTTTTTTATCATTAAGAAAAACATCAAAATCGCGAATGGTTTTTATGCCCGCAAGTGTTTCAATCCAAGTTTCAATTTCAATAGTTTCGTGCCATTGCGGTAAATTTTCAATCTCGATACGCATGCTGCTTAACACCCAAGCCTGATTATTTTGCTGCATATCAAAATAACTCATTCCACCTAAATCTGAATGTTTTCCGGCAACTGCCTGTAATAAATTCATTAGATCGGTAATGCGAATTTTAGAATTTACAGAGCATTTATCGATTGTTACTTGGCACGAACCTTTGTATTTTGATGAAAACTTATCGGGTAAATTCATTTATATAGCTTAAAATATTTTTTATTGGGGTTTGATAAGAAAACCATTCGGTAGCTTCGTTGCGCTTAAACCAGGTAATTTGTCGTTTAGCGAATCGGCGGGTGTTTTTCTTGATTTCTTCTACAGCTTCATCTAAAGAAATCTTTCCATCGATAAAATCGAACAATTCGCGGTAGCCAACAGTTTGCAAGGCATTTAATTGTTGATTTTCCTTTAAATTGGCTACTTCAAGCAACAAACCATTGTTCATCATTATATCAACCCGTTTGTTAATTCGATCATACATAACATCGCGCGGAGCTTCTAAACCAATAATAATAGGAGTGAAGTTGCGTTTGTTTTTATCTTGATTTAAAAACGAAGAATAAGGTGCATTTGCCGCCATTGAAACCCCGATAAAACGTTTCATTCGCTGTTGATTTACTAATGTTTGTGGATTGGTCGTTTTTAGAAAATCAAAATAAAAAGGATCTAATTGCTGTAGTTTTTCCTGAAGATATTCAAAACCTTTTTCTTCGTAATTTTGATCAATTTCTGATTTAATTTCAGTTGAAACTTCCGGAAAGTCATCAAATCCTTTTAAAATAGCATCAACATACAAGCCTGATCCGCCAACAACAATCTGAATATTATTTTTTAAAAATAATCTATCTAACAAAGGCAAAACTTCTTTTTCGTAATCGCCAACACTGTAATTTTCGGAGATCGATTTATTCTGAATAAAATGATGCGTTGCTTGTTTTAATTCATCGGTTGATGGAACTGCGGTACCAATGGTCATTTCTTTGTAAAACTGTCGACTATCGCATGAAACGATATCACAATTAAAATGTTTTGCTAACTGAATTGATAATGCGGTTTTTCCAATAGCTGTTGGTCCTACAATTACAATTAGGTAATTATTCGTCGATTTTAACTTCTCCATCAATAAATTTTTCGCCACAATTGTAGCAATAATTAGCAAATTCGTTATAAATAAATGTTTTACAACGCGGACAATTGTTTTTTACGTTTTTGCTTCTGCGGTTTTTAGCTAACTCGGCAGTAACAATTCCGGTTGGCACAGCGATAATTCCGTAACCCATAATCATAATGAACGATGCTATTGCTTTGCCAATTGGTGTAATTGGGGCAATATCGCCATAACCAACGGTTGTCATGGTTACAATGCACCAGTAAATGCTGTTTGGAATGTTGGTAAACCCGTTGTGACGACCTTCTATTACAAACATAATGGTACCTAAAATCACCGACATTACCAAGATAAAATAGACAAAAACCACAATTTTGTTTGCACTTGCCCGTAACGATTCTTTTATGTGCGATGATTGATTTAATACCGGAATTAAGTCTAAAATAGCGAATAATCGTAGCAATCGTAATGATCTTATTACGCCCAAAGCTTCTGATCCCGGAAAGAAAAAACTTAAATACATGGGTAAAAGCGACAATAAATCTACAAAACCATAAAAACTGAAAATATAATTCAGCGGTTTTTTGTTACTTATAATTCGCAAAATGTATTCCAGCGTAAAAAATATGGTAATGATCCATTCGCTGATGATGAAAAAATCGTGATGCAGTTTGTCGTACCGAACCACACTTTGCATCATAATTAGAACAACGCTCAATAAAATTACGGCAAGCAATAGCAAATCGAACGTTTTTCCTGCAATGGTGCCCGATCCGTAAATTACAATGTAAATTTTCTGACGAAGTATTTCGTATTTCGATTTTATATGTTTCATTCCTAAAACGATATAATTTTATAATCTTTTTTTGTGTAAAGATAATGCTTAACCGTATTCAGCACATCTTTTGTGTAAATAAGCGGAATTAAGATTTTACTTAAAACCTGTGCGTTTAAAATTTGATAATTTAGATCGAAAAAGCAAAAGCCTTTAAAAATGCCGTTTTCAATAACAACCGCACTTTTTTCGTTTAAATTTCTTCCTTTTAAAATAATGATTATATTCTTGTATTTTAGTTGATTAGATGCAATTAATGAACCAAAAAGTTCATTGTGCAAAACGGTTGGATAATTGATGTTTTTTGCAGATGAAAGTGCGTTTTGAACTTCTTCTACAATTTCGTTTTCTTTATACAGATCATTGATAAACTGCAACGCACTTTTTTGATTTTTAAAAGATTGAACCGCGTTTTTACGACCATCGCTTTTATGAATTTTTAATGTTTCGTAGCCGTTTTCTAACTTTTCTTGATAAACCGACCATAAAAAAAGCGACTTGCGTTGTGTTGGATTTAAAACCGGTTTGTTGTGCAACAATTCTTCGCGTTCTTTTAACAATGCGATTAATTCGTTACCGGTTTCTTCAAAAGTCACAGTGTAAACTTCTTTTTGAATGCGTTTAGCAATTTTGGTATCGGCAGTAAAAATCTGATTTAACTTTTTACGGATATTATTGCTTTTTCCTATAAAAATGATGTTTCCTTTATCGTTATGAATGTAGAAAATTCCAATTGTTGTTGGAATATTCTCTAAAATATCGAACAGTTTAGGAGAAATTCCTTGATGAACTTCGTTTTTAATTTGCTGTTTAACAATTTGTTTGTCGATATCTTTATCTAACAACAACTTAAATAATTTAAGTGTAGCCATGGCGTCGCCGCTTGCTCTGTGTCTGTCAGCTATCGGAATTCCCAACGATCGAACCAATTTACCCAAGCTATACGCTTGCGCATCGGGTAACAAAACTTTAGACATTTCAACAGTACACAAAGTTGGCTTTTGAAATTTGTAACCTAAACGGTCAAATTCCAACTTTAAAATACGGTAATCAAACGGAGCGTTGTGGGCAACAATAATGCAACCTTCGGTAATTTCAATGATGCGCTTGGCAACCTCAAAAAACTTTGGAGCTTGGCGCAACATGGCATTATTTATACCGGTAAGTTTAACAACAAACGGCTGAATGGGAATTTCGGGGTTAACCAGACTTATAAACTGATCTACAATTTCAACACCGTCGAACTTATAAATAGCAATTTCGGTAATTCCTTCTTTATTAAATTGCCCGCCGGTGGTTTCTATATCTATTACTGCGTACACTCTGTTGGTTTGTCAGCCCAAAATAAGGCTGGTTTCTTAAAGGCTAAAATACAAAAAATGTTAATGGTATTTAGATGTGTTTATTTCTTATTTGTTCATTAAAGTGTTCCAGTCAAATTCATCTCTTGACTTAGTATTTTTAGTTGATAAATCTAAAAGCATTTTATCTAAACTGTTTTTATCGAACCATGCACCATTTATAATAATACCATTAATTTTTCTGGTGTTTTCGATTTTTACCATTGGATTTTCATCTAATAACACAAAATCAGCAAGTTTGTTTTCTTCAATCGTTCCAATTTTATTATCCATACCTAACCATATTGCATTTAGTCGAGTAGCAGATGATAAGGCTTCTTCTGGAGATAAACCAGCGTGTACTAAAAGTTCTAATTCATCGTGTAAAGAAAATCCAGATACAACTCCCGACACACCGGCATCTGTTCCTGCTAATATAGGTACATTCAATTCTTTAAACGCCTTAACTAATAGTATTTGAAATGCAGCTAATTGATTAAAATATGCAATTCTTTCTGGAGATGATTTCTTATTGTAACTATTGGCGTTTAACCATTTGCTTTGTAATAGAGGATGTGTGAATTGAATAGTTTTCGATGCTTTTAATCTTGTAAGTGAGCTTGTTTGGTTTGCAATCCAATCCATTGCAGTTAGTGTTGGTGAAACCCATGTATTATTTTCTTTTGCGATTTTTGCAAAATTTAATGCTTCTTGATAATCAAATTTTTTTGCGCTTTTAGAAAATTCTTCGGCATGCGCAACTAAATTAAAATGTGGAATAAATGCTTTTTCTATTTCATTTTGAAAAACATTTGGGATATGACCAACTGTTTTCATTCCCTGTTTATTAGCTTCATCAATAATGGCTTTGTAAGTTTCAATATTTAACCCCGAATAGAGTTTTATGAATTCATAACCATCATCTTTAGCTATACGTACAGTTTGTTTACCTTCTTCAGGAGTATTAGCTTTTTTTCCACTTCCATTACCGCCATCAATAAGTGCAGCAAGAGCCATTCGTGGACCGGTTATTTTTCCATTTTCAATTTGTTTTCTTTGGTAAAATGATTGAATATTCGCATTAAGATTTAGAATAGTAGTAACTCCATTTGCAATAAAAGGTGTCATTAAATCTTGAACATCAAATATAATATCTGGTTTTTGTGTAGTTATTTTAGGATTTAAGCTAAAATCGGTTGGTAAATGAACGTGTATATCAATAAGTCCAGGAATTAACCATTTTTTTTTCCCATTAATTATTTTAGCTTTTTTAGGAAGATCCCCGTTTATTGATTTTATTCTTCCATTCTCTACTACCAAATTTGCATTTTCGATAATTTTATTGGGCGATGTCATTGTAATGATATTTACATTTTTAATGACAATAGGAAGTGATTGCTGATTGGATTTTTGAGAATAACAATTTAAACCAATTATTAATATATAAACAAAAACAAGATGTTTTCCTAAAAAATAATTTTTCATTTTTTATCCTTTTTAAATCCAAATTACCTCCCTCCAAAAATACTGCTACCAATACGTACAATAGTACTTCCGCATTCAATGGCAATTTTATAATCGCCACTCATTCCCATAGAAAGTTGCTGAAAATGACAGTTTGGTAACTGGTAAGGTTGTAAATAATCGAAAATATCTTTTAATGATTGAAATTCTTTACGAATTAGGTCTGCATCTTCTGTGAAAGAAGCCATTCCCATTAATCCGATTATTTTTATGTTCTCTAAAGCTTTAAATTCTTCTGAATGAATCAATTGTAACAATTCATCGTGTGCCAAACCAAATTTCGATTCTTCGGTTGCGATGTAAACCTGTAATAAACAAGGAATTACACGTCGCCATTTTTTTGCCTGTCGATTGATTTCAACCAATAATTTTAAACTGTCAACACCGTGAATTAAACTTACATAAGGCGCCATGTATTTTACCTTGTTGGTTTGTACGTGACCAATCATGTGCCATTGAATATCTTTTGGCATTTGTTCCCATTTTTCGGTCATTTCCTGAATTTTGTTTTCGCCAAAAATTCGTTGTCCGGCATTATAGGCTTCCAACAAATCGGCAATAGGTTTTGTTTTAGAAACCGCAACCAAATGAACATGTTCAGGTAAAGTATTTTTAATATTTTGTAAGTTTTCAGCTATATTCATTTCTTAACCACAAAGTTTTTAAGTTTTTACACAAAGTTTACAAAGAACCATTTATGACTCTTTTTAAACCGTGTTTTAATAATACAACATTAAAGTTTATTAATAATCCAAGTTTGAAATTTCCTAATTTCATATAGGTTAGTGTTTGTGCTAAATGTACATCGTTTAGCGCATCAACACTTTTTATCTCGATAACTAATTTATTGTCAACAAGTAAATCCATTCTGTAACCACATTCAAGACGCACATCTTCAAAAACCAAAGGCATTGCTTTTTCTTTCTCAACAATTAACCCTTCTTTTTGAATTTTATAGAATAAGCATTCTTTATAGGCGCTTTCCAACAGTCCCGGTCCTAAAGCTTTATGAACTTCAATAGCTAAACCAATTACTTTATTAGACAATTCATTTTCAATCATACTTTTTGTTTCCTTTGTGTGAAATCTTTGTGCCTTTTGTGGTTCGACTTAAAATTCGTAAATAATTAAACCGTTGCGCAGTTTTGGTTCTATGTATGTACTTTTTGGCGGCATGGTTAAATCGTTATCGGCAAGAGTTTTAATTTCGTTTACCGATGAAGGATACAATATAAATCCGATTTTAAATTCGCCATTGTCAACTTTATTAACCAGTTCCATTATGTTTTTATTTCCTGGAATGTAAGTAATTCTGTTGTCAGTTCTTAAGTCTTTTATATTCAATAAAGGATTTAATATTAAATCGTAAAGAATCTGCGCATCTAAATTGTCTATTATCTGATCTTTGTTCGGAATATTCTTTAACGTCAACGAATAAAACGATCCTTCTAAATACATACCGAATGTATATTTTTTTGTCGGTTTCCAATATTCATGAACTTTTTCCACCGAGAATTTTTTATTTAATATGTTCAAAAATTCATCAGTTTCCATACCGTTTAAATCATGAACTAATCGGTTGTATTCGTTAATCTGTATCAACTTTTCACAAATTAGATAGCTCATAAAATAATTCATATTATCGCTGGCGCGTTCACCGTTTTCATTCAGCAATAAATTTGATGTTGCCGAACGATGATGTCCGTCGGCAATATATAAATTAGGAATTTCCTTAAAAGTCTGCTGAATAAAACTCAATTCTTCATCAGTATCAATTTTCCAAAGTACGTGTCTTTCGCGATTGGTTGTAGAAAAATCATACAAAGGAGTTTGACTCATTTTTTGTTCGATCCAAAGTTCCAATTCCTCACAATTCGGATACATCATTAAAACTGGTTCGGTATTAAACCGGGTTTCGTTAAAATAATCCTTTAAATTTTCAACGCGGTATTGCAACGTATTTTCGTGCTTTTTAATCACATTGGTTTCGTAATCTTTCAACGAAGTTCCTGCTAAAATTCCAACGAAATTATTTTTTTTCGATTTGATCTGATATAGATACATTGCCGGATTTTCTTCCTTAATCAAAATTCCGTCACGTTTAAAATCCTGATATTTAGTTGCTACCATTTTGTAACGGCGTAACGGATCGATCTTTTCCTGATTGATAAACGCTAAATTAACAATATGAAGAAACGAAAACGGATTGAAATCAAGCCATGAAGCCAATTCGGCTGCCGAATAATCATCGTACGGACGCGTAGTTACCAACGAAACTTTATCAGCCGCCGGGCGAACTGCTTTAAAAGGAATTATATCTGCCATTTATTTAAAATCAAATTAATAAATAGTATCTGTTATTGTACAGTAACTGTCAAGCTGAACCAAGTTCAGCTTCTCATCATATAAATTTCAAGATGTGATTCCGAAACAAGTTCGGAATGACAAAACATTTGAAATTAGTATTTATAAAGGTACTAAATGTATCTATTAAAAAAACAGAAAAGACAATTGAACAGCGTTCAATCGTCTTTAAAACTTTATTTTCTATCTATTTACGAAAACATTTTTGCAACTTTCTCTGCTTTTTTGCTTTCAGAATAATCGTAAAAACCTTCGCCAGATTTTACTCCTAATTTTCCAGCCATAACCATGTTTACCAATAACGGACACGGAGCGTATTTAGGATTTTTAAATCCATCGTACATTACGTTTAAGATCGATAGGCAAACATCTAAACCAATAAAATCCGCTAACTGTAATGGTCCCATTGGATGTGCCATTCCTAATTTCATAACCGTATCAATTTCGCTAACACCCGCAACACCGTTGTACAATGTTTCGATTGATTCATTAATCATTGGCATTAAAATACGGTTTGCAACGAAACCTGGATAATCGTTTACTTCGGTTGGGGTTTTTCCTAAAGCTACAGATAAATCCATGATTTTTTTGGTAACTTCATCGGTAGTGTTGTAACCACGGATAATTTCTACTAATTTCATAATAGGCACAGGGTTCATAAAGTGCATACCAATTACGCGTTCAGGGTTTTTAACAACCGCAGCAATCTGCGTGATAGAAATTGAAGAGGTGTTCGATGCCAAAATAACATCTTCACGGCAAACTTCGCTTAATTCTTTAAAGATGTTCAGTTTTAGGTTGATGTTTTCTGTAGCAGCTTCAACAACTAAATCTACATTTACAACGCCGTCTTTAACATCGGTATAAGTAATAATATTTTCAATAGTAGCTTTTTTGTCTGCTTCGGTAATTGATCCTTTCGCAATCATACGGTCTAAGTTAGACACAATGGTGTTCATTCCGCGCTCAATCGCTTTGTCTGAAATATCAATTAAACAAACTTTAAATCCTTTTTGTGCAAATGTGTGGGCAATTCCGTTACCCATTGTTCCTGCACCAATTACAGCTATATTTTTCATTTTTATGTTTTAATACGAATTTATGCGAATATACTTTTTTTAATTTATTTACCGAAACAATTAATGATTCTGTGAGCAATTCTTAACGCTTCTGTTCCGTCTTCCAAGGTTACAATTGGCGTTGTATTGTTGTTGATGGCATCGGCAAAAGTTTCCAATTCATCTAAAATGGCATTGTTGGTTTCTACCGAAGGATTATCGAAATAAATCTGCTTTTTAACTCCTTCTGCATTTTGAAGAATCAAATCGAAATCGCCCGGAACTTCAGGAGCATCTTTCATTTTTACCACTTCACAAATTTTATCTAAATAATCGACAGAAATATAGGCATCTTTTTGAAAAAATCGAGCTTTACGCATGTTTTTCATTGAAATTCGGCTCGATGTTACATTGGCAACACAACCATTTTCAAACTCAATACGTGCATTGGCAATATCGGGCGAATCGCTAATTACGGCAGTTCCCGTTGCATGAATGTTTTTAACCGGAGATTTTACAACGCTTAAAATAGCGTCGATATCGTGAATCATTAAATCTAAAACCACAGGAACGTCGGTACCACGCGGATTAAATTCTGCCAAACGGTGCGTTTCTATAAACATTGGGTTGTGAATTTTATCTTTCACCGCTTTAAATGCCGGATTAAATCGTTCCACATGACCAACCTGTCCTTTTACATTGTATTCTTTAGCAAGAGCGATAATATGTTCGGCTTCTTCAACAGTGTTCGAAATTGGTTTTTCCAGAAAGATATGTTTGCCCGCTTTAATGGCATCAACCGCACAATGGTAATGCGAAAGGGTAGGCGTTACTATATCAACCACATCAACTGCTGCAATTAAATCGCTAATGGTTTCGAATGATTTATAACCGAATTCTGCAGAAACTTTTTCCGCATTTTCTTTAGATGGATCGTAAAAACCGACCAATTCGTATTTAGATGATTGATTTAACAATCGCAAATGGATTTTTCCTAAATGACCTGCGCCTAATACGCCAACTTTTAACATAATGAATGTTTTTTGCAAAGTTAAAATATATTTGAAAACCGAAGTGTTTTATTAGCTGAAAGTTAAGTCGATGTTAAAAATTTCTACCGAAAACCTTGTGTTAACTTTGAAAATATATGTAATTTTGATGCACTGAAAAACTTCTTTAAAACGTGAAAGACACCGCAAAACATCAAGGTTTACGAAACCAGTTGGTTAAACTATTGGCAGAAAAAGGCATTTACGACACCAATGTTTTAAATGCTATGAATGCTGTGCCGCGCCATTTGTTTTTAGAATCGGGTTTTCAGGATTTTGCGTATCAAGACACTGCTTTCCCAATTGGTGCCGGACAAACAATTTCGCAACCTTATACGGTTGCATTTCAGTCGCAGTTGTTGCAGGTTAAAGCCGATGATAAAGTGTTGGAAATTGGCACAGGATCAGGTTATCAAACAGCTGTTTTGTGTAAAATGGGTGCAAAGGTTTTTACTATTGAACGCCAAAATGAACTGTACAGAAAAACATCGGTTTTATTGCCAAAATTAGGTTACAGACCAAGAGTTGTTTCGTTTGGCGACGGATACAAAGGTTTACCTAACGATGCACCTTTTGATAGTATTATTGTTACAGCCGGAGCTCCGTTTGTTCCACAACCTTTATTGGCTCAGTTAAAAATAGGAGGAAGGTTGGTAATTCCCGTAGGTGATGAAAAGCAAGTAATGACGTTATTAATTAGAACATCGGAAACGCATTTTGAACAACACGAATTTGGTGATTTTAAGTTTGTACCTATGTTAGAAGATAAGAATAGGTAGTGTTTACTCAAACCAACTGATTATTTCACCCAAGCCAAAAAAGAAGAACATTATAACTTAATAATAGATTTATGAATCAAGAAGAAGATAATATTATTCCTATTAGAGATAATCAGGTTCATTTTTTATTTAAAAGAGGTAAGAAAGAGCACATTGAAGCTTTATTTGAAAAAGGGGAAGTCTATATAAACTCTATAGATTCTATTAGAACATGGGATGATAACAAAGAGCGTTCAGATGAAGATGATGGTATCAATTTTAGAAAATATATCGGAAACGCAAAAATAATCATGTGTGAAATTGGCAAAGATGCTGAGAATGAAAGTATTGAATTAAATGCTATTAACACAACTATTAAGCAAGATAATATTACTAAAGGCAATATTTACTGTTTAACAGGTATTTATTCAGACGATTTACAAGGAGAAAGAAATGAAATCAAATACGAAACTCAATCATTTGGAGAAACTATAATCCTAATTCGCAAACCTCAAATTTTCTTAAATAGAGTTTTTAGCGAATTAGAAAAATTAGGTTATAAAAATTATAAATCCGGTAGAGTTTCTTATTATAAGAATGATTATTCTGGAGAAATTAATTTTTTTAAAAAACACGAAAAGTTCAAGTCTCAAAACGAATTCAGAATTTTTATATCAAATGATAAGAATATTCCTTTAAAGGTTACTATTGGAAGCTTAAAAGATATTGCTTGTTTAGTTAATGCAGCCGTAATTAAGATAAAATATACAGATGAAAGAGAACAATTTATTTACTTATAAAATACGTTTTCTAATAAGCTTTCTTTAAACGGGCTAAATCAATTTTATTGTCGCGGTCTTTAATGGTTTCGCGTTTATCGTATAGTTTTTTACCTTTTGCCAAAGCAATTTCAACTTTTGCCAAGCCTTTTTCGTTGGTAAATAAGCGCAGTGGCACAATGGTTAAACCCTTATTCTGCACGCTTTTATTTAACGATTTTAATTCTTTTTTATTTAAAAGCAATTTGCGTTCGCTTTTTGCTTTGTGGTTGTAATGCGTTCCAAACGAATATTCTTCAACATGCGAATTAATCATGAATAATTCGCCGTTTTGAAACTCGCAAAAACTGTCTGCAATAGATGCTTTCCCCAAACGTATCGATTTTATTTCGGTTCCGGCCAAAACAATTCCTGCCGTATATTTTTCAATAAACTCAAATTCAAATTTAGCACGTTTGTTTAATATGTTTATACTTTTCTGCATGATGCAAATGTACTAAAAGTTGGTGTTTTGTAAAACTATTTGTCTTTTTTCCAGATAGAATAAATAATAGCGATGCCTAAAATACCCGAAATTAAAAATCCTAACAAACCTAAAAATGAGTTTCCGAAGAAAAGCGGCGGAATATGTGCCATCATTAAAATAGACGATCCTATGGATAAAGCCGCAATAATTATAGCATACGTTAATCGGTTTGAAGCATTTTGAAGGGTTTTTCGCATATCTTCCAAACCTTCAACTTCAAAGTTTACTTTTAATTTATCGTCTTTTATTTTTTCTAATAAAACCGTTAAATCGTCGGGTAAATTTTGCAGGTTTGCCGCAAGTATCTTTAAATGTTTTAACGATTTTTGAGCGATTTGTTTTGGTCCGTATTTCTTTAAAGCTAGTTCGTTTGCATACGGACGCATGCTTTCCATAACGTTTAATTCGGGATCTAACTGCTTGCCAATTCCTTCAATAATCGATATTCCGCGTAAAAGCAAATAAATAAATTCGGGCATCAACACATGATTTTTTGCCATGATCGATTTTACTTTTGCAACAATATCGTTCACGTTTATTTCGTTCAAAGCGGTATGTTCCAGCATGTGGAAAATATCGTAAATTTCCCGTTCCAACGTTTTTTCGTCTTCAATATGGTATTCAATTGCCAAACGTTTCATTAATCGAATGATTTTCTTGGCATCCTGAATCAGAAAACTTTCAATAATTCCTTCCAACAATTCCATATCGCCTTTCATGATCTGACCCATAGATCCAAAATCGATAAAACAAATTTTTTGATCGTTTAGTATAAAAACGTTGCCCGGATGCGGATCTGCATGAAAAAAACCGTCTTCCAACACCATTTTCATAAACAACACAATGCCGGTTTGCGCTACATCTTTAGGTAGCATGCCGTTTTCAATGATTTTTTCTTTGTTGTTTACCTTAAAACCATCGACAAATTCCATGGTTAAAATGTTGTTGTTCGATAGTTCTTTAAATGTTTTTGGAACGTAAACTTCAGAACGGTTTTCAAAGTTTTTACGGAACTTTTCTATGTTATGAAATTCGTTGGTAAGCGATAATTCCCGATACATATTGTTTTCGAAGGAATTAATCAGCTGTGTTAAACTCATTTTTCGGGCAGCATCGTAATTTTTTTCAAGGATTTTAGCCAGATCTTTCATAATCATGATATCGGATCTGATAATTTCTTCAATAGAAGATCTTTTAACTTTGATGACGACTTTTTTGCCATTAACCAATCGAGCTACATAAACCTGCGAGATAGAGGCCGAAGCAATAGGAGTGGGGTTGATGTATTCAAAATGTTCATCGGGATTTATCAGCAGTTCATCGGCTATTTTTTTGTAAATATCCAATTCTTCTGGTGGAACATTATCTTGAAGTTCGGCTAATTCGGCTATCATTTCGGCAGGCAGAATGTCTTCGCGATTGCTGAACATTTGTCCTAATTTAACGTAAGTAGGTCCTAATTCTTCCAACACCAAACGCACACGCTTGTAAACGCCGAGTTTAAAAATTTCTTCACCACGTTTCGATTTTAAAAAACCTTTTGGCAGAAACTTTTCGGCACTTGTGCGTGCAATGATATCATCGAATCCGTATTTAGATAATATACTGATTACGTTGCCGATACGTTTAATTTTTCTGATCTGATTCATAGCCTTTTTTCCTAATTAAAAGGTATAAAAAAAGTAGTAAGGTTTTCTTACTACTTTCTTAAAATTTTATTGAATTATTTTTTTAAAGAAGAATTGGCGTTTTTAATAGTAACCTTTAAAGCTTCTTCGTCTTTAATTTTATCCATTAATAGCACATCATTTTCATGAATGTTTCCGTTGATAATTTCTTCTGCCAATAAATCTTCCACATACTTTTGGATGGCACGTTTTAACGGACGCGCTCCATATTGCTTGTCAAAACCTTTATCTGCAATGAAATCTAATGCTTCCTGCGTTAATTCTAACTGATAGCCTAATGCCATAACGCGCAGGTACAGTTTTTCAATTTCAATGTTGATGATTTTATGGATATGTTCTTTTTCTAAAGCGTTGAACACAACCACATCATCGATTCTATTTAAGAACTCAGGTGCAAAAGCTTTTTTAAGCGCATTTTCGATAACCGATTTTGTTAAATCGTCTTGTTGGTCTTGTTTTGCTTTTGTTCCGAAACCAACACCTGTTCCAAAATCTTTTAACTGACGTGCACCAACATTCGATGTCATGATGATGATCGTATTTCTAAAATCGATCTTTCTACCTAAACTATCGGTTAAATGTCCGTCATCTAATACTTGCAACAACATATTGAAAACATCCGGATGCGCTTTTTCAACCTCGTCTAACAAAATAACCGAATACGGTTTTCTACGCACTTTCTCTGTCAATTGACCGCCTTCTTCGTATCCAACGTATCCCGGAGGTGCACCAACTAAACGCGAAATCGCAAATTTTTCCATGTATTCACTCATATCAATACGAATCAAAGCATCTTCAGAATCGAAAATTTCTTTTGCGATCACTTTAGCCAACTGCGTTTTACCAACACCTGTTTGACCCAAGAAAATAAACGAACCAATCGGTTTGTTAGGATCTTTTAAGCCTGCACGGTTTCTTTGGATCGATTTCGCAATTTTAGCCACCGCTTCATCCTGACCAATAACTTTACCTTTAATTGCATCTGGTAACTTTGCCAGTTTTTTACTTTCGGCTTGAGCAATTTTATTTACCGGAATTCCTGTCATCATTGAAACGACATCGGCAACATGCTCTTCGGTAACGGTAATTTTGTTGTTTTTAGAATCTTCTTCCCAACGTTCTTGCGCAACGGCTAAATCTTTTTCAATGCGTTTTTCATCATCACGTAAAGCCGCAGCTTCTTCGTACTTTTGACGTTTAACCGCATCTGATTTTTTATCGCGCACTTCTTCTAATTCTTTTTCAAGATTTAAAATATCGTCCGGAACTTCAATATTTGTAATATGTACACGAGATCCAGCTTCATCCAACGCGTCAATAGCCTTGTCTGGTAAGAAACGCTCGCTCATATATCTGCTTGTTAGTTTCACGCAGGCTTCAATAGCTTCGGGCGTATAAATTACATTGTGGTGATCTTCGTATTTAGGTTTAATGTTGTTCAAAATGGTAATTGTTTCCTCTTCTGTTGTAGGTTCTACAATTACTTTTTGAAAACGACGCTCTAATGCTCCGTCCTTCTCAATGTACTGACGGTATTCATCTAACGTTGTTGCACCAACACATTGAATTTCTCCACGAGCCAATGCTGGTTTAAACATATTCGAAGCATCTAACGAACCTGTTGCGCCACCAGCACCAACTATTGTATGAATTTCATCGATAAAAAGAATGATATCGTCGTTCTTTTCCAATTCGTTCATTACGGCTTTCATACGCTCTTCAAACTGACCGCGGTATTTTGTACCTGCAACCAAGCTTGCCAAATCTAAAGTTACCACACGTTTGTTGAACAAAATGCGAGATACTTTCTTTTGAATGATGCGCAAAGCTAAACCTTCGGCAATAGCAGATTTACCAACACCAGGCTCACCAATTAACAACGGATTGTTCTTTTTACGGCGTGATAAGATTTGCGAAACACGTTCGATTTCTTTTTCACGCCCCACAACAGGATCCAGTTTGCCTTGTTCTGCCAGTTCGGTTAAATCGCGACCAAAATTATCTAATACCGGAGTTTTAGATTTTTTGCCTGTTTTGTTTTGTGCTGACGGATTGTTGAAATTATCTGACATACTGTCACCTCCTTCGTCATCAAACGCGCTATTGCGTTTCTGTTCGCTTAAAGATTCTGAACTAGACAATAAACTTACAAATTCTTCTTTTGCGTTATCATAGTCAACTTTACAACGATTCAACAAAATGGTTGTAGGATCTTCGGTATTTCTTAATATCGACATAAGAATATGACCTGTATTGATAACATCGGTTTTATAAAGTTTTTTCTCTAAAAATGCTCGTTTTAAAGCGTTTTCGGCTTGTTTTGTAAGATGAATGTTCTTCTTCTCTGTATTAATAATTTTATTAGGGTTTTCTGGAATCAATGCTTCAAATCGATTCTTAAGAAATTCTAAATCAATTGATAAGTTTTGTAATATCGTGATTGCTTCGCCCTGGCTTTCGCGCAAAATACCAAGCATGATATGCTCTGTACCAATATAATCGTGCCCTAAACGTAAAGCTTCATCTCTACTAAAGGTAATTACTTCCTTTACTCTTGGTGAAAAATTGTCGTCCATTTTATAATATTTAGGGTTTTTTATTTTAACATATCAAAATCTGTACCCTTTATTTCTGTGGCAGTGCTTTTTGATATTATCTAATTTAACAAACTAATTTCTATTATCCTACTATGTTAAAAGAAAAAAGATAGCTTAATTGCTATCTTGATTTATTGAGTTTATAATTGATGCTTCTTCAGGTGTATCATCTACAGGTTCAGCTTCATAGCCTTCATCATAATATTCTTCAGGTGAATTCATTGATTTAATTTCCTCATCGGTGTACTGATAATGCGAATTGAATTTCTTTGTTTTTTTGTCGTAAACCAACGCTTCTTTTCTGTAATCAGTCTTAATCATTAAACCTCCACAAGTTGCCGGTGTTAGTTTTGCTTCGTTTTCGTAGATTTTTGCACCAACTTTAAAAGCATTTATTGTAGGCAATTCGTTTTCAAAATTTTTAATGTACAAACCTTCGCCTTTATGATTAAAGATTACCAGCATACTGCTTGTATAATCGTTATTTTCAAACAAAACAGCTAAATCGTCTTCATCATTATCATCATCGGTAAAATCGCCAAATGCATAAACCGATTTTGCGCGATCGGCAATTTTGGTTAAAAAGTACGTTCCATCTAAATAACTGTTATGTGCTAAGAAATCGTAAATATATTCACGGTAATTTTCGGGAATGTTATCGTATTCTGCTACAGAGAAAATACTATTTATGGCATCTAAACGTTCTTGAGAATATTCTTTTTCATTTTCGATATTTGCCATTCTGTTTTTATAATCTAAATAGAAATATCCGCCAGCGCCAATTAATACAAAACCAAGTATTACAAGGAAAATGATCAAACCTGTTCTTGATTTCTTTGGTTTGATTTCTGTTTTACTTTCCTGAAAATTTTCATTATTTGTTTCCATGTCTTTTTCTGAATTTTTATCAAAAGTAAAAAAAACTTTTATTTTAACAATTGTTTTATTGACTATCTGAAATTTTGTATTGAAATATATTTGATAACCTTTTATATGTAATGACCTCACAGGTTTTTAAAACCTGTGAGGTCTGGAATATCAATAATTAATATAGTCAAAAAAATAAGTCCGATACAATTATCGGACTTATCTTTATATTTGGTTAGAATTATCTAAATTATGATAATGCTTCTTTAACGCGATCTGATGCTTCTTGGAATTCGATAGCCGATAAAATTGGCATACCAGATTCGTCGATAATTTGTTTAGCTAAATCTGCGTTTGTTCCTTGTAAACGTACAATAATTGGCACTTTAATATCGTCGCCCATGTTTTTGTAAGCATCAACAATACCTTGAGCTACACGGTCGCAACGAACAATTCCACCAAAAATATTGATTAAGATTGCTTTTACGTTTGGATCTTTTAAAATGATACGGAAAGCGATTTCAACACGTTTTGCATCTGCAGTACCACCAACGTCTAAGAAGTTAGCTGGTTCAAAACCTGCATACTTAATTAAATCCATAGTAGCCATTGCCAAACCTGCACCGTTAACCATACAACCTACAGTTCCATCTAAATCAACATAGTTTAAACCAGCTGCTTTAGCTTCAACTTCGATCGGACGCTCTTCTGTAACATCACGCATTTCAGCGTAATCTGCATGACGGTATAATGCGTTGTCGTCTAAAGTTACTTTAGCATCAACAGCAATAATTTTATCGTCAGATGTTTTTAAAACCGGATTAATTTCGAACATTGAAGCATCGCAACCAACATAAGCGTTGTATAATGCATCAACAAACTTAACCATTTCTTTGAATGCACCACCTGATAAACCTAAGTTGAAAGCAATTTTACGTGCTTGGAAACCTTGTAAACCAACAGATGGATCAATTTCTTCTGTAAAGATTAAGTGTGGTGTGTGTTCTGCAACTTCTTCGATATCCATTCCACCTTCGGTAGAGTACATGATCATGTTTCTTCCTGTTGCGCGGTTTAACAATACAGACATATAAAATTCTGAAATTTCACTGTCTCCAGGATAGTAAACGTCTTCTGCAATTAATACTTTGTTTACTCTTTTACCTGTTGGTGGAGTTTGTGGAGTAATTAAATCCATACCAATAATTTGACCAGCGATTTCTTTAACTTGGTCTAAATTTTTAGCTAATTTAACGCCACCGCCTTTACCACGACCACCAGCATGAATTTGAGCTTTAATTACATGCCAACCTGTACCTGTTTCTTCTGTTAATTGTTTTGCTACTGTTACTGCTTCTTCTGCTGTATTAGCTACATGACCGCGTTGCACACGTACACCATAACTAGAAAGTATCTGTTTACCTTGAAATTCGTGTAAATTCATTGAATTATATGTTTTTTAGATGTACAAAAATATAAAACTTGTTTTACATTGCCTAAAAAAAATGAAATATTGTTGTTTTGGTAATTTTGGTGTTCTATATTTCTGTGATTAATTATTTTGTTTTTAGTTTATATTATTAAATCGGTTGGTGTAGAATCGTCGTTAATTTCAACAATAGCAGGGTTTTCTTCGTTAACCTGTTTAAAGCCGATTTTGTTGATCGGCGGTTTTTTGGCTTGATACGATTCTAAATCTGCTTCTAATTCTAAAATTCTATGCGGGAAATCTTGTCCCACGTTTTGTTTTGCTTCAACCAAAAATACGGCGCAGCGTTTAATATAATCGGCATTTAGTTTTGCTTTTGCTTCGTTGAATGATGCTGTTAGAACTTTTTCGGTTAGTTCGATGTTCTTGCTTTCGTCTTTTCTGTAAAGTGCGTATAATCGTTTTTTTAATGATTGCGTAAAATCAATTACCATGGTGTTCGAAAATAATCTCATTTCATTTGCAATTGGTTCCCAAAACGATTTACACAAAGCGTTATGAGTTTTAAGAATCTTTAAAAGCGGAGAATCTTCTATTAAATTCTGCGTTAAATGATAAATAATCAATTGCGCACGCTCGTCTGAATTTGGCGGAAAAATTGGTATCTGCATATCAAATCTGCCCGGTGCCAAAACTTCGTCGTTAAACAAACTCAATATTTCAGCCGAACCAACCATTAACAATTCCTGATGAATATCTTTTTGTGTATGACGTAAAATGGTGTTTATCAATTCAATATTTTCTGAAAAGAAATTCTGCTCGCCATTTTTACTCAACAATTCATCTAACGAATCAATAAACAACATGGTTTTAGGATGTTGCATTTTTGAATTCAAGAAATGCGTAAAAGAATTTTTGGTGGTTTTTAAATTTCCTGCCAAATAATCTTTATAAACGTGAACAAATTCATAACCAATCATCTGTGCCATTTTACGTGCCCAGAAAATTTTTCCGCTTCCCGGCGGACCGTACAAAACAATTCCGGTTGGTTTAGAAATTCCCCAGGTTTTTGACTGGTCTTTGTTCATAAACGGATCCAACATATCGCTTAAATAGAAATACAAATCGGTGTAACCAACCAAACGTTTTGCGGCATAATCTTCTGTTTCAGGAAAAGCTTCGTCGATAAAAGGATATTCGCCGCCAATGTACAAATGTATCAGGTAGCTTGAAAGATTTGTTTTTATGTTTTTTGCAGCTTCTTCGGGAATTCCGTTTGATACAAAGAAATTTAAAACTTTTTCCTCGCTTTCATTGATCGCTTTGGCAATATCAGCCAAGGTTTTTTCTTTAGAATGATCTTCGGCATATTTCTTTAAAAAATCGATATTTTTCAAAGTAAACTGCTTAAAATTTTCGGTTACGTTGAATTGTTCATCAATGCAGATGCTTAAATCTATATTAAAATCGTATATGAAATTCTGTAAGCTTTCTAACGAAATTCCTAAATCATCGGATAAATCTTTTAATCTCATTTTTTATTTTTAAAGATACTAAATGCGTTAACTTAAATTACAAAGTTGTATTTGTTTTAACTTTTTTTGGTTGATAAAATCTGGTCTATTGCTTTGATAATATCGTTTTGCGACTGTTTTTCGGTATCTACAAACGTACTGCCGTTGCCATAAGGTGCATAAACTTGGGTACGTGTAACAGAAAAAAGTCCGATTGTTGGCGTTAATGCCGCACTGCTTAAGTGCATCATTCCGGAATCTGCTGCAACAACCAGTTCGCAGTTTGCCATTAACGATGCTATTTCACGAACGTCTTTACTATAATAAGTTGGAAGTTTTCGTTCTAACTGCGAAATATCTTCAACCGGTAAAATTTCAATCAAATTATATTCTTCGGCATATTTCGGGTAGAATTTTTCGTAAAAATCGTTCCACCATTCAACCGAATAACATTTTGCGCCTGTTGCAAACGTAAAAAATGCAATGGTTTTGCGGTTGTCGTTTTTGGTAACTTTTAATAAATCTTGTTTGCCTTGATTTAATTCTGTTGGTGATAATTTTAAATCTAAAACAGGAACATCGCCACTCAATGGTTTTTGATTTAAAACTTCCAAAAACCGACGGAAATTATAAACCGGATATTTCGCAATATGTTCTATATCGCTGTATATATCTTTTAATTCTTCGAAATCATCTCCATAAAACTTAAAATCTGCCGACGGAATTATTGTTGATATTCTGCCCGATGAAGAGCCTTTTTCTACATTAATTACCAAATCGTATTTTGTACGCTTTAATGAAAACCATACTTTTAGGTATTCCGAAAAATCTTTCAATGGTTTTTTAGGAAGTTCGATGATGTTTTTAACCTGCGGATAATTCTGAAAAATGATCGGCGTTATTTTCCCTTTCACAAAAAGATCTATGGTACAGTTTGGAAACGTGTTGGCTATTTCCTGAACCAAAGGCGTAATTAA
Source organism: Paenimyroides ummariense (assembly GCF_900115115.1). Classification (GTDB taxonomy): domain Bacteria; phylum Bacteroidota; class Bacteroidia; order Flavobacteriales; family Flavobacteriaceae; genus Flavobacterium; species Flavobacterium ummariense. Next base: position 98,824 of record NZ_FOVI01000003.1, read on the forward strand.
CAACATATTCCCTAAACGATGGTTTGGACGGCTTATTAATACGCGGTTTACTTTAAAGTTATGTGCTTTTTTCTGCATGTCGCCAACAGATTTTTTCCCAATGTTGTGGGTTAAAGAATGCATTAGCTTTCTGCGAACAATATTTGCTTTAGATTTTAAGCTCATTATTACGTTACGGAAATTATTATTGTTTGTTTTTAGAATTGAACTGGTTTTCGCGATGCGTGGTGTACAGATAAATATTGGTCATGAAAAAGAATATAAATCCGAATAAAAACCAATGTAAAACATTTGCTGTGCGTACAATTGCCTTGTTATAATCTTGTAAAAGTCTTAAAATTTGACTTTCATTTCTTATATCGCTTACTGTTTCCGGATATCCAAATGTTTCTAAAGCAGGGGTTGAAGGTAAACAAAGCCACAAAACCACAGCATAAATTCCGAAAAGAACAAGCGAGAGTTTCATTTTATCAAAAGCATCAACATTTTTGCTTCTAAACCTTACAAAATAGGCGATAAGGTACATTAAAAGTAGTGCCGCTACAACATATAATATGGGAATGTCTTTAAACATAAACATCATTTTTAATAAAGATAGCTTTTACAAGGTTTGCTAACTTAATTTTGACTGCAATTTATTGAAAACTATTTGATCTACTGGCAATGTAAACGGATTATTCGCTGTTAACGGAATCCAATTTACTTCCTGAATATTTTTATCAATGATTTCTAAATTGTGTAAATCTATAATTGTGACAAAAAAATACAGTGTTAAAAGCTGTTTGCCGTCTTTTGCCAGCGATGGTACAAAATCTTCCTGAATATAAAAAGCATCGCCAACCGTAAGTTCCAGATTCAGTTCTTCTTTAAATTCACGCTTTAAACAATCGGCAGTTCCTTCTCCAAATTCCAAACCGCCACCGGGCAGTTTCACAACCATATTTCCGGCAAAAGGTTCTTTTAAAGTTAAAAGTTCGTTGTTCACAATGCATAAAGCATACACCCGAATATTGAAACCTTTAAAGTTTTGTGTTTCCATTCTTCAAAAATATTCATATTTAACCAAATATTTTTAAGATTTTACTTTTAATTTAGATAGATCGTACAATAAAAAACAATTTCAGTTCTAATCAGATTATTCTAATTATCGGTTTTAAAGACGATATTCTAAATTATCGGTTAAATAGACGATATTTTAAACTATCGGTTAATTAAGCGATATTTTTTATATCTTTAGATATTCAATAACTATAAAATGGTTGCAATTATAACAGGCGATATTGTATCATCGCGCACTTTAAAACCTGCAGTTTGGTTAAAACATCTTAAAGAAGGTTTGGAAATGTTTGGGACTTCGCCCTTCAACTGGGAATTATACCGAGGCGACAGTTTTCAATTTAAAACAACTGTAGAAGATGCTTTATTACACGCTGTTTTATTAAAAACATGGATAAAACTGTTGAAAGAAATCGATGTTCGTTTAAGCATTGGAATTGGCGAACAAACGTTTGAAGGAACGAAAATTACCGAAGGCAACGGCACTGCTTTTGAATTGTCTGGCGAAGGTTTTGATGCGTTGGAAAAAAAGAATTTAACAATAAATACCCAAGATAAATTGTTGAACGACACCTTTAGGGTAATGACTGATTTAGCTTTGTTGATTATGGATAAATGGACAGATAAATCGGCTGAAATTATCTTTTTAAAGTTGAAAAATCCGGAATTAAATCAAACGCAGATTGCCGAAAAATTGAACAAAAAACAAAGTACCATTAGTGAAGCCTTAAAACGTGGCGGATTTGACGAGATTGATCAGTTTATAAATTATTACAACCAAACAATGAAACAGTATGTGGCTACTTCTTCTTAAATTTTTAGCGGCTCATTTTCTGGGCGATTTTGTTTTTCAGACCAAAAAAATGGTTCAGAACAAACACAAACCTGTTTATTTTGCAAGTCATATTGCCATTCATGCCGCTTTAATGTGTCTGTTTTTAGCGAACGATAATATGTGGTGGGCAATTATTCTGGTAACTGTTTTTCATGCTTTGTTCGATTGGATCAAACTGAAATTAGCATCAAAAATTAAAGCTCCAATACTTTTTATTGCAGATCAAATGGTGCATCTTGCTACAATTATCGTGGTTTTAATGATTTTTTCGACATTAGAAATCTCTTTCGATTTTATAAACAAACCGCAAATCTGGTTGGTTTTGGTTGCAGTTATTTTAGTTACGCAGGTAACTGCCATTTTAATAAGAATTTTACTATCGCCTTACCAGCAATATAAAAAGGTACAGGAACATTCGGTACAAATTACAGGCGAAAAAGTGCTGTTTAATGCCGGAAAATATATTGGTATTTTAGAACGATTGTTTATTTTTGGTTTTGTTGTCGCAAATTTTTGGGAAGGAATCGGTTTTTTATTGGCAGCGAAATCAATTTTTAGGTTTGGCGATTTAAACAATGCAAAAGAACGCCATTTAACTGAATACGTTTTAATTGGAAGTTTTTTAAGTTTTGGATGCGCCATTGCAGTCGGTTTGATTTTTAATTACGTTTTACACCATTTAATATGAACAATATAGAAGATTTTCGCGATTATTGCTTATCGTTTAAAGGAGCTACAGAGAAGTTTCCGTTCGATAAAACAACACTGGTATTTTACGTAATGAACAAAATGTTCTGTCTGGTTGATATTGAAGAGTTTGAGTATTGTAATTTAAAGTGCGACCCAGATGAAGCCGAAGAATTACGTGCCCAATACAACGGCGTAAAACCGGGTTACCACATGAGTAAAGTACATTGGAACAGCGTGTACTTTAACAGCGATGTTTCTACCAAACTACTAAAAGAATTAATTGTAAATTCTTACGATTTAGTGGTTAAAGGGCTGACAAAGAAAGATCAGGCTGCTTTAAATGAGATGTAGTTTATTGTTAGAAATAAAAAATCCCGCCAGTTGGTGGGATTTTAGACTATTAATTAAAATCTGATATTAAGCTCATTATTAAAAATCTTCCAGATGTAGTAAATGAAAAAGTCTTGCTTTGATCGGCTAATGTTATCATTTCGCCTAAATTATTTTTCTGAAATTTTTCAAATAATGCGTTCTCTATTGATTTAAGTGGTCTTTCATTGTTAAATAAAATTTGAAAATCGTTATTTTTAATTTCTTCCAATAATGTTAAAGGTTTTCTAAAACTACGAATTAAAAAATTTTGAATTTCTTTGTAGGTGTTAAAATCAATTATAATATTTTCTTCTGTATTAATAGATTTGGTATTGTTTGTTTTCTTTGTCGTGCTAAATTTAGGGTTTGATGTTGAGAAACTTAGGATTTTTTTATCAAGTTCTTTTATCAGTTCAGTTTGAGAGGTATTTGTTTCCTTTAAGTTTTCTATTTCAATATTATGATTTGATGTAATAGATTCGATTCTTTGTTCGTAAGATTGTTTGAGGTCGTCTATAGTTTTATTAAATTCTTCTTTCTCTTTTCTTCCTGATTTTATACTTTCTAGTTCTAGTTCGTGAAATATTTTCTCTCTTTCAAAAAGTTCTTTACTTCTTTTCGCTGCTTTTTCTGAGGTTTGATTAACCCTATTGATAAAAATAGTTAGATATGGAAATAAAATTGATGATATCACAGCAAATATTAAAGCGAATAGAAAGCAATTAAGATGATCATATATTGTAAAATTTTGAAACATACACCGAACGTAGGCTGTTCTGTCTTCGACCGGTTTTGATGAAAAGATTAAAATATATAAAGGTTCCCAATAGCTTAATACAAGTAAAGCTAAGTAATAAGGGATCATTGGCATTTTTAATCTGTCAACAGCAGCTTCTTTTGATTCGTGGTATAACATTAATGCTTTTATCCAAAAACTTTCGTTTTGTGTGTTTTCACTCATGTTTTATAAGGTTAGTGTTTATCTAGTTATAATCGGTGTAAGTTCTTCTTTTAGTGAAATTTATAAGCCAAACCAATTTGAAATGCTTGGTTTTTCATTTCTGTTGTGGTAATAACTTCGGTAGATTTAAACTGCTTATCTTCGTTGAGCATATTGTTTAAACCTAAGTAGTAACGGGCTTCAATACTTAAATTTCTTAAGAATGTATATGAAGCACCGAAAGTTATACCGTAGTTAAGTCTATAATAAAAGTCTGTTTCATCAATTTCTTTAACAAGAGTATTTTGATATTCCACAGGCACGTTTTGATAATCTCTTTCAAATTTTGCTTTAAGCAGATAATTAAACTGCGGACCTGCACCAATCTTCAATTTGTCTACAATTTTGTATTCAATAAATATTGGTAACGTCAAGTAGTTGTGGCTGTATGATTCTTTTACATTATTATAATAACCGTCACCTGCTGCACCCATTTGACTGTAAATAATTTCAGGTGTAATACTTAAATTTTCCGTAAAGTTGAAAGAATAGCCTGCACCTAAATATAAACCAATTTTACTTTTGGTTCTATCTTCGTAATTAAATTGCTTTAAAAGGAATACTCTTGTTTCAGCTTTTATAAATCCACTGATCGATGAAATGTTTGTACCAGCTTTAAATTTTAATTGTGCATTGGTAGTATTTACGCCTAAAATAGCTGTAAGTAATAAGAGTGTTTTTTTCATAAGGTTGATGTTTTATAAGAATTTTACAAATATAATTCTTTTTACGCTGAAAATATTAACAAAAAAACCACTCAAATTGAGTGGTTTTGTATCGTTTAAAAAGTTTTTATTGACCTGAAACTATATTGGTATATTCTGCAACTAAATAGCTTAAATGTTCCCACTTGATTGATTTGTAAGGGAAATTCTTCATAAATTCTTCGTTATCTCCAAAAAGAAAAGCGTAATGATCTTCAAATTCTCCTTTTTTAAGCCATAAAACATCATCGCCTTTTTTTACGTAGTACGATTTTGTTACACCACCCCCAAAAGACGGACTTCCGCCCACACTGAAAGAAGATGTTTCAGATGCAATCGGATCTGCATAAACTTCAATTAAACTACTGAAATCTGGATTAATTAATTGCATTAAGAATTCTTTTTCTTCTTTTTTGTTTTTCAACGAAGCTTTTACGTTTTTCACATATACTTCATCAGGATTCGTAGTTTTATTTAAACTTTTACGTCCCCAGTTTTTAGAATTTCCAAAATAGCTGTTTACTTTAGAAGCCTTTGCCATACCTGAAATTGGCAAATACATTTCGGCGATTTCTTCTGCTTTGTATTCGGTTTTTTTGCCCGATGCGTCTTTAATATCAATAGAATAAATTTGTCCTTTTTTTCTATTTATGTCAGTTGCCGATCCTTCAACTTTTCTACCATCCTTTAAAATAACAGTCGAGGTTTTCTTTGAAGAAACACCGGTAAACATTTCAATAAACAAATCATCATCCATCATTTTAAGCTGCTCTTTTGTAAATTTTACTTTGTCTTGAGCATTTACTTGAATTGTTCCTAATGTAGTTGCGGCAATTAAGCCAAAAAATAATATTTTTTTCATAAGATTAAAAATTTTGGTTAAAATAGTAATAATTAATTAAATAGAAACTATATTTTTTTAATAACCACAGATGCACAGATTTTTCTTATTGTTTATGAAAAGCAAATCATTATCTAAATGGGCATTTCAAGTATATATCTGTGAATCTGTGGAAAAATATCTGAATTTCATTCAAATGTAATTAGTCCAATAGATATAAATAATCAATCCCATATTTCTTGGAAATTTTTTCACCACTAACTTTTCGCATATCCGCATTGGGATTGTCTGTGAATTTTGGTAGGGGAGAAAGTCCTAATTTGTTTGCTTCCTGAGTATAAAAATCTCTTCGATTTAAATTAACAGGAGCTACAATATTAAAAACATCATTTGGAATTTCGTTTTCGATGATCTTTTCTACAAATCGAATAATATCAGTTCTATGAACCATATTAACCGGATTGTTCGCTTCTGTTACAATATCTTTTCTTACGATAAAATGAACCGGGTGACGATCTTCACCGATTAATCCACCCAAACGAAGAATGGTAGCATTAAAATTTTGGTTGTTTAGAAGTAGGTTTTCAATTTCGAAAATTTGTTGATCCATTTCAGAAACAGGAACAATAGGTGTTTCTTCATTCACATTTCCTTCCAAAGAAAGATAAACCGTGGTAGAGCTTGTGTAAATAACATTTTTAACACCGTGTTTTTCTATAAACGGAACAACCGCTTTTATTTTATCAACATAGTTATCTTCAACCTTTTGTGTTCGTCCTGGCGGAATGGTAATAATAAGGATATCGGTATCTGTTAATAAGTTATCAAGATTGTCTGTTTCAGGATTTGATCCTACATTCACAATAAAACTCTCTATTCCATTTTCGTTAAAAAACGAAATTTTTTCAGGAGTTGTTGTCGAAACTTTTAATTGATGTCCGTTTGAATTTAATTGCAATGCCAATGGATTTCCCAACCAACCTGCACCTAATATGCTGATGTTTTTCATAGATGATGTTAAAACTTATTAACCGTTTGGCGAATGGCAACCAGTTTTTCCATTAAAGGTTCAAAATGATCTAAATGTAGCATGTTAGCACCATCGCTTTTTGCATTTGCCGGATCAAAATGAGTTTCAATAAAAATTCCATCTACACCAACAGCAATTCCTGCTTTAGCAACCGTTTCAATTAAATCGGGTCTTCCGCCGGTTACACCACTTGCCTGATTTGGTTGTTGAAGCGAATGCGTAATATCTAAAACCGTTGTGGCATAATTCTGCATGGTAGGAATTCCACGATAATCAACAATCATATCCTGATAACCAAACATAGTTCCGCGATCGGTAACCATTACGTTTTCATTTTCGCAATCCAACACTTTTTGTACGGCGTGTTTCATACTTTCAGGACTCATAAATTGTCCTTTCTTTAAATTGACCGTTTTACCGGTTTTTGCAGCAGCCACAACCAAATCGGTCTGGCGTACCAAAAATGCAGGAATCTGTAAAACATCAACATAAGCCGCAGCCAAATCAGCATCAGAACTTTCGTGAATATCAGTAACCGTTGGTACATTAAATTCTTTAGAAACCTTTTGCAGAATTTTTAAAGCCTTTTCATCGCCAATTCCTGTAAAAGAATCAATTCTTGAACGGTTTGCTTTTTTAAAAGATCCTTTAAAAACCAATGGAATCTGCAAACGATCTGTAATAGTAACTAATCGTTCGGCAATTCTAAAAGCCATTTCTTCATTTTCAATAGCACATGGTCCGGCAAGTAGAAAGAAATTGTCGCTTTCTAAATGTTTAATATTTGGTATGTTCTGTAAATTCATCTTATTTCTTCTTTTTTGAGTTAGTAACAGGCACAACAACCGTATTTTTCTTGGTTTTAAAAACCCATGCGTACAGTGCAGAATAAATCACACCTAACGATAAAGCATTCATAACACCCTGGCGAATAGTAAAATTCATGTTGTGAATTAATTCTAAACTTTCGCGTGTTTGTCTGCCTTTCGATAATTGATATTCTATAATGTTGTTGAAATAATCAGGCGAAATAGTTTCGTAAATAATGTATTGAGCAATTGGGCTTAAAAGGGTGGTTAAACCGGTTAAAAATAACCCAAACTTAAAGGCACTTTTAAATTCCCAAATAGCATTTTTTCCTAACGATTTTTTTTTATCGATAAATGCAATTGCCCACAAAAAGGTCAAAATAATATAGTACACAAAGGCAATTCCTATAATATTGCTAAAATCTTTATGATACCCCAAAGCATTTTCTAAAGCAGCCCACAAACAGGAAAAAGCAGTGATAATTGCAGCCCATTTTAGTTCGATACCTATTTTATTCATTACTGTTAATTAAATTTTAACAAAAATAATCAAACTTTTACCACAAAAAAAATGATTGATCTTAAATAATACTTAATGATTTTTTTTATATTTAGTAAAATAAATATCATTTGTAAAAAATTGAATGTTATGAAAAAGTTGATATTAATTCGGCATGGAAAATCGTCATGGGAAATGCCTTTAGAAGATCACGAAAGACCTTTAACAAACAAAGGCATTAAAAATTCAAATTTCATTTTTGAAAAAATAAAAAAAGATCTTCCCGAACGATTTTTAATTTGGTCAAGCACTGCAAAAAGGGCACACGATACCGCAAAAATCTTTAACGAGGTTTTGAATATTCCGCAGGAACTAACCGTTTTAAAAAACGATTTATATACGTTTGATTCAGGCAGTTTAACCAAATCAATAAGAAATTGTAAAGATACCGTTCCAAGCCTAATTATTTTTGGTCACAACAATGCAATTACCGATTTTGTTAATACATTTGGCAACAAATACATTGAAAATGTTCCTACTTCTGGAGTTGTTATATTGGAATTCGAGGAAGAAAGTTGGGACATTATCAAAAACGGTAAAGTTATAGATACCCTGTTTCCAAAAGATTTAATAAATGCAAATTAACCAACCAAAATATATTGACAGAGAAAAAAGCTGGCTTGCTTTTAACGAACGTGTTTTACAAGAAGCTGCAGACCACACCGTTCCATTATTAGACCGATTAAGGTTTTTAGGAATTTTCTCGAATAATTTAGATGAATTTTTTAGAGTGCGATATGCCACTGTTCGAAGAATTTCTATTTCAAAAGACAACAATAAGAAATTAATTAACGGCGTTCAGGCAAAAACCTTGTTGCAGGAAATTACCGAAATTGTAATTAAACAGCAGGCAAAAAGTTTGTCTATTTTGCAGGAAATTGAAACCGAATTAGAGAATGAAGGCATTTTTATTGTTGATGAAACTCAGGTTACTAAAGAGCAAATAGACTTTATTCACGAATTTTTTATACATAAGGTAAGTCCGGTTTTAGTGACGATCATCTTGAATGATTTAGCTGAATTTCCTTTGGTACGGGATTCTTACGGATATTTAGCCGTGAAAATGGTTAAAAAAACTGCAGAAGATTCTGTGAAATCTTTAAAAAAGCGTACCCGTTATGCGTTGATCGAAATTCCTGCACAAATCAATCGTTTTGTAGAATTACCTGCGATAGATGGAAAGCAGTACATTATCATGCTTGATGATGTAATCAGAATGAATTTAGACAATATCTTTTCTATTTTCGATTATGAAAATATTTCGGCGCACATGATAAAAATCACTCGTGATGCTGAATTAGATTTTGATTCTGATTTACATAAATCGTTCCTTGAAAAAATATCGAATTCTGTTCGTGAACGTAGAGTGGGTGAGGTTGTACGTTTTGTGTACGACAGCGAAATTGATAAAGATACCCTTGATTTTTTCCTTGATAAAATGGATATTGAGGCGGTTGACAGTATCATTCCAGGCGGGCGTTACCACAACCGTCGTGATTATATGAATTTTCCTAATTTAGGCAGAAAAGATCTTACTATTGGTAAATTAAATCCGTTACCGGTTAGTGGTTTAAGTATCGAAGGAAGCATCATTCAACAAATAAAACATAAAGATTTTTTGGTACACACGCCATTTCAGTCGTTTAATTATGTAGTAAAATTCTTGCGTGAAGCGGCTTTAGATCCAAAAGTTACCAGCATAAAAATTACCTTGTATCGTTTGGCAAAAAATTCGCAAATTATATCGTCATTGATTAATGCAGCGAAAAACGGCAAACAGGTTACGGTGCAGATTGAATTACAAGCAAGGTTCGATGAAACCAGCAATATCAATTATGCCGAAATTATGCAGGCAGAAGGTATCAAGCTTATTTTTGGTGTAAAAGGATTAAAAGTTCACAGTAAAATTTGCGTCGTTGAACGTATCGAAGGCAAAAAAATTAAGCGTTACGGTTTTCTTTCAACAGGAAATTTCAACGAAAGTACGTCGAATATTTATACCGATGTAACCGTTTTAACATCAGACAGCCGAATTATGAAAGAAGTGAACAAGGTGTTTGAATTTTTCGAAGTGAACTATAAAATCTATCGTTATAAAGATTTAATTGTTTCACCACATTACACCCGATCAAAATTTACTAAATTAATTGATGAAGAGATTGAAAAAGCCTTGAACGATAAACCTGCAATGATACGCTTGAAAATGAATAGTTTGTCCGATTATAAAATGATCGATAAATTGTACGATGCAAGTCGTGCCGGAGTAAAAGTTCAGTTAATCGTTCGCGGAATTTGCTGTTTAATTCCTGGCGTTCCCGGTTTAAGCGATAATATCGAAGCGGTAAGTATTGTTGATAATTTATTGGAACATTCACGAATTTATATTTTCGGAACCGATGAAGAAGCAAAAGTTTATATTTCATCTGCCGATTTTATGACTCGAAATATCGATGAAAGGGTTGAAGTTACCTGTCCGATTTACGACGATGCCATTAAAACCGAACTGATTGATACCTTTAAAATTTATTGGAAAGGAAACGTAAAAGTGCGTTTGCATTCTGAACGATTAGAAAATCGTTACCGCCGCTTGGGCGAAGAGCGTTTTAAAGCACAAGAAGAGCTTTACAATTATTACAGAAATAAAATAGAAGTGGTTTTAGATTAATGATAAAAATAAAAAAATACGCCGCAATTGATATTGGTTCTAACGCCATGCGATTGCTTATAGCCAACGTTATCGAAGAAGAAAACAAGCCCACGCAGTTTAACAAAAGTCATTTAATTCGCGTTCCTATTCGTTTGGGTCAGGATGCTTTTACGGTAGGCGAAATTTCCGAAGAAAGTGCAGAACGTATGGTAAAAGCCATGAAAGCGTTTAAATTGTTAATGGATGTTTATAAGGTTGAACAATATGCAGCCTGTGCAACATCTGCAATGCGCGAAGCTTATAACGGTAAAGAGTTGGTAGATGAAATAGCAAAGAAAGCAAAAATAAATATTGATATTATTGAAGGAAAAACCGAAGCTGCCATTATTGCCAATTCCGATTTAGAATCATATATTAAAAACGACGGACATTATTTATATGTTGATGTTGGTGGTGGAAGTACCGAGTTTACACTGTTTTCAAACGGAAAACAAATTGTTTCAAAATCCTTCAAAAACGGAACGGTTCGTTTGTTGAACAATATGGTAACCGAAAGTGTTTGGCAGGAAATTGAAAAATGGATTAAAACCCATACCGAAAACTTGTCAAATGTTGAAATAATAGGGTCGGGCGGAAACATCAACAAAATATTTAAAATGTCAGGTAAAACAAATGATAAACCATTAACGCAAAGTTATTTGGTTCAGCGTTTTAAATACTTAAATTCACTATCGTACGAAGAACGTATTTATACCTTAGGATTGAACACTGATCGCGCCGACGTGATTATTCCTGCCATTAAAATTTACGTTAATGCAATGAAATGGAGTAATGCCAAACACATCTATGTGCCAAAAATCGGACTTTCAGACGGAATTGTAAAGGCAATGTACAACCAAAATACAAAAATTACGATCAACGAAATCCTTTAAGTTTTAAAGGATTTTATTTTTTGGGCTTGAAAAATCTTTTTTAATTTTACAGAATGAATTTCGAAGAACTAAAAGATTATCTTGATTTTAAAGCAGATCAGTACAACAATCCCAATTTTATTGAAAGCGATCCCATCCAGATTCCACACCGATACAAAGTAAAAGAGGATATAGAAATCAGTGGTTTTTTGGCATCTACAATTGCGTGGGGAAATCGTAAAATGATTATTAACAGCGCTACCAAAATGATGGATGCTATGGGAAATAATCCGTATGATTTTGTTATGAATGCCACAAATAATCAGATTGATTCCATTGACAACATTGTTCACAGAACGTTTAACTCCGAAGATTTTCGTTATTTTATAAAATCACTTCGAAATATTTACGAAAATCATGGGGGATTAGAAAATGTGTTTGCTGCCAACAATTCTATCAATTTACAAAACAGAATTTCAGCATTTAAACAAATCTTTTTTGAAATAGATCATCCGCTGCGAACTACCAAACACATTTCCGACCCTTTAAAAGGATCATCTTCGAAAAGGATAAATATGTTTCTGCGCTGGGTTTCAAGAAACGATGGAAAAGGAGTCGATTTTGGTATTTGGAAATCTGTTTCTCCATCAGAATTATCTTGTCCGTTGGACGTTCATTCCGGAAATGTTGCAAGAGCATTAGGTATTTTAAACCGAAAACAAAACGATCAAAAAGCATTGATGGAATTAGATTTAGCTTTACGAAAATTCGATCCAACAGATCCTGTAAAATACGATTTTGCTTTATTTGGTTTAGGCGTTTTTGAAGGAATAAAATAAACTATTTAAGTTGTTTAAACTTTTTATTTCCCTTTAAAAAGTAAACAAAAACAATATTATTGGTATAAAAATAATTCGATTTAGGATTTATTGCTTGCTTGTTTTTTAATTTTGAAAGATTGCCGTAATAAGCAAAATGTGCCTTAATAATTGCAAAAGTATGTAGTGGCTGTAAACTCAAAAAAAATTTTACTCCTGCTAAACCATCCAAACACAAACGTTTAAAAATGATACCAAAACGATTTTCTTTTGGTAGATTTTTATACAGCATAAACAACGAATTTCTAAAGTTTAGAAACGTTTTCTGCGGGTTAGATTTTTTTAAAGTAGCCCCGCCAATATGGTAAACCGTACTTTCGTTACAATAATACACTTTCACATTTTGGTTGAAAGCACGCCAACATAAATCAATCTCTTCCTGATGTGCAAAAAAGCTGTCATCGAAACCGTTTAACTGTTTAAAAACACTGTTTCGAATAAAAAAACAAGCTCCCGATGCCCAAAAAATTTCTTGAGTCTGGTATTGATTTTCATCCTTTTCTAAAGTATCAAAAATTCTTCCTCTACAAAATGGAAATCCATATTTGTCGATCAATCCGCCGGCTGCACCAGCGTATTCAAAATATTCTTTATTTTTAAAATCTAATATTTTTGGTTGAATAATTCCAATAGAATCATCTTTTTTAAACAAATCTAAAATGGGTTGTAACCAGTTTTCTGTAACCTCAATATCGGTATTCAGTAAACAAATATATTCTTCGTTTACCTGCTTTAACGCTTCATTGTAACCTTTTGCATAGCCGAAATTAGCAGCAAATTGTATCCATTTTACAGCCGGAAAATGATCGGCAACAAGCTGACTTGATTCATCTGTAGAATTATTGTCGGCAACGTAAATTACAGCTTCGGCAGAAAATTTTTCTACAACAGGTAAAAACTGTTTTAAAAGATCTAATCCGTTCCAATTTAATAAAACAACCGCAATGTTTTTCATTATTTTAAACGTTCAGAAATTTCTTTTTTAGTGAAATCTTTCAAATCCAAATAAAATACTTCGGCAGTAAAATTCTTATCATTTGCATAAAAATGTTTCAGAAACGATTTAGTAATTTCAGCAGAAATCAATTTAGGATTTTTCTTTACAAAAGTGATGTATTCCTGCTCGTTTTCAACATAAAGCTTTTTATTCGAAACCTCGAAAGCCGGTTTTGTTGAAGTTCCAAAAAGATACATCATAATAGCATCTGTATATGATTTTTTAGCGTAATCAATAAACTTGAAATCTTTATTTTTTACAATGAATTTTTCCCAACTAATAATTAAATTACGTTGCTGTTCTAACGTAATCTTTTCGTTATTGAATTGCGCATCATATAAAAGTTTATGTTCTGCGTAACGCAATTTTAAATATTCTTCGTACTCTCGGGTGATTTTTTTATGGAATAAATTGTAGAAATAACCAGGTTTTATTTTAAAATCGTAAGTTGTAGAATCGATCTTTCTAAAATATAAACCAACTTTGTCGTACGTGTTTTCTTTACGCAAAATGGTATCGTGTTTTTCGTTTCCTAACTTATGATACGTCTTTAAAGTGTTGGTTTCAGCCATGTTTATAGAATCTACAATCACGGTTAAACGCTTGTAATAATCAATAAATAATGCTTCGGCTTCTTTTTTATTTGCCTTTTTTAATTTGCGTTTCAGATCCTTTTGCTCGCTTTCTAAATGCTCAACCAATTCTTGAGCATTTTTGTTCGATAAAACATAATCGGGATCGCTGGAATAAAGAATTTCTGTAATAGTATCAAGGTTTGAATCGTTTGGTACCGATGTTTTTTCTTTATTGCAAGAAACAAAAACAGATGCAACCAACAATCCTATATATATGAAATTTTTACTCATATTTAACTTTTAAGGTAAATCAGTTAAAAACTGATATTTTTTATTTACATAATCTAATTTACAATAATAATGATTTAAACCGTTGGTAACCATTAAAAACTGTGCATTTAAGCTCAAATTATAACGCGCAATTTGATCAAAAACCGATTGGGTTATCTTTACCGATGGTTCTTTACATTCAACCAATAAAAAAATAGATCCTTTCGGCGTAAAAACAACCACATCGTAACGTTTGTTCATGTTGTTGATTTTAACTACTTTCTCAACGTTTATGTATGATTGTGGATACATTTTGACTTTTATCAAAAACTGAACCACATGCTGACGCACCCATTCTTCGGGCGTTAACAAAACGAATTTTTTCCTGATGTCATCGAAAATGAACCGTTTATTTTCATTATTTTTGAAACGAAATTGAAAATCGGGAAAATTTAAATCACGCATATTGCAAATTTATTCATTCTCTTTAAAAAATCTTTATAAATCTGTGAAAGTTTATGGTTGAACTAAAAAAAATGATTACTTCGTTTAAAAAAGACGGCTACAAACCGGTTTATTTTTTAATGGGCGAAGAACCTTATTTTATTGATTTTTTAAGTGATCATTTTATCAATAACGTTATTTCAGAAGAAGAAAAATCGTTCAATCAGGTTATTTTGTACGGAAAAGATGTTTCTGTGAACGATATTATGTCGCAAGCACGACAATATCCTTTTATGGGCGATAAAATGCTGGTTGTTGTTAAAGAGGCGCAGGAATTGGTTAAAACTATAGATCAATTTGCAGCTTATTTTAAAAGTGTTCAGCCATCAACTATTTTGGTTTTTTGTTACAAATACAAAACCCTCGATAAACGTAAAGAACTTTATAAAACACTTTCAAAATCTGAATTTGCTGAAATTTTCGAAAGTAATAAATTAAAGGATTATCAGGTTGAAGGATGGATAAAAACCTTGATTAGCGATGAAAAATTAGAAATTGAACCAAAAGCGGTGGCTATGTTGGTTGAATTTTTAGGAAACGATTTAAGTAAGATTTCTAACGAAATTGATAAGTTAAAGATCGTTTTAAAGAATGATAAATTGATTACTGCCGATTTGGTTGAAGAAAACATCGGGATAAGTAAAGAATACAATAATTTTGAATTGATTAATGCTGTTGCCTATAAAAATGAAGCAAAAGCTTTTAGTATAGCCAAATATTTTGCGTTAAATACAAAAAGCAATCCGTTTGTTGTAACAACGTCTTTGCTTTATAATTTCTTTTCTAAACTGCTGCAATATCACGGAATGATTTATAAAAATGCAGGTGCAAACCCGGCTGATATTGCCAAGCAATTGGGAATTAATCAATACGGATTGAAAGATTATCAGGCGGCAAGCAAGATTTATCCCATGAAAAAAGTAAGTCAGACAATCGCAGTAATCCGGGAAATCGACTTAAAAGGAAAAGGGGTAAACGGAAGCTTAACGCACGACGATTTATTGAAAGAACTTTTAATTAAAGTGCTTCGTTAATTTAAAATCTCAAATTATGTCATTAAATAAAAACAAAATATTAGGCTGGGCAACATTAATCATGGTTCTTATGGGCTGTATTTTAGTTGGTTTGGCAATTTATCGCTATGCTGATGTTGCCGGCTGGGGCTTTGGTGCAGTTGGCGTGGGCTTTTTTGCAATTGCCTGGGTTTTTAATGCGTTGAAAGGTAGGGTGTAGGTTTCTTTAAAATTTAGAAATAATAATGAAAATGCATAATTTTAGTTCCGGACCAAGTATTTTGCCACCAGAAGTTTTACAAAAAGCTTCGGAAGCCGTATTGAATTTCAATAATTCGGGATTGTCTTTAATTGAAATTTCCCACAGAGATACTTCATTTGTTGAAATTATGAATTCGGCTCGAAGTTTAGCTTTGGAATTATTGAATTTGCAAGGTAAAGGATATTCTGCTTTGCTTCTGCAAGGCGGAGCTAGTTTAGAATTTGTTCGAGTTGCCAATAATTTAATGAAAGTTGACGGTAAAGCAGGTTACCTTAATACAGGAAACTGGGCAAATAATGCAAAAAACGATGCTGCTTATTTTGGTGAAGTTATTGAAGTGGCATCATCAAAAGATAAAAATTACAGTTATATTCCCAAAAATATTCTAGTTCCTAATGATTTAGATTACTTACACATTACATCGAATAATACCATTTACGGTACGCAGTTTAAAGAATTTCCTGAGACTGATATTCCGTTGGTTTGCGATATGAGTTCGGATATTTTCTCTCGAAATTTAGATTTTTCAAAGTTCGATTTGATCTATGCTTGTGCCCAAAAAAATGCGGGAACATCTGGAGTAAATTTGATTGTTGTAAAAGATGAATTGCTGGATAAAACCAACAGAAGTATTCCGAATATCATGAACTATAAAAAGCATATCGAAAGGGAAAGTATGTACAATACACCTTCGGTTTTTTCGGTTTATGTAAGTTACCTTACAATGAAATGGCTGAAAGATTTAGGCGGAATTACTGCTGCAGAACGTAGAAATAATGCAAAAGCTAATTTAATGTATTCTGAAATTGATAGAAACAGTCTGTTTTATGGAACCGCAGCTATAGAAGATCGCTCTACAATGAATGCTACTTTTTTTCTGAAAGATGAAAATCAAACAAAAGCATTTGATGAATTATGTTCTAGCGAAGGAATTTATGGCGTAAAAGGTCACAGAGTTTTTGGTGGTTACCGCGCATCAATGTATAACGCCTTACCAATAACAAGTGTTCAAAAATTTGTTGAAGTAATGCAGTATTTTGAAACAAGATATATGTAAAAAATGGCTCCCACATTGGAAGCCATTTTTATTAATTATTCTTTAAAAAATCTTGAATTTGTGTAATTAACTCATTTAAACTTTCGTCTTTAGGATTAATTGCTTGTGCTTTTTTGTAATAATCTAAAGTGGTAGTATAAACCAATCGTTTTTCTTGCATTAGATCGTTACGTTTTTTGTTTGATGTTGTTGTATTTGGCAACGCATTAATCTTGTTGGTTATATCGGCATCTTTCTGTAATTCAATATTACCCAAGGATTTTAAAGCGTCAAAATGATTTTTATTCAACAGCAAAATCTTGCTTAAATATTCTTTAGCCTGTTCATTCTGGTTGTTTTGCATATTAATAATCGCCAAATTGTAAAGTAATATTTCATTTTGCGGAAAACGTTCAATACCTTTTTTTGCATGTTCTTCAAACCTATCTAAACGGTTGGTGTTGTAGTATAAAAACAATACATTCAGCAGACTGTTTACATTGTCTTTATCTAAATTATAAGCCGTTAAAGCATAGTTCTCCGCTTCGGAATAGTTCTGCTTATTTAAAAGAATATGCGTTAAGTTATTGTAAATATCTGGTTTAGCACTTTTACTAAATATGGTTTCAGCTTTTGTATGTGTACCACTTTTAACAGCCAAATCACGCGCTTTTCTATCAAAACCGAAAGATTCTACTTTACCCGTTGTTTGTGAAGTTGCAACATAAGTTTGCGATTCTCCGTTATATTTCAGCTTAATTAAATCTTTAAACTTACTTTCGGCATAATCAAAATCCTTTGCATTTACAGCATCGCTTGCAGCATAATATAAGTAAACCGTATCGGTTGCATTTAAATTATAAGCTTGCTCAAACAAGCGACTCGATTTTTTATAATCTTTATTTCTGTTGCTGTCAATGGCTTCATCAACCAATTCTGCCAATAGCGTATTTTTTAAAGCAGTAACTTCGGTAGTATATTTTTTACTTTTGGTTTCGTTTTCAAACTTAATCAAGTGATTGATTGATTCGATAGCTTTTGATCGATTTTCATTAAAATCAACTCCGCTATTTGCAAGATTGATTAAATTCTTTGTTTTAAAGAAATAATAAGCCGCTTTTTGATCGTCTGTTGCTTGTGGAAGCATTTTTTCCACGGTTGAAAGTAATGCTGCTGTTTCAGTTGTATTGTTTCTTTTAACCAGTTTTTCCAATTCTTTTAACTCATTTTTTTGAGCAAAAGAAGAAGAGCATGTTATTAAAAACATGCTCATTATCATTAATTTATTCTTCATTTGTATCTTCTTCGTCTTCTACAATATCATCATCATCCTCTTCGATATCATCAACAACATCTTCTAAAATGTCGTTTTCATCAACCGCTAAAAGATCTTTTTTCAATTCGTCATCCATTTCATTTTCATCATCTTCATCACGCATAACCTTTGCAACTGCAGCAATAGAATCATTTCCTTTGATGTTGATTAATCGAACACCTTGCGTATTACGACCCATTACACGAAGATCAGACACACGTAAACGAATAGTTAATCCTGATTTGTTAATGATCATTAAATCATCATTATCTGTAACCGAATTGATCGAGATTAACGCACCGGTTTTATCAGTAATGTTCATTGCCTTAACACCTTTACCACCACGGTTTGTTTCGCGGTAAGCATCTAAAGACGAACGTTTTCCGTAACCGTTTTCTGAAACAACTAAAATTTCTGATTCTAAATCGGATACCGTTACCAAACCAATAACCTCATCTTTTTCATCAGCTAACTTAATACCGCGAACTCCAGATGCCGTTCTTCCCATTGGGCGGGTTTTAGATTCATCGAATCGAACCATTTTACCGTTTTTAGCAGCAACCAATACTTTAGAATTTCCGTCGGTTAATTTTGCTTCTAACAATTCATCTCCGTCTTTAATCGTAATGGCATTGATACCATTCTGACGCGGACGAGAATACTGTTCTAACGATGTTTTCTTAACCTGACCTTGTTTGGTACACATTACAATATAATGATTGCTTGTGTATTCTTCGTCACGTAAATCTTGCGTACAGATAAATGCTTTTACTTTATCGTCGTTTTCAATATTGATTAAGTTCTGAATTGCACGACCTTTTGCTTGTTTGCTTCCTTCTGGAATTTCGTAAACGCGCAACCAGAAACATTTTCCTTTTTGCGTTAAGAACAACATATATTGGTGGTTTGTTGCCACATACATGTGTTCTAAGAAATCTTGATCGCGTGTCCCTGCCGATTTTTGACCAACACCACCGCGGTTTTGTGTTTTATATTCGCTTAACGGTGTACGTTTAATGTAACCCGCGTGCGAAATAGTGATAACAACCTGCTCATCGGCAATTAAATCTTCAATATTCATTTCGCCACCTGCATATTCAATATGAGATCTGCGGTCATCACCGTATTTATCGCGAATTTCAGTTAATTCTTCTTTAATAAGATTCATTCGCAATTCTTTGCTTGCCAATAATTCTTGTAAATGAGCAATTAACTTCATGATTTCATCAAACTCTGCACGTAATTTTTCTTGCTCTAGACCTGTTAACTGACGCAAACGCATTTCAACTATGGCACGAGCCTGAATTTCCGATAAAGAAAAACGTTCAATTAAACGTTCACGAGCTTCATCGGCATTTTTAGAACTACGGATGATTTGAATTACTTCATCGATATTATCAGAAGCAATAATTAATCCTTCTAAAATATGTGCACGTTCTTGTGCTTTTCTTAATTCGTATTCTGCACGACGCGTAACTACTTCGTGACGGTGCTCTACGAAATAATGAATTAATTCTTTTAGATTTAATAACTGCGGACGACCGTTTACCAACGCAATATTGTTGATGCTGAACGATGATTGCAACTGCGTAAACTTGTACAACATGTTTAGCACAATGTTTGGTACAGCTTCACGTTTTAATACATAAACGATACGCATACCTTTACGGTCTGATTCGTCACGTATTGTTGATATTCCTTCAATTTTTTTGTCGTTAACCAATTCAGCCGTTTTCTTGATCATTTCGGCTTTGTTTACCTGATAAGGAATTTCTGAAACAATGATACATTCTTTACCATCGATCTCTTCGAAATTCGCTTTTGCACGCATAACAACGCGACCGCGACCGGTTTTGTAAGCTTCTTTTACACCTTCGTAACCATAAATGATTCCTCCTGTTGGGAAATCAGGTGCTTTGATATGATGTAGTAATTCATCAATTTCAACATCGTTGTTGTCGATATAAGCCAACGTACCGTTAATGACTTCTGTTAAGTTATGTGGTGCCATATTTGTTGCCATACCAACAGCAATTCCCGATGCTCCGTTTACCAATAAAGTAGGTATTTTGGTTGGCATTACTTTAGGTTCTTCTAAAGTATCATCGAAGTTTAACTGAAAATCAACCGTTTCTTTATCGATATCAGCCAAAATTTCTTCCGAAATCTTTTTCATTCTAGCCTCGGTATAACGCATAGCCGCAGGACTATCGCCATCTACCGAACCAAAGTTTCCTTGTCCGTCTACCAATAAATAACGTAAGCTCCATTCCTGTGCCATACGAACCATGGCATCGTAAACAGACGAATCGCCGTGAGGGTGGTATTTACCTAAAACTTCCCCAACAATACGGGCAGATTTTTTATGAGCTTTGCTTGCAGTAACACCTAATTCGTACATACCGAATAATACACGGCGGTGAACAGGTTTCAATCCATCTCGAACATCTGGTAATGCTCTGGAAACGATAACGGACATTGAATAATCAATGTATGCCGATTTCATTTCTTCTTCGATGTTAATAGGAATTAACTTTTCTCCGTCAGAGATCATATTTTATACTTTTATTATTTCGAATTTTAACGTGCTAATATACTATTTTTTTGTGGGATAATCTAATTCAAAAAGCTGAAATGGAGCAGGAGTTTTTTATCGATTGATAATTAATAGATTATGAATTTTTAATGATTTTCATTTTCATAAAAATATTGATTAAAAATAGATTCAAATAATCGGTTTTAAATCATAATATCATTAATTTTGTAAGATTTTTAAACAATACAACCATTCATACAATGAATATCGTTATAAAAAATGCTACAATTGTAGATTCTTCAAGTGAATTCAATCAGAAAAAAGTCGATATAAAAATCGAAAACGGTGTGATTGCTGAAATTGCATCAGAAATTAACTCCACAAATTTTGAAATTCTTTCTTTAGAAAACCTGCATGTTTCAAGCGGATGGATGGATTCATCGGTTTCGTTTGGCGAACCAGGTTTTGAAGATCGCGAAACAATTGCAAACGGCTTAAATGTTGCAGCAAAAAGCGGATTTACACATATAGCTTATCAACCGAATACCTCGCCGGTTATAGACAATCAGTCAATTGTTAGTTTTGTCAAAACAAAAGCAGCAAATTTTGCGACAACTTTGCACCCAATTGGTGCTTTTACTAAAAACCAAGAAGGTGCCGATTTAGCCGAAATGTACGATATGCAGAATGCCGGAGCCATTGCTTTTGGCGATTATAAAAAGAGTACAGCAAATGCTAATTTGTTGAAAATTGGTTTGCAATACACCCAAGATTTTAACGCTACCGTTATCGCTTTTTGTAACGATTCTTTAATTAAAGGTAAAGGCGTTGTGCACGAAGGTATTAAATCTACACAATTAGGTTTAAAGGGAGTTCCGCCATTGGCAGAAGAAATTGTATTGGCTCGCAACCTATTTTTGTTAGAATATACAGGTGGAAAAATGCATGTACCAACAATTTCTACAGCAAAATCGGTAGAAATGATTAAAGAAGCAAAAGTAAAAGGTTTGAATGTAACTTGTAGCGTAGCAATACATAATTTGGTTTTAACAGATGAAGTTTTAACTGATTTTGATACACGTTTTAAAGTAAATCCTCCAATTCGTGATAAAGCCCATCAGCAAGCTTTAATCAACGGAGTTTTAGATGGAACGATTGATGTGATTACAAGCGACCATTGTGCGATGGATATCGAACACAAAAAAATGGAATTTGATATGGCAAAAGACGGAACTATTGGCTTAGAATCGGCTTTTGGAGTCTTGTTAGAAATTCTTCCTTTAGATGTTGTTGTTGAAAAACTTCAGGCAGCAAAATCAATTTTCTTGAATGATGAAAACGTAATTAAAGTTGGATCAAAAGCAGATTTAACGTTGTTCGATCCTTCAAAAGAATATACATTTAATAAAAATGATATCCTATCAAAATCTAAAAACTCAGCATTTTTAAATCATAAAATGAAAGGTTTTGTTTACGGAATTTACAATAACAACAAATTAGTTATTAAGTAATGGAAGCAAACAACATTTCAAAAGACGGTAAACTGGCTGCAATTATTGCTCATTTAACTTTTTTAGGACCTGTAATTGCATGGTTCATCAATCAAGAAGAAAAGGATAAATTTGGCAGTTTCTATATAAAACAATCAGTTGGAATTTTTCTGCTGTTTTTACTAATCAGTGCTATTTTACCAATTGTACCAGAAGTTATGTTTATGCCTACTTTAATTGGTTTTTACATTTTTATCTTTATTTTATGGATTTACAGTTTCTCGGGAGCTGTTTCTAACGAATATAAATTGATACCGGTAATTGGAGGTTTTATTCAAAAAATATTTTCATCTAAAAAATAACTATGCAAAAAGGAATATTAAATTATTTAATACAAGAACCAAAGGTTGTTAAAGAACAAAATCCACTGATTATTTTAATTCACGGTTATGGAAGCAACGAAGAAGATTTGTTTTCATTTGCGCCAGAATTACCAAATAATTATTACGTGGTTTCGGTTCAGGCACCTTATAAGGTTCCGCCTTATGGTTTTGCTTGGTATGCTATTACTTTTGATGCCGATATGAATAAATTCAGCGATAACGATCAAGCAATGGAATCACGAGATTTTTTGGTAAAATTTATTGATGAATTAGCAGCAAAATATCCTATTGATACAACAAATGTAAACTTGGTTGGCTTTAGTCAAGGTGCTATTTTAAGTTATGCCATTGCGGTTACGTATCCGGAAAAGATAAATAAAGTTGCTGCTTTAAGCGGTTATTTTAACCCTGAAATAATGACACCAAAAACCGATGTTTCTACTTATAATCACTTAAAGATTTTTGGATCGCACGGTACGGTAGATCAAGTAATTCCGGTTGAATGGGCAAGAAAATCAGCAGCATTTTTAGAGCCTTTACAAATTTCTTTTGAATATAAAGAATATCCGGTTGGTCATGGGGTAGCACCACAAAACTTTTATGATTTAAAAGCGTTTCTAGAAAAATAAAAGTTTCCAAATTTGGAAACTTTTTTAATATAATACGGTATCTAATACAGTGAACTCAGTTGTTTTATCTGGACTATAATTGTACTTAATCATTAACTCGCCAACAACTCCTTCGCCATAAAAATCTATTATTAACCACTTGTGATTTATAACCGACATTTTGTTTACTTTGGTAGGATTTCCTGTAGAATCAACTGGTAATAAAGGATTGCCGCCTTCCTGCTGATTCAATTCGCTAAAATCTTGAACTACTTTTGCCATAACGGTTTCTAATTCTTGTGGAGCGAACTGTTTCTGGGCATTTTCGTTTTTATCAATAGAAAAATAAGCAGCTTCATCGTATAATTTCTTATACATTTCCAAAGAATCTTTTACCATTACCGTATTAAGAGCATCGGTTGTATCTTTCTCTTTAGTACACGAAAAAGTAAGAAATCCTACTACTAAAATACCTAATATGTTTCGTTTCATATTTTTAAGATTTATCGGTTACTATTCTTTTTTCTAATGCTTTTAATGAATCCTGCGAACGTTTCAGTCTTTTTTCCAAACTTTCAATATGTTGGTCTTTTGCCTTTAATATTCTTCCATCGTTTACAATTAAAAAGATATTAATTATAAGAGAAAATATAAACAAATATAAATAAATACGTTTCATTAAATATCTAAAATTAGTTGATCGTAAGCTAAAAAAACATTCTCAGGTAAAATAGTTTCTATTTCATCATGAAAACCCAGTTGAAAACCAATATGTGTTAAATAGGCTTTTTTAGGTTTTATTTTACTGATATGTTCTAAAGCTTCGGTTAAATTATTATGTGTGGGATGTTCTTGTATGCGCAAGGCATTAATTACCAAAACATCTAAATTTTCTAACTGTTTGTAAGTGGCTTCATCAAGCGTTTTAACATCGGTTAGATAGGCAAAATTTTCAAATCGATAGCCTAAAATAGGCAATGAACCATGATTAACCAGCAAAGGTTTTATAATTTTATTGTTGACAGAAAAATCTTTGTAAGCTTCAATTTCATGAATTTCAATGGATGGTGCTCCCGGATATCTGTTGGTTGTTTCAAAAATATAATCAAACCTACGTTTTAAACTTTCAACAACTCTATTTTGAGCATAAACCGGCATAGCTTTACTTTCCATAAAACAATAGGGGCGAATATCGTCTAAACCTGCCGTATGGTCTGCATGTTCGTGGGTAAATAAAATAGCATCTAAAGCATCGTTATCAATCCGTAACATTTGTTGTCTGAAATCGGGACCACAATCAATTAAAATTTTGGTGTTGTTCCAATCGATTAAAATCGACGATCGCAAACGTTTATCTTTTAGATTGGTACTTAAGCAAACAGGATGTTTAATTCCTATAACCGGAATGCCCTGCGATGTACCCGTACCTAAAAAATGTATTTTCACTTAAGATTCTTTTTTACAAAAATAGCACATTAAAAATGATTTTAGTAATTTTATAGTCAAACAATAATAGAAATATGAGCAATATTTTTGCAGACGATTTAGTATTACAAGGCGATCGTGTTACAGATCAAAAACAAGCCTTGTCAGACAAAACTTTAAAGATTAATTTAAACAAAAATATTTACGGATCTTTTTCTGAAATTGGTGCAGGACAAGAAACTGCTCGTCATTTTTTCAGAGCTGGTGCGGCTTCAAGAACCATTGCAAAAGCAATGTCGGCATACGACAAACAGTTTAGCGATGCCATTTACACCACAGAGCCAGACGGACGCTATGTTACCGAAAACCGTTTGCACAAAATGTTAGATCATGAAGTGCAATTGTTGGAAGAACGTTTGGATCATACCGAAAACCCGAACAGAATTTACTTTAGTTATGCCAATACGGTTGCAACGATAGATTTTGCTAAGAAATTTAAAGGTCATGGTTGGGTAGGTATCCGTTTTCAGAACGAACCTCAAGGGGAATTTAACGAGATTATTTTGCATATTCAGTTTAAAGAAAACGATGTTTTGCTGCAACAGCGTACCTTAGGAACTTTGGGTGTGAATTTAATTTACGGTGCATTTTACCAATACCACGATCCTAAAAAACTGATTTACAATTTATACGATCATTTAGATAAAGACCAGTTAGAAATTGATACCATTAACTTTTCGGGTCCGGCGTTTAAAAATGTCGACAATCGTTTAATGAGTTTGTTTTTGGTGAAGAACGGAATGGCAGATGCGGTTATGTTTGGACCAAACGGACAAAATATTCTGCCTGCAAATACGTTGTTCAGAAAAAACGTGTTGTTGTTACGCGGCAGTTTTCGTCCGGTAACTATTGTAAACATTAATATGTATCAAAAATCGCTGAATCAATTTTTAAGTAAAAATCAGTTATCGATTGATAAAACGGCGGTTATTTTTGAAATTACATTGAACAACCTTTTAGCTTTGGGCGAAGTTGATGAGCAGGATTTTCTTGATCGTGCAGAATTACTTTGTGCTTTAGGGCATACGGTAATGATATCGAACTTTAAAGAATATTTTAAGGCGGTTGATTATATCTGGAATTATTCGCAGGAAAAAATTGCATTAACTATTGGAATTCCGAGTTTAATTGAAATTTTTGATGCAAAACACTACACCAATTTACCAGGTGGTTTGTTTGAAGGTTTGGGAAGATTGTTTAAACACGGATTGGAAATTTATGCGTATCCGTTTTTAAATGAAAAAGAAGAAGTTATTACTGCCGAAAATATAGAATTGCATGACAAAACGTTAAAACCGATCTATAATTATTTTAAAGAACAAGATCAGATTATTGATATTGAAAATTTTGAACTAAAAAATTTAAAAATATTCTCGCACAAAGTACTTAAAAAAATACAGGAAAACGATGACAGTTGGGAAAGTGATGTTCCAGAAACGGTTGCAACGCTTCTTAAAGAAAATAAATTATTCAGAAAAAAAGAGAGTTTGTAAAAAACTCTCTTTTTATTTATTAATCTCTATAAGCATTTGCTCTTCTTTAAAAGTCAATGGTACTACATTAAATTTTTCCCAATATTTTGTTTTGTAGTTTTTGCCTAATCGAGTTAGTTTGTTATCGGTATAAAAATTTTCGCTGTTTGGTTTTATCGGATTTTCATCAATTGAATCTATCAAAAGCTCCATAACACCGCCTACTTTGGTAAGCTGGTTTGCAACTTGTGAAACACCAAAAATTCGGTACGACGTATATGCTAGAGTATAGTTATTGTTAAAAAGATTAAAAATAGTAGTTCGGTTATAAAAACTGCGTTTAAAACGGTGATTGTTTTGTTGTGTAAATTCGTTATTGTTTATAAATTTTTCAGATAAATCTGCTTTAATTTCTCTAATCAAATAATCTTTTGCCCCATAAATCATTTTACCCGAAAGTGTTGCTTTTTTGGCATTATCAATCGGATTAAAATTTAAAACATACAATTCTGTTCCATCTGCAGCGGTTTTAGCAGTAATGTATAAATCGTATTCTTTGTCTGTAATAATGTTTTTAATAAACTGAAAATTAAATTCATAGGATACATTATCTTTAAAATCACCCCAGTAATATCTGATATTAGAAAGCGAATCAAATTTTTTAGCTTCTTCGTTAGAAAATTTTACGCTTCGGCTTTCTTTTACAATAACATCATTTTTTTTGATCGATTGCAAGTAATAATCAATTTCAGCATCTTCGTACTGATACATTGTTCCGTTTATGTAAAGCAACTCTCGGTAAAAAGTATTCAGTTTTAAATTTTTTGCGAATTTTTCCTGCGATGTTTTAATTGCTTTTTCAATTTCATCTTTTATTGATGTTTTTAAAATAACGATTTCCTCTAAAGATTCAGTTGAAGACTGCATTTGAACACTAAATGATTTAGTATTTTTAGTAGATAATTCCTGCGTAAAATAATCTAAATGTTTAATTATTAGCTTAGAATCTTGTGCAGGCAGATTAAATTGAAATCGACCTTCGCTGTTGGTAACCGTGCTTTTTCCGGATACATTTCCAATAATCATTACATATTGAATAGGTTTGTCGGTTTCGATATCTTTAACGATTCCCTGAACCAATTGTTGCGCCTGAACCGAGATGCTTAAAAAAAGTAATAGTAGTGTAAGTAAAATGTTTTTCATATAATGAATTTTAAGTGTTTGTTGTGAAAAGTACTGTTTTGTTACACAACTAACAAAAAAAGAGCCACATTTAGTGACTCTTTAACTTTTTATTGAAATTATTTGTTAAAAAACAAACATTGCGCGTTCGTTCATCATTTCGTTCACTTCGTCTGCAATTTGTTCAATAACTTCTTTATTAGTATGGTTCATTATAACGCGATCAATTAAATCAACAATCGTTTCCATATCGTCTTCAACCAAACCACGCGTTGTAATTGCTGCAGTTCCCACACGGATTCCTGATGTAACAAACGGAGATTTATCATCAAACGGAACCATGTTTTTATTAACAGTAATTTCGGCTTTAACCAAAGCATTTTCTGCTTCTTTACCAGAAATGTTTTTGTTGCGTAAATCAATCAACATCATATGGTTATCAGTTCCGCCAGAAATAATATTGTAACCGCGTTTTACAAATGCGCTTGCCATTGCTTGTGCATTTTTTTGAACTTGTAACGCATAATGCATAAATTCGTCTTGTAACGCTTCGCCAAAAGCAACCGCCTTAGCAGCAATAATGTGCATTAACGGACCACCTTGATTTCCTGGGAAAACAGCAGAATCTAACAAAGCAGACATCATGCGTGTTTCACCTTTAGGCGTTTTTAATCCAAACGGATTTTCAAAATCTTTGCCCATCATAATCATTCCGCCACGAGGTCCACGCAAAGTTTTGTGAGTTGTTGTAGTAACGATATGACAGTGAGGAAGCGGATCAGACAACAATCCTTTGGCGATTAAACCCGCCGGATGAGAAATATCTGCCATTAACAAAGCACCAACAGCATCTGCAATTTCGCGGAAACGTTTAAAATCCATATCACGAGAGTAAGCCGATGCACCTGCAATAATCAATTGAGGTTTTTCGCGCTGTGCAACTTCCATAATTTTATCGTAATTAATCAATCCGGTAGCTTCATCAACACCATAAAAAACAGGGTTGTATAATTTACCCGAAAAGTTAACCGGAGAACCGTGCGTTAAATGACCGCCATGCGATAAATCGAAACCTAAAATTTTGTCGCCCGGTTTTAAAACTGCTGCATAAACCGCCGTATTAGCTTGCGAACCCGAGTGTGGCTGCACGTTTACATATTCTGCATTAAACAAAGTTTTAGCTCTGTCAATAGCAATTTGTTCAACAATATCAACAACTTCACAACCACCGTAATATCTTTTACCTGGGTAACCTTCTGCATATTTATTTGTTAAAACCGATCCTGCAGCTTCCATAACTTGGTCGCTCACAAAATTCTCCGAAGCAATTAATTCCAAACCATTAACTTGTCTCTCTTGCTCGTCTAATATTAAATCAAAGATTTGTTCGTCGCGTTGCATTTCTATTAATTCTTTAAATTGAACTCAAATTTATAAAAAATCATTGTTATATTCGCATAAGTAATCTAATTAGAACAAAAAATAATTAAAACTATGAATATACCTGCTAACAATCCTAGCTTAAAATCGTGGTTAGAAGTTGCTCCGGCAAGTGATTTCCCTATACAGAATATACCTTTTGGCGTTTTTTCGGTTGAAGAAGACGATTTAGTGATTGGAACCAGAATTGGCGATTTTGCCATTAGTTTAACAGCTTTAAACGATTTAGGCTTTTTTAAGGATATCGATTTTGACGATAATGTGTTGTACGATGAAACTTTGAACGCTTTTATTAGCGAAGGAAAAGAAGTTTGGAGAGCCGTTAGAAACAGAATTTCTGAAATTTTTGAAGCGAACAACCCAAAGTTACGTGATGATGCTAAAGCACGCGAACTAGCTATTTTTAATGTAAACGAAGTGAATGTAGAATTGCCTGTTTTTATTGGCGATTATACCGATTTTTACTCAAGCCGCGAGCACGCAACCAATGTAGGTATGATGTTCCGAGATCCTGCAAATGCTTTATTGCCAAACTGGCTGCATTTACCGGTAGGTTATCACGGTAGAAGTTCAACTATTGTTCCATCTGGTGTTCCGGTAAACCGTCCGTTAGGGCAATCGTTACCAAAGGGAGAAACGCAACCTGTTTTTGGACCATCAAAACGTGTTGATTTTGAATTAGAAACAGCGTTTATTACGGCAGATGCTAATATTATGGGCGACAGAGTTTCGGTTGATGATGCTGAAAACCACATGTTTGGAATGGTGTTGTTGAACGATTGGTCTGCACGTGATATTCAGGCTTGGGAATATGTGCCACTTGGACCATTTTTGGCAAAAAACTTTGGTTCGTCAATCTCATGCTGGGTAGTTACAATGGATGCTTTAGAACCTTTCCGTTGTGCAAGTCCATCGCAAGAAGATCCAAAACCATTACCATATTTACAGCAAAAAGGCGATCATTCTTTTGATATTAATTTAGAAGTGATTATTCAGCCTGAAGATAAAGAAGCAAAAACAGTTTGTAAATCGAACTTTAAATATATGTACTGGACAATGGCGCAACAATTGGCGCACCACACCGTAAATGGTTGTATGGTAACATCGGGCGATTTAATGGGATCTGGAACCATTTCAGGACCTACAAAAGACAGTTTCGGTTCTATGTTAGAATTAACTTGGGGCGGACAAAACCCAATTGAAATGCCCGATGGATCTACCCGAGCGTTCATTGAAGATTACGACACCGTAATTATGAAAGGTTACTGTGAGAAAAACGGTGTACGTATTGGTTTTGGTGATGTTTCATCGCAATTATTACCAGCAGTTCCGTTAGAGAATTAAAATATTGATTATTAATATGTTAAAAATCCATTCATTCCGAATGGATTTTTTTTTATTAAAAAAAACTAAATGATTTGTTAAAATAAATTTTGATTTTAATATAAATAGAATAAATTCGTGCAATTATAACGAGATAGTTTAAATAATTAACTAAAAGCGTTAGTTTAT
Source organism: Paenimyroides ummariense (assembly GCF_900115115.1). Taxonomy (GTDB): domain Bacteria; phylum Bacteroidota; class Bacteroidia; order Flavobacteriales; family Flavobacteriaceae; genus Flavobacterium; species Flavobacterium ummariense. The sequence goes on from NZ_FOVI01000003.1 coordinate 129,236, forward strand.
AAAATAAAAGCATTTATGAATTTTAATTCTTACTTATTAAGAACAATTGTGTTCTTATTTTTCTATTTCTTTCGCTGAATGAAGAATTCATATTAAACATATAACACTCTAACCTAATCATAATGAAAAAAACAATTATTTTAACAATTGCCTTAATTGGCGTACAATTTTTATCACATGCACAACGAAACAATGGCTATCTTGAGTATAAAGTATTTTTGGGCTATACCAATGTAGGTGGAAAGTCTGGTGTTGAATATCAAAACGAATTTCGTAGAAGTGACTTGTTTTCTTGGGGATCACAATTTACTCTTTTATTAAATGCTAATGATAAAAGTGATGCAGAAAGTTTCGAAAAAACATTTAAATTTTTAGACAGTATGGACGGTGGCGGCTTTGTTCGATTTCACTTCACTGAAGCATTAAATTTACGTGAAAATGTAGATCCCTATTTAGGAGCCGATTTTACAGTACGTTCATTAGGAGTTCATTTAGGTTTAAAGTATAATTTTAGTGAAACAGTAGGATTATATGCAATGTATAAGCAAAGTTTTTCTTCATCTTTTATGGGTGATACCAAGATTTCTGAAGAAGAGGGTGAATACACACCAAGTTATTTTGGTAAAAAAGCTGCCTTATCTGTTGGTGTTACATTTAGGTTGTTTAGAAGTTAATTTTCATGAAATAAGTTAAAAATCCGTTCTTATGAATGGATTTTTTTTATTATATTTAATAATTAAACACATACTTATGAAAAATTTAATACTCTTATTGTTTATTTCTAGTATTACAGCATGCTCCGATGATGACTTTTTAAAAAGTGATTTTGAAATGCAACGCAATGATAAAACGGTAGAAATACCACCTGAAGGTTTAAAGCTAAAATATAAACATGGTTTAATAGATCAACAATTCTTTTACAATACTAACGGTTTTGTAGATTCTATTTATAATTATCATAGTTGGGGAAGTAGTTTTGCTCATAAGTATATATATAATAATTTAAACCAAATAGTTGAAGTTCGTTATCATGAAATAGTTGCTCAAAAACCTGAATTTAATAAAAAAGATATTACCTTTTACAATTATAATTCTGTTAACCAAATAACTTCAGCTGTTACTTACGACAAAGATAATGTTGCAATTGAATATCTTACTTACACCTATAATAAAGATGGTAGTTTATTTGATGCTGATAAAAGAGTTATAAATGGTAATCTTGTTCAAGATGCTTTAAGAAAATATGAGTTTGATTCATTCAGAAATCCACCCTATAACCTTTATCCAAAAGCCTATCGTATTATAAACTACATAAATAAGAATAATGTAATAAAAACCGAAAGTACTTATGGATCTGATGTACATATAAATATTCACACTTTAAAATATAATACTGAAAATTATATTATAGAAGAAGATATTTCTAATATGGGGTTGGATACAGATGATCATCGCCAATTCACTTACCATTAAAGTTGCGATTATGAAGAAGAACTTACTAATTCTTTTTACATTATGTTTGATTGCATGTTCTGATGATAACTTTATACGAAGTGATTTTGAAAGACCACGTGCCAATCAAACTATAGAAACACCACCAGAAGGTTTAAAACTTAAATCTAAAGGAGCACTATATTATACTCAATTTTTTCATAATAAGAATGGCTTTGTAGATTCTACTTATTCATCAGATTCATGGCATGGATATAACGAGGTTATGGAAAAATACATCTACAATAAACAAAATCAAATTGTTGAATGTAAAGTTTACTACTCATTCCCACATTATCCTCAAAACAATAGAAAAGAGATAATATATTACGCATACAATACTAAAAATCAAATAATTTCAACTACAACTTATGATCAAAATAATGTAGCTATTCAATATCGTACGTTTACATATAATCGTGATGGTAGCTTATTTAACCCAAGTTTAAAAATTGTAAATGAAAATGTGGTAAAAGAAGGAGGCGTAACTTATGAATTTGATAATACAAGAAATCCGCTTTATAATATTTATCCAAAAGCGTATCGTATTTTGCACGCTGTCAATAAAAATAATATCACTCTTACAAAATATTCAGAAAGTAATTATCATGAACATACATTAAGATATAACGATGTAAATTATATCGTTGAAGAAAAAATATCAAATATGCCCACAGATACCAATGATCACATTGGATATTCATATTATTAAACTACAATTATGAAAAAATTACTACTATATATTTTGTTTTTATTTATGATAGCTTGTTCTACTGACGATGAAGCAAACATGTTAGATCTACCAGAGATTGAAACACCACTACATGGCTTAAGAATTAAACAGGTCGAGGGTGATAATACAACACAATACTTTTACCATAAAAATGGTTTTGTCGATTCTATTTCTTTCATTGGAGAAAACATTATTGCAGAGAAATTTGTTTATAATGATGTAAATCAGATTATTGAAAAGCGATTTGTTTCTAAAAAGGCATCAGATACTAATTTTAGTATTTATAATACTTCATATTTTACTTATAACAACAAAAAGCAAATAATATTCATAAAAACGTATAACAAAAATAATACGCTAGCTTCACAACAATCTTTAACTTATAATGACGATGGTAGTTTATACAACCCCACACAAATTGTAAAAGATGGTAATTTAGTGCAACAGAATGCTTCACAGCGATCTACAATATTTACCTTTGACACAAATCCAAATCCATTTTTTAATATTTATCCAAAAGCATATCGTGTGGCGTTTTATATCAATAAAAACAATATTACATCGCAAAAAACTACAACGCCATATTACACCAATTTCTATGAATATCAGTTAAAGTATAACAGTGAAAATTTTATAATTGAAAAAATTAATCATAATAATCCAGCTAACAGTCGTCTGTCACGATACTACTACTATTAAAAAATGATTAATCAAAAAAAATTCTTTCGAAAGATGTATATTTGCAGCTTGTAAACAACAAGTATGAAATTCGATTTACTGCACACCGATATAAACTCAAAAGCTAGGGCAGGCGTTATTACAACTGACCACGGCGTTATAGAAACTCCAATATTTATGCCCGTTGGAACGGCAGCAACCGTAAAAGGAGTGCACCAGCGCGAACTAAAAGAAGATATTAATCCGGATATTATTTTAGGAAACACGTACCATTTGTATTTGCGTCCAAAAACCGAAATTTTAGAAAAAGCAGGTGGATTACACAAATTCATGAATTGGGACAGAAATATTTTGACCGATTCTGGTGGTTTTCAGGTTTATTCGCTATCAGGCAGAAGAAAAATCAAAGAAGAAGGCGTTAAGTTTAAATCGCATATCGATGGATCTTACCATTTTTTCTCACCGGAAAATGTAATGGAAATTCAACGTACCATTGGTGCCGATATTATTATGGCATTCGATGAATGTACTCCTTATCCTTGTGATTACCGTTATGCACAACGCAGTATGCACATGACGCACCGTTGGTTAGATCGTTGCATTAATCATTTAGAAAAAGTTCCAACAAAATACGGTTACGATCAGGCATTTTTCCCAATTGTTCAAGGATCAACCTTTAAAGATTTACGCGCACAATCGGCAGAATATATTGCAAATGCAGGCGCAGTTGGTAATGCTATTGGCGGATTATCTGTTGGTGAACCTGCCGAAGAAATGTACGAAATGTGCGAAGTGGTAACCAATATCCTTCCTAAAGACAAACCTCGTTATTTAATGGGAGTTGGTACGCCTATAAACATTTTAGAAAACATTGCGTTGGGTATTGATATGTTCGATTGTGTTATGCCTACGCGTAATGCACGTAACGGAATGTTGTTTACCAGCGAAGGTTTCATCAATATAAAAAATAAAAAGTGGGCTGATGATTACAGTCCGATTGATCCAATGGGAAACACTTGGGTTGATACCGATTATTCTAAAGCTTATTTACGTCATTTATTTGTGTCTGATGAATATTTAGGAAAGCAAATTGCAACTATTCACAATCTTGGTTTTTATATGTGGTTGGTACGTGAAGCTCGCAAACAGATTATTGCAGGAACGTTTTATGCTTGGAAAGAAAAAATGGTAAAACAAATGGCAACGCGTTTATAATTTCGGTAGAATGAAAATTATTGACTGGTACATATTAAAAAGATATCTGGGCACATTCTTTGTAATGATTCTGCTTTTTATTCCTATTGGAATTACGGTTGATGTTGCCGAAAAAATCAATAAAATATTAGAAAACGATATTGCTTTAATTGATGTATTAACGTATTACGGCAATTTTACAATTTATTTTGCCAACATGCTTTTCCCGATATTTTTGTTTATTTCCATAATTTGGTTTACATCAAAATTAGCATCGAATACGGAGATTGTTGCTATTTTAAGTTCGGGAATTTCGTATATGCGTTTTCTGCGTCCGTATATTATTGGTGCAACATTTATATCGATTTTCGCTTTATTAATGGGCTTTTTTATTGTTCCAAAAGCAAGTTTGGGTTATAACGATTTTAGATACAAATACTTAAAACGTAAAGAAGTTCGTGAAACGCAAAACGTATTCAAACAGCTCAATAAAAACGAATTCATTTTTGTAAGTAATTTTAGTTATAGTACTAAAACAGGCTATAATTTTACGTTAGAAAAGTTTAAAGGATTAAATCTGGTTTCAAAAATCGAAGCCGGACGAATTGTTTATAACGACAGCACAAAGGATTATACTTTATATAATTATCAAAAAAGAACGGTGGGAGTTCAAGATGATCAGATCGAAAAAGAATCTGAAAAGCGGATGAAGTTTAGTTTTGAAGTGGATGATTTAACACCTGCAATTTATGCTGCCGAGACTATGACACTTTCTGAATTAAATCAATTCATAGAAAAAGAAAAAATGCGAGGATCATCAAACATCAATGCGTATATGGTGGTAAAATACAAAAAGTACAGCGTTCCGGTTTCAGCCTTTATCCTAACAATTATTGCGGTGGCGGTTTCGTCAATGAAGCGTCGCGGTGGAATGGGAGTAAACCTTGCCATGGGCATTGGTTTGGCGTTCACTTATATATTCTTCGATAAAATTTTCGGTACATTGGCAGAAGCCTCAAGTATCAATCCATTATTTGCAGTGTGGTTTCCAAATGTACTGTTCGGAATCCTTGCTGTTTATCTTTTAAATAATGCCAAACGTTAACTTAAAAAATCAGTTACATCTTCATTTAATCGTTTTCATTTGGGGATTTACCGCCATACTAGGTCATTTAATTACTTTAGAAGCCTTGCCTTTAGTTTTTACCAGAATAGCAATAGGTATCAGTGTAATTTTGTTTTATCTGCTGATTAAAAAAAAGAATCTGGCAATTGAACCAAAGGATATTTTTAGATTTTTTATCTTCGGATTTGTAATAGCCTTACATTGGTTAACGTTTTTCTACGCCATTAAAATTTCGAACATATCCATAACATTAGCCTGTCTTTCAACCGGAGCCTTTTTTACTTCGATATTAGAACCAATTTTCTATAAACGAAAGTTTATTCTATATGAAGTATTTTTAGGATGCTTGGTTGTTGTTGGATTATTACTGATTTTTCAGTTCGAAACCCAATACAAAATGGGAATTTTGGTAGCTTTAACATCGGCTTTTTTATCGGCTTCGTTTTCGATCATCAACGGAAAATTGGCAAATACGCACGATAGTGTTGTAATAAGTTTTTATGAATTGGTAGGTGGATTGTTTATTTTGGCATGTTTCTTATTTTTTCAAGGAGGATTTACCGCAGAAAACTTCCACTTTCAACCAAACGATTATATCTGGTTAGGGATTTTAGGATCGATCTGTACGGCTTATCCGTTTATTGCAACCATTGACATAATGAAGTATTTATCGCCTTATACCATAATGCTAACCATAAATTTAGAACCTATTTACGGTATTTTACTGGCGGTTTTTTTATTTAAAGATCAGGAAAAAATGACACCCGCTTTTTACTTTGGCGCATTAATCATTCTGCTTACGGTATTGTTGAATGCCTATTTTAAAAATCGTAAAAAAGCATCGGTATAATTATAAAAACGCTATATTTGTAGCTGCAAAACACATAAAATAGTAAAGGGTTTATGGAGTATTTAGATTTCGAATTACCTATTAAAGAGTTAAACGAACAATTAGATAAATGCCAGATTATTGGTGAAGAATCTGATGTGGATGTTACAGAAACTTGTAAGAATATCGAAAAGAAATTAGAAGAAACCAAAAAAGAAATATACGGTAACTTAAATGCTTGGCAGCGTGTACAATTATCGCGTCATCCAAACCGTCCTTATACATTAGACTATATCAATGCCATTTGTGGTGATTCGTTTTTAGAACTTTTTGGCGACAGAGGTGTTAAAGACGATAAAGCAATGATTGGAGGTTTGGGTAAAATTGGCGATCAGTCGTTCATGTTCATCGGTCAGCAAAAAGGAACCAACACAAAAACACGTCAGTACCGTAATTTTGGTATGGCAAACCCTGAAGGCTACCGCAAAGCCTTACGTTTAATGCGAATGGCAGAAAAATTCAACGTGCCTGTTGTAACTTTTGTTGATACTCCGGGAGCTTATCCAGGTTTAGAAGCCGAAGAACGTGGGCAAGGTGAAGCTATTGCACGCAATATTTTTGAAATGTTCCGTATTAAAGTGCCAATCATCGTTATTATTGTTGGTGAAGGTGCTTCTGGTGGTGCATTGGGAATTGGTGTTGGCGATAAAGTATTTATGTTAGAAAACACTTGGTATTCTGTAATTTCGCCTGAATCTTGTTCATCGATTTTATTCCGCAGTTGGGAATATAAAGAGATTGCTGCAGATGCTTTAAAATTAACATCGGTTGACATGAAGAAAAATCATTTGATTGATGATGTAATTCCTGAACCATTGGGTGGCGCACATTACGATCGTGCAGCTACTTTTGAAACAGTTAAGAAAACTATAGTTAAAACATATAACGAATTATCTAAAAAGAACATCAATACCTTAATTGATGAACGTATGGATAAATACTCTAAAATGGGTGAATTTTCAGAATAATTCAGAACTATAAAATAAAAAAAAGCTGGACATTTTGTTCAGCTTTTTGTTTTATTTAAATTAATTTATCAACACCAAAATATTTTCAATTTTACCAAATAGTTAATAAGTTTAGTTGGTAAAATAGTTTTAAAAAAACTAAATTCGCTTTATGGAACAAGAGAAAGTATTAAGTACGAATTTTAAAACCAATCAGAATATAATTTCCTTAGAAAAAGGAAAAATTCCGCCGCAAGCAGTTGATTTAGAAGAAGCTGTGCTGGGCGCAATGATGATTGATAAAAAAGGAGTTGATGAAGCGATTGATATTTTAAAACCCGATGCATTTTATAAAGATGCCCACAAGCATATTTACGATGCTATTGAAATGCTTTTTAAAGCCAGCCAGCCAATTGATATTTTAACGGTTTCAACCCAGTTAAGAAAAAACGGAAAATTAGAATTAGTAGGTGGCGATTTCTACTTAATTAATCTTACACAGAAAATTGCGTCGTCGGCGCATATCGAGTTCCATTCGCGTATTATTTTACAGAAATTCATTCAACGCAGTCTGATTAAAATTTCGGCAGAAATTATAGAAGATGCGTATGATGAATCTTCGGATATTTTTGAATTGTTAGATCAGGCAGAATCTAAACTATACGATGTAACGCAAGGAAACATTAAGAAAAGTACCGAAACTGCTCAATCATTAGTTGCACAAGCAAAAAAACGTATCGAAGAAATTGGTAAACGAGAAGGTTTATCGGGCTTGCCGACAGGTTTTCATAAATTAGACGGGTTAACATCTGGTTGGCAACCATCTGATTTAATTATTATTGCTGCACGTCCCGGTATGGGTAAAACGGCGTTTGTACTTTCTATGGCTAGAAATATTGCCATTGATGCCAATAAAGGTGTGGCTTTCTTTTCGTTAGAGATGTCGAGTGTGCAGTTAATTACCCGTTTAATTTCATCGGAAACCGGTTTATCTTCTGAAAAATTGAGAACCGGAAAATTAGAGCAACACGAATGGGAGCAATTGAACGTGAAGGTAAAAGATTTAGAAAAAGCACCTTTATTTATAGATGATACGCCTTCGCTATCGATATTCGATTTACGTGCAAAAGCGCGTCGTTTAAAGTCGCAATACGATATTCAATTGATCATTATTGACTATTTACAGTTAATGACAGCCGGTGGAAATGGAAAAGGAGGCGGAAACCGTGAACAGGAAATTTCTACCATTTCGCGTAACTTAAAAGGTTTGGCAAAAGAGTTAGATATTCCGGTTATTGCACTTTCGCAGTTATCGCGTGCGGTTGAAACCCGTGGATCTTCAAAACGCCCATTGCTTTCAGATTTACGTGAATCGGGAGCTATTGAGCAGGATGCCGATATTGTATCGTTTATTTACCGACCTGAATATTATAAAATTGATGTTTGGGACGATGATGAACAAAGCCCGACAGAAGGTCAGGCAGAATTTATCGTGGCAAAACACCGTAATGGTGGTTTAGATAACATACGATTGAAATTCCTTGGTAAGTTTGGTAAGTTTGATAATTTAGATGATGCCTTTATGCCTTTTGATGAATTTCCATCGAGCATGAATGATCGAAATTTAACAAATGATCTACCGCCAAGCGATCAGATTTTTGGTAGCAGTTTTAGTGATGACAGCGATGTTCCTTTTTAAAATATAAAGTCCGAAGAAATTCTTCGGACTTTATTATGAATCATTTTCTGTGTTGTAAATTCTATTATTCTTTGCAACTCTATATTGAATCAGTCTTCTTAAATTTCTTGGACCCAAAACTTCAACGCATTCGCCAAATCCTAAAATTTCACGTTCTAATTCAAAATTTGGGATCACATCAATACGCACAATCATTCCAGTTTCATCTTCCTGAAGAATTTGTTGTGAATGATGAAGCGGTTTGGTTTTTACATACGGAGCGTTTTTAAGATTAAACTTTAAAATAACCTTTTGCGGACGGTCTTTTACACTGCGTGTTACACCAATACATTCACTAAAATAGGTTTCAAAATCGATCCCTTCGTAAGGTTTAAAAAGGTTGGTGTCTAATTCGTAAAAAGCTTCTATTCGATCTAAAGCCAAAGTCACCAAAAGTTTTCCTTTATTGTTTCGAGTGATTAAAAACCAGCGGTTTCGATATTCTTTCAATAAATACGGATGATAAATTTCTTTAATTGCCTGTTTAGATTTGAATGATTTATATTCAATCAACAACGGTTTTTTGTTTAAAATTGCCTGATACAACCTGCTTAAATGATCAATTCCCTTTAACTGTTTATTATCTTCAAATTGAATGTAATTTGGAGTTTTCTTTGCCGATTTGTAAATGTTGTTCTCCAATTTGGCAATCAATTCGCTCATTTCATCAAAATACTGAAAACCGTTAAACTGTTTTAAAAGGGAAACAATTTCCTTCATTTTATCAACATCTTCTTCTTTAATTGGCGATTTTGTGATTGAATATTCCGGATCCTCGTAACTGTAAAATTTACGGTCGGTTACCACAATTGGCGCATTGTATCCCAACTTGTCACTACGCATAAACTGAATATCAGCCTGAATAGTTCGTTTGCTAACACCGGTTGTAATACCTTCAAATTCGTACAAAGCATCCGAAACTTTTTCAATCAAATCTTCCAATGTCCATTTTCTGTAACGATTTTGTAAACATTTATCAATGGTTTTATATCTAATTAAAGCCGATTTGTTGGTTGCCATAGTTATTTGGTGTTAAAAATCAATCAAAAATACAATTTAATGCGCGATGTATTTGCGTAGTTTGATTTATAATTTTGAATGTTTAATAATATTTAGTTTCAATTATTTGATATTTAGTTATTTATAAAATTATTTTAATATTTTTTTATTTACGCATTTAAATTGCGTAGTAAGGCGGTCATCTTTGTAATGTAAAAAGCAATATTATGAAAAAAGTAATAGTTGAAAAACTTAATGAAATAGAAAAGGAGAAAGGAATAAAAATACTTTTTGCTGTAGAATCGGGTAGTAGAGGTTGGGGATTTTTATCAGCAGATAGTGATTTTGATGTTCGATTTATTTATGTGAAACCAAAAAAACATTATTTGCATATTAATGAACAGTCAGATTTTTTTGACTTTCCAATTAATAATGAACTTGATATCAATGGTTGGGATTTAAAGAAATTTCTAAAGCTGTTATATGCTTCAAATGCAACGCCGTTTGAATGGATGCAATCGCCAATTATCTATCAAAAAGAAGAAAATTCCTTTAATTTAATCAAAGAATTACTTCCAAATTATTTTTGCCAGCAAACTTTAATACATCACTATTTAGGTTTGGTTCATAAAAAAATGGAAGTGCTTAACGAGGAAAATATTCGGTTGAAAGATTTCTTTTATATATACAGATCGCTATTAGCCGCAAGATTTGCGATTGAAATTAATCAGTTTCCACCTATGGAATTTTCAAAACTAATGAGTTTGATAGATGATGAATCACTGATAGAAGAAACAAATCGATTGCTGGCTGTAAAGAAAAATGCAAGTGAAAAATATATTGATAAGATCAATTTAGAATTGATTGATTACTTGAAAGTTACTTATAAAGAACTTTCAGATTCTAAAAAAATAAAACGTAAAGGAACATTTGATATAGAATATTTAAATGAAACCTTTTATAAAATAATAACAGATGCTGACGATAGATGTTTTAAAGAAAAATAACCTGATTCTTTTCGAAGGTATTTCGGGAAGTAAGGCTTATGGTTTAAGTACAGAAAAATCGGATACAGATATTCGAGGTGTTTTCTACATGCCTAAAAGTGATTTTTACGGACTTAATTATATCCCACAAGTAAGTAACGAAACCAACGATATTGTTTATTACGAATTAGGGAGATTTATTGAGCTTCTTTCTAAAAATAATCCAAACATTTTAGAAATGTTAGCAACACCAGAACATTGTATCTTACATAAAAGTGATTTAATGAATGATATAAAAGTTAGCGATTTTCTTTCACTTTTAACTAAAGATACTTTTGTGGGTTACGCTTTGTCACAGGTAAAAAAGGCAAAGGGTTTAAACAAGAAAATGTTTCATCCAATAGATAAGGAACGAAAATCAGTTTTAGATTTTTGTTATGTTGTAGAAAACGGTAAAACAATTGAATTACATGCTTGGTTAACGGCTAATAAACTAAATCAAGAAAATTGTGGTTTAAGTAAGCTTAATCATTTAAAAGATACTTATAACCTTTTCTACGATTTTAAAGATGATCTATACAATGGAATATGTAGCGGAGAAAATTCAAACGAAGTAACATTAAGCAGTATTCCAAAAAATACAACATCATCAATATTATTGTATTTTAATAAAGATGCATATTCTACTTATTGTAAAAAATACAGTGAATATTGGGAATGGGTTTCAAAGCGAAATATTGATCGATTTCAATCGAACAAAATGCACGGAAAAGGTTATGATGCTAAAAACATGATGCATACCATACGTTTGTTACAAGTGGCTTTAAAAATTTTTAAGGAAGGTAAATTACTAATAGAAGTTGAAAACAGAGATGAATTATTAGAAATAAAATCTGGAAAATACAGTTATGAAGAAGTTGTGAAAATGGCTGATGATTTAATAGTTGATATAGAACATTATTATGAAAAATCGACATTCATGACAGCTCCCGATTTAAATAAAATTGAAAATTTATTGGTTAAACTTCGTTTAAAATTATACAATTAATCATGAAAAAAATAACAGGAAAAGACTTATTGCGTATAGGTTTTGAAGAAAATATCATTTTAGGAAAAACATTAGATTTTTGTAAAAACTACAAAGGATCTTTAAATAAAGGCGAGATGTTGAACATTTTAAAAAACGTTATTGAAAAGCCTATAGATACATTTGAAACATCAGCTTTTTATTCTTTGGCACAACAAATTATCGCGTTGCAAAAAGAAATGGATAGTGATACCATTCCGTTAGAAACAAATCCTAAACCTTATACTGTTTTTGGTAGCAATTATATTGAAGAAGGAGCCAGAAAGCAAATGGAAATTGCTATGAAACTGCCTGTTTCGGTTGCTGGTGCTTTAATGCCCGATGCACATCAGGGTTACGGCTTGCCGATTGGTGGAGTCTTGGCAACCAGAAACGCGATTATTCCGTATGGTGTGGGGGTTGATATTGGTTGCAGAATGGCACTTTCTATCTATGATATGGAAGAATCGTTTTTCGAAGAAAATCAATCAAAGTTTAAGCGGGAGTTAATCGCACAATCAAATTTTGGGGCAGGAAATGGATTTCGAGGTCAGTATAGATTTGATCACAGAGTTTTGGAAAATCAATTGTTTAATGAAAATCCGCTTTTAAAGAATTTAAAGGATAAAGCATGGGCGCAATTAGGAAGTTCGGGTGGTGGAAACCATTTTGTGGAATTTGGTATCATTGAATTTGCAGAACGTGATGAGCAACTGAATATAGAAAAAGGTAAATATGTGGCTTTGTTAACGCATTCAGGTTCTCGTGGTTTTGGTGCTACCATTGCCGGACATTATACGCAGTTAGCTAAAAAAGTTTGTAAGTTGCCTCAGGAAGCTAAAAATCTGGCTTATTTTGATTTGAATTCAACCGAAGGTCAGGAATATTGGCTGGCTATGAATTTGGCGGGAGATTACGCATCGGCTTGTCATGAAGTGATCCATCAAAAAATGCAAAAAGCGTTAGGTGTAGAAGTTTTAGCTAAGGTTGAAAATCATCATAATTTTGCTTGGAAAGAACAGTGGAATGGGGAAGAAGTGATTGTTCACCGAAAAGGAGCAACGCCTGCAAGTAAAGATGTTATGGGAATTATTCCGGGATCTATGACTGCACCGGGGTTTTTAGTCCGTGGAAAAGGCGAGCCCGAAGCTATTCAGTCGGCATCGCATGGAGCCGGACGACAAATGAGCAGAACACAGGCAAAAAAAGAAATTTCTAAAACCGATTTTAAAGCTATTTTAAAAGATCATAATGTAACTTTGATTGGAGCCGGTTTAGATGAAGCACCTATGGCTTATAAAGATATTCATCAGGTTATGGAAGCTCAAAAAAATCTTATTGATGTTGTGGCTACATTTACGCCCAAAATGGTTCGTATGGCAGATGACGGAAGTAGAGAGGATTAATTTTTAGTTTGTTAGAAAGCGTTGTGAATATTAGTTTTACAACGCTTTTTTTACGCCAAAGTCAATTCCTACTTTTTCAAATAAATCTTCAAGAAGTGAGATTTTTTCTGTACAATCATCATTAAAACTAAACGATGTAACACTTGGAGAAATTATATTGCAACTAAAACAAATTATAAAGTATTCAAACAGTTTATCATTCTCATCAAAAAATAAAATGGCATTTCTTGGAGCGTAACATCCACTTCCTCTCATGCCGTTTGTTTCAATATTTTTTCCAATATTATAAATTATATCAGTTAACTCGTTTTTTTGATCCTCATTTAATTCAATTTTCTCTTCAAAACAATCTGGGTCATATCTTGAATAATCATACTTTAGATATTTAAAATATTTAGGCATGATTTGTCCATAGATGAAATCTTCAGTATTAATATTTGATTTTTTTCTTTGAAAACTTTCTAATTTTTCAATACTTTCTTTATACGAAACAAATAAAATTTTCTTTGATTGGCTAAATGGATAATTCTGATTTCGTCGTTCAATAGAAAATTCGTTAACTCTACTACAAGGAGCGCTATAACCTTGAGCAAATCCAAAATTCATTTTTAGAAAGAAAAATAGTATTAATAATGATACTCTCATAATGTGTTTTTGTTGAAAAATGAAATTCATTAGAACTCTTTTTCTATTCCGTATTTAATACCAGCTTTGGCGAATTGCTCTTTTAGTAGGTATAGTTTTTCACCACATCTATCATATAAATCAATTTCTTTGGTACTTTTTCTAAATCCATTACATTGAAAACAAATTTCTAAAAAGCCAAATAGTTCATCATTCTCATTAAAAAATAAAATCGCATTTCGTGGCGTATAGCATTTAGCTCTTCCAACAGTTAAATTCTTTTTCTTAGTTCCAAAGTTAAAAATCAAATCAGTTAATTCATTTTTCTGATCATCATTTAAATCAACTTTTTCTTCAAAATCATCAGGATTATATCTTGTGAAATCTACCCTAAGAGAGTCAAAATATTCCTGCATAATTTCTCCATGCATATAACTAATTATTTCACCTTTTTCATAGACTCTATCTTTATTCTTTAAAAGTTTTCTGTGATTTTCTTTAAAGGATGTAAACACAACTCTTTTAGCTTTATTAAATGGATAATCTTGATTCCTTTCTTCAACAGAAAAATTCTTGATTCTTACACATTGTGATTCTTCTTTTTGAGCAGAAGCAGAAAAAGATATTATCAATAAACAGAGATTAACTAGAATTCGGAGAATCATAAGTATAATTTTAAAAAGTAAACATACAAAAAAACCTCAAAAGATTAATTCCTTTGAGGTTTATTATTCAGTTCAACCTTTTAAACATTGATCCTTAAACTTTAAACAAAATATTACAAATGAATCACTTCATCGTAAGCAGCAGCAACAGCTTCCATAACTGCTTCACTCATAGTTGGGTGAGGGTGTACTGCTTTTAAAATTTCGTGACCTGTAGTTTCTAATTTACGGGCAACAACTGCTTCTGCAATCATATCGGTAACGCCGGCACCAATCATGTGGCAACCTAACCATTCACCGTATTTCGCATCGAAAATTACTTTTACGAAACCGTCTGGAGTTCCGGCTGCTTTTGCTTTTCCTGATGCAGAGAACGGAAATTTACCCACTTTAATTTCGTAACCCGCTTCTTTTGCTTTTTTCTCTGTCATACCAACCGATGCAATTTCTGGTGTTGCATAAGTACAACCAGGAATGTTTCCGTAATCTAACGGCTCCACATGTAAACCTGCGATTTTCTCTACACATAAAATTCCTTCAGCCGAAGCAACGTGTGCCAAAGCCTGACCCGGAACTACATCGCCAATGGCATAATAACCCGGAATATTTGTCTGATAGAAATCGTTTACCAAAATCTTATCGCGATCTGTAGCAATTCCTGTTTCTTCTAAACCGATATTTTCTATGTTTGATTTGATACCAACTGCAGAAAGTAAAATATCAGCTTCTAAAATTTCTTCACCTTTAGCTGTTTTTACGGTAGCTTTAACGCCTTCTCCAGATGTATCCACTTTTTCAACAGATGAATTGGTCATGATGTTGATTCCTGATTTTTTCAAAGAACGTTCAAATTGTTTTGATACATCTTCGTCTTCAACCGGAACAATGTTTGGCATAAACTCCACAATCGTAACATCAGTTCCCATTGAATTATAGAAATGAGCGAACTCAACACCAATTGCTCCCGAACCAACAACGATCATTTTCTTTGGTTGCGTTGGCAAGGTCATTGCCTGGCGGTAACCAATTACTTTTTTACCATCTTGCGGTAAGTTTGGCAATTCGCGCGAACGTGCACCTGTTGCAATAATAATGTGATCTGCAGAAATTTCGGTTACTTTACCGTCTTTATCTGTAACATCCACTTTTTTGCCTGGTTTTACTTTTCCGAAACCATCGATAACTTCGATTTTGTTTTTCTTCATTAAGAACTGAACACCTTTGCTCATTCCGTCTGCAACACCGCGCGAACGTGCAATAACGGCATTAAAATCTTTATCAACTTCGCCATTGATCGTTAAACCATAATCGGCAGCATGTTTTAAATAATCAAAAACCTGTGCAGATTTTAATAACGCTTTTGTAGGAATACAACCCCAGTTTAAGCAGATTCCGCCTAAATTTTCTTTCTCTACAACTGCAACTTTAAAACCTAATTGCGATGCTCTGATGGCTGTTACGTATCCGCCCGGACCGCTACCTAAGATGATAATATCGTATTTCATTTTTTTAGTTTTTAAGCTTTAAGCATGAAGCTTTAAGCATTGATTGTTTTATTTTTTATGTGCACGATGTGCGTTGCGAATTTAAGAATTTTTTTAAAAACTATTTAAGTCAAAAGTCGAAAAGTAGTAAGGTCAAAAGATAAGAATATTTAATTGCTTAACTGTACAACCTAAAACTTACAACATTTAAAATTATCAATTGGCTGATACACTTGCGTACTGTGATTCGTACAGATTTTTGTATGCGCCGTTTTCTTTGGTTAACAATTGAGCGTGTGTGCCGGTTTCAACAATTCTTCCTTGATCCATAACCACAATTAAATCGGCATTTACAATGGTTGCCAAACGGTGTGCAATAATGATTGATGTTCGATCTTTTGTAATGATTTCGACCGCCTTTTGCAATAATTCTTCTGAATAGGTATCGATAGAAGAAGTAGCTTCATCTAAAATCAAGATACTCGGATTACTCATGTAGGCACGCAAAAAGGCAATTAATTGTCGTTGCCCTGATGAAAGCATTACTCCGCGTTCTTTTACGTTGTAATCGTATCCGCCCGGAAGTTTCTCTATAAAATCGTTAATGCCGATTTCTTTTGCCGCAGCAATTACCTGTTCTTTAGTAATTTTTGAATTATCTAAAATAATGTTGTTTAAAATAGAATCCGAAAACAAGAAAACATCTTGCAAAACCACTGCAATTTGATCGCGCAAACTGTTTAAAGTGAAATCGTTGATGTTCATTCCGTCAATCAAAATTTCGCCTGATTCAATATCGTAAAATCGACTTAAAAGATTCGCAATGGTTGATTTTCCTGCACCCGAAGCTCCAACAAACGCAACTGTTTGTCCTGCCTTAATGTTCAGATTAATGTTGTTTATTACTTTTTTGCCGTTACTGTAACTAAAATCGACATTCTTAAAATCAATAGCGCCCTTAAAATCAGGAGCAGTGATTTTTCCCTCTTCTTGAATTAAATCATCACGATCTAAAATTTCAAAAACTCGGTCTGCAGCAACAATTCCCATCTGCATCACATTAAATTTATCGGCAATTTGTCGCAACGGGTTAAACAACATTGAAATCATCATGGTGTAGCCAAACAAATCTCCGGTAGTTGTTAAATTATCGCCCTGAACAATGGTAAATCCACCATAAATAATTACGCAACCCAATGTAACCGCCGAAACAATATCGGCAATAGGGAAGAAGATGGAGTTGTACAGAATGTTTTTCTGCCAGGCATCGTTATGTTTTTGGTTGATTTTTTTGAAGTTTTCGTATTCAATCTGTTCACGGTTAAACAATTGTACGATTTTCATTCCCGTTAAGCGCTCTTGAATAAACGTGTTTAAATTGGCAACCTGCAAACGAACTTCTTCAAAGGCAACTTTCATGTGTTTTTGAAAAACGCGTGTAGCATATAATAAAACCGGCATGGCAACCAATACAATAATGGTTAGTTTCCAGTTCATCCATGTCATAATTCCCAAAACAACTACCATTTTTAAAACATCGCCTACAATCATAAAAAGTCCCTGACTAAAAATACTTGCAATGTTTTCAATATCAGATACATTTCGGGTAATTAACTTACCAACTGGCTCATTATCAAAATAACTCAAACGGAATTTTAACATTTTATCAAACAGCGTGGTACGAATGTCTTTTATAATATTTTGCCCTAGCCAACTTGCAATGTATGTAAAGAAAAACTGTGACGAAACTTCTAAAATAAGCACCAAAGCCATTAAAGCTACGTAAATGGTCAATCCGTTTAAATCGGCTTTTGCAATGTAAACATCAACTACATTTTTAACCATGTAAGGGCGAATTGCTCCAAAAACAGCAAGCGTAATCACCGTAAGCACCACCCAAAACATCTTATCTTTGTAGGGCTGCGCGTAATGCATTACTTTTTTTAATGTAGAAGTTTTATTTTGTTTCATTTATGTATGGATATACTACTTGTGTTAAATATAAACCGTGTGCCGGAACAGAAAAACCTGCCTTACCGCGATTTTTGCTTTTTATGATTTCATGAACATCGTTAACCGAAATTTTTCCCAAACCTACATTCAGCATGGTGCCGACAATTGCCCGAACCATATTACGTAAAAAACGATTTGCCGAAATATGAAAAATTAATTGTGAACCGTTCTTTTCCCAATAAGCTGTGGTGATGTTACAGTTAAAGGTAAAAACATCGGTGTGTGTTTTGCAGAAACATTCAAAATCTTCGTATTCTAAAAGAATTTTGGCTGCTTCGTTCATTTTATCAATGTCTAAATTTTTAAACTGATAATAACTTAAGTTCTTTAAAAAGCTGTTTTTAAACGTGTTGATATGATATTCGTAAGATCTTGAAACGGCATCAAAACGGGCATGTGCATCATTAGCAACTTCAAAAAAATTAAAAACGGTAATATCTTCAGGTAAAAACGAATTTAATTTTTGAACCATTAACTGCTTATCAAACACTACATCAGTATCAAAATGCGCATACATTAATTTTGCATGTACACCGGCATCGGTTCTACCTGCAGCAACCAGTTCAAAATCATCTCTAAACAATACATTAACAGCTTTGGTTAAAACTTCTTGTACGCTAATTGCTTGGGGTTGATGCTGCCAACCATGGTAATTTGTGCCGTTATATGCAAACTGAATAAAGTACCTCAATTATTAAAAATTTAAACGTACAAATATACTTTAATTTAGCGGAACGCTTGTGTTAAACTCATGTAAACTTTTTAAAACCACATAGGTTCATGTCATCAATATTTTATAAATATTTCATAGATTACTAAACTGCATAGTTGAGCTATGTTTTATCGTAGATAAAATCTATTTAAACCTCAAATTAAATATAGTTTGAAATATCTATGTGTCTATATGGTTCATTTAGATTATTATCTATTTAAGTTTAGATCATTTCATTAACAAAAAACTAATATTTTTGTAGAAACAATATTTCATGAAAACACGTTTACTATTCTTTTTTTTATTGATAAGCTTTATTGCAAGCGCTCAAAACTTCAATGATTATTTTACAGATAAAACCTTACGGTTAGATTATATTTTTGCAGGAAACGCCAACCAGCAGAATATTTATTTAAGTGAAATGATTCAGTTAAATAAATGGCACGGACGCGTTGATAATCTTTCGGTTACACCAATTCAAGGTAATGGACAAATTAAGGTTTACAGCACTGCAAATGATAAGCTTATTTATGTTTTGCCGTTTGGAAGTCTGTTTCAAGAATGGTTAACGTTAGAAGATGCTAAAAAGCAGTTTAAAAGTTTTGAGAATTCTTTTTTGATTCCTTTTCCGAAAGAACCAATCCGAGTTGATATCTCGTTTTTCACAGCTGATAGACAAGATAGAATACTATCACAACAGTTTATCGATCCCAAAGATATTTTAATTCGAAAATCAAAAGATGTCCAGAATCCGTATGAAATTGTTCATCATTCTAAAGTTAAAAATCCGATTAAAATTGCGTTGGTTGCCGAAGGATATGCAGAAAACGAATTAGATCTTTTCATGGAATATGCGCATAAAACCGTCGAAAATTTGTTTAAACATAAGGTTTTTAAAAAATATCAGGATTATTTTGAAATAGTTGCAGTTAAAACGGTTTCAAAACAGTCGGGTATAAGCATTCCTTCAAAAGATATTTGGTTAAATACGGCTGTTAAATCAAACTTCGATACTTTTTATTCTAATAGATATTTAACCACATTGCATACCAAATTACTGCATACACAGTTAGAAAATATTCCGTATCAGCACATTATTATTTTAGCAAATACCGATTTTTACGGTGGTGGCGGTATTTTGAATTCGTACAGTTTAACCACGACAAAAAACAAGGAATTTGCACCGGTTGTTGTTCATGAATTCGGACACAGTTTTGCAGGTTTGGCAGATGAATATTTTTATGCGGAAGATGTTTTTGAAAACAAAGCGACTTTGAGTATCGAACCTTGGGAGAAAAATATTACTTCGTTGGTTGATTTTTCGTCTAAATGGAAGAGTTTGCTAAAAGCCGAAACGCCTGTTCCAACAGATGCATCAATGCAGAAAGAAATCGAAATCGGTGCTTTTGAAGGATTAAAAGGCAACGGATTGTACATACCTACATTAACCTGCAGAATGAAAATCAACAATACCGAAGATTTTTGTCCGGTTTGTAGCAATGCAATCGAAGAAATGATTTTATTTTACACAACCAAGCAAAAAAAGTAATGAAGAAAATTTTGTTATTGTCTGATACGCACAGTTACATCGACGATCGAATTTTGCATTATGCAGAACAAGCAGATGAAGTTTGGCATGCGGGCGATATTGGCGATTTGAAAGTGACCGATGCCCTTAAAAAAGTAAAACCGTTACAAGCTGTTTACGGAAATATTGATGATGCCGAAGCACGAAAAGAATTTCTGTTAGATGCTGTTTTTATGTGCGAAAATAAAAAGGTTTGGATTACGCATATTGGCGGTTATCCGAGGAAATATCCTGCAAGAATTAAAGAAGGATTTTTGTTACATAAACCCGATATTTTCATTTGCGGACATTCGCATATATTAAAAGTGCAGTTCGATAAACAGTTTAATTGTTTAACTTTAAACCCTGGTGCAGCAGGTATTTACGGATTTCATCAGATGCGAACCATGCTTCGGTTTGAAATTGATAAAGATAAAATTGAAAATTTAGAAGTTATAGAATTAGGTAAACGATAAAACATGCAAGTATATAACGCAAAAGACTGGTTGGGATTTATTTTTAAGATTCATAAATCGGATACAGTTCGTAAATTATGGCCGGCAATTATTTTAATGGGATTGTTGTCTTGGCTGGTAGCTTATTTAGAGCTCGATTATTTTGATCTTTCACAAAATTCAGCCTTAAAAAATACTTCAATATTACATACGGTAATTGGTTTTGTATTGTCGTTACTTTTGGTTTTTCGAACAAATACAGCTTATGATCGTTGGTGGGAAGGTAGAAAAATGTGGGGCAAACTGGTAAATGATTCTAGAAATTTATCGGTTAAATTAAATGCACTTTTACCCGAAGATGATAAGGTTTCACGTATTTATTTTACCAACAAAATTAAGTTGTTTGCAAAAGTTTTGCACACGCATCTTACAAGCGAATCAACCAAATACATGCTCGATGAAGAAGAGCATCCAGAATACGAAGAATCTTTAAAAGCACAACATCCACCAACAAAAATTGTAGGTAAAATGTATATTGCCTTACAAAAATTAGAACGTGAGAAGATAATATCACCGCAGGACAAAATGATTTTAGATGAAAATTTAAACGGTTTGTTAGATGTTGCCGGTGCTTGCGAAAGAATTAAAAACACACCGATTCCTATTGCGTATGCCGTTTTTATAAAGAAATTTATCTTCGTTTATGTACTTACTTTGCCAATTGGGTATGTGTTTACAACGGGGTATTTTATTGTACCTTTAGTAATGATTATTTTCTATGTTTTGTTAAGTATTGAATTGATTGCCGAAGAAATTGAAGATCCGTTTAATGGAGGAACCGATGATTTACCGACAGCCAAAATTGCCGAAAACATTGGAAAATATGTTTCAAACGTTTTAAAGGATAATAATTAGTATTATCTTTAAATAAAAAAGTAATGCAGAACGTTTTAGATTTTATAAATAAATTGCAGAAAAATAACAACCGCGAATGGTTTGTTGAAAATAAAAAGAGTTTTGAAGATGCTAAAGAAACAGTAAGCAGTTTGTTTAACCATGTGTATAACGAACTAAAACCAGTAGATCATTTAGAATCTTTGAAGATATATAGAATTTACCGTGATGTTCGATTTTCTACAGATAAAACTCCTTATAAAAATCATTTTTCTATGTATATAGGCAGATTACAACCCGAATTTCGTGGTGGATATTACCTTCATATAGAACCGGAAAATTCTTTTATTGGTATTGGCTTTTTTGATCCGAATAAAGAAGATTTGTTGCGTATTCGAAAAGAAATCGAATTAGATGATGAATTAGAATCCATATTGAATTCTAAAGATATTAAAACTACATTTGGAACTTTAGAAGGCGACGAAGTTAAAACAGCTCCGAAAGGATTCGATAAAACACACGAACGAATTGCATTATTAAAGAAAAAGCAGTTTTTGCTGATTCATAAATTTACTGATAAAGAAGTTTTAAGTCTAGATTTCTACAAGGAAGCAGCAAACGTTTTTAAAAAATCAAGACCTTTTGTTGATTATATGACTGATGTGCTGTTGACAAATTTGAATGGGGAGAGGGAGTAATATTATTACACAAATGTTACAGGTTTGAATCCTGCCATCGTCACAAAATAAAATCGTACTTCTATAGTACGATTTTATTTTTTTGTAAATAGCTCATCAATCTTTTTAGCTAATTCTTCGCCTTTTAAGTCTTTTGCTATGATAGTTCCTTTTTTATCTACTATAATTAATTTAGGTATAGCTGTTACTTTAAAATACTGTAGTAATGGTTCTTTCCACCCGGTTAAATTTGAAAGGTGTAACCACATTAATTTGTCTTTTTCAATTGCAGTGATCCATTTTTGTTCATCTGTATCTAACGAAACTCCGATTATTTTCAGTCCCTTATTTTTATATTTATTGTAAAGTGCAACAGTGTTTGGGTTTTCTTGTCGACAAGGTCCACACCACGATGCCCAAAAATCAATAATTGTATATTTGCCTAAATATTTATATAATGTTTTCTGCTTCTTATTTACATCGGGTAAAGAAAAATCTGCAACCTTACTACCAATTCTTATCTGTTCGTATTCTTTTAAAAATGATGCAAGTTTTTTGCCTTTTTCAGAATTTTTATCGTGTTGGTTTAATTCATTGTAAAAGGCTTCTAATAAATCATAATTAACTTCTTCAAAAATATCATTCAACTTTTCAGCCACTAGCACTTGGGTATAACTGCTATTTTTATTTTGTTTTATAAAAGTGAATTTTGCCAATTCAATGTCATTTTTTGCTTTTTTTTCTAATAGAAAATGCTTCAAATAGGCATTTCTTTCTTCGATAGTAAAGTTTGACGGATCCGCTATTTTAGGTTTGTGCTGAGAAATTTCTTCTAATTTTTCTCTGTAAGGTTTAATGAATTTTTCAAATTCGGCAAAACCTTCGTTTTTGGAATTTTCTTTCTGCTGTTGTTTTTCAGTTTGTTGTGCACTTACTGTAAAAGGAGCAAAGAGTAGGAGTAAATAAAAAATATATTTTTGCAGCATAATTGTAAACGTAAAAAGTCGGTAACAATGTACCGACTTTTTTATGATTTTGCAAGAAGTATTATTTTACAAGTTCAGCAATTTTAGCATCTAATTCTGCACCTCTTAAATCTTTTGCTACAATTGTTCCGTTAGCATCTAAAATAAATGTCGCAGGAATTGATTCTACTGCATATTCCTTTGCAATAACATCGTCCCAATATTGCAGGTTCGATATTTGTAACCAATCTAATTTATCATCGGCAATTGCTTTTATCCAAGCTTCTCTTGTTTTATCTAAAGAAACACCTACAATTTTTAATCCTTGTGCTTTGTATTTGTTGTAAAGTGCTACTACATGAGGATTTTCTTTACGACAAGGACCACACCATGATGCCCAAAAATCGATAATTGTTGCTTTTGAACCTAAATTTTTGTGTAATGACTCTGCCTTTCCTTCAGGAGTGTTAGCTGTAAAGTCTGGAGCTTTTTGTCCTATTGCAACTTTATTTTTTTTTTCCTGACTTTCTTTTTCCGAAGCTTCTATTTTTTTAAGGTTGTCAGCGAATTCTTTACCTTTTTTAGTGTCTTTTACAGAAGCGTCTAAATCATTGTAATTTTTCTTTACTTCATCAAGTGTTAAAGCATCAGACATTGCTAATTGCGTTAACAATAATAATGAAATGTAAGAATCTTTATTAGTGGTAATGAATTTTTTATTTTGATCTACATATTTATTTTGCAGGTTTCTTAACTGCGTTTCTAATGCTAATGCAGTTGCTTGATCTCCTTTTTCTTTAGCTTCTCTGTACTTTGCATCATTTTGTTGCTGAAAATCCATAATTTCTTTTTGAATTTTTACAGCCTCTTCATTGTATGAAGTCATTAAATCATTATTTTTTGTACCATTGACTTTAACTTCATCACGCTTTTCTTTATCAAAAGTAAATTTAATGTCTCCTTTTTCTAAAATAAAAGGATACATAAATTCTTGTGTTTTACCTAATTCAATAAAATAAATGTCGGTTTCCGGTGCTTTATCATTTTTGAAAGTGAATGTACCGCCTTTAACATCAGTAGAATCTATTTTGGTAAATCCGTTTTCGTCTTGTTTGTTGATATAAACTTTCGTTCCATCTTCAAAACCTTTTACTTCACCTTTAATAGTATATCCGTCTTTGTTACAAGAAACTAAAACTGCTGCAGTAAAAGCAAGTGCAAATAATTTTTTCATTTAAAATAGTTAATTTAATTTGGTGTAAATGTATAAAATTTAATGTTAATAAAAATAAAATTAATTTATAGAGTTTAAAATTAGTAAAATCCAGCCTAAAAGCAGCAATAATCCGCCTATTGGTGTGATTGGTCCTAATATTTTTAACTTTTTATTCAGTGCGCTACTAATGCATAAACCATAAATGCTGAAACTGAACAGCAGTATTCCGAAAGTAAGCGAATAAAACAACAGATTTTCGTAGCTGGTAATGTGTTGTATGTTGAAACCAATGATTACTAAAAGTAGTGCGTGATACATTTGATATTTTACACCGGTTTCGAAATTTTTAAGTTGATCTTCGTTAAAAATCTTTTTAAGGGCGTGTGCACCAAAGGCTCCGAAAATAATTCCTAAAGCTCCAAAAATAGCTCCTGTAGTTATAAAAATATTCATAATTAATTCAAGGTTAATTCTCCCAAAATTTCTTCACTCATAAATGGTCCGCCCGGATATTTTGCCGTATAATCTAAATTCAACCAAACTTGTCCGCGTTCGTCTATATGATAATGTATCGTTTTTCCTTTTGATTCCTTTACAAACAAAACCTCTTTAATTAAATAAATCACGTTTTCTAAATCGGCTTTGGTGCCGATAAGCATTTCGGGATACATGTGTTCTTTTGTGTGGATCAATCGCGGAGTTCCGCCAATGGCACGGACTGATGCAGCCATTAAGATAGAATGATCGTCACAATCGCCAGAAAAATGTTGTAAAGATTCTGATGCCGTTGCAATATATTCACGATTTTTAGGATCGTTTACATAGTTCCATTTATCCTGAATTTCCTTAAAAATAGCAAAACACTGAATTATTTGTCGATATTCTTTGTATCCTTTGATATTTCGAAAATGCTTCGCGGTAGCACCAACCGCAAAATTTCTAACCTTAGGATTATCGTACTCAATCGCTTTTATAATTTTTGATTTATTTGGGAATGGCAACAGTTTAGAAACGATGATATCCTGCGGATTCGGATTGTCGCTCATGGCATAAATCATGGAACGATAATCTTCGAAAACCGATTTGAAACCGTAACCGGTTGATAAAGTTCCAAACAAAAGCACAAGTAGATAAATTATTATCGCAAAAAACAAAAATCGTTTTATATAATGTAAAATGTAAGTAACAATTGCGGTAATTACCAAGAAAAGTAAAATACGGTCTAAATGCGCAGGCCATTCCGGATCTATCAAATTCTGATGCAGAATAATAAAAACAGGAATCAGCGTTAAAAGCGTTAACAATAAAATTATAATAGTATCCCAAGGCTTAGGAAGGCTAAGCTTATTTAGGGTACGCAATAATTTTATGTTTGATATTTTCATTAACTACTTTTAAACAACAACTTCGGAATATTTTAAAGGCTGGTTTATTATTTTAAATTTTATTAAATCGGAAATAATTTGGTTAAACTGTGCTTCGGTTGGCTTTTTTTGCGACCATCTGGTTATTTGCAACCATTGCTGAATATCTTCTAATTTTTGATTGAAAACGCTTGCTAATGTTCGGTCAATACTCGGAATTATTTTAAATTCGCTTGTTGTTTGATTTATAGTTTCTATCAAATTGTTTACCAAAGCTTTATTTTGCTCATAAAATTCTTTGCGTGCAACAATCATAAAACATGGCCAAGGCGTTGGGCAAACATCAACACGTCTAAAAATTCCTTTGTCAACAATGGGTTGCGTCATAAATCTGTCCCACATAAAATAATCCGCTTTGTTGGCAGATAATGATTCAACCGCGCCATCCAATGTATTTACGATTTCGAATTTTATCGAATCAAAATTCCAATTATTATTGGCTGCATTTACATACGTCATTAATTCAGACCCCGAACCGTAACGAGAAATTGCAGCTGTTTTTCCATATAAATCATCAATCGTTTTATAGTTGCTTTCGGCATTCACGTGAATTCCCCATTGCAAAGGCGATTGAACAAATGTTTGCAGAATAACCGATTCGTTTCCGTTGGCAATATCCTTTAAAATACCTTCGGTTAAAATAACGGCTAAATCGGTTTGGTTGGTACGTAACAGTTCGCACATTTTACCGGTTCCTTCGGGTACATCGGTCCAATCAACATCAATACCAACTTCATTAAACATTCCTTCATCAATAGTTAACTGCCAAGGAAAATTAAAATGTTCGGGCACGCCAACAATTCTAACGGTTTTCATAAACGGTTGCAATTTAAAATTAAGTAAATGTACTATTTTAATTTATTATTTAACAGGGTAAGCAGGGTTTGATATTTCGATAATTCAACCAATTTCTCATTATCAGTGGTGTTGTCTGTTAGTTGATCGATTAATTCCTGCGTTTTGGCAATGTTGGTCTTTGCAAGCAACGGTTGTTTGTTGGCAATTGCAGTTATAATTTCTTGCGTAAGTTTATGTAGATCAGCTCTATTCAAAATTGTTAATTTTAATACTACAAAAATAAGCTTTCTGTATAGTTTATGTATATTTGATTATCAAAATTAATAGTTAAAAATGGCAAAAAAAATATCGAGTTTAGAAGATTTAGGAGGATTTGTTTTTTCTACCAATAAAGATTTTGAATTTAATCAGAATGATGAAACCGAAGAAACATTAAATCCTAACCAACAACATCTGGAAGCGCATTTAGATAAGAAAAATCGTGGCGGAAAAGTAGCTACGGTTATTAAAGGCTTTGTTGGATCTGCCGATGATTTAAAAACTTTAGGTAAAGATTTAAAGACTTTGTGTGGAGTTGGTGGAAGCGCGAAAGATGGTGAAATTATTATTCAGGGAAATTTTCGCGATAAAATAATGGATTATCTTAAAAACAAAGGCTATAAAGTAAAACGAGTAGGAGGTTGATATGGAAAAAATTAAAGATTCGGAACTTATTTTAAACCCAGACGGTAGCGTTTATCATTTAAATTTAAAGCCCGAAAATATAGCAAACGATATCATTTTTGTTGGTGATCAGGATCGAGTAGAATCCATTACGAAATATTTTGATTCGGTTGAATTTTCTACTCAAAAACGGGAATTCAAAACTCAAACCGGAACTTATAAAGGCAAACGCTTAACCGTTATTTCAACAGGAATTGGTCCGGATAATATCGATATTGTGCTGAACGAATTAGATGCATTGGTAAATATAGATTTCGCAACAAAAACGGCAAAATCTAACTTAACTAGTTTAAATATTGTCCGTGTTGGAACATCGGGTTCGTTGCAAGCAGATATTCCTGTCGATTCTTTATTAATGTCGGCATTTGCCATTGGTACAGATAATATGTTGCGCAGTTATGGTTTAGAAAATGCTACCAATCAATCAATAGAAAAATCTTTTGTAAACCATACCAATTGGGATTTAAACAAAGGTTTACCTTATGTTGTTTCTGCTGATAGTGATTTGGTTAAAAAGTTTAAAGCTGATACCGTTTTTGAAGGAATTACCGTTACAGCCGGTGGATTTTACGGGGCACAAGGCAGAGTTTTACGCTTAAAACTCAACGATGAATTATTGAACGATAAAATAGATTCATTTGAATTTGATGGTTTAAAAGCAACCAATTTAGAAATGGAAACCGCTGCAATTTATGGCTTATCTAAATTATTGGGTCATAAAGCATTATCGTTAAACGCAATTGTTGCCAACCGTAAAAATGGAACTTTTAGTGCTGATCCTTACAAAACCATTGATGAATTAATTCAGTTTACTTTAAATAAAATTATAGAATAGATTTTTTTTCTTGATTCTTTTTTTACGAATAAAAATTAAATCTTAAAATTTTGATTAATTTCTTAAAAATAACGTTCAAAATTGAATTGTTTTTTGTTTAATAAATTATTGTTTGTGCATTTTGTAAATTTGTAAGTCACGAAAATAACAAACGACAGCAAAATAATGGATAGAATTTTATATAGAAATTATATTGATAAAGTAATGGCTGCCGATAAAGCAGCTTTGTTGATTGAAAATAACAATGTAGTAGGGGCAAGCGGTTTTACAAAGGCAGGCGACAGTAAATCTGTTTTGCCTGCATTTGCAAAGCGCGCAGCAACCGAAGATGTTGCCATTACGCTGATTACAGGAGCATCGTTAGGGTACACAACCGATGCCGATTTGGCAGAAAATAACGCTTTGTTACGCAGAATGCCTTTTATGGCAGATCCGGCTTTGCGAAAATCAATTAATGATTATCGTTTAAAATACATCGACCAACATTTAAGCGAAACCGTAGAGCAGTTAATCTGCGGACATATTGCTCCGGTTGATGTTGCAATTATTGAAGCTTCTTTGATCGATGAAAACGGAAACATCATTCCAACAACTTCCATTGGAAATTCGGCTTTTTTTGCTTCGCAGGCTAAAAAGATCATTATAGAAATCAATACAAAAATTCCGTTGTCTTTTAAAGGAATTCACGATTGTTCGGTTCCAAATTCGTATCCCGATCGCGAGGTGATTAATATTCAAAATCCGACAGACAGAATTGGAAAACCTTTTATTGAGATCGATCCTGAAAAAGTAATTGCCGTAGTTTATACCGATATTACCGACCAGCCTGCCGTTATTGCCGAACCAGATGTTAAAACAACTGCGATATCAAACCATCTTTTAAACTTCTTTGAAAATGAAGTTAAAAAAGGAAAGCTAACGTACAGTTTACTGCCTTTGCAAGCGGGAATTGGTAAAGTGGCGAATTCAGTTTTAATGGGCTTTAAAAATTCTAATTTCAAGAATTTAACCATGTATTCTGAAGTTTTGCAGGATTCTACTTTTGAATTGATCGATTCTGGAAATCTTGATTTTGCTTCGGGATCTTCGATTACCGTTTCTGAAGATTGTTATGATCGATTGATTAATAACTTCGATGATTATAAAGATAAACTGATTTTGCGTCCGCAAAATATTTCGAATGCTCCTGAAGTTGTTCGCCGTTTAGGAATTATCGGAATTAACACAGCCATTGAATTTGATATTTATGGCAACGTGAATTCTACACATATTTCGGGCAGTAAAATGATGAACGGAATTGGCGGATCAGGCGATTTTGCTCGAAATGCCTATTTAAGCATTTTTGTTTGTCAATCAGCATCAAAAGAAAATAATATTTCGCATGTGGTACCAATGGTTACGCATCACGATCATACCGAACACGATGTTGATATTTTAGTAACCGATCAAGGTTTGGCAGATTTACGTGGATTGGCACCGCGCGAACGTGCCGAAGTGATTATTGAAAACTGTGTTCATCCTGATTTTAAAGCAGAAATTCGCGATTATTTTCAACGAGCATGCAACCAAACCGGCGGACAAACACCGCACATTTTAGAAGAAGCCTTTAAATTTCATAACCGCTTAAAACAAACGGGGAGTATGCAAAATAAAAAAACACTTGCTTAAGCAAGTGTTTTTTTTATTCCTCTTCAGCAAAACGGGTAATTTCTCTTTCGTAGAATTCGCCAGCTAAATCAATCAAACGATCCATTTCTTCTTTAATTTCTACTTCTTCAGATTCGTCTAATTCTTCTAAAAATTCAATATCTTCTGTTTCTAAATCAATAATAAAACGAGGATATTCTAAATGTATCACAAATAAATTATCGGGGAAATCGGTGTTATCGGCTAAAACAAATTTTGGTAAATCCATTGTTTAAATTTTAATGTTATTGTTAATGTATTTTTTTGCCATGAAATTGAAGCGAAGATACGAAAAAATTGCGGCTACCGTTAAACCACCCAATAATCCGTACCAAATACCTTCGGCTTTTAAAGGTGTGTACAATGCCAGATAAATGCATAGTGGAAATCCGATTACCCAATAAGAAATAAAGGTAATAACCATTGGTAAATTTACATCTTGTAAGCCTCTTAAAGCACCTAAAGCTGTTACTTGAATTCCGTCTGAAATCTGAAAAATGGCTGCAATCAACAATAGTTTTCCTGCTATTTCTATCACTTGTTGATTCATTACTAATTGATTCGGATCGTTATTATTCAAGAATAGCAACGGAATGTAATTATGAAAAATCATAAAAAATAATGCAAATCCAGAATAAAGAATAAACGTCATTAACATGATTGATTTTGCTACAGTTTCCATTTTAACGTAATCTTTCAAGCCTTTTTGGTTTCCAACACGTATCATTCCTGCAACACTTAAGCCCGATGCAAACATGAAAGTCATAGATGCCATTGAAAGCGCAATTTGGTTTGCAGCTTGCGAGGTAGTACCCAACATACCCGAAATCCAAACGGCTCCGGTAAACAAAGCGACTTCAAACAAAGACTGCATAGACGACGGAATACCAATACTTGCAATGTATTTTGATGTTTTTAAATTGATTTCTTTTAACGAAATGTTCTTTAAATATGGCGTAAAAATATCTAAACGATACATAACCACAATAAAATACACCAGCATGGCAATACGCGAAATAAGTGTGCCATAAGCAGCACCCATCATACCCATTTCGGGGAAAATCCACACACCATAAATTAAAAGATAGTTAAAAAGCACATTAACTAAATTGGCTATAATGGTGGCATGCATAGAATATTTTGTTTGCGATTTTCCGTCGGCAAATTGCTTAAAACCTTGATACATAACCAACGGAATCAACGAAAGTGCCACCACATCTAAAAACGGTTTTGCCATTTGGGTAACATCTGCAGGCTGATTCATTAAATCGATAAATGGTTTTAAAAAGAACAGCAATGCGAACAATATCAAACCTAAAAGCGTACACAAAAACACACCGTTTATAAAAATATTTCTACCTTTAACTGTATCATTTTCAGTGTCTGATGCAGCTATTAAAGGAGTTATTGCTGTGGAAAATCCCACACCTACAGATAATGCAATGAATATAAAACTATTGGCAAGCGATGCAGCAGCCAATTCTGTAGCACCAATTTTTCCAACCATAATATTATCAACAATTCCTACAACGGTATGCCCCAACATTGCTAGGATAATCGGGTATGCCAATTTAAAATTATAACCGAATTCTTGGGTATATTTTTTAAGATCCATCAATTTTTTTTGCAAAGATATTTATATAAAATCAGGAATGGCATAACAGTTGAGTACTTCTTACTTAAAAAAGATAGAAATTATGAAAAAGATTTTTTATACCGCTGTTGCAACTTTATTTATAGGTTCGGCAGCATTTAGTCAAACAGAATACAACAAAGGATTTAGATTGGGATTTGGTTTAAATGGTGGATTTCCTACCGATGGTGCTTATGACGGAAGCGTTGGAATTGATGCCCGTGCACAGTACGATTTTACTCAAAAAACATCTATAACATTAACATCGGGGTATACACACCTATTTGCAAAACCTGAAGAAGTTGGATTTGTACCTGCAAAATTAGGTTTTAAATATTTTCTTGGAAATCAGTTTTACTTAATGGGCGAAGCCGGTGCTGCGTTTGGAGTTAATGGAAATATTGATAACTCGTTAATTTTAGCACCTGTTTTCGGGTTTGCCAACAAATTTTTAGACGCTAGTGTGCGATATGAACATTATAGCGATTATGAAACCGATCAAATTGCGCTTCGTTTAGCTTATGGTTTCAGTTTAAAGAAGAAAAAGTAGTATATTTGAAATAAAAATCAAATGAAAAAAATTGTCACAATAGCATTGGTATCCGTTTTTACGTTAGGAATAACTGCTTGCGGAAGTTCGCAAAATTTTGATTCTAAAAAAGCAACTTCAGAAGAAATTAAGAATACACTTAATAACACTTCTTGGGTTTTAAAAAGATTAGATGTTCAAAATAGAGATTTTGTTCCAACCGATGAGCAAAAAGAATTGGTTTTATCGTTTCAAGATGCTAATTACGGTGCAAGCGATGGTTGTAACGGTCAAGGAGGCGAATTTAACGTTTCAAACAATAAAGTAAGTTTTGATAAAGGAATGTCAACCATGCGTTATTGCGGCGAAGAAATGAAGCATTTAATTTACAGCGTTCCGTTTGGTACTGCAAAATCAATTCAAATTAAAAAAGATCAACTGCAATTATTAGATGCAAATAATAAAGTAATTGCAACTTATATTAAAAAGAAATAATGTTTATTTCTAAATAAAATTAAAGGAGTTCAGCGTGATGTTGAACTCTTTTTTTGTGCTATAATGTGAACGATATTAAATAAAATACACTTAATTTTATTAACTTTACCATTATTACTTAAAGAGATAATACTCTTTAAACAAATTAAAACTTATGTTCGAAAATACTTTAGTTGAACTGGATGAAGTTCCACAATATCAGGAAATTACATTTTCAGGTTTACACAATAATTATAAAAAAATAGTACTACTTAATTCACTGGTTACTTTAGTTTTAGGTGTTGGAGTTTGTGTTGCTTTGTTTTTTCTGATTGATGAAATCGAAAAATTTTATGCAATTGTTCCAATTCTTGTACTTACTGGTTTGTTGGTTTTATTGCCGTTATTATCTTACAAAAAAAAGAAATATGCTTTTCGCCAGCACGATGTACTTTTTAAGAAAGGATTAATCTTTAAATCTACACATATTTCACCTTACATTCGTTTGCAGCATGTGGTTATAAAGCAAGGTTGGTATGCTAAAAAGTTAGGGTTGGCAACCTTGGTAATGTACACAGCAGCTAATAATTTCTCGGATATTTCAATTCCAGGACTTACTTTGGAAGAAGCCGAAAGATGGAAAAGTTTTTTAATGAACCGCATTCAAGAGTTAAACGATGAGTCAGAAAATCAGTCATAACTTTTCGCTTCCAAATAAACTCGACAAAAAAGCCCTGTTTTTAGTTTTAGGAACTACATTGTACACGGTTGCTCGTGCTGCATGGCCTATAATTGCTTTAATGGTGGTAAAACGCGAATTTAAAAGTTGGTACTTTTTTGCGGTTATTGGTGTGATTATTCTGGCGACCTTTGTAACAAAATTAATCAATTACTTCTATTTTTCGTATCAGGTTGTTGGCGATGAACTAATTATTAAAAAAGGTTGGTTAAACAAATCTACAACGGTTGTAAAGCTCGATAAAATACACGAAGTTAATCTAAATCAGAAGTTTACACACAAAATTATCGGACTTTATTTGGTGAATATCGATACCGCCGGAAGCTCATCTACCGAAATTGAAATCAACGGAATTGATTTTCAAAAAGCTTTGGCATTGAAAGACGTGCTGACTTCTTCGGTTGAAACAAATCAGGAATCAACAACTATTTTATCAGATGAAAGTCAACAAGTAATAATTGAAGATCAGCCAAATGATAAAATAAAAATAAGTTTGATCAGTCTGATAAAAATCGGATTAACACGTAATTACCTGCAAACATTCGGTTTATTGATTGCCTTCTCGTTTCAGATAATTGATCAGTTACAAGATTTTTTCTATAAAGATGATGCGTCTGTTTATGATGATATTTTTGAAGCGTCGTATGATCAATATTTAGGTTTGGTAGGTGTTGCGATCTTTTTTGGATTGATAGCTTTGGTGGTGATTTTCAATTTGGCAAGAACCTTACTAACTTACTACAACTATCAGATAAATTTAAAAGACAAGCATCTTACAGCGTCTTATGGTTTAACAGATTCGCATATTATTTCGATTCCTGCAAACAAAGTGCAAATGTTTCAGTTTCAGCAAAACTACTTTCAAAAACTTATGAATTTGTTCGAAGTTAAAATCAAGCAAGTCGAATCAAACGAAAATAATCAAAAGAAAAAGGGATTAATTATTCCTGGAGCTAATTATTTGGAATTAAATACATTATTCAATGTTGTTTTTAGTAAAAATTTGAGTGATTTAAAGAGCGGATACAAACCTCATATTCGAGTTTTAGTAATTAAAATAGCGATACTTTGTATCCCTGCAATCATTGCATTAACAATATTATATTTTACCGATTCTTTACTTTTTAGTTGGGTTATTCTGCCGTTTTTTATTTTGGGTTGTCTCTTAATTTACATGGGATATAAAAACGAAAAGATGGTTTTTAAAGATGATTTTGTAATTCTTAAAAGCGGAATTTGGGATATTTCTACCACTTATCTTCCAATCGATAAAATTCAAAAAGTTTCCATTTCTCAAAGTTATTTTCAAGAGAAAAGACAAATAGGTTCGTTAAATTTGTACACTGCTGCCGGCATAGTTACCTTGTATTATTACGATTTCTATATCCTACAGCAAATGGTTAACGAAATTCTTTATAAAATAGAAAAAAACAAACATTCATGGATGTAATACGTTTGCACGAACAAACTGTTTTTATACAAACATCGAACATATATTTTAAAAAGTGGGAAGTAGAAAACCCACGAAATACCATTATTTTATTGCACGATTCATTAGGTTGCACGTTTTTATGGCGTGAATGGCCAGAGGAATTGGCAAAGGAATTAAAATGTAATGTAATTGCGTATGATCGACGTGGTTACGGAAAATCGGACAATTATACCGTTAAAAGACCAATTAATTATTTGGAACAGGAAGCGGATATTTTAAAGGATCTCTTAAATTATTGGCAAATTGAAAAACCTATTTTGTTCGGGTTTTCAGACGGAGCTTCGGTTGCTACCATTTTTGCAGGAATGTTTCCAAATGATCTGGAATTACTGATTATTGAAGGTGTTCATGTGTTGATTGAACCCGAAACGCTAAAAGGAATTGTGGAAGCCGAAAATATTTTGAAAACAACTCAAATCGCTAAAGCATTACAAAAATATCATGGCGATAAAGTTTATGATTTATACTACGCTTGGACAAAAACATGGCTTTCAGATGAACATCAAACTTGGAATATCGAACATTTTATTCCAAAAATCACTGTTCCTACATTAGTTATTCAAGGCGAATTTGATGAATTTGGATCTATGAATCAGGTAAATGCGTTTGATAAGTCATCTGGAATTGTCGAAAAATTAATTGTATCAAACGCAAAACACACTGCTCACAAAGAACAAAAAGAACTTGTTTTTTCAACGATTACTCAATTCGTAAATACACATCTGCATGAAAAAATGGATTAAAGCCGCGCGTTTACGCACCTTGCCGTTATCTGTTTCGGGAATTATTTTAGGTAGTGCTTGTGCGTATCAGGCAGTTCCGTCGCACTCAAAATTCTGGCTTATTTTCGGTTTGTGTTTGCTTACAACCTTGTTTTTTCAGGTACTATCTAATTACGCAAACGATTATGGCGATGCTGTTAAAGGAACAGATAACGAAAACAGGGTAGGACCACAACGTGCCATTCAAAGCGGTGAAATTAAAAAAGAAGCAATGAAAAGGGCAATCATCATCACAGCTGTTTTAGGTATGATTTCTTCGGTTGCCGTTGTTTATTTTTCGTTTGGTAAAGAAAATTTTGTAGAAGCAATTATTTATCTGGTTTTGGCAGTTGCTTGTATTGGTGCAGCAATTAAATACACAGTTGGTTCATCGGCTTACGGATACCGTGGCTTGGGCGATGTTTTTGTATTTGTGTTTTTTGGTTTGGTTAGCACATTGGGCAGTTATTATTTATACACGCATTGGTTAGATTTAAAAGTGCTTTTTCCTGCATTTGCCGTAGGTTTTTTAAGTACAGCGGTACTGAATATGAACAATATGCGCGATATTGAAAACGATGCCGCCATGAATAAAAATACGCTGGTGGTAAAAATGGGTTATAATAAAGCAAAAACGTATCACTTTTTTCTAATTATTGCATCGATCATCTTGTTTAATACTTATGCTATAGGAAGTTTCACAAAATGGTATCAGTTTGCGTATGTTTTGGCATTGATTCCGCTGTTTAAAAATATCGGAGTTGTAGCAAAAACAAAAAATCCGCGAGATTTAGATCCCGAGTTAAAACGCATTGCCTTAACCACATTTTTTATATCTTTATTATTCTCAATTGCTATAATTTTAAATTAAAACTATGAAAATAACTTATTACGGACATGCGTCATTAGGAATTGAAGTGAACGGAACAAGCATCATCGTAGATCCTTTTATTTCGGCTAACGAACTGGCAAAGCATATCGATCTTAATTCTTTAAAAGCCGATTATATCTTAATTACGCATGCGCACGGCGACCATATTTTAGATGTTGAAACCATTGCAAAAAATACGGGTGCAACTATTGTATCGAACGCTGAAATTGCGGGTTATTATGAAGCTAAAGGTTTTAAAACACATCCAATGAATCACGGCGGATCTTGGCAGTTTAATTTTGGTAAAGTAAAATATGTAAATGCGATTCATTCAAGCAGTTTTCCCGATGGAACTTATGGCGGACAACCAGGTGGTTTTGTAATCGAAGCCGATAATAAGAATGTGTACATTGCCGGAGATACTGCGTTAACGTACGATATGAAGTTGATTTCTATGCGAAATCCTTTAGATTTAGCTATTTTACCAATTGGCGATAATTTTACAATGGATGTTGATGATGCTGCCATTGCAGCCGAATTTTTAGAAGTTACCACTGTTTTGGGATATCATTACGATACATTCGGATACATAAAAATTGACCATGAAGTAGCAAAACAGAAATTTGCCAATAAACACAAAGAACTGATTTTATTGCCTGTGGGTAATTCAATGGAAGTTTAATGATATTAGGCAAATGTCTTAATCTTTCCTTTTTTGTCAAGCTGAACTTGTTTCAGCTTCTCAATAGTATTTACATATTTGATTATAAAAGGAGTTCGAAATAGCAGGAAAAATAAATTCAGACAGTTTCTTTCCAAAAAAACAATATAATGAAACAAAAATGCAATGGAATTATTTATTTAAACATTGGTCTGCAACTTTGCTTTTACCTTTGCTTTTAACTAAAATACTTCATAATGAAAGTATTGAATTACTAGCGATAGGTTTTCTTTTCGGTTTTGTATTTTCTTTACCAACGTATGCTTTTTACGCTCTTATATTTAAGTCTTTACAAGAAGAAACTATATCAATTTCTCTCAAAAAAATTATATTGATAGGTATATCTGTTTTTGGTATTTGTGTAACATTTGCTTTAATGTCAGGAGATTTAAAAGGTGTTTTTACTTATGATGTATTTATATATATAATTAGCTCATTGATAACAGGCATTTTTTTTAGATTAGGAAAAAAATCGAAAACTAAGTTATGAAAGCAACATTTAAAAAATATATATTAAACTTTAAACAGGCATCCGGAACATCACGAGGTATCATGAATACCAAAGAAACTTATTTCCTAATTATTCAAGATAATGATAAAATTGGAATAGGTGAGTGTGGTTTGTTTCGAGGGTTGAGTTATGATGATCGATTGGATTATTCGGACAAATTGAAATGGGTGTGCGATAATATTTATTTAGGTGTTGATGTGCTTTGGAATGAGTTAAGGGAATGGCCATCGATTCAGTTTGGGGTTGAGCAAGCATTTTTATCGTTGCAAAGTAATAATCCATTTGTGTTGTTTTCTTCAAGATTTACAGAAAGTACAAAAGCAATACCAATAAATGGTTTGGTTTGGATGGGTTCACCCGAATTTATGAAGCAACAAATTACCGAGAAGATTTCAAACGGATTTAACTGTATAAAAATCAAAATCGGAGCGATTGATTTCAATGAAGAATTAAATTTAATTTCTGGAATTCGAAGAGATTTTTTACCTGAAATGATCGAAATTAGAGTCGATGCTAATGGTGGTTTTAGTTCTATTGATACTTTAGGTAAAATAAATCAATTAGCTGAATATAAAATACATAGTATTGAGCAACCTATTAAACA
Source organism: Paenimyroides ummariense (assembly GCF_900115115.1). Taxonomy (GTDB): domain Bacteria; phylum Bacteroidota; class Bacteroidia; order Flavobacteriales; family Flavobacteriaceae; genus Flavobacterium; species Flavobacterium ummariense. The sequence continues at coordinate 167,562 of NZ_FOVI01000003.1, forward strand.
AAATCAATATGACAGTATGGCAGATCTGTGTAAAACAACTTCAATTCCTATTGCGTTAGATGAAGAATTAATTGGTGTTACAAAATTGCAGGATAAAGAAAATCTATTGCTAAAAATTAAGCCGCAATACATCATTTTAAAGCCAAGTTTGGTGGGTGGCTTTAAAGGATCGCAAGAATGGATCGATATTGCCCAAAAATTAGGTATAGGTTGGTGGGTAACTTCTGCTTTAGAAAGTAATATTGGTTTAAATGCCATTGCACAATGGACCTTTACGTTGGAAAATAATATGCCGCAAGGTTTGGGAACTGGAGGATTGTTTACAAATAATTTTGATACTAATTTATATGTAAAAAACGGACATTTGTGGTTTAATGATCAAATCGAAATTTCAATAAAAGATGTTTTAAATCAATTAGAAAATTAACTAATATAAATTAAAACGGTAGTTTCTTGATTATCCTTATTCAATTCAAAATTGATAGATCTATCGTTTAAAAAAGTCAGTTGATCTTCATTTAAATTAATAGATTTATTGATCCAGATCTTGTAAGTACTTTTGTTTTTAGATTTGTAAATCGATAGAAAACAAGTTAATTCTTCCTTGTATTTAATTTTATCGATCAATTTATAAGTAAAAAGCATAATTCGCAACAGCGTTTTAAACTCCAAATCGCTCAAAATTATGGTGTTGTCTATAAAAGTTTCAATTTTAATGAAATTTGCATACTGCTTTTTAATATCGTTAATAATGTAAGCTATATCAACTATTGTGTAATTTGTTTCGGAAATGGTGTGCGAAATAGCTCGTGCGGCATCTTCTACTTCTTTAATTTTTTCCTGAAGTTGATCCAAATTAATCTCTAATTTATCAAAATCAACCAATAAATCATCAATTTTTGATAATGCATTTGTACTGATAAGTTGCTTCGTTCGATTGTTTTCATTCAAGATTGACGCATCCATTTGTTCCTTAATTTCAATCAAATATTTGTACATCTGCGTTTTTTCATTAAGATATTCACGGTGCTTTCTGGCTAATTGTCTGTTTTTAATGTTTCTGTAAATAAAATAGTACAGCACAACAGAAAACAACAAAATAAAGGTAAAAGCTGTGATGCTTAAATTCTGTTTTTGAATGGATTGTTGTTCGGATTTTAGCTTTAAAAAGTTTGAATTCGTGGCAAAAATAAAATCGTTTACATAGTTTTTGTAGGTAAGCAGTGAATCGTTAATCTTAATATAATCATTGGTATATTTGTTAGTATTAAAATTATCTGTTGCCAATAAAAGCTGTAAAAGCTGATGTTCGTAAATGAAATTATCTGTTTGCTTGCTAACTTGTAAAGCTTTTGAAAAATTATAAAGTACAGAATCTTTTAATGATGTTGTTTGAAACTGTTTTGCTTTTAAATAATAGTACAAAACCTCGCTTTCTTTTGTAGGTGCCGTTGCTAAATTAGCTTTATAATGCGCAAAATCGTTAGAAATGCTACGATCTCTTATTTCAATTTTAGCATAAATATTGTAAAATAAATTGGTAAAAAACAAATCTTCATTTGTTCTATTTTCCTTTAAAAGTTCATTAATTCTTGCGGTTGATCGAACAATAATTTTATCATAATCTGCTTTTGTAATAAGATACTTGTTAATCTCGCCGGTAAGGTAATTCTCAATCAATGTACCTCGTTTAACAATTTTATTATTCGCGTCGTCGATATTTATGAAACGGTTGATTTTTGTTTCGTACTGATCCGAATCGGATTGTTTTAAAATCGGCAGACTAAAAACATCAATGTATAGCTGTTTAACGTTTTCATCTTCAAGCGGAATTTCCTTTAATTTTTCCATTTCGATCTTAGAATGTGCCAAAAGATCAATCCGGTTTGTTAACGAAACCTTTCTAATGGAATTAAAGAATTTTTTTCGGTCATTATTTTTAAACAGATTGTTAGCAAGGGTTAAGTAATAATATGCACTGTCGAATTTATTATTTTTTACCAGATAAGTGCTGTACAATTGGTGATTAATGCCTAAAAGAATACTGTCGGTTTCTTTCATATACAGCGAATGCACTTTTTTTAAATTGTACGGATCGGCTTCGTATTCACTATTATAATTCTTGCGCATAGTAATACTGTCAATTTTATAATTTGCATTTTTGTACACTTTTTTGTTGTTACATGCCGTAAAAAGACAAATAACAAGTAAAAAAAGTATATGTTTTTTAATTAAATGCATAAATTATAAGTTAACGGTAATAGTAAATTGAGTTCCTTTTGTTGAATCAATAGTTAGATTTCCATTGATTTCTTTTAAACGATTTTGAATGTTATTAATTCCAAGTCCTTTTTTAGCGGTTTTTTTAAAGCCTTTACCGTTATCAAAAACAATCAGTGTTATGTTTGAATTTTCCTGATAGATCTCTACAGTTGCTTTGGTTGCCGATGAATGTTTATGAATATTTTGCAACAATTCCTGTAAAATTCGGTACAAATGAAAGCGGACTTTTGGATGTGTTTTAAACCACTCTATTGATAAATCCAGATCATAATCAAATTCAATAATATTATTTGGTTGATTTTCAATTAGTTCTATAATCATGTGATGAAACGAATCTTTTTCAAACAAATTATTTATTTCGTTGTAATTATCGCAAATTTCAAGCAGACTGCTTTTTACTTCTAAAACGGTATTTTTTGCAATCTGCAAACTTTCGGGTTTTATAAAATCTTTATGCAGTAAAAATCGGGTAGAAAACAACTTGTTCACAATATTATCATGCAACTCCATAAAAATCTGCTTTTTGTTGTTGTTCAGCTTGTTTTCAATATTGTTTTTATAGGTCAGCGTAACTTCAAGGGCTTTTGTATCTTGTTCGATATAATTGTTACGAAGCTGTATTTTTTTTAGATTGATTTTTTGAATAATGCTGTAAATAACCAGTAAAGAAATAATTGAAACACTTAAAATAATGGCAACAATGTAAAAAATTTCGCGTTTAAGCTTTTCATTTTTTCGGACTAATTCGTGATTTTCATAAATAACTTTCTGGTTGATATTCAGTTTGTTATCGTTTTCTTTTTGAATTTTACTGATTACATTTAAATAGTGATTGTTCAGTTCAACCGAAGTAGAATCGGTATTTTGCATGATCTGCTCTAAAATACGTTTCTCTAAATACAGGTTTTTAAATTTTTGTTCGTTTTCTAATAAAAGTTCTTTCTGAAAATGCTTTGCCGCAATGGTATCTTTCTTGATTTTTAAAAGATAGTCGCCAATTGTTGCAAAATTTACCTGCATTATGGGAATACGTGCCGCACTTGGCTTACTTTGCCTAAATTGATCAACATAATTGTCTAAACTGTCTAAATCTTTAGCCTCAATTTTATAATGAATTAAATTATGCAGAGCCGTTATTTTTTGTCGATTATCCGGTTTTTTAGAAAACGAAGCTAAATTATATGCTGTTTTTAAATCGGCAATAGTTTGTTTTAAAGATATTTTCCCTATTTTGTTTCCGATAACTGCATAATTATTTATGTAAGTACTTTGTAATGAATTAATTTTTTGTTGAACAATTAATTTTTTATTGAAATAGTCAGATAAAACATCATAATTCTTCAAAACATTAAATGCAGCAGTATATTTTTTTTGATTGTAATGAATATTGCTGATTAAAACAAAAGTTGAAGCTTTTTCAAAGGCATATTCTTTATTTTTAGTTCCAAGATTTTCTATGGCTTTGTACGCATGGTTTTCGGCAAGTTGAAAATTTTGTGTATTAAAGTAGTATTGTGCAATTAAATAGTTTGATAAATAGGCATCGTATAAATTGTTCTGATTTTCAAAATAAGTAGCTGATTTAAACAGACGTTGATTTCTGGTTTCGATTGAATTTAAATCAGAATTTAAAAAAATCTGCAGATTATTTGCTCGATAAATATCGATAGAATCACTTTTACTCAGTGATTGATTTTCGTAATAAGCGATTTGATTTTTAGCTTTATCGGGCTGTTCTGCAAACTGAATATTGTACAGCAAACAATAATACAACTCGTCTAAAGTAAAAGTTTTGTAATTGCTGTCAGTAACTTTTTTGTGGATTAAAATATGGTCGTAAACATTCGCCGGCTTTTTGCACGATACAGCAAAAAACAATGAAAATAAAGTAAGTACTACTAATTTACGCACCGGGTTGGTTTTAATTACAAACCAACAAATTTATGAAAATATGTTAATGAAATCTGCCTACTTATTCTCATTAAACGAATTAGGTATCAATTCCGGTAGCAGTTTTATTAAAATTGGTAATAGTAAACTTCCACCCGGAATTAAGAAAATAGTAAATGCCGGAACCGTTTTACCCAATTCTATAAACTGATTTTTTAGTTGTATTTTTTCTTTGTCTGAAAGGTTGGTGTAAGTTGCCTTTACTACCAATTGCATGAGTAATTTGTTGTTTTCTAATTCTTTAATTAAACTTTTTTTGTTTCGTTTGATCAGTAAAGCAACTGTTTTGTGGGTGTTTTTATATAATTTTTTTAATGGATGTGAGAATTGAAAATACGGAATTTCACTTCTATTGTTTTCAATAAAAGAAACCATATCGGTTAAAGATCTTTTAGTAAAATCTTTTTGTAAACCTAATAAATTTTGTAGTTGAAGAATGAATTTAAACTCTTTTTGATCAATTTTTTCATCGTTCCATAAAACCATCAGGGCAATATCATAAATGTAAGCTTTGCCGTAAAACGTTTTAATATTCCACAAATCCAAAGTAGAAAGTTGGGTATCGAAGTTTTTTAACGAAGCATATTTTAATGAGCTGCTTAAAACTTCCTGCAACTTCACATCGTATTTTGAAACATTCTGTTTTTGGTTGAAACTAATCATTACCAAATGAGAAATAGTTTGTTCCAGATACTTGTAATAGTTCAAGATTTCGGTTTCGTTCAATAAATATCGCTTAAAACAAAGAACATCTGTAAAAATTAAAAAATTCGATAAATGATGCGAAAATGTTTTATCCAAATAATTAGACGATCGAGTAGTGCGTTCGTTCAGAATTTTCTCAAGCGATGCAAAAGCTTTTTTAGATTCAAATTTTATAAAAGAAAAGTAAGATTCTGTTTTAGCTTCGCCCATTTTTTTGTAGAAATCTTCGGCGTTTTTGGTAAATTCTTTAAAATCAGTTTCATTTTTTGTTTGAACAAAAGTTCCATACAAAGCTTCCAACAAAACAATTTTTGCATATTCTTCGTGTGTTAGATCGAACGAATTAAAAACCGGTTGGATGGATTTTGTTGTAAAACCGTATATAAAGCCTGTTTTACGAATGTTTTCGTAAAATTCTTCTTCGGTTTGATTAATAAAAAAAGATGGATTACTTAATTTAAAAAATTTAGTAATCCATAACTCTTTTGATGGGTTCATAAAAATTGAAACAATTTAAAATTTTTATTTGAACTTGAAATCATAAAACACATAGAAACATAGTTAGTTAGATTTTGCTTAAGAGCATAAATAACTTATTTAACTATGTATCTATGTGGTATAATTATGTTTAGTTTTACTTTAATTCAAAAACAACATTTACGTTGGTTGAAATTTCAATTTCGCCAACAGCCAATGTTTGATCCATTCCTGCAGATTCATCAGCCATTGCAGTTTTCATCATATAAACTCTAGGATTGTTTACCATAGACTGATCGCTGATGATTAATGCTTTCCCGATCGTTTGGTTTAAAGCACTTGCATAATCTTCGGCTTTTTTCTTAGCGTTAAGAACTGCTTTTGCTCTAATTTCTGTTGCAACTTTTTCTGTTTGTGTCGATTTAAATTCAACTCCGTTAATCGTATTTGCTCCAGCAGCCATTAAATCAGCCATTAATTTTTCGTAATTGTCCAAATTTCTTAAGGTAATAGTAATGGTTTGACTTGCTACGAAATAATCTTTTTTCTCTTGATATTCTCTTGTTTTGTAAAGATTTACACGTTGTGTTTGATAATCTTTTTCTGCAACATTACTTTTTTTGATTACCTGAATCATTTTGGCAATAATTTCATCGTTCTGTTTTTTTGCCTTTGCCGAATCAAGATCTTTAATTTCTGCACCCATTGTTATTACGGCATAATCCGGCTTAATTTTTACCGAACCTTCGCCGTTCACGTTAACCTGTGGAGTAATGCTGTTGTTGTTGTTTTGTGCCATTGCTGAAAATGTTACTAATACAAGTGTAAATAAATAAACAATCTTTTTCATGTTTTTAAAAATTAAATTTTAGATTAAAGGTTAAGCCATTTAAAGTTCTTTTCTATGGCTTTTATCATTTCCCCTGCAATATCCTTGCCAGTTGCACCTTCAATTCCTTCCAATCCGGGAGAAGAATTTACTTCTAACAGCAAAGGTCCTTTAGATGAGCGTATTATGTCCACACCGGCAACTTTTAAATTCATTGCTTTTGCTGCTTTTATGGCAATTTTTTTCTCTTCGGCAGTAACTTTTACTATTGATGCCTTTCCTCCTAAATGAATATTTGCTCTAAATTCTCCTGGTAAAGCTTCACGCTGCATGGCAGCAACCACTTTTCCGTCGACCACAAATAAACGCAAATCTTTTCCGTTGGCTTCTTTAATAAATTCTTGTACTAGAATGTTTGCCCCAACACTTTTAAAGGCATTGATTACAGATTCTGCAGCCTTTTTTGTTTCAGCCAAAACCACACCTTTTCCTTGTGTTCCTTCTAACAACTTAACAATTAAGGGCGATCCACCTACCATATTTATTAAATCGTTGGTATCTAACGGTGAATTAGCGAAACCTGTTGTAGGAATATCAACACCGTGATTTAAAAGCATTTGTAGTGAATACAGTTTATCGCGCGATTGCGTGATAGATGTTGCATTATTCAAACTAAATACTTTTAACGATTCAAAATGACGGATAAGTGAACAACCGTAATATGTCATGCTTGGACGAATTCTTGGAATGATCGCATCAAAATCGTTCAAAATGCGTCCGCCACGATAATGAATTTCTGGCTGGTGCGCATCTAATTTCATATAACAATGCTTGATATTCAAGAAGTGCATTTCATGTCCACGCAATTCGCCGGCTTCAATAATTCGCTTGTTCGAATATAAATCGGGATTACTTGCCAGCAAACCAATGCGTAAACCGTGTTTTTCTATATTGGTTGTATTGTAATATTCTTTGATTTTCTCCGGAGTAACTACGCCGAATTTAAAACGTTCGTCTGGATCCACAATAATTTTTCCAGTCATAGCTTCACGACCCAAAAGCATACGAAAACCCATTGAATCACGATTTGTCAACGTTAATTCAATAACCCACGATTTTTCACCAAGCGATATTTCGGTATTAATAACGTATCGACTTTCGCGCGTACCCGTGCTGCTTTTTACAATGCGTTTATCAATTACTTTAGCTTCACAAACAATAGAATTTTTTACATTTCTTTGGATAGGATGGATAACAAAACGCACCCAGGTTTCTCCGTTTTTATCGAAAGGTGTAATTTGTTCGGCATGTAATGCGGAAGTTTTTGCACCAGAATCTACTCGAACTTTTATCGCAGGTACCTTTAATTCTGGCAATGAACACCATTCTTCACTACCAACAATAACTTTATCAATCATAATTTTTCTTTGTACAACTTTACAACTAAAGTATTTAAAAAAAATGAAATATTTTATAAATCGATCGAAATAAAAAGTCGCTTTTAAAAAAATATTAAAAGCGACTTTCGTTAAAAATTTATATGGTATCGATTATAAGTTAAAAGCTTGTTTTACAGCATCGATTTTATCTAACTTTTCCCAAGTAAACAATTCTACCTCAATAGTTTTTTCTTCACCGTTCGGGTTTTTAAAAGTTTTATTAACAACCTCATTTTTACGACCCATGTGTCCGTAAGCAGCGGTTTCACTGTAAATAGGCTTTCTTAATTTCAACGTTTGTTCGATATGATACGGACGTAAATCAAACAATTGCTGTAATTTATCTGCAATTTCACCATCAGTTAAATTTACTTTTGCTGTTCCGTAAGTATTTACGAAAACACCCATTGGTTCTGCAATTCCGATAGCATAAGAAACCTGAACCAACAATTCGTCTGCAACACCCGCAGCAACTAAATTTTTCGCAATGTATCTTGCAGCATAAGCTGCCGAACGATCAACTTTACTTGGATCTTTCCCAGAAAAAGCTCCACCACCGTGCGCACCTTTACCACCGTAGGTATCAACAATAATTTTTCTGCCTGTTAAACCTGTATCGCCGTGAGGTCCGCCAATAATGAAAACACCAGTTGGGTTTATATGATAGGTTATTTCTTGGTTGAAATAAGGCTGATATTGCGGATATTTCTTTAATAAACGAGGAATTAAAATTGACACAATATCTTTTTTAATTTGATCCTGCATTGTTTTTTCTGCTGTGTTTTTCGCCTCGACAGAATTGTTTTCAGGCTTTACAAAATCATCGTGCTGAGTTGATAAAACAATCGTTACCACACGTTTTGGTTTGTTATCATCGTCATATTCCAACGTAACCTGAGATTTAGCATCGGGACGTAAATAGGTAATTTCGTTGTTTTCCCTGCGTAATTCTGCTAATTCCTGCAATAATTTGTGCGATAAATCTAAAGCCAAAGGCATATAATCTTCGGTTTCTGTTGTAGCGTAACCAAACATGATACCTTGATCGCCCGCACCTTGTTCTTCTTTATTTGCTTTGTCAACTCCTTGGTTGATATCTGCAGATTGTTCATGAATTGCCGATAAAATTCCACATGAATTCGCATCGAACATATATTCGCTTTTTGTGTAACCAATTTTTTTGATTACATCACGCGCAATTTGCTGAACATCTAAATAAGTGTTCGATTTTACTTCGCCAGCCAAAATAACCTGACCCGTAGTAACCAAAGTTTCACAAGCAACCTTTGAATTTTCGTCAAAAGCTAAAAAGTTGTCAATTAATGCGTCTGAAATTTGATCTGCAATTTTATCAGGATGCCCTTCACTTACAGATTCTGATGTAAAAAAATATGCCATAATTTAGATTAAATGTTAATGAGGAAACTAAATTGCACGCTTTTACTAAAGAAGTTTTCTGCTTTAGCATTTTTTTAAAGAGGTTGCAATCAGTCAAATTTTTCCTCGAAATTTTATGATGCAAATATACAACTAAGATTTAGAAAAAAAACAAAAGATGAACTTTTTATTGTGGATTATTTTTGTGAAGATTAAATTTTGGTTTAAGCAACAGAGATTTTGATATTTTATCAATATTCGCAGCATTTTCCGTTTTTTGTTTTATTTTTAGTGAAAAGAATAACACAATGAAATTTCATACACGAAAATGGGTAAAACCCGAAGATTTAAATCCCAACAAAACACTTTTTGGCGGAAAACTATTAGCTTGGATTGATGAAGAAGCTGCTTTATATAGCATTATTCAGTTAGAAAATGCGCATGTTGTTACAAAATTTATGTCTGAAATTAATTTTATGGCATCGGCTAAAGAAGGCGATATTATCGAAATTGGATTGGATGTGGTAAAGTTTGGAACAACTTCTTTAGTTTTAAACTGTCAGGTTCGCAATAAAATGACTCATGAAACTATTATTACTGTTGATAAAATCACCATGGTTAATTTAGATGCCGATGGAAATCCAAAACCACACGGTAAAACAAAAATTGAGTATGTGCATGAACGTTTATCAAAAAAGGAATAGTATTTAATGAGTATTCAAATAAAAAAACAATCGGGAGAAACCGTTCCGTTTAACGAAAAAAGTTTGCATAGATCATTAGTAAATTCTGGTGCTACCATCGAAGTTGCTAATCAAGTATGTGATACCATTACAAAGGAACTTTACAATGGTATTTCAACCAAAGAATTGTATCAGAAAGCGTTTGATTTATTGAAAAAATCGAAATCGTCTGTAGCAGCGCGATATAGTTTAAAAAGGGCTTTACAAGATTTGGGACCTGAAGGATTTTTCTTTGAAAAATGGGTAGCAAAAATTTTCGAAGTTCAAGGATATGACACCATTACAAGTCAGACTTTAACAGGGAAATCGACCATAAACCATGAAATAGATGTGATTATTTCTAATAAAAACGAAGATATAATTTGCGAATGTAAGTTTAGAAACGATATTGATGCCAAGATAAGTGTAACTACACCTATGTATTTTCTATCACGATTTATTGATGTAAAGGAAAATGATTTTACTTTTTTTAACCGACCTTTTAAACCACAAAAAGGATATTTAATTACCAATGCATTTTTTACAACTGATAGTATTGCTTTTGCAGAGTGTTATGATATAAATTTAATCAGTTGGAATTATCCCGAAGATAGAAGCATTAAGCGTTTAACCGATCAACAAGGCTTATATCCGATTACTTGTTTAACCACTTTGACTAAAGAAGAAGAACAAATTCTGTTGTCTAAAAATTGTATTTTGGTACGTGAATTAATTAAAAATCCGGTTTTATTAGATCATTTTAAATTCGATAAAAAAAGAAAAGAGCTGATTTTAAAAGAAGCAGGGGAGTTGTTAGGATTTTAACCAATGTATTCCAATTCGTAATAGTATCATTATAAACCGAATAAATTTACACTGTGCCCAAAAAGTTAAATACTTTTAGGGCACAATATATTACAAAGTGCTTTTTATTTTTTTATACGATCCTTGAAAAGGAACAAATCGCAAACTATCGTTACATTTAAACTTTACAGAGTCTTTAGAAATGTTTTCAAACAACACATGGGCTTCTTTTTTAGTGAAAATAATCCTTAAATTTCCATCGTTGTTTAAAGCTGCATTCAGCTGATTTCCTTTATCTAAATTGGCGTTTAAGTTTGTTTTGCAGTTGGTTAAAGAATCTAACTTATTGAAAAGAGTGAATTCTAAATTATACTTCTCGTTTTTTAAATGTTTAATTTTTAACTTATTGTATAAATTAATCGTGTCGCCAACAGTGTAAGTTCCTTCGATAGATTGATGTTTAAATTTTGTTTTCTTGTGTAAGATATAATCATTCGCAAATTCGCCTGTAACTTCTTTTAAATCACTGCCTACACGCAAAATTTTATCGTAATCTTTAATTCTAAAAAACAACTTTTCACGGTCAAAAGTCGCTGTAAAAACACTGTCATTTAACTTCCAGGTTCCTACTTTAGTTGTTGGAAGTTCGTTTTTATCCTGATAATAAACGGTTCGTGAAATGGTACTGTCCTTATAAATTCTAATAGAACTTTCAATACCGGGACAATCGGGACAAGGAATAATTCCTTCAAAAGTATTGCAGAAAATAGTGTCTAAAAGTGGTTGTTCTATCACAACAACTGCCTTATTATCTTTCTTACAGGCAGTAAAAAAAAGCGTAATAATTAGCACTTGTAATGTTTTAATACCCCATTTCATAGCTGTTTGTTTTTAATTGAATTTATCATGTACTTAACAAAAATAGTTCCAATTATTAGCAAATCAAAAAAAAATTAGGCTAAAAAACAGAGGATATATTTTAAAAATGCAAGATTTAGCGTATTTTTGCACAAAGATACACAACACAATGACACAAGGTATTATTATTTTAGATTTTGGTTCGCAATACAATCAGTTAATTGCACGCCGAATTCGAGAATTTGGAGTTTACACCGAAATTATTCCCTTCAATACTCCAATTGCCGAAATTAAGAAACACAATCCAACAGGAATTATTTTATCGGGCGGACCTTCTTCGGTTTTTGGAGCTGAAGCTGCTTTGGTTGATAAAGAATTGTTTGAAATGGGCGTGCCTGTTTTAGGAATTTGTTACGGAATGCAGTTAATTTCGCATCTTTTAGGTGGCGAAGTTAAGAAAGGTGTAAAAGGCGAATACGGAAAATCTGATTTAACCGTTTTAGCTCAAAACAGTTTGTTTAACGGCGTTCCGGAAAAATCTACGGTTTGGATGAGCCATTTCGATGAAGTAATGAAAGCTCCAGAAGGTTTTGTTGTTTCAGGAAAATCGAACATTGAGATTGCTGCAATGGCAAACGAAAGCAGAAATATTTTTGCGGTTCAGTTTCACCCGGAAGTAACGCATTCTGAATTTGGATCAAAAATGTTAGAAAACTTCGTTTTTAATATCTGTAAGGCAGAAAAAAACTGGGTTTTAAAAGATTTTATCGAAACCGAAATTCAAAGAATTAAAGAAGTTGTTGGCGATAAAAAAGTTATTTTAGGACTATCTGGCGGCGTTGATTCGTCTGTTGCGGCTGTTTTAATTCACCGTGCCATTGGCGATCAGTTAACGTGTATTTTTGTTGATACAGGTTTGTTGCGTAAAGACGAAGGCAAAAAAGTAATGGATAATTACGGCAAGCACTTCCACATGAACATTAAAATGGTTGATGCTTCTGAACGTTTCTTGAACAGTTTGAAAGGAATCGATGAACCTGAGGCAAAACGTAAAGCAATTGGTCGTGATTTCGTAGCTGTTTTCGATGAAGAATCTCAGAAATTTGATGATGCTTCGTTCTTGGCGCAAGGAACAATTTATCCTGATGTTATTGAATCTCAGTCGGTAAAGGGACCATCTGCAACCATAAAATCGCATCACAATGTGGGCGGATTACCAGAACACATGAAGTTGCAGTTGTTAGAACCTTTACGTGAATTGTTTAAAGACGAAGTTCGTAAAGTTGGTGTTGAGTTAGGAATTCCTCGCGAATTGGTTTACCGTCATCCGTTCCCAGGACCAGGATTAGGAATCCGCGTTTTAGGTGAAGTTGATGCCGAAAAAGTTAGAATTTTACAAGAAGCTGATCAGATTTTTATCGATGAGCTTTACAATCATAATTTGTACGACGAAGTTTCGCAGGCTTTCGTAGTATTGTTACCTGTAAAATCGGTTGGAGTAATGGGAGATGAGCGTACGTACGAATATACGGCGGTTGTGCGTTCTGCAAACACTATTGATTTTATGACCGCAACTTGGAGCAAATTACCTTACGAGTTTTTAGAGTTGGTTTCGAACCGAATTATTAACGAAGTTAAAGGAATTAACCGCGTTGCTTACGATATTAGCTCTAAACCACCAGCAACAATTGAGTGGGAATAAATAATTACAACAGCCTTAAAAGTTAAATTTAAGGCTGTTTTTATATAAGATAGTTTCTAAATGAATCATTCAAAAGATAAATTGCATCCTCGTAGTTTTCACAACAAACCGTATAATTTTCAGGAATTGATTTTAAAAGTTCCTGAATTAAAGCAATTTATTGTAAAGAATCGTGAGGGAGTTGATACGGTTCAGTTTGCGAATCCAAAAGCGGTGTATCTTTTGAACAAAGCATTGTTGTTACATTTTTATGGGTTGAATTTCTGGGATATTCCCAATCAAAATCTGGTGCCACCAATTCCGGGTAGGGCAGATTATATTCATTATTTAGCTGATTTATTAAAGGTTGATGATTCGCACAAAACTACTATTTTAGATATTGGGACGGGCGCAAGTTTGGTGTATCCGTTAATTGGAAGTTCGGTTTATAATTGGAATTTTGTTGCAACAGATATCGAACCAAAATCAATAGCAATTGCTCAAGAAATCATCAATAGAAATCCGCATTTAGGTTCTAAAATCGCATTACGATTGCAGTCTGATAAAAAACACATACTTTCTGGAATTATTACCAAAGACGATTATTTTGATGCAGTAATGTGTAATCCACCCTTTTTTAAATCGAAAAAAGAAGCCGAAACACAAACGCTTCGCAAGTTAAAAGGCTTGGATAAACGAAAAACTCCAAAACTGATTAATAATTTCTCAGGTGAAAGCAATGAATTGTGGTGTACTGGCGGCGAATTATTGTTTGTGCAGAACTACATTAAAGAAAGCACCATTTTTAAAAAGCAAGTTGGTTGGTTTACAACTTTAATATCGAACGAAGATCATTTGAAACCATTACAGATCGAACTGAAAAAATCAGCCAAAGAAATCAAGGTGATTGATATGGCGCAAGGCAATAAAAAGAGTCGAATTTTAGCTTGGAGGTTTTAGTTTTCAATATCCAACTTATATTTATGTAACAAGCTTTCTAACTGATGAGCCGAAAATTTAGCATTTTTCATTTTGTTAAATTCGGGATCAATTGAAAAGCTTCGGGTATTTCTAAAATCGGCTTTTTCTAAAACAGTGTTCGAAAATCGAGCGCCTGTTAAATCAGCATCCTGAAAATTAGCAAAAGTTAAATTGCTTTCAGAAAAATCTACTTCCCTCAACGAACATTTTACAAAAGATGTTCCTTTTAATTTCGTTCCAAAAAAAGTACTATAATCAAGCATGCAGTTATCGAACTTAAACGAAAACATAAATTTGCTGCATTTTGTAAAATCAACACCCAAAATTTTACAATTACTAAAAACAACGTTACTTAGACCTACATTTCCAATTAAAGTCATGGAAAAATTGCAGTTTTCAAACACACAATCTTCAAAATTATTGTCGCGCAAATCGCTGTTAGAAAAATTACAGCTTATAAACGTACATTTTGCAAACTCTCTATCGCGCAAAGATTTCTCAGAATAATCAATATTTTTAAATTCTTTATTTTCGTGATAAATCGTTTTGTTGTTCATTATAAAGTCTTTAAATTACTAAGTGTTTAGAAAAAATCAATCTTTAAATATCGAAATTAAAATTTCAAATAACAAACTAATTTCAGTTTAAAGTATATCATAATATTATTAAAACGACATAGAAACCAACGCTTTTTGTTTTTATATTTGTTACTATGAAAAGATTATTTTTTACATTATCGACCTTATTTTGTGCGACTGTTTCGTTTGCGCAGACTGCTACAAAAACACATACGGTAACAAAAGGCGAAACCATTACGCAGATTGCAAAAAGATACAATACTACAAATAATGTGTTGTTTTTACTGAATCCGGAAGCTGTTGACGGCGTTAGTGAAAACCAGATTATTAAAATACCAACCACATCGTCTGTTCAACATCAGGTTCAAGCAAAAGAAACGGTTTATGGTATTTCAAAGCAATACAATATTGCCATTGAAAAACTGTACGATTTAAATCCGGGCTTAAAAGAAAATGGTTTAAAAATTGGTCAGTTTTTAAATTTAGCAGAAACTACATCTAAAAATACTACAGCAGTTTCAAATAATAACCAACCTATAAAAAATGTTGCAAGTACTACGGTTATTGTTGAAAAAGGCGAAACTATTTACGGTATTGCTGTTAAAAATAATACCACTGTTTCTGTTTTGTATGAATTGAATCCGGGCTTGTTAGAAAGCGGTTTGAAAGTAGGGCAGCCGATTAATATTCCTGTGACAGGCGAAGTTAAAACACAGACTACCGATACATCTAAAAAAACAAAACCAAAAACTATAGTTGTTCAACCAAAACAGACTATTTACAATATTGCAAAAACAAACAATGTTTCGCAAGAGCAGTTAATGGAATGGAATCCTGATTTAAAAAATGGTTTAAAAGATGGATCTACTTTAATTGTGGGATACTCTTATGAGAAAGTTCCGTTTAATGATAATTCTGCTCCAAAACCTATTGAAAATACATCGACTTCGGTTAAAAAAGGAATTGATTTGTCTTTATCTAACGATGGATCTACAAGAGATTTGGTACTATTGCTGCCGTTTAATATTGCGAATAATAATTTTAATAATCCGTCGATCAATCAAAGCATAAAAGAAGATGTCTTTTTAAATATGACGTTGGATTTTTATTCGGGAGCTAAATTAGCTATCGAAGATTTGAAGTCTAAAAATTACAATTTAAACATAAAATTTGTCGATTCTAAAGAAACAAATCGAGCTTTGGATGTAAATACGTTAAAAGGCGATTTCGATTTTTCTGCAACCGATGTGATTATTGGACCATTTTTTCAGAAGAACGTAGATGCGGTTTCCGAAGCTTTTAAAAATCAGCAAACTATTATTGTATCACCATTATCAACCGAAAAGGGTAAACCGTTTCCTCGTCAGGTTCATACCATGCCAAATACCGAAATTGTTAAGAAAGAAATGTTAGAATACGTTATTTCTAAACAAGAACGAGTGGTCGCGATTACCGACGGTAAAAAAACATCGAGCCAATATTTCAGCACAAATTATCCTGCAATAACAACCTTGAGTGTAACAACAGACGAAAAAGTGAGCCCGACGGTTTTAAAGAATTTGTTGTCAGAAACCGAAACCAATTACATAGTTTACGATGCTACTTCACTGACAACAACGGTAGAATTGATCAACACCTTGAAATCGTTACAAAAGGAATTTAAAATTCAGTTGGTATCGTTAGAAAAATTAGATGTTTTAGAATCGTCTGATGTAGAAATGAACGATTTAATTGCGTTAAAATATACGTTTCCATCTGTAACAAACGATGCATCGAGCAATAAAAAAGAAAAATTTGTAAAAGAATATAAAACGGTTTACGGCAAAAATCCAAGCAGATTTGCAACTCGCGGTTACGATGTTACGTACGATATTATCACGAGAATGTTTGAATCGGACGAAAATTCTAATATTTTTGATTATGGTTCGCAGCAAATCGAAAATAAATTTGCCTACATAAATGAAAATGGCGGCGTTTACAACAACGCAGTTTACATTTTGCAGTATGATAAAGATTTAACCATTAAAGAAGCAAAATAATGAGCACAAGTAAAGTAGTTTATAAGGGCGATATAAGAACAGAATCGACACATTTACAGTCTGGAACAGTAATTTTAACCGACGGCCCAACGGATAATCACGGCAAGGGCGAAGCTTTTTCTCCAACCGATATGGTTGCAAATTCGCTGGCAACCTGTATGCTAAGTATAATGGGAATCAAGGCAAATGCAATGAATGTTAATATTAACGGATCTACTGCTGATGTTACTAAAATTATGCAGGCTGAACCACGAAAAATTAGTGAAATTATTGTTGAATTGGATATGCAGGGGGTAGATGATGAAAAATCAAGGATTATTTTAGAACGTGCCGCTATGACTTGTCCGGTGTTTTTAAGCCTGCATCCCGATATTAAAAAAACGGTTAGTTTTAATTGGAGGTAAAAATAAAAGAATAAATTATAATAATACCCTTCTGATTTTTCTTAGGGTATTTTTTATTGTATGACATGTTATTATGAAGCACTTAAAAACTGATATAACAGCTTCTTAATTTTAATTTAATACTTTAAAAATTGAAATCAACACTCATTCAACTGATAGATTGCTTATTATGTTGGTTATAAGTATTCTATTTTTTTTGCTAAATAAAACATTCTCAATGATTAAACTTTCATCTGGCATAAATCTTTTTTGTTGCTGCGATAACTTCCCCGCAACGAGGAATTTCTATACAGTAGCATAGAAAATTTAATTTTAAATAGTTAATAAATCAATTCGGTCACAAGCGTTGTGTTTACTATAATTACATCTCCTTAATTATTTAATGTCGTTTAACCAATCGTTTAAAAGATGTTTTAACACTGCTGGCAGGGTAGTTGTGGTTTAAATAATAAAAAACTATGGATTCAATTCTGCAAAGAAGTATTACAAACGAAAAACATCAGGGCATATTTTTAAATGACGTGATCACTGGCTTAAGTAAACCCCAAAAAAAATTACACTCCAAATATTTTTATGATGAAAAGGGCGACAAACTGTTTCAAAAAATCATGGAAATGCCCGAATATTATCTTACGGATTGTGAAATGGACATCTTTAAAAACAAAACTTCCGAACTTTCAGAGTATATGATCGACGGAAATCCTTTCGATCTTATAGAATTAGGTGCGGGTGATGCTTTAAAATCTACTTATCTTTTAAAATATCTTACAGCCGCAAAAATAAATTTTACTTATATGCCTATTGATATTTCAGGAAATATTTTGTCTGTCTTAGATAGAAACCTGAAAAAAGAGCTTCCCGATCTGGATATTAAATTATTAGAAGGTGATTATTTTAAGATGCTTCAGCATGTAATGGATGGTTCTGATAGAAGAAAGATACTGTTATTTTTAGGTGGAAATATAGGAAATATGGATGTTACCGAAGCATATCGCTTTTGTAGGGAACTGTATAGTAAACTGAAGAAAGGCGATTTGCTGATTACAGGTTTTGACTTGAAGAAAAATCCCCATACCATATTAAATGCTTATAACGATGTGCGCGGACTAACCGCTTCTTTTAACCTGAACTTGCTGGCACGTATTAATAGGGAATTGGATGCTGATTTTGATATATCTAAATTTCAACATTATCAAAACTATGATCCAATTTCGGGCGCTTGCAAAAGTTATTTGGTAAGTTTGGTAAATCAGACTGTAAATGTTAGCGAACATCAGTTTTTGTTTAATGAACATGAACTGATTGATATGGAAATTTCGCAAAAGTACGAACAAAAAGATATCGATGCTCTTGCATCTAAATCAGGTTTTAAAATCATTGGTCAAATTGCAGATTCAAAAAATTGGTTTGTAGATTCTGTATGGCAGGCTGTTTAAACTATTTAAAATGAATAACACTATTTATATCAATACCAACAAAAATCAGGATCTGGCAGAAAAATATGCACAAATCCGTAAGCATTCAGAAGAAATTTGTAAACCGCTTGCAACCGAAGATTACGTGGTTCAGCCAGTTGACGATGTTAGTCCGCCAAAATGGCATCTAGGACATACTACCTGGTTTTTTGAAACGTTTATACTGTTGCCTCATTTCCCGGGATATCAACTGTTCAACCCACAGTTTAATTTTGTTTTCAACAGTTATTATGAAACGGTGGGGGCAAGGGTTATTCGAACCGATCGCGGCAATTTAAGCAGACCTTCGGTTGCTGAAGTATATCAATACAGAAAGTATGTAGATGATAACATGAACCGCTACCTCACTGGAAATTCTTACACTGCAGCTATTGAACCTTTGTTACAATTGGGATTGAATCACGAACAGCAGCATCAGGAATTGTTACTTACAGATATTAAATATATATTGGGTCACAACCCGTTATTTCCGGGTTATAAAGAGAATGGTACACCAAAATATGCTGATGCTGCAGCGGTTAAAATGATTGCTGTTAAAGAAGGAATATACCAGATTGGCTTTAACGGTTCAGATTTTTGTTTTGATAATGAGTTGGGAAGACATAAGGTTTTTTTGAATGATTTTGAAATTGCAGACCGCTTGGTTACTAATGGCGAATACCTGCAATTTATGGAAGCCGGCGGATACAGTGATTTTAGATATTGGCATTCCGAAGGTTGGGAATGGGTAAAGCAACAGCAAGTAAAAGCACCTATGTATTGGTATTTTATCGATGGTAAATGGATGCATTATGATTTTTCGGGACTTACCGATATAGATTGGAACGATGATGTATGTCACGTTAATTTCTTTGAAGCGTCTGCTTTTGCGGCATGGAAAGGAATGCGTTTGCCTACCGAAGCAGAGTGGGAAACAGCATCTGAATATTTTAATTGGGGCAGAAGGTGGGAGTGGACAAATTCGGCCTATCTTCCCTATCCCGGATATAAAAAAGAACCCGGTGCGGTTGGCGAATATAACGGTAAATTCATGGTAAACCAAATGGTGTTAAAAGGCGCATCTGTAGCAACCCCAATGGGTCACAGCCGAAAAACCTATCGTAACTTTTTTCAAACACACCTTAAATGGCAATTTACCGGCATTCGCCTTGCAAGATAATTTTTTTATCTGTTTAAAAGTTATTGAACAATTAGCTGGTTTGTAAAGCAGATTGTTTAGAGGTTAATTTTCGTGTGCCAATATAAAAACAGGTGCTTAAAATTGCTGTGGCAGTAAGTATGCCAACAACAGAAACAGTGTAGTTGTTATCTAAATTATTTAAAGCAACTGCACTTAATCCCCAGGCACCTGCAAGTCCAAAAGCAACCGCTCTGTACATCCAGCTAAGCAAAATATTTATAAAACCGGCAATAATAATTAGTAAGATAGTCCATAATTCATCTTCCAAGGTGTGTTTCCATCCTAATTTTACCAGAAATGCTGCGGCATTAGCAATCATAGCAACACAAACCCATCCGCCATACAGTGTAAAAGGTGTCGTTGTAATTAGTTGTGTTAACGTGGTAGGCTCTTTTTTTGGTGTAATTCTTGTAAGCATGGTGGTTAACACATACAGTAAAACAATCATAAGCAATAAACAGATGCCAATAAAATCGTTCAACCAAAAATAGATCCACAAACAATTTATTAAACTGGTAACAGCAAACAATAATCCAACCTTATTTATAATTTGGGCTTCACCGCTATTCTTTTTTAATAGGTAAAAACAGTAAATAAAATGGGTGGTAAGCAATAAATAAATAACTCCCCAAATCCCAAATGCATAATCGGCAGGTGTAAACATGTTTTCGTATCGGTCAGAAACAGTTTTAACTGTATTACCATTAATTATTCTTGAATTAAAAAGATAATTTACAAGTATAGTGGTAATGAGCGAAGCAAAATTTATGTACAGTATAGTTGATTTTTGCATTTTAATGATGAGGTTATAAGCTGTGGTCCTTTATTGATACACTTTAATTACCTGAATTAATTCTTTACAATAGTTAGTTCTTAAAACTTGCGTTATTAGGTACTACTTCTCGTTTTCTGATAAACTGTATTCGCGCTGCGTTTTAAAACTTGTAGCTTCTTCTAACAGTTTTTCTACGTTGTTATTATTGTTGTAGATAGGAATGTGGAAGTCGTTAAGTTTGTTAAGCAGATTAATCAGCTGCATTTTTTCGGGTTCGCTTAAATCGCCACAAACTATTTTAGTAGCCTCACGAATTTTGTCCATTTGTTGATCTAAAACTTCAATTCCTTTGTCGGTAATCTTTATGATCTTGGTACGCTTATCGGTAGTTGAATCTTCCTGAACAACCCATCCGTTATTAATTAAGCGGCTTATGATTAAGATACCGGCAGATTTTTCATGCACATTTTTTTTAATAAGATCCATCTTGGTCATTTCACCGAACGCTTTTAAATTGATCAGGTAGATGAAATCTTCTTGCGTAGAAAATTCCGATCCTGCGATAGCGGCACGCGAATAACTTTTAGCAAACCTGTTCATGTGCACCAACAAGGTACTAATAACACTTTCAGGACTCCTTCCTTTATCTTTACCTTCCCACTGTGGGATATCTGTATAGGTTGATTTTAGCTGATGATCAGCGATCCATCTTTTAAACCCCGAAACAGTATCAGGATAATCGTTGTTTATGTTTGCCTGTTCAAACTGTTCCACTAAATCTACTGTCTTCTTTACAAGTCCGTACTTCATAAGATTAGTTATAAAAAGTTCACAAATATATTATAATTGTTATTGAGTGCCTTAAAAATTTTGTCTAAAATTTAAATGCAAATCAAAGATCCAAAAAAAATTGCTCCGCACGATAAACGGTAGTTACGCTCATTTATTTTGCTAAAAGACACATTTATTTTTTTTTAAAATTATTTGTTTTTAGAATACAAATATACAAAATATTTAATTTATGGTTTATTTGTGTGTTTTTAAACAGCAATTTTAATGCAGTTGTTAAGCTTAATGTTGTAGTAATGATAATTAGATTGTGAAGTGACGTTTTATTCGGTATTGTTTAGTTCGGCATCGTACAAAGTTCCGTCGATATTGTAGCGGTAGTAAAAATCGCGTTGCAAAGAATCAGATTTTATTGTTACCTGATAGTGCATAGATGATACATTGCCCGATTTAGGCGGACGCACTGCCAGTTGATACAATTTTAAATCGTTTACATGAATTCGGTCTCTAATATCTTTTTGGGCACTTTTAACTATTTTCGACAAGGTGTAGGAATCAATCTTTTCATCTAACTTAAACAGAAAATTTTCAGGTTTAATATTTGGTAAAGCCTTTAAAGGTTGTTTGTACATTTCTTTCCACACACCTTTTGCATAAACATAACAATTGGTTTCTAAATTCTGTGGATTACTGCAATGAAGCACACTTATAACAGTTCCTTGGGCACTTTCGGTAACGGTTAAACCCGCAAAGTAACTGTTAACTCCAAATTTATCAGTAACTTCACTTTTAATACCGTCAAAATATTGTTCAGATGCGTCTTGTAGCTTCCTGTTACAAGACATCATAAATAATAAAACAAAAACAACCAAAATTTTTTTCATAATTTACCCTGTGGTTAATCATGATACAAAATTCTTACCAACATATTATAAGCACGTACCATTAGCCGTTACTTTCCCTTCAACAACAAATTTTTTATAGTAATAATCAAAAAGCTCGTTAATCATTTTTATGTGATGCGGATCAAAAGTTAGTTCGCATTGATCAATTTCGCTTCCGCAAGTACTGCTGTAATAGTAACTTACTTCATTATTTACAACCGATAGAAATGCGTATTCCGGGTGGTTTGACCATTTTATGTACCACGGTGTTTCGCTGCCGGAATTACTTTGTGGATCAAGATGAAATTTGTTCACATGCCAGCTGATTAAAGATCCAATACCATATTTGAATTTATGCGAATAATCGGCTGCCGATTTATTATTTCTGGTGGAACAGTATTCAAAGAATTCTTGAACCTTTTCTATCGTTGGTAGGTTCTCTACCATTTCTTTTGTTGCGCTCTTCCCAATAAAGGTTTTTATAAATTGCATACCTAACTGTTTTAACTTATGGTTAAATGTGTTTCAAACGCTTGTAGAAAGTTTCGCTAAAGTTTATTCACATTTTTTATCATTTGTATGATTAGTAAACGTCCGATAGTTATACCGGACGTTGTAATCAAAAAACAAAAAATAAAATACTTTCAACATTTTGTTAGATACAATTCAAATGCCCTTTATTAATGTTTCCATCTGGTTTTATTCAATTTATTGCAACACTGAATTTTAACTTTTTTTATGAAAATTTATAATGTAAAAGTATGTTCTGTTTGGTGGTTAAAATTTCTACAAAATGTCCATATTCGCAATAGTATTATTGTGTATAAATATTTTTAGTAATTTTTTTTAATCATATAAATAAACTAAATATTAATACATGCTATAAGATTTTGTAAGTTGGAACTATAAAGGCTTAGATACTATTCTCATTGGCTTGATAACTTTTAATTTTGGATTGTTGTATAACAAAATCACAGCTTAAATCATAGTACTTATAGAAACGTTTTTATAAATGTTGCATCATTTTTGTTTTAATTGATGCAAGTTTAATCATAAAAATATATTGCTATGGACAGATTAGAAATGGAAGGAAAATGGAACCGAGTTAAAGGAGCTGTAAGACAAAAATACGGTGAATGGTTTGATGATGATAAAGCCTTTGCAGAAGGAAAATACGAAGAAATGTTAGGTAAAATGCAGGAAAAATCTGGTAGAACGCGCGAAGATATCGAGCGTGAAATTAGAGATTGGGACGAGCGTTCTATCTAAATTTATTTTACAGTAAACAACAATACTGAATTACCACTCTTACCGGGTGGTTTTTTATTTTTGTAAAGTAGTTTACTAATAAATTTATTAATATTCTAAAATGTATTTTTATTAGAATATTAATATACATAAATCATTGAAAAATTATACAGTTTGTAGATAATGGTAACAAAAGTTTAATTGATGTTTTTTAAAATAATTCAAATTTGAACATCTAAAGCTAAGAATGCATTTATAATTTATAAATAATTGAATTTAAGTGTTTTAAATACCCTGCGCATTTTATAACCAATAGTGTTTTACATAAAAAAAGTGGATGATAATCATCCACTTGAACCTTAAATTAATTAAGTAAAAACCTGAATCTTATATAAGAAATTATTAAGGTTATTACTTTAAAAACCAAAATCATTCCGTACAAGGCTCGTAAATGTTAATTAACAACATTGTCCCAATTAAATAGTAAAACATATTTATCTCACTCTTAACGTAATTACAAACTGTTTGGGTGGCACAATAAATGTTTTATATTAGAAAAACTATAGCTATGGATACGAAACAACAAATACAAAATATTATTAGCGGTAAAGTAATTGTAATTACAGGAGCGAGCAGTGGAGTAGGGCGTGCAGCTGCCGAAGCCTTCTCGGCTACGGGTTGCAAATTAGTCTTGGTTGCCCGCGGACAAGATGGAATTGATGAGATAGTGGATATTAGCACAAATTTGGGAGCCGTTGCCATGGGTATTTCTGCTGATGTATCTGTTGCAGAAGAAGTAGAAAAAGTTGCTGAAAAAACGTTAGAGCATTTTGGTAGGATAGATGTTTGGGTGAACAACGCTGGAGTTATGGCAAATGGCAAATTCGAAGAGATACCTATGGAGATTCATGAACAGGTGATAAAAACAAATCTTTTCGGGTACATGCACGGTGCATATAATGCCATAAAAATTTTTAAAGAACAGGAGTACGGTATTCTTATCAATAATATTTCGATAGGCGGATTAATGCCTGCGCCGTTCAGTGCTGTATATTCCTCATCGAAATACGGTATAAAAGGAATGATGGAAGGTCTGCAGGCAGAAATATCAAACTACAGTAATATTCATATCTGTAATATTTATCCGCAACTGCAAAATTCTACCGGTAATCTGCACTCTGCAAAATATTCCGGTTTTAAAATGGGAATTTCTCCATTAGCTTCAGATCCGCGCCTTACGGCACAAACAATGGTAGCACTTGCTGCCCATCCTAAATCTGATGTGTATCCTGATTTTAGTTCCAGACTTATCACAACAATCTATCGAATTTTCCCAAAACCATTCAGTTATGCTGCGTTTGCATTTGTTCGCATGATGATGAATTTTCAAAAAGGACCAGATGTTGAAGGCAATATATTGCAACAATCTAAAGAACCTTTAAGAATATACGGTAATCCACAATTGCAAAAACACAGTTCGTTTAAAAATAAAGTTTTAATTGGTGCCGGTGTGGGCTTTGCTTTGGCATTGTTACTAAAAAGTACTAAAAAGCAATAAATTTATAAATAATAAAAACACTTTCAAAACGTTGAAAGTGTTTTTTATGTGATTTAAAATAAAGCTTAAATCTATAAATAATTCAATTAATTTTCTTTTGTAAGACTTAAAGCATCTTGTGGAAATTTCGATTCAAATTTACTGTTGTCTTCAAACCAAACAGTTGTAACAATTCCTTTAAATGGCAATTTTTTTCTTGTTACCGCATGTATGTTTTCAGCAACGGTAATTGTCATTTGTGGTCCGCCACTGTTTAATTCCACAACATCTCCAATTTTAAATTTAGGTTCCATATATCATTGTTTTGTGTTAAATGGTAATTTAAGCTGCAAACTTTATACCTTTTAGCAAAATTTGTGTCACATTGGTATGTAAAATTTCAATAGAAATAGTTTTAAGTTTTTGTTGTAGAACAAAAATTTTGGCTCTAAAGTTGTATTTTTAAGTAACAATAATAATAAGCTATGAAAAAACTAAAAAAGTATACAGGAGATCCTACTTTTATTACTGTATTTGAAAATGGTTACCATTTGATTAATAACGGTTATTACGTGCTAAGGGCAGATAAGGGTACAGCTGTAGATGCTGCTACAACGAAAAATGAAAACGTGCTGATAAAGATTAATTCTGATTATTATTTGTTTGAAATGACCGATGAGGTTAAAAACAACACAACTTTTTTTGACAATTTAAAGCGGTACAACCAAATCAGCTTGCGGAATATATCAAAAGAAGAATACGATAACCGTCGCAATTAACAAAAAACCGATCATTTTGATCGGTTTTTTGTTCGTCACTAATAATTCATTCCTTTAATTATTGTTTTTACCGATTAACTCTTCAATCGCTTCCCATAATCTAATCCTTTTTTCTAAAGATGTAACTGCTGTTTGTGCGGCTTCGTTCCATTTTACAGCATCAGTTCCACATACCTTTATGATTCTACAGAAGGTTTTAAAGGAGAGGAATTAGAAGATCTTAAAAAAATCCAATTGTTAAAATATAGCAGACTTACGCAAGTGCAGTACAACGAACATCTTGATACGAATGGTTTAAACCTGTTGTACTAACATAGTAACAAACACAACTGTATAAATTTTACATTTAATGTAGATTTTATCACATGCTATAAATAAAAATAGTTTTACGATAAGATTTTTATTGATCCTGGATTTTTTCTGGATAGCACAACTATAGCGCACTCTGCCAATATTAATCAATTTTTTTTATATGAGTTTTTAATCTGATTTATTAAGGATTGATTTTTGTAACATTGATCAATGAAGATTGAATTGTATAACATTTAAATTTTTAAATCATGAGAAATTTAATAAAATTTGGAGCTGTTCTGGCGGGTGCATCTGCCGGTGCCGCTGTAGGTGTATTGTTAATGCCTGAAAAGAGAAAGAAAATTAGTAATATGATAACAGATCATCTAAAATCGGGAGCAGATGCTTTTAAGGATTCTAAAGAAAATTTTAAAGAATTAGTGTCTGATCTTACCTCTTCTAAAAATCAGGATTTTGATACCGTTCTTAATTCTATTGTTAATAAAGCAGCGGGTAAAAAAGATCAGGTTATATCAATTTTAGAGCAAAAACTTTCCGAAATGAAATCCGAAGGTAAAACCCATCCGCAACACCATCCATCAGATATTAAAGACGATGTAGTGTATAAAGCAGCTTACGAAACTAAGGTTGATTTGTAAATAGTAGAATGTATCAACAGTAAATTTGATCGTTCTAAAATAATAAAAAGAGGTTGCCGGCTTATATGCCGCAACCTCTTTTTACATATATAATTGTAATGTAAAATAGATACAATGTATCAATCATTAAATTAAAAAACCATTGGCGTAAATGGCAATAGATACACCACCGATAATCAATAATATAACTGCCAGTAAACGTTCATTTAATTTTCTTTTGTTTTTCATACTTTTTATTTTTATAAGTGAATATTAAATGTTGCTTCAAAAACGATCATACGCTTATTGTAGATATCTTATATCAAAAATTAACCTATGCGCGATTTAATACATATAAGATTGATACCTTTCTATGTTTTAGATAGAAGCTGCACTTTAAAGGCTAATTGAAAATGAAAGGGATTAGAATCTGAAAAATTTCTCGTTGGTTGAGAATAGGTAAGATTAAAATGTTTCGGGTAAAGCTTAAACATTGTTTAGCAACGGTACAAAATTACTAAAAATTTAAGCATTATCCTAATTTACTGCTTGTTAGGTTTTTGTTAAGTTATCATGAACACAAATACAGTATAAATGTAGAAAGCAGGCATCAAATGCCTGCTTTCAATTTCTAATAATTAAACTTATGGTAATAGTACGCTGTCAATTACATGAATTACACCGTTGGTAGCCATTATGTTCATTGAGCCAATGGTCGCAGGCATAGTATTGCCATTTCCTTTAACTGTTGCCTGGCTTCCTAAAGCTACTGTAATGTTTCCTCCGTTTAAGGTTGTTAAAGTTGCTCCGTCTCTTAAATCAGACGAAAATGCTCTTGTTGCCAAAACGTGATAGGTAAGGATGCCGGCTAACATATCTGGATCGGCATTTTGAATTGATGCAATAGTTGGGAACCCCGCATTCATAAACGCCTGATTCGTTGGGGCAAATACCGTCATGTTACCTTGTGCAGATAACGCAGCGGCAACATTGGTTGATCCCTGACTTGCACGTAGTACCGCAGCAACAAGAAAAGTCATATTATCATTGCTTTGTGCCGTTTGCACAATGGTTCCCATCGCCGGCATTAAAACACGTTCTAAATAATGTATAACTCCATTCGATGCAGCAATATCCGCACTTTTAACTTTCCATCCGTTTACAAAAACACCCCTTGTATCTTTTGTAACATAGATTTTCATACCGTTTACGGTGCTTACTTCGGCATTTGGACCTTCAGGTACGTTGGCAGCCATAATTTTACCTGAAACAGTGTGGTAAAGTAAAACATCTTTAAGGTCTTCGGCAGACATATTGTTTACCGATTGTTCTGTAAGTCCCGACGCACTAAAAGCGGCATTGTCTGGTGCAAAAACAGTGAACGGACCTGCGCCGTTTAAAGTTTCAGCCAGTCCGGCTTTTGTTACCGCAGCTTTAAGCATAGAAAAATTACTGTTCTCACTTACAACAGCAGCAATTGTTTTCTGTTGTGGGGGCATTACTGCGTTGTCGTCATTGCTACATGCTGTACCAACAGACAATATTGCAACCGCGGTAAACGCAGCAGCAATTTTTTTTAATGGATTTTTCGTTTTCATAGTAATTAAATTTTTAATAATTACACATATAATTAATTAGTGTATAAATATACAATATTTTTTATTATGTTTATTTTATTTTAATTTTTTTACCATGAAAAGTAAAAATTTATTTTACAAATGCAATCTTACAATATGTTATTTATATATTTTGCAGTCTATTGACTATGGTTTAACGTATATAGAGTGTAAAATTAATTTTTTAAAAAAAAATAGTTTATAAATACACATAATAAAAATTTTAATACTATCTTTACCAAAATAAAAACGAGCAGCCATGTATGTATATGTAAAACAAAAACTACCTTATATCATTTTATTGATCGTGAGTCTTGTGTGCCCTGTTATAATATGGTTGGGTATGAAGTTTATTTAAATGGTAGATTGTATATTTAAGAATCAATCTAGAAATATTTTTAGTAAAAGTTTTATTTTAATTGAACCGCACTGAAACTTAAACTATCTTTTTCTCAAGTTTACTAATTCGGTTTGTACTTCTTTGTAAACCTTTTCATATAACTGTTTATCGCCCTTTGTTGCTACTTTTAAAATCGTCATGCACTCTTTCAGAAACCGTGGAGCAAAATGCGGGTCTGCTGCGGTTATTTCCTTACAATTGTCTAAAATATCCGCATATTTTATTGTTTGGGCGTCAGCACTTGTTTGTTCAATACGTAGGGTTTCTTTTTCTTTGCGTTGTTTACGGTTTAAGTGTGGGTACACTTCTTTTGTATAAACATCAGTAAGTTCTACTACCAGCTTCAAGGTCTGGTCTGCAACATTTTTATCCATTAATGTTTCTAAAAAAGATAAAAGTTGTTCTTCGGTAACCGACGTATCTTCCAAAACGTCGTGAAGTAGGGCAGCAGCCAATATTTGTATCTTATCAGTATACGCCGAACAGGTTTTCATAACCCGTATGGGATGCACAATATAACGTTCATCGCTGTACTTACGCATTTGTTAACCATGGGCATTATCTGCAAATTCTTGAATTTTGTTAAGGATTTGATCCATATTGATTGAATATTAAAGAATAAATAAAAAAAGCGGATGCACTAGACCCGCTTAAAATTTGAAAAACTTTACTTTTTGTTTTTCGTTTCTTTTTCGTTCGATGTAACATCGTCACCTTTTACCTTTTGTTCTTCATGCACCCGGCTATCTAAATTATGTTTATTTTCGGGTCTGTTATCCTGATGTTTCTTAACAGGATCGGTGTTGTTTTTCTGTTGATTTTTCATAGCATAAAATTTAAATTAAACATTTAATCCTTCTTAAATTTACGAGATTTAGGTTTTATCTTTCCATTGAATTTTTTTAAAAATTTGTATGTGATGGAAGTGTCATATATAAATGTTTTTATAATAAGAAGAATTAAAAAACACACTCATTAAGTCGACCAAAGCAATGAGTGTGTAAAATTCTGTTATTCAAAACTGATGATGTAAATCCAATAGTTGTGCCGAGGTACTTTACCAAAGGTTTTTTTTTACTAATACTGTTGTTATAACTGGATAGTTATTGTTGCATATAAAATCATAAAGATATTTGCTGATTTTCAATCGTTTAAAAGTTCTACATTTTGTGAAATTTTTCACATATTTAAAGAATATATTACACCTGTCAGAATTTATCAAAAGATGAAACATCTTTTCAAAAGTCTGATTTACAGCATAGAATTTAAAACATTTCATCTGTATGCTGAATCACCTGAATTTATTGTAAGGATATATACGCATGGTTTATAATTTGCTGTTTCGTATATGATAAATAAGGAAACATGGAAAAAAAGACTTTTTTTAAAGCAGCCTTCTCAATTCTTAAAGAAACAGTGAATACTTTTATGGATAATAGAGGATTAAAGCTCAGTGCTTCGCTGGCATATTATACTTTGTTTTCAATGGCACCGCTGCTGCTGTTGGTAATTTCATTAGCAGGGGCTTTTTTTGGAAGGGAAGCAATTGAAGGCAGTGTTTTTGGAGAATTAAACGGACTGGTTGGAAATGAAGCCGCTGCTCAAATACAGCAGATCATTAAAAATATGGAACTCTCGGGTAGTACCACTTTGTCTTTGGTAATAGGGGCTGTAAGTTTAATCGTAGGAGCTACTACAGTCTTCGGGGATATTCAAGATTCCGTAAATAAAATATGGAGTGTAAAGGCGAAGCCAGAGAAAGGATGGCTAAAATTACTTAAAGACCGCTTGTTATCGGGCTCAATAATAATCGGTCTTGGCTTTTTGCTCATAGTTGCATTGGTTGTTAACGGAGCTGTTTCAGCTTTTGATTACCTGCTTAAAGAGTG
This sequence comes from Paenimyroides ummariense, assembly GCF_900115115.1. GTDB lineage: Bacteria > Bacteroidota > Bacteroidia > Flavobacteriales > Flavobacteriaceae > Flavobacterium > Flavobacterium ummariense. Next base: position 198,190 of record NZ_FOVI01000003.1, read on the forward strand.
GCTGCCTGATTTTTCGGTAATACTTTTAACACTGCTTACAGCCGTAGTAAATTTTCTTGTACTTACACTTCTATTCGGTGTAATTTACAAAGTTTTGCCCGATGCTAAAATAAAATGGCGCGATGTAAGGGCAGGTGCTTTCTTTACGGCGGCTCTGTTTATGCTGGGCAGATACATAATAGGTCTATATATTGATAAAGCCGACGTAGGATCACCTTACGGTGCTGCAGGTTCGCTTATCATCATACTAATATGGGTTTACTATTCTGCTGCAATTCTGTACATAAGTACATCGTTCACCAAAGTATATGCTGCTGCAAAAGGTGAAAACATTAAACCGTCTGAACATGCGGTATATGTGGAAGAAAAAGAAGTGGAAAGCGATAATGAATCGGTACTGAAAGATGTCGACCAGCAGAAAGAATTATAAAAATATCATCATATACTGATGGTTACATGAGTAATATATGCTTAAATCAGTTGGTCATTATACGGTCGGTTAATAGACTGCGTAAAGTTAAAGGCAAGTGTTCTGCAAGTATAGATGCCGGAGTTACCTCGTATCGTTCAGCCAGTTCATCTCCTGCTTTTCCGTGTACAAAGCATCCTATCACAGCCGCGTTAAAAGCAGAATAGCCCCGGGCTAAAAAGGCGCTGATACATCCTGTAAGTATGTCTCCCATCCCTCCTTGTGCCATTGCCGGATTTCCTGTAGAGTTGATAAATACCTTACCTACTTCGTTAATAATGTAGGTATATTGGTTTTTAAGTACAATGACACATTGTAGTTCTTTCGCTTGTATTCTGGCTGTCTGTATACGGTTGTACCAGCATGTATGGGCACCAAATAAACGGTCAAATTCCTTTACATGAGGTGTCAGTACTGCGGGGTGCAAAATATATTGTTTCAGCAGATCTGTTGTAAGCATGTTCAAGGCGTCGGCATCTAAAACCATCGGACGTTTTTGCTGTAGTAAAAACAAGAGCTGATCCCGTTGTTCGGTATTGCTACCCATTCCCGGACCAATGGCAACAGATTGATACTTTGAGTAATCTAAAATCTTGAGATCCTCTTTATTTGCGGTCATTAGTTCGGGCTGGTAAACGTTTACATAAGGAAAATAAGCACTTTCTGTAAGTAATGTCACCAGTCCAACACCCGAAAATAAAGCTGCTTTAGCTGTAAGCAGTGCAGCACCTTTGGTTTGTGCATTTCCAGAAATAATAAGTGCATGACCATATGTGCCTTTATGTGTGAATGCTTTGCGTTTGTGTAATAATCCCTGCACCGTTTGTTGGTCTGTCCAGTAATAATCTGTAGGTATTGCCAAAAGGTAGTTTTCATCAAGTCCGATAGATGTAAATTTGAATGACTTGGTAGCTACTGTTGATTCCGGTAGTGTAAATAGAAGTTTAGGTCTTTGAAAGCAAATTGTCAGATCTGCTTTTATTCCACAGTAATCTTCAAAAGTAAATCGGTCCGTACTACAACCCGAAGGAATATCTACTGAAACTGTATAATTAGAGTTTTGGTTTATATGTTCAAAACTGGTTTTTAAAAAGTTGCTTAAATCCCTATTTAAACCCGACCCTAAAACGGCGTCAATCACAACATCAAAGTTCTGTGGTAGCTGTTCCGGAGTGCTTACGGTTTCAAACGATATTTTTAGTGCAACGAGTCTTTCTTTGTTTATTCTGAAATCTTCTGATTCGGTTGTAAAACCATTCATGCAGATCACCTTAATGTTATGGTAACCTTTCATCCGTAATAAGCGTGCAATTGCCAAACCGTCACCGCCGTTGTTTCCTGTTCCGGCAATTACTGTGATATGTCTTTGCGGAGAAATATGGTTTACAAAAATTTCAGTAAAAGCATTGGCGGCCTGCTCCATAAGATCAATGGTAGAAAGTTCGGAATGTTCGCAGGTATAGGCATCTGCCTTACGCATTTCTTCAGCTGTTATAAGGTTCAGCATATTTCAGGTTATATCAATTTTAAATTTTTTTGCAATCACTTCTTTACATTATTTCCTTATAAGATAATTCCTTAAACATTTTAAAAGGTTTTTAATAATGTTCTCTTTTATCTAATGTACATAATAATTAATGTTAAAGCAACATAGATACTTATTTGTGTTAACACCGCTGGACATTCTCTAACAATTTACAGTTAAAATGCTGTATTATCTTATTTGTACTGTATACAATACTGCATAACAGTGTTTTCGTACTAACCGTTAAAATTTGTTTTCAGTCACCTCATATTTTAATAGCGAAATATAAGGATCACCCTCCAGATTAAGTTCCATAGCAAAAGCAGGCTCCGTCTTAAATCCTTTATTTTTAAGATTAATTATACGTTGTCTGAATGCTTCTCCGTACTGTTGTAAAAGATTGTATTCAATTATCATATGTCTGTATCCTAGTTGCTGTTTTGTAGGTATATTTTGTCCGAAAATTTCAATTTTGAATTCATCCGCTTGAAAGCTGGCTGCAATAGATAAAATTTCGCCGTTAATTATTTCCTTTATTGTAAAGTTTGGTTCATTTCCAAAGGAGTTTTTAACCGATTCTACAAATTTTTCACGGTTGTAGAAACAACAAATTATGTCCAAGTCGCTTGAGGCTATATCAATTTTAAGCGGAATTGTTCCTACTAGTATAGGTTCATACTTTTCTAATTTTATGAAGATTTTTTTTAAGTTAAGTATATCATATGCCTGTATTTGTCTGTAGGCACTATTTTTCAGATATTCTATTGTGTCAAAATTCATAGTATGTATTACTGTTTGGTTCTGCTTAGTATTCTGTTATCTAAGTTTCTTGATATGTTCGTGGTTAATTATATTCTATTATTGTTACAAGTAATTATTTGCCAGAAAATATAATTGCTTGGACATACAAATTGTAATATCGTACTGTAGATCGTAGATAGCAAATTAGCAAATTGTGCCTGATAAATAGGGCTTAATTTTTTGCTTGCTTAGCTAAAAGCTTGTTCAACGTATTACACTGTTGCTTTAGTAACGCAATTGTTTCTTCATAATGGCGGTATATTGTTATGTTGTTAGGGTCAGGTATAATCATATCTTCATCAAACAGGTAAAAAAGTAGTTGGGGCATAGTAAGATCAAAGACCGTTGCAAGGTCACGCAGGCGTTCTATATTCAAACTTGTTTTACCAGCTTCTATTTTAGAATAAGCCCTTAACGAAATACCCAGCTTGTCGGCAAGAATCTGTTGGGTAAGTTGTTTTTCTCTACGTAATCTTTTTAAGGTAACTTTTATCTTTTGCATATTATAGTAGACTTAAATCTATTTAGGTAAAGGTACATCATTCTGTACTATTTGGAAAAATTATAATACGTATCCTAACTTTAATTAGTTATAGGATAGGGTGTCACTCAGCGCTTTTATTATACTGCAACGATAAAATCTTAGTTATAAGTTGTATTTAACTTCGTTTAGGTATTATTTCAGATATGAATTTGTAACTGTACAATAAAGTTTGGGCGTAAAAGAAGGGAAAAACCTACAGTATCAATTATTAATAACGAAAATGTCAAAGCCAAATATTTCTAAAACCACAATATATATCAATTCAATATATCGTATAAAAACACCCATCATCCCACATCAAGTACCTAGCTTCTAATCAGTTCAACAAATCAACAAATCAACGATTCATCCATTAAAAAACAAACCAAAAAAAGAGACTGCCTCATGCAAGACAATCCCTTTTCAATTATTAATCCTTTTTCTTACGCAGCCATTTGGCTGCTACCGCCAGCAGTCTGCCAAAAAGGTAGCTCGTCAGCGTACCTATGACAGCCAGTAAAACCGTCTTAATTACATCGGCCTGTAAAAGGCTGTACGAACACGAAAGCAGCATTCCACCTATAAACCAGTTTCTGCCTTCAGCCATTGTCTTCTTTTTTAACTGCAGCTTTTGCATCGTCAACAGTGATCTGCGATACTGCAGACAATACGCCTCCGGCAACTGCCAGATAACCCGCAATGTTTACCACTGCTACCGGTAATCCTATCGGCGCGGTTAAAATAGTTCCTGCCACGGCTGCCAGTACAAGTCCTACCGTACGTAGGGTTTTAAAGAATTTCGGAGTCGGTGCCATGGCACGATCCATTACATTATTGTTTTTCATTTTCTGAAGTATTAGAGGTTATACATAATTTAATTTGTCTGTTTATACGGTACGGTTCCAATGCATTCGTCAGTTTCTGCATTGTCTTGCGCGATTCCGTTCCTTTTCCTTCGGCTGTGAATTGTGTTACTGGTGCAATGCAGCCCTGTAGTTCTTTCTGTGCATCGTTCGCTGGGTGTATCAGTATACAGTTGCGGTTCGGAACATCAAGCAATACAAAATACCATTTGAATTTTTCAGAATATCTTTTTCTCAAAACATAAATTCCTTCGGGTACACACGAGATACGTTTCTTGTTATCTTGCCACGGCAGCTCAATGGTATAGGCAATATGCTTTCCGTTTAGGGTAAGTTCGCCGTGCACCGCCGTTGCAAGATAAATACGTTTAAGCATCAGCATATTACTGCTTGTTAAGGTTAACCACCGCCAGTGCGTTAAACGAACCGTTGTTCAGCATGTAAAACACACCGTTTATTTCTTGGTAAAATTCCACACCCAAAAGCAGTACCAATGGCAGTTCGCTTGCTGCTGTAAGTTCCAGGTCAAGTGTTAAGGCTGGCATTGTATCGCTGTTCCACGGAATTTCTGCGGTTCCTGTGTAAACCGTTAAAGAGTTTCCCGCTTGGAAATCTACTTCAGAGGCACCTGCAACAATCTTAAAGTGCGTTGTTCCTGCCGGTGCACTGATCATTTGTTCGGGAACCAGTTCCGGCAATTCCACACTCACATCCCCAGACGCACGATCAATAGAAGCGTTGTAAGGCACGTAAAGCGTATTGCTTAAAAGTCCGTTACTATTGAACTCAAATCCTCGCAACAGTTCAAAATTCCCTTCAATCGGGGTACGCTCCCCACGGGCATTAACCGTATCGGTTTTAATAATCGTCATCAAATCCTTAACCAGTCTGCTTACCACCCGCTTGTCCGACGTATTGTTCAACATAGGTCTAAAAGCGCTGCGCAGGTACTTTCCGTAGGTGCCGGCTCTTCCAAATTCACTTCCGTTTTCACGTGTCCTTTTAAATGCAGGATCCTTCGCCATACGCTTTTTGTCTATCCCACCTTTTTCGCGCGCTAAATGTCCGTCTTTGGTCTTGTAAAAGGTCACACCACCCAGGGTCCCCTTAATTTTAAAAATGCCGTCTTGTGAAGCCATAATTTCTAATTTTTTTGAATGAATAAAAATGATTGTGGTTCCTTTCGTTGCAACTTATGTAGGATTACCTGTGACAAAGTTGTGCATAAAAGAATGTGAATATTTTCAGTCGATTCCAAATGACATCACATGGCATTAAGTGACAGTATACGATATGTTTTATAGATAAATCTGTTACAAAACAACAAAATTAAAGCACTTTTTGGAGTGTATGGAGAAGTCTTATTTAAGCTTTTACTTTATTGTATTTTGAAGACTAAAGTGAATTTTGAAATATACAACCGAAGATGAATGTATGTTGTTTAATTAAAATAGTGATAGATAGAGTAATCTGGATTAGTAAGACTTTTCTTTAACTTTTGTCTTAATACAAATCGAAGATTCATCGATTCATTAATTGATAATAAGAGAGTAGAGATAAAAGTTACAAAAGATCAAGACTCTATTTTTTAAACGGTCAACAAACTTCTCGAAAAGGAAATCAAATAATCGCTCCCTACGGTCGTATTTGATTTATTCCTTTTCTTCAAAGACTTGACACTCGCTGAAAAAATAATGTCGCTATTGAATCTGGATTTGTTGAGCATAAGGATTTTGATTGAAAATGCAATTGTAATGCAAACACGTATTGTTATGAATACCCAGCCCATTAAGCCAAAGCCGTTAAAAACGTTAAATGCAACTTCGTAAGGAAATTTCGGCGCGAAGCGAGCATTCGAAATTTTAGAAGTAAATGCCAACGTTTAGGCTTTGGGTTGTAGGGCAAAAAAAGAGATTTTTGCAACTTTGTATCTTTACAAAGTTGAGAAAAAACCAAGTATTTCAGTCACGAAGAGTCGAGTATGAAAACAGAGAATATTCATTTAACCTAAGAGTAATCAATTTGATTTTGGAGTATAAAGTAGTTGGATTAACGAATACGCATATCAGCATATAAACGATTCATCAGTTCAACAATTCCCCACTACAATATACAGTTAAAAAATACCCCACAATTTGTCCCTCCCTTCGGAATCCATCATCCCTCATCCATTTTTTTCTCCCAAGGTGGGAATAGTCCAATAGATTACCAACTTATTTAGCAGAATAAAACTTGGATTATGCACATCAATCAAACCTACAAACTAAAAAATGGTAACTGCCAATACAACTACTTCAAATGCATACAGTATATGCAGCAGCAGGGTAAAATTATTTATGGCAGCAGTTACCTCATCCATTCTTCACAAAGACAACAGCTATACAGACTGTTAGTTTACGCAACAGCAAATAAAGAAGAATGTGCACTATACGGAATTGATCTGAAAAAAGGATTGCTGGTTAGCGGACCCGAGGGTAGTGGTAAAACCAGCCTGATGCATTTGCTTAAACCGTTCTTTCAACTTAATCAGCAGTATTTTATTCGCAGCATTAGGGAAATAGCGTTTTGTTACAAAAGATTTGGCAACTATACGTTACAGCAATATCTTTTTCATCATTTACCGTACTGTTTTGATGATCTGGGAATGGAACCATTGAAGTTGGATACAGAAGTAATGAAAGAATTGTTGCAGTATCGCTTCATGCATGCTGCAGATAATACGCACATTAGTACCTGATTAAATAAAGGCGCGCTTGTAGAAAAGTATGGGAAAGATTTCACCGAATTGCTGTACCGTAAACTAAACCACATCGAATTTACAAAATCGTTTAATTTATAAGAAAAGAGCTATGAAGAAGCACGAAGTAAGATTGTGTATTTATCCCAAAGATATTCAGCGTATCACCGGTAAAAGCTACAGGCAAAGCATCCGTATTCTAAAAGCGGTAAGGCAATTGTTCAATAAACCCGAAAACAGTTATGTATCGGTTACCGAATTCTGCATCTACAGCGGACTCACGTATCAGGAAGTTGTAGCGTTTTTAGATTGAATTTAGTAAGCTGCAACCAATAAATTAAAATTCATATTAATTATTTTTCTTCAATTTCTTTACCTCTGTTTTCAGTTCCTTAAGCAGCTCTATAATCTGCAGCTGATCCGTGTTAAAATCATCTTTTGTGAACTCGTCTGTCGAAATGCTGCAGGCATACTCCCATATCTCAAAAATATCTGCAAGCGGTATGCTGTAAGGTTCGTAAAAAGTATTGTCTGCGGCTACGGTAATGGTTTCTTCTTCCGTTTTCACCAATCTTTTATAGGTAATACCCTCGCTTCGGGTAACAAACAGATAGCTTTTTTCTTTTTTCAGTTCGGTTGCTTTTTCAAGGTATTTCCCTATGATGAATGCTCCGCCTTTATACGGGGGCATAGAATCTCCTTCCACGGGAAATGCACGGTAGGTGCCTGCTCCAAGAAAGGGCAGGGAAATGGTTTGTAGGTTTTCAATATATTCGGGATCTGCATAACCGCTCAAGTAACCCATTGATGCTTTATGTGGAATAATCTCAATAATATTCTCTCCATTATGATCCACTTTAACAGGCAGCAGTATGCGGTTGTCCGGCAGTTCCATAATTTCCTTCAGCGGAATTTTACGCAGGTCGGCAGAAACCATCAGGTCAATGCTTATATGAAAGTATCTGGACATTCTTATAAGCAGTTCCACGGGAGGTTCCGATGTTGCGTCTTCGTATTTCGCATACCTTACACGCGTAATAATTAAATCATCTGCAACCTTCTTTTGAGAGACCCCAAGTTGGGCACGCAGATACCTTATGTTTTCTGATAAAATAGACATTGATACAAT
>NZ_FOVI01000012.1 GCF_900115115.1 Paenimyroides ummariense
AAAAATTAGTTGCAAATCTGGTGTGGAAACTAAAATCAAACAAATGAGAAGTCTTGAACTTCTCGCTGCTTAATAAAAATAGATATTATAAAAAAATCGTTATAAACAAAAGAAGGTGACCTTTTTAGACACCTTCTTTAATTTTATTAAATATCAGATTAGTATCTATAATACTCCGGTTTAAATGGTCCTTGAACCTCAACACCAATATAATTTGCTTGTTCTGTTGATAACGTTTCTAACTCAACACCTAATTTAGCCAAGTGTAACGCAGCAACTTTTTCATCTAAATGTTTTGGTAACATATATACATCGTTCTCGTATTTATCAGCATTGTTCCATAATTCTATCTGAGCCAATGTTTGGTTTGTAAACGAGTTAGACATTACAAACGATGGGTGACCTGTTGCGCAACCTAAGTTTACCAAACGACCTTCAGCCAAAATAATGATATCGTTTCCGTTTACATTGTATTTATCAACCTGCGGTTTGATTTCAATTTTTGAAGCACCATGGTTTTTGTTTAACCAAGCCATATCAATTTCGTTATCGAAATGACCAATGTTACAAACAACGGTTTTATCTTTCATTTTTTCGAAATGACGACCAACAACAATGTCTTTGTTTCCAGTAGTTGTAATAATGATATCTGCATTACCAACCACAGTATCTAACTTCTTCACTTCGTAACCGTCCATAGCCGCTTGTAACGCACAAATTGGATCAATTTCGGTAACTGTAACTATAGATCCAGCTCCGCGGAAAGATGCTGCCGTTCCTTTACCAACATCGCCGTAACCACAAACAACCACGCGCTTACCAGCCAACATTAAATCGGTAGCACGACGAATAGCATCAACAGCCGATTCTTTACATCCGTATTTATTATCGAATTTAGATTTAGTAACCGAATCGTTTACGTTAATCGCCGGCATTGGCAAAGTTCCTGCCTTAACACGCTCGTACAAACGGTGAACACCTGTAGTAGTTTCTTCAGATAAACCTTTGATCCCTGGAACTAATTCCGGGTAACGATCAAAAACCATGTTTGTTAAATCACCACCATCATCTAAAATCATATTTAACGGTTGGCGATCTTCACCAAAAAACAACGTTTGCTCAATACACCAGTCAAACTCTTCTTCGTTCAAACCTTTCCAAGCATAAACTTGAATTCCTGCTTCGGCAATTGCAGCTGCAGCCTGATCTTGTGTAGAAAAAATGTTACAAGAACTCCAAGTAACTTCAGCACCCAAAGCTTTCAACGTTTCAATTAACACCGCCGTTTGTATGGTCATGTGCAAACATCCTGCAATACGCGCACCTTTTAAAGGTTGTTCGCTTTTATATTCTTCGCGAAGCGCCATTAATCCTGGCATTTCAGCTTCTGCTAACTCAATTTCTTTTCTTCCCCAAGCCGCTAATGAAATATCTTTCACTTTATAAGGCACGTAAGCTATCGTTTTTGTACTCATGTATTCTGTATATTTGTATATCAAATTGTTTGCAAATTTACGCATTTCATTTTAAAACATTGCAAACGAAATCATAAACCGTTACAATATGCCCTTATTTAAAACTATTTCGTACGATATTGATACGCAGCTATTTATTTGGAAGATTTTAGAAAGCGAAACCGAATTGAATGCTGCGGTTGAGTTACAAGACAAACATTTACACAGATTGAACGGAATGCTTTCTGAACAACACCGTAAGGGATTTTTAAGTGTTCGGAAATTATTGATGGAAGCCGGTTATACCGATTTTGATTTGAATTACGATACCAACGGAAAGCCGAGTTTGGCAGATGGAAAGCAAATTTCTATTACCCATTCGTATGATTTTTCTGCGATTATTGTCAGTTCTCAAAATGTTGGGATCGATCTGGAAAAACAGCGCGAAAAGATCATTAAAATTGCCGATAAGTTTGTTGGATCTGAAGCCGTTTTTTTAAACACTGAAAGAAATTACAAGGAAGATTTAAGTGTGATCTGGGGTGCGAAAGAAGCGTTGTATAAAATGTGCAATTCGCGCAGTTTGAGTTTTAAACAAGATATGCATATTCACGATTTTTCCAAAAACACCAACCAAGGTACAGCGACAGTCAGTTGTAAAGAATTAGATTTCGATTGTCAATTTACGTTTCATTTTGAAACATTTGAAAATTACACCTTGGTTTACGCATTAGAGAATGAATGATTTTTTGTTTTTCACCATATAGATACATAGAATTCAATTATTTTGAACTCGTTGAAACTATGTAATCATTAATATTTTGTCAAGATAAAAAGAACTATGTGGTAAAAAAAAATCACTAAATGAAAACCAAAAACTATGAATAAAGAAATTATACAAACCGAAATACAATACAAAGCCGTACGCAGTTCGGGTGCCGGCGGACAAAATGTAAACAAAGTCGCAACAAAAGTGCAAATTCAGTTTTTTGTGGAGCAAAGCAACGGTTTAACTGCCGATGAAAAATCAACACTATCCGAAAAATTAGCCAACCGCATTACCAAAGAAGGTTTTATTATGGTGGAATGTGGTGAAACCCGCAGTCAACTTAAAAACAAAGAACTATGTACCCAGCGTTTGTTTCTATTGTTAGAAAATGCTTTAAAGAAAGATAAAAAACGTATTGCCACTAAAATTCCAAAAGCAGTTATTAAAAAACGCTTGGAAGACAAACAGCGCAACGCAGATAAAAAAGAGAATAGAAATTTTAGGTTTTAAATTATAGTAAAAAATGAGACAATTATATTTATTTGCCATATTCTATTTGTTTATAAATAATATCCAAGCACAAGAATTAAAGGCTACTATGATTTCACAGAACGAAGTAGAATTAGAAATTAGTAATCCTGAACAATTATTATTCTTTATTCCTTACACAGAAAAAATTTATTATTCGCTAGGAAATTATGGGTTAATGTTTAGTATATATGAAGGGGACAAAATATTAGAATGCGATATTATTATAGAACACATTTATTACGGTCCCTTTTGGATTAGAGAAAAAATTGAAAGATTTGGAAGCGGTTACTTTTCGCGAGAAAAAATCATAAAACGGAAATATAAGTTGGATTTTAATTCATGTGAACGTGAAGTTTTAAAGAAGAAAAATATTTCTATTGAATTCACTTTAGGTCAATATGATCTACATAAAATACGCTTATTTAAAAAGGAACTTAAATCATATTATAAACAAGGTGTAATATTTGACGGAGAGTTAACCAGTAATAAAATTCCGATAGGTACATCTAATTAACTCATTAATTTTGTATTTTTACTTTAATAAAATAATAAAAGATTAGGTTATGCAATTCCATTCAAAAGCTCAAGAGCAAGCGTTAATGCGTTTACAGGTACAGCACGAAATTGCTGTTGCTGGTATTAAAAATAACAACCAATTAACCGATGAAGAAAAACAAATAGCTTTAAAAGAAGAAAAAGATCAATTCAATCAAAAGAAAAAAGGATTACAAGGTTCTTTATTTATAGGATAATGCATATAAAAGATCAGTAATTTCTTACCGATCTTTTATTTTACTTCTTAATCAATTTTACACTTGCTTCAAACTGATCTCCAAGCCATTTCACAATATATGTTGCTGATTGCAAATTTTCTACATTAATTTTTATAGGCTTACCTGTATTAACCTCTGTTCGGTTTATTTCTAAAACTTTTTTTCCTTGTAAATTATAAATTACAACATTTCCTTTTTGATATTCATCAAATTGTAAAAACACTTCTCTTTCTGCTGGATTAGGATACAATACAAACTGTTTATTCTTAGTTTGCTCGGTTATTGAAACAGTTCCTTGATATTCCAAAGCCCCCAAATCAACAATGCTATTGTAAATTCTGTTGTTTGAAACAGCATCTAAATTTGGACTTAATGTTAAAAAGCTATTATTTCCAGCATCAATCGCAGGACTATTTGGCTGTAAATTATAATTACCATTTGTTTTATTTACAAACAAAGGATTTGTATTTGACAAATTGTTACCAAGATTTACCATTTGAGTAGGAATAGATTTAGTAAACAAGCTGTTTTCGACAGAAACAGAATAATTAGTAGCCCAAGAACCCGCAAAAACATCTGGTAAGCTGTTGTTAGAATAATCAATAATAGAATTTTTTATTGTTACAACACCATTTTTATCTAGCGTTAAGAAATTCCCATCTTTAAAATTCACGTCCTGATTTTGTCCACCTATATTATTTACAAATGTACAATTTGTAATGTTTAAGTTTCCTTCCCAAATAGCCATTGTTGTTCTTGATGTGGTGTTGTTGCTAAAAACTACACTCTCAAAATTTACAATATTAGGTATAGAATTTGGGTTAGAATAACTCTGTACAGCGTAATTATTCCAGCCTTGCTTAACAACTTCCTTATTACCATCTATCTTTCCTCTTTTAAAATTAATAGTTGAACCTCCATTATTACTTATTTCAATTGCTGATCTACCTGCTGCTTCATTGTTTGAAATAGTAAAATCTTCAAAATCAATATTAAATCTCCCATCAACAAAAACACCTCCAGCCGTAGCCGCATGACCATCGGTACGTATAGATTTATTTCCTGAGATTTCAACATTTTTAAATTTAGACACTAAGTTATTTACTGGGTTACTACCAACCGAATTTTGCCAAAATGCAAGACCAGCACCTTTACCACCAGATGTATTATTAGCTATTTTGGTATTTTCAACATGAACCCCCGCTTCTACAATTGGAAATGTATAACTCCCATGACCATCGGCTCTATAAACAAATATCCCACCACCCCAATAAGTAATTGGAGAGAACCCTGAGGGATCATGATGACCATCTGCCTTATTATTTCTTATCAATAAATTTTTAAGTGTAGCCTGTCCACGAACATAAATACCCGCACCTGCATTATTTTCATGCCCTCCATTATTAGCATTTGATAAAGATTGTCCGTCTTGTACTATAAATGAGTTTAATTCAGTATCAATATAAGTAAATAAAGAGGACACGACATGCATAGCATGCTTACCTGTTTCATATTTACCACTTAAAATAGTTTGCTGTGTTAAAAGAGTCGAATCTCTTTGAATTAATTGTGTATCTCCACTTTTAAAGCCTCCGTAAACTTTTTGTCCATTATTTAAAAAAAACGAATCTTCAGCTTTTTTTCCTGTTCTATAAGTTCCTTCTGCAACCCATATTTCTGCGGGCATTGTAACATTGTTTAAACTATCTGTGCATTTACAATTTAAAGCTTCTTGAAGTGTACTAAATGCAGTATTCCAACTTGTACCTTCTTTTACAGCATTTGTATTTGCTTGATTCACATAAACTCTGTTGTAAGTTCCCAAATTTTGAAGTTCAACCGCACCTGGATCAGAACTAGATCCGACAACACGGGGCTGACCATTAATATCAACTGTGGACGAAACATGAGTACTATCTCCGAAGTTTAAATGTTCTGAACAATAAAGTGGTGTATAGTTTCCTTCTATGGCATTTACAAATTCCATTTCAATAATACGAACATTAGGGTCGTTAGCATACCCAATTCCGTATTTTGAAACGCAGCGATTGTAATTGTAAATAGAAGTTCCTACGCTAGCGCCAGTAACTCCTTCTAAAAACACACAATTATTATACGAAAGGTTACCAATTCCTGAACTATAAATTCCACTTGCAGCATTCCCCGAATTGTGCATATGCTCTGGCAGTGAATTTCTTCCAAAAGTAATATTGTTAAAAGTACCGGAAGAACTGCTAAAATACACAGCACTTGCAATACCATAAGAATTTATTGGTGTACTGCTATTTTGGGGCATTGTTAAATAAGAGGCATAATTTCCGTGAAAAATATTGGTATCCATTAAGATATTACTACAAGAAGAAAAGTAAAACGCACCACCTTCTGGATTAGATGCAGACAAAGTAGATATATTTTTCATTGATACCTTATTGTGGTAAACAAATAAATTTTTTAAGGAAATAGAGTTCACACTTTTAAAGTAAGCGGCACCACCATAACCTTTAATACCTTCGTATGTATATTCATTATTTTCTATCCTACCTTTATGATACTCGAAACTTCCTCCACTTGCATATACAGCTCCACCCTCTACAATTCCGATTCCTCCATTATTAATCGTTTTTATATTATCTAAACTGTTATTGATAATATTTACGTTTTCTAAAATTAAATTACTTGAGGAACTGTGAATTGCAGCTCCTCCAGCTTTACTACTTAAAGCAGGTGTATAATTAACTAACTCTGTTCGGTTTTCTTTAATGATACAGTTTTTTAATTTTATGGTTGAGTTTAAAATTTGTAATCCTGCTCCTCCTATACCTCCGTTGCTCATTATTCGCTTAGCACCACTAATCGTAAAACCGTCAATTAAATTATTAATATTAGAAGCGTTATTAATTTTAAACAATGTTGCTGTTTGAACAGAACTAGACAAAATTCCACTCAATATAGTAGTAGTTCCGGAAGTATCCGCTCTGGAAGTCAAAAAGGTTTCATTTCCTAAGAAACCTCCATATAATTTCACACCATCTTTAAAATTGAATGACTCTGTAGCGTTTAGTGTAGATGAAGGAAAATAAGTTCCTTGTGCAACCCAAATTTCATCACCAGAAATTGCATTTTGCAAAGCTAAGTTTAAAGATCCGTAAGCCTGTTGCCAAGAAGTTCCGTTACCAGCACTACCATTTTTAACATAAATAATAGCTGCATTAGTATTAAAACCACATATAATTAAAATAATCAAAAGTAATCGTTGTATCATAATTTTGCTTTTTAGTTAATTTTCATAAAAATAATTAAAATTTTAACCAAATAAAAATTTTTCAAATTATATCACAATATTATTCAATAACTTATGTAAATTTGCCCCGTCTCAAAGGGGTGCCGTACGGCTGAGATCATACCCGTTGAACCTGGGCAGGTAATGCTGCCAAGGGAAATGAATAGTTCACTTATAGAGTGCACGCTTAAGTTGCTGTTCGTAACGAAAACATTTTTATTAATCTAAACAAAATAAATGCCCCTTTTATTTGTAAAATTATTTTTACGAATGAAAACTCATTTTTTGTTTGCAGGTTTTTGTCTTTCGGCAATTTCCATGCAGGCACAAACGCAAACCGAAACTAAAAAAGACACTATTTCAGCAGAAACTTTAGATGAAGTTTTAGTACAAGCCGTTCGCGCAACCAACAAAACGCCTATCGCTTTTAGCAATTTAAGCAAAGAAGAACTGGCAAAACGCAATCTGGGTCAGGATATTCCTGTTTTAATGAATTTTATGCCGTCTGTTGTTACAACTACCGATGCCGGTAACGGTGTGGGGTACACCGGAATTCGCGTACGTGGTAGCGATGGTACTCGAATTAATGTTACCATTAACGGTATTCCGTATAACGATGCCGAATCGCACGGAAGTTTTTGGGTAAACATGCCCGAT
The DNA here is from genome assembly GCF_900115115.1 of Paenimyroides ummariense. Classification (GTDB taxonomy): domain Bacteria; phylum Bacteroidota; class Bacteroidia; order Flavobacteriales; family Flavobacteriaceae; genus Flavobacterium; species Flavobacterium ummariense. The sequence goes on from NZ_FOVI01000012.1 coordinate 7,465, forward strand.
TTTGTTTCAAGTGTGGAAAATCTGCAATTACAACGCGGTGTGGGTACATCGACCAACGGATCGGGTGCTTTTGGAGCGAGTTTAAACTTATTAACCGACAAATTTTCGTACGATGCCAATGGAGAAATCGCAAATTCTATCGGAAGTTTCAATACAAGAAAACATACGGCAAAATTCAGTACCGGATTGGTTAACAATACCTTTGAATTAACTGGTAGATTATCAAATCTGTATTCAGACGGATATATCGACCGTGCGTCATCTAAACTAAACTCGTACTTTTTACAAGGAACTTTCGTTAACGAAGGAACTTTATTGAAAGCTTTGGTTTTTGGTGGAAACGAAAAAACGTATCAAGCTTGGAATGGTATCGAAGATAAAGAAGTATTGAAAAACAACCGAACGTTTAATCCATCCGGAGCATATATCGATGATAACGGCGTACAGCGATTCTACGATAACGAAACCGATAATTACAAACAAGACCACTATCAGTTGCATTGGAACGAAAAATGGAACAGCAATTGGAATTCTAACGTAGCCGTTCACTACACCAAAGGTTTTGGCTATTTTGAAAATTATAAAACAAATCAAAAATTATTAGCTGATTACGGTATTACACCTGTAGAAGTGAATGGTGAAACCCAAGAAAGATCTGATTTAATCCGCAGAAAATATTTAGATAACGAATTCTACGGCGTTACTTTTTCTACCCAATACACCAACGATAATTTAGAAGTACTTTTTGGTGGAGCTGCCAATAAATACACGGGCGATCATTATGGCGAAGTTTTGTGGGTGCGTTCACAGCCTCAAAATCAATTTAAGCAAAATTTCTATTTCGATAATTCTACCAAAACCGATGTCAACGGATTTTTAAAGGCAACCTATACTTTTAACGACCAATGGATTTTATTTGGAGATGTGCAGCTTAGAAATGTATCGTACAAAGCCAACGCTATTGAAACAGGTTTGGTGAACGAAAAATTCAATTTTGTAAATCCAAAAGCAGGATTAACCTATAAAATAAACGATTTTAATCATGCTTATTTTTCGTACGCTCGTGCCCAGAGAGAACCTAATCGTACCGATTTTGAAGGTGAACGTCCGAAAGCAGAGAAGTTGAACGATTTTGAATTAGGTTACAGATATGCTTCAGAAAAATTATCGGTAAACGTAAACGGATATTATATGCAGTACAAAGATCAGCTGGTTTTAACGGGTGGATTAAACGATGTAGGTGCATCAAAACGTATTAATGTTGGTAACAGTTACCGTGCGGGTATAGAGATCGATGCATCGTATCAGCCAATAAAACAATTAATTATTGCCCCAACTATTACGTTAAGTTCCAATAAAATAAAAGAATTGACTGTTGATGTTGACGGTGCACCAAAAACGTTTAAAAACACAAACATTTCGTTTTCACCGGATATTGTAGCTGCAAATGCATTAACGTATATTCCTGCGAAAAATGTTCAAGTATCGTTATTAACAAAATTTGTGGGCGAACAATACATGGGAAATACCGATTCTGAAGCATCAAAATTAGATTCGTACCTAACAAACGATATTAATGTGGTTTACGAAATGCCCTTGAAGAAATGGTTTAAATCAATATCATTCAATTTGCTGGCGAATAATATTTTTAACGTAAAATATATTTCAAACGGATATTATTACACTTACAATGACGATTGGTCAAACCCGGGCAGTGTAAAAACTTTAGAAGGTACAGGATATTATCCGCAGGCACAATTCAACATTTTGGGTGGTGTAAGCTTAAAATTCTAACCTAATCAACCTTAATAATCAATAACCAAGGACGAGCATCTTTTACAGGTGCTCGTTTTAATTTCAACCCAATCTATAATCAAAACCTTACATTTTTTTTTGTAAATTAGCTTTACTAATTAATTTGTTATGATTTCTAAAAACGATTTACAAAGATATATAGACGATTTTCCTGAACAACTTTCTATAGACGAGCTTATTGATCGCTTGGTGTTTATTGATAAATTAGAAAATAGAATGAAAGAATCGGAAAACAATGAGGTTATGACTGATGAAGACGTTAAATTGGAAATGAAGAAATGGTTCGAATCAAATGGTTAATATCTGCCCAAATCGATCTACAAGAAATTCATGATTACATTTCATTAGATTCAAAAAGATATGCAAAATTACAAGTTGAAAGGATTTATCAAAAAATTCAGATTTTAAAATTTCAACCGTTAATTGGCAAACAAGTCAAAGAAATAAAAAATACAGCCATACGAGAACTTGCAGAGGGAAATTATAGAATTATTTATAAAATTGTTTCTTATGATTCTATTCATATCTTAATGATACACCATGGAGCAAGAGATTTATCAAAAAGAATATAAACCAAGAACGAGCGTCTTTTACAGGTGCTCGTTCGTTTTTAATTAAAAACCGTAATCATAGTTCCACTTTGCGAAACACGGTATTCTTTCAGCGGATATTGCGCTTCTGTTGTTGCCAAACCTAAATACAAATTATACACTAAGGCATCACTGCAACCACAAGTAGCTTCCACCCCATCTAAGCTTAATTTAGAGCAGTTACTTATTCCGTGATTGGCACAAGTGGCATCAAAAGCACGCACACCGGTACCTGTATTAATTACTAAAATCCCATTGATTCCGTAAGTTGGTATATACACGGCATTGCCCGGATACTGTAATTTATTGTAGGTTGGCAGCGAAGTATTTATAGGTGCATTCACAGCAATTTCAGGCAGATACGGGTTGCGGTTGTCCCAATCGTCTTTAGAACACGACAGTAAAAATAAAACCGAACATATTGTTAACACAAACAGCTTTTTCATTATAAAACATTTGGAAAACAAATTTAATTATTTAACTTTGACTAAATAATAATGTAACGAATATTAACAAAATAAACGCATAAGAACAAAATCCCGTTGTCTGGGATTTTTTCTGTTTTATAAATTGAATTGAAAATGAGTAACGTATCCTATTATACTGCCGAAGGTTTAAAGAAATTGAGAGATGAAATCGATCAGTTAAAAAGTGTGGAACGTCCAAAAGCATCACAGGCAATCGCAGATGCACGCGATAAAGGTGATTTATCTGAAAACGCAGAATACGATGCAGCCAAAGAAGCACAAGGCTTATTAGAATTAAGAATAGCTAAAATGGAAGAAATTTTAGCCAATGCCCGTTTAATTGATGAATCGCAATTAGACACTTCAAAAGTATTGGTGCTTTCTACCGTGCGTATTAAAAACCAAACCAACGGTATGGAAATTAAATACAAACTGGTTGCAGAAAGCGAAGCCGATTTAAAAGCAGGAAAAATTTCGGTAACATCGCCAATTGGTAAAGGTTTGTTAGGAAAATCGGTAGGAGAAATTGCTGAAATCAGCGTACCAAACGGAACATTAAAGTTCGAAGTTTTAGAAATAACAAGAGACTAAACTTTTAAGCCATGAGTATTTTCACTAAAATCATCAACGGAGAAATTCCATCGCACAAAGTAGCAGAAAACGATGAGTTTATTGCTTTTTTAGATATCAATCCAAACGCAAAAGGTCATACATTGTGCGTTCCAAAACAGGAAATCGACAAGATTTTTGATATGGAAAAAGGTTTGTACACCCGATTAATGGATTTTTCGTACGATGTAGCAAAAGCCATAGAAAAAACGATTCCTTGCAAGCGTGTAGGTGTTGCTGTTGTTGGGTTAGAAGTACCACATGTGCACGTACATTTAATTCCGCTACAAGATATGGACGATATGCGTTTCCAACGCAAAGCATCGTTAACACAACAAGAATTTGAAGAAACAGCCAAGCAAATTGCTGCGAATTTATAAAATGAATCCCTTTGAAATTTCAAAGGGATTTTTTGTATTTTAGATGTAATTAGATTTTTGAGATAATGAAATTCGAACCAAAACAAATCACGCTGAAAAATGCAAAAACAGTTTTTATACGACAGGCAAAAGTTTCTGATGCCGAAGATCTTTTAAATTGTGTAAAAATCTATATTCCTACCAGCAAGTATATTCCAAAACTGGAAAATGAAATTAAATTAACAGTTGATCAGGAAAAAGATTGGATCAACTCCTTCATAATTAACGACAATTCTTTGCTATTAGTTGCCGAATATGAAGGCAAAATTATAGGAAATATCGATTTAACCGGAAGTCGCAGAAAAATCATGGAACATACCGCTGTAATTGGTATGGGTATGCTGCAAGAATGGCAACACATTGGTTTGGGTACAGCTTTACTTTCAATGGTTATTGAATGGGCAAAGAGTAACCCAATTTTAGAACTGATCTGGTTGCAGGTTTATACCGAAAATGAATCCGGATTGAATTTATATCGAAAAATGGGATTTACAGAAAACGGAATTATTAAAAACTTCTTTAAACAAAACAACAGATATTTTCATATTCTTACAATGAGCTTAACAGTGTAAAACGTTTAAATTTCTTCAAAAATTTTCTGAAAAATTATACAGATAGAACTTATTAAGCTTCGTCAGTTCGAGCTTGTCGAGAACTTTCAAAACTTCTCGATACGCTGCACTTTGTTACGCTACGAAGTGACTATTTATTTAAATTTGCATAATAATTTTTAGTTCAGAATAAAGATAATTAAATCTTTTTATATTGAATAGAAAAAACAGTTCCCTTGCCAATTTCAGATTTTAAAACTCGGATTGATCCTTTATGGTATTTTTGAACAATACGCTGGGTAAGTGAAAGTCCTAATCCCCAACCACGTTTTTTAGTCGAAAAACCAGGCTCAAACACTTTTTTAAATTGATTTTTAGGAATTCCCTTACCAGTATCGCTTACTAAAATTTGTATGGTATTTTCGCTGTTTTTTATCTCTACTTCAATACTTCCTTTTCCTTTAATGGCATCAATGGCATTCTTTACAAGATTTTCAATAGTCCAACTGTGTAAGGTAGGATTCAACATTAAATTTACAATATCGGTATTGGTTTCAAACTTAAAATTAATCTGTTTAGAACTACGCGATTGTAAATAATCAAACGATTTTTTGGTTTCTTCCACAATATTCAGTAGTTCCAAATTAGGCTCAGATCCTATCTTAGAAAAACGGTCGGCAATAGTTTGCAATCGATCAACATCTTTCTGAATTTCGCCAATGATATTTTCATCCATATCATCCAACTTCATAATTTCGATCCAACCTAAAAGCGACGAAAGCGGTGTACCTATTTGATGTGCCGTTTCTTTTGCCATACCTGCCCACAACTTATTTTCAGACGACATTTTACTGGCACGAAAATAACTGTACACCAACAAACCAAACAACACCAAAATAGCAACCAACGCCAAAGGATAGTATTTTAACTTGTTTATAAGGGATGAATTTCCATAATAAACATATTGATTTCCACTTGGATGAATAATCTCAATAGGTACATTTTGAGATTTTAAATCTCTCAACAAGCTTTTTTGTAAAGCGATGTCATTTGTGGCTTCTTCAGGTAAATTTGAGAAGTTACTGATACTGTCAGTATCAAACGTTAATATAATAGGTATGGTTGTATTCTTGCTTAGTATGCTTAAAGGCAAAGAAATATCTGTATTTTTACCTGCATCATTTATACTTTTGTATGATTCCGCCCAAATCTCCATTTTCACACGTTCCTCATGCTTAAATGTCTGGAAAAGCAAATACGTATTCCAAAGAATTAAAATTAAAATTCCCAACGAAAAAATCAAGAAAAACCAACGGGTGTACAAACTTCTTTTAAGTATTGACATGCAGTAAAATTTGAAATGCGTTTAGCAAGATACTGCTTTATAACGTTATTTTGTTGATAATATTTTGAAAATTGAACCTTAAATTTTCAGTGCAATACTTATATTTGTTTAAACCAATTTATGTATGTTAAGCATTAATCCAACCGATTTAACTCCGGTTCAAGTTCAGGCATATTTGCAGGGAGCTGTGGGTCCGCGCCCAATTGCTTTTGCCAGTACGGTTGATGAAGAGGGAAATCCGAATTTATCGCCTTTTAGTTTTTTTAATTTGTTTAGTTCTAACCCGCCAATTCTGGTTTTTTCGCCGGCACGCAGAGTTCGCAACAACACCGTAAAACACACGCTGTTAAACTGCGAAGCTACTAAAGAAGTGGTTGTAAACATTGCAAATTACGATATGGTGCAGCAACTTTCGTTATCGTCTACAGAATATGGCGACGGGGTTGATGAATTTATAAAATCGGGCTTTACAAAACTACCTTCTGATGTGGTGAAACCATTCCGAGTTGCCGAAAGTCCGGTACAGTTAGAATGTAAAGTGAACGATATTATTGCTTTGGGCGATCAGGGTGGTGCCGGAAATATGATTATTTGCGAAGTAGTAAAAATTCATATTTCTGAAGATGTTTTAGATGGTAAAGGTGGTATCGATCAGCATAAAATTGATTTGATTGCTCGTATGGGCGGCAACTGGTACACACGCGCCACACCGGGAATGTTCGAGGTTGAAAAACCATTGACCACTTTAGGAATTGGCGTTGATGCGATACCCGAAAATGCAAAAAAAAGTGGTATATTTGCAGGGAACGATTTAGGTATTTTAGGCAATGTAGAAGTACTGCCAACTACCAATGACGTTGAAGCATTTTTAAATGAAAACCCTGAAATTACAGATTGGGTTAACAATAATAACAGCGAATTAATTTATAAAAAAGCTAAAGAATTTTTAAGTCTGAATGAAGTAACATTGGCTTGGAAAACAATTTTAGCAGCAAAAAAATAGCAAATGGAAGTTTTAGGAAGAATTAAAATGGTTGGTCCTGTACAAGATGTAAGCCCAACATTTAGAAAAAGAGAAGTGGTTGTAACAACCGAAGAGCAATATCCGCAACATATTTTAATTGAATTTACGCAAGATAAATGCGATTTATTAAACAGTTTTCAACCAGGCGAACAAGTTCGCGTAGGAATCAATTTACGCGGTAGAGAATGGGTTAATCCGCAAGGAGAAACACGTTATTTTAACTCGATCCAAGGTTGGAGAATCGATCGCCCACAAGCGCAACAAGGCTACAACCAACCACAACAAGGTTATGGCGCTCCACAAGGTGGTGGTTACGGTCAACCGCAACAAGGCTACAACCAACCACAACAAGGTCAAGGATACGGGCAACCAAATCCGTTTGAAAACCAAGGTGGCGGTTATGCAAACAACAACAATTCAGGCTTCCCTCCTGCTCCGAATTTTAATCAAAATCAAGAAGCAGAAGACGATTTGCCTTTTTAATATTGAAAGAAAAACGATAATTTTGAATCCTGATTACATTTGTAATCGGGATTTTTTAATTTATAACCACAAAGAAATTTAAGCATCGTAAAAACCACAGATTCACAGATTTTAATTTAAAAAATCTTACAAAGAATTCACCACATAGAAACATAGATTTTTCTTATGTTTTAAAAGATTATGACAGACGTTTTACTTTTCGCATAGCAAACTATATGAAAAATCATAAAATTTTCTATTCTATCTTTAACAATTAGTTATAATTCTATTCGCCTATGTTGTTAATTTTTATTTATTTTGAATTACATCCAACGGTTTAAGTTAATTATTAAATATACACCTGTGAATCTGTGGTAAAAGCTATGTGGCTATGTGGTTTCAAATATCATAAAATGTACAAACTTACCAAAGAACTCTATTTTCCTAATGTTGAAACAGCCCATTCGTCGGGCATTGTTGCTTTTGGTGGTGATTTATCAACCGAACGATTAATTTTAGCTTACAAAAGCGGAATTTTCCCTTGGTTTGAAGATGGTGAGGAAATTACCTGGTTTGCTCCCGAAGAACGCATGGTTTTGTTTTTAAATCAGTTGAAGATATCAAAATCTACTCGAAATATCATCAATAGAAATATCTTTAAAGTAACATTCAATACTGCTTTTAAAAAGGTTATTACAAATTGCCAGCAAGTAAAACGCAACGGACAATTAGGAACTTGGATCACCGATGAAATGCTGGAAGCCTATGCCAAATTACACGAATTAGGTTACGCAAAATCGGTTGAGGTTTGGCAGGATAATGAATTGGTTGGCGGTTTGTACGGTATTGATTTAGGACATATTTTTTGTGGCGAAAGTATGTTTTCTATAGTATCAAACGCTTCTAAAATTGCATTTATACATTTAACCAATAAATTAAAAGCAGATAATTATCAACTAATTGATTGCCAAGTTTATAACGATTATTTAGCACAATTAGGTTGCGAAGAAATTCCGCGTGATTTGTTTATGCAGATTTTGAATAAGGAACTTCTTGTAACTTATAATGAGTAATTTTTGTATTTTTATTTCTAATTCAGAAAAGAATGGAATTGATAACATTAAAAACTTTTGACAATTATATTGAAGCTCACCTTTTAAAAACAAAATTAGAAAGTGAATCTATATATTGCTTTTTACAAGATGAAAGTGTTGTAGCAACCAATCCCCTTTATTCTTTTGCTGTTGGTGGAATTAAATTAAAAGTTAAAAAAGAAGATTTTGATACCGCTTTAAAAATAATCCAAGAAGAAAACATTTATTTAGAGCAAAATCAATCCAATATCACTTGCGAGAATTGCGGCAGTAATACTTTTTATAACAATTATAAATCTGTCAAAAATATAAAAGGATTTTTTGCAATGATTATTTCGTTTATGTTTCAAACCTATCCCATATACTATAAAAATGTTCGAAAATGTAAAGCATGTGGCTTTGAAAAAGAAACATAAATTAATCACACCTTTTTATAACAAAAACACGAAGTAATATGATCGTTTACCATACCAATCGCCTGCATAAAAGCATAAACGGTAGTTGATCCCATAAATTTAAAACCGCGTTTTTTTAGATCTTTTGCCAAAGCATCGGATATTTCTGTTTTGGCAACAACATCTTTAATACTTTTTAGTTTATTGTCAATCTGTTTTCCGTTAACGTATTTCCATAAATAATCAGAGAAGGAACCAAATTCTTTTTGAATTTCCTGAAAAACTCGTGCATTGTTTATGGTAGCTTCAATTTTACCGCGATGACGAATAATACCTTCGTTTTGCAACAATTCTTCAATTTTAGCATCATCATATTTCGCAATTTTTTTATCGTTGAAATTATCAAATGCTTTGCGGAAATTCTCGCGCTTTTTTAAAATCGTAATCCAGCTTAAACCCGCCTGAAAAGATTCCAACACTAAAAATTCAAACAAAACTTTATCATCATAAACGGGTTTTCCCCATTCTTCGTCGTGATATTTTATATACAGTTCATCGTTTGATACCCAATTGCAACGTGTTTTTTCCATAGTTTTTTTTACTAAATTTATCTTTTACAAATATAAATCATTTTATGAGGGTAATAATAACCTTTTTTCTTTGCACTATTTTATTTTCATGCAATGGAGGATATGGAATTGATAATAAAATTCAAACTGAAAATGTACAATATTCAAAAGAAGATGTATTAGGAAAATGGAAACTTGATAAATTTTCTTATAAATATTTATTATTGGAAGAAGGTTTAACTGATAGTATTTACATCATTTTTAATAAGGATGGTTCTTTCCAATCAAATAAATCTATTGATTTATTTAATCCTTCAGCTTTATCAAATAATGATGATAAGATTCAAAAAGGGAATTGGAAAATTAATATGTTAGAAAACAAATCAGAACTTATTTTAACATATGAAAAACAAGTCGCTCTTTCTGGCTTAAATGTCTTTAAGAAAGGTACTGAATATCAAATATGGTATTTTTTGGGTGATCCAGACGCAGGAGAGCGTTTAAGATTTCTGAAAGAGAGCGAAAAGTAAATCAAAACCCCAAATTCTAACAAATTTGGGGTTGTTTTTTATAATTCTAATTCGTTTTAAAAGGTGGTGTTCCTTGCGGAAACATTTGTTGGTTTTGATCTTTAAACGACCCAAAGTTAAAGGTTAATCCTACTTTAAACATACGGCGTTCGTTTAAGGTTTCGGTGCGCATTTGCAAACCATTTCCAAAAACATTTACATCAAAACCATCGGTATTCAATACATTATCAACACCCACATTTACATTCAGCTTATTATCCCAAAACTTTTTATTAAAGGTAATACTTAAATTTTGTGCCGGTTTGTTTAGTTCGTACAAATTCATCACTCCTTTAAACATGTTGTAATACGTAACAAAAATGCGCGAATTGTTTCCTAAATAAAACTGCGAATAGGTAAAAATGTAAAACGCTCCTTTTTGAAATCGATTCGGAATCACATCATCATACCTTGTTTTAAAATATCCAGCATTTAAATACGTAAACGACAATTCATCAATATTCAATCCGTTTCTATCGTTAATCATGTTTTTAATTCCTTTGGTAAACATGGCGTAAGGAATCGGCACACCCATATTGAAACTTTGCGAAATTCCGTTTTCGATATTATGCGATTTAGATTCCAACGTACCATTTGGCGTAATTTCGTAAAAAACCACATTTTGATTGGGCATTTTAGATAGATTGTAACTGAAATAAATATAATCGAACACCGTTAACGTAGCATTCATATTATGACTAATTTCTGGTTTTAGGTTGGGATTTCCTGCGTTTGAAACCAACAAACTGTTTTGCGAAGTTACGTTTGGATTGAACGATTGCGCTCCCGGTAAATTCATACGTTTGCTGTACCCCGCGCTTAAATAAACGCCCGACATTACAGGATATTTCAAGGTAACCGTAGGAAAAAGATTAGTGTAATCTTGCTTTAAATTTAAAGAATCGACAGCAGTTTCGGACTGATACGTTAGATTTTCTAATCGCAAACCTGCCGAAATCATTAACGAACTAATATTGCTTGATACACTTGCATAAGCGGCTTTGTTGGTGTATTTAAAATCGTACGGAATGTAGTTTCGCGCCTGATCCCAAATGTACGATCCGTTATTGGTTGAAACCGAATGTGTGTAATGCGCACCCAGCGATAAATTGCCGTTAATAGTTTTAAAAGGTGTTTCAAAATCTGCTTTGGTTTGGCTGTACACAAAATTGTTATCAGCCAAAATAGTCGATGCCATTTGATCTTCCACAAACAACTGATTGCTATTGGTATTATTCTGGAATTCGGTGTTCGATGTCAGCGTAAAATTGGTTCCAACGGTATCTAACTTTTGCGAATAAACAAACTGCAATTCGTGCATATTATTATTGCTTTTTCCCAAAGTTCGCTGTTTGTAAGCCGTTTCGGTATCGCCAAAGGCGTTAAACATATTGCCGAGCGTTTGTGGTTTGCTGTACGTGTGGTTAAAGTTGTATTTAAGCGTTAAATTGGCTAAATCGCTCACTTTATACTGCCAATTATTTCGTAAATAATAATTTTGATACCATTGATTGTTCCAGTAATTTTCGCGTGCTTTAATCTGCGTGCCGTTGCTCATATAACTAAATTCGTTTAACGAATTGGTATTGCCCTCGTGATGCGTGTAACCGGTATTCATGTTCCAGCTGAATTTGTTCTTTTTGAACATAATTTGTGCCGATGTAGTATTTTTAATACGACTATTTATTGTGTTTTGTTGCATGAAACTCCCGCTGACACCTTCGATTTTAGCCGATTTGGTAATGACATTTATAATAGTTCCGTTGAAAGTCGCACTATATTTTGCTCCCGGTCGATCAATGATTTCGATACTTTTAACCGTATTTGCCGGAAGGTTTTTAAGAAAGTTTGTCAGTTGATCGCCATTCATTCCCGTTGGCTCGCCATCTAAAAAGATAGTTGCCAATTTTCCGTTATGCGCAATTTGCCCATTAGCCGTAACCAAAACTCCGGGTAATTTATTAACCGCATCAAACACACTTCCCGAATTTAAAACGGTCAAATTCTCTACATCAACCACCGTTTTATCTGCAAATCTGCGAATATTTTTATTGGTTTGATCTATCACGATTGCGTCTAAAACTTCATCTTGCTGTTCGGTAAACTGCAAATCTAACTTTTGATCTGCGATGTATTTTAATGATTTTGTTTGAGCCTTAAATTGTGAATGCTCCCAAGTAATGGTGTAGTGCGTTACATTTTCAGGAATTTCGACAGAGAAATATCCTTCCTCGTTTGTAGTAGCATTATAAACCTGACTGGTTTTAATGGTAATAAAGGTTTCGGGGATTGGTTCACCTTCAAATGTTACAACTCCTTCAATTTTTATGTTTTGTGCGTTTATCAACCCTGTAAAGAACAAGGACAATAGAAGTATTATGTTTTTCATTAATATTTTTTTATATTAGTATCATAGGACAACATTTTGTTACATTGAAATCATAAAAATATTAGATAAATCTACTATAAAACAAAACCCCAAATTCATTTGATTTGGGGTTTTTAGTATTAATAAAAATTGTAAATTATCCTAAAGATACACGTTTAAATCCTGCGATTTCAACATTGTGTCCTTTAACGTAATCACCAACTTTTTTAGAATCGTCTTTAATAAAGTTTTGGTCTAATAACGCTTTTTCTTGATCTAAAGTAGTGTTATCAGAAATAAAACGAGCGATTTTACCTGGTAAAATTTTATCCCAAATTTGTTCTGGTTTACCTTCTGCTTTTAATTCTGCTTTAGCATCTTCCTCTGCTTGAGCCAAAACGGCATCAGTTAACTGTGCGTAAGAAATGTATTTAGGTACATTTTTCAATGTTTTACCTAAACGTGCTAATTCTTCGTTTTCTTTTTCGATCACAGCAATACGTGCAGCTGTTTCGTTTGCTACGAATGTAGGATCAAAATCTTTGTAAGATAATGTATCTGCACCCATAGAAGCTACTTGCATAGAAACATCTTTTGCTAACGCTTCTGCACCATCAATTTTAGAAGATAAAGCTGTTAAAGCAGCAATTTTGTTTCCGTGAACGTACGTTCCAACGAAAGCACCTTCTAAGATTTCGAAACCACCGATTTCGATTTTCTCACCAATAACTCCAGTTTGCTCGATTAATTTCTCAGCAACTGTCATTGAATCGTTGTATTGAGAAGCTAAGAAAGCTTCTTTAGAATCGAAATTGATTGCTTTTTCAACTAATTCTTTAGCCAAAGCAACGAATGCTTCGTTTTTACCAACGAAATCAGTTTCGCAGTTTAAAGTAATAATAGCACCTTTAGTGTTATCTGCGTTGATAAAAGAAACAGCAGCACCTTCGCTAGACTCACGGTCTGAACGGTTAGCAGCAACTTTTTGTCCTTTTTCACGTAAGATTTGGATTGCTTTATCAAAATCTCCTTCAGCTTCAACTAAAGCTTTTTTACAGTCCATCATTCCGGCACCTGTAACTTGTCTTAATTTATTTACGTCTGCAGCAGTAATATTTGCCATTGTATAAGAATTAAATGAATTATTATTAAAAAGAAAAAAGTCGTTAGTGATAGATCCAAAGATATGAAACCATCAGCATAACGACTTTAAGATACTGTTAAGATTACTCCTGTGCAGTAGTTTGTGCTTCAGTTTTTACAGCTTCTTCTTTTTCAGATTTTCTTTCAGAATTTCCTTCAATGATAGCTGTGGTTACTAAAGATAATACTTTATCGATTGATTTAGAAGCATCGTCATTTGCTGGAATTACATAATCAACCTCGCGTGGGTCAGAGTTTGTATCAACCATTGCAAATACTGGAATGTTTAATTTTTGAGCTTCTTTTACTGCGATGTGTTCAGCTTTGATATCAACTACAAATAATGCAGCCGGTAAACGTGTCATATCAGCAATAGAACCTAAGTTCTTTTCTAATTTAGCACGTAAACGGTCAACTTGTAAACGCTCTTTTTTAGAAAGAGTCATAAATGTACCGTCTTTCTTCATACGATCGATAGAAGCCATTTTTTTAACAGCTTTACGAATAGTAACGAAGTTAGTTAACATACCACCTGGCCAACGCTCAGTAATGTAAGGCATGTTTGCTGCTGCTGCTTTTTCAGCAACGATATCTTTTGCTTGTTTTTTAGTCGCTACGAATAATACTTTACGACCTGATGCTGCTATTTTCTTTAAAGCTTCGTTAGCTTCTTCGATTTTAGCTGCTGTTTTATATAGATTGATAATGTGAATACCATTACGCTCCATATAGATGTAAGGAGCCATGTTTGGATCCCATTTTCTAGTCATGTGTCCAAAGTGTACACCTGCTTCTAGTAATTCTTTAACTTCTACTTTGTTTGCCATTTTTGTAATAGTTTACGTTCTTGTGTTAGCAATGTTCCATCAAGCTTTAAGCCATAAGCCTTTTGCTATTAGGCCTCATTTAGATGCTAAACTACCTCTGACCTCGGCCAGCGACAACAAAAACTTAGATTTTTTATTAAATAATAATATAAAATATTAACGTTTAGAGAATTGGAATCTCTTACGAGCTTTCTTCTGACCGAATTTTTTACGCTCAACCATACGTGGGTCACGCGTTAATAAACCTTCTGGTTTTAAGATTGCTCTGTTTTCAGCGTCAACTTCACACATTGCACGTGCAATAGCCATACGTACAGCTTCTGCCTGCCCTGTTGTTCCACCACCGTAAACATTTACTTTTACGTCAAAGTTTTCTGCATTTTCTGTCATAGAAAGTGGTTGCATAACTTTGTACTGTAATGTTGCCGTTGGGAAATAAGTTGCGAATTCTTTTTTGTTCACTGTGATGTTACCAGAACCTTCTGTAACATAAACACGAGCTACTGCGGTTTTTCTTCTACCGATTTTGTGAATAACTGCCATTACTTAATTTCGTTTAAATTAACGGTTTTAGGTTTTTGAGCCTCGTGTTTGTGCTCTGAACCAACATTTACATTTAAATTACGGAATAATTGCGCACCTAATTTGTTTTTAGGTAACATTCCTTTTACAGCTTTTTCTACTAATAATGCAGGATTTTTTTGTTGCATTACTTTTGCTGTTAATTCTCTTTGACCACCTGGGTAACCTGTGTGACGAATGTACGTTTTGTCATTCAATTTGTTACCTGTTAAGTTGATCTTTTCTGCGTTGATAATAATTACATTATCACCACAGTCTACGTGAGGTGTATAACTTGGTTTGTACTTACCTCTAAGTAACATTGCTACTTTTGATGCAAGACGTCCTAAGTTATGACCGTCAGCGTCTACAACAACCCATTCTTTCTGAACGGTTGCTTTGTTTGCTGATACTGTCTTGTAGCTTAAACTTTCCACAATAAATTAATTTTAATTAAACATTCCATTCCCAATAAAGGGAGTGCAAAATTAAACAATTTATTTTACTATACAAATTTGTAGGGTTTATTTTTGAATTGCATAAATTTTTGAACCTTTTAGTAAATCTATACTAAGGTTAACTTGACTAATTAGATGTATTGACAAAGTAAAACATCAGCAACACAAAAATATATCTCTTAAAATCAACACAATTACGAAAATATCACTAAAAGCGACATTTTTAATGTTAAAAAACAGAAAAAGTGCCGTTTTGTTTATTTTTTTAAATTAAATATTTTATTTTTATAAATTACTAACAACATATAATAATCTAAAAAATGAAAAAGAAACTAACCCTTTTTCAACGTCAGATTAGTTGGCTGCTGCCCAAAGCCTTCTTAATTTTGGCGTTATTAGCGTTCAATGAAACGCATGCGCAACCTACATGTACTGCAATAGCAGGAAACTTTAGTGAAAATTTTGACACTACGCCTACCGGTGGCACAACAAATCCTTCTGTCCCCGATTGCTGGAGTTACATTGACAATATGTCTACAACAGGTTACGGATACACTGCTTCTTCAACAACAACCGTAACATCACCTCCAAATTTTTTCAGGTTTTACAGAATGTGTTCTACAGCAAATGTAAACGAAGATTTAACGCTGGTGTCTCCCGAAACAGTTAATTTAGGAAACGGTACAAAACAAGTACGTTTCTACGCTCGCGGAAACTCAACAACCGTTACAAGTATATTAGAAGTTGTGCGGTTAAACGGAAACACTTCTGCAGCCACAGCTACCGTTTTAGCTACATTTGATATTACAGGTAACACCTATTCTGAATATATCGTTCCATTACCTGCTACAACTGATGATTATTTTGGATTTAGGGTTCCGCATAATGGTTCTACCACTACAAATTATCCTTATGCTTTTATAGACGATGTTTTTTATGAAGATTTAGAAACCTGTTTTTTCCCTACAAATGCAACTGTTTCTGCTATTACCCAGAATACAGCTACTATCTCATGGACTGCTTCAATAGATCCAAATGTTACTGGTTATGAATACGAGGTACGATCAAGCGGTGGTGCTGGTTCAGGAGCAACCGGCTTAGCAGCATCAGGTAATACTGCTGGTGTTTCAGCTAACATTACAGGTTTGTCACCATCTGTAAATTATACAGTTTATGTACGAAGTGTTTGTGGAACTTCAACGGGTAGGTGGAATCCACAATCATTAACTTTTCAAACACTATGCGGTGTTGTTACAGGTAATTTTTATGAGGGATTTGATACTACCGCTACCGGAACAGCATCAAATAATAATTTCCCAAATTGTTGGAGCTATGTTGACCAAGTTACAACTACGGGTTATGGTTATGTTAATGCCGCAAATGCACAATCGGGAAACAATTCGTATCGTTTATATAAAACCAATTCTACTGCCAATCAAGGACAGAATTTAATTTTAATTTCGCCCGAAACCGATAATTTAGGTAACGGAACCAAACAATTACGTTTTTCTGTTCGTGCCGGCACAGCTACGAATGTGAACAATTTAGAGATAGTAACCGCAAACGGCGACGATGCAAACGCTACCTTTACTGTGATACGAACTATTAATGTTGATTATCTTACCTATCAAGAATATATTATTCCGTTACCTGCGACTACAGACGATTATTTTGGTTTTAGATTGGCGCATAACGGAACAACAACACTATCTACCATTCATTTAGATGATATTTATTACGAAGATTTAGCAGATTGTTTTTTCCCTACCGCGTTAACAATAGGTAACATAACCCAGACGGGGGCAGATTTGTCTTGGACTGCGTCGGTTTCAACAAGCGTTACAGGATATGAATACGAAGTTCGTTCTTCTGGTGCACCAGGATCGGGAACAACCGGATTGGGTGCAACCGGCATTGTTACAGGGACTTCTACTACAGTAACAGGTTT
This sequence comes from Paenimyroides ummariense, assembly GCF_900115115.1. Classification (GTDB taxonomy): domain Bacteria; phylum Bacteroidota; class Bacteroidia; order Flavobacteriales; family Flavobacteriaceae; genus Flavobacterium; species Flavobacterium ummariense. Next base: position 24,679 of record NZ_FOVI01000012.1, read on the forward strand.
ATCGCCTTCGGTAGAATATACCGTTTATATACGCAGTATATGCGGAACTACAGAAGGAATTTGGAATCCTGTATCACAGATTTTTAATACCTTGTGCGGTGTTATTACCGGAAACTTCTATGAAAGTTTCGATACAACAACGGCAGGATCTACATCTAACGCAACGTATCCTTATTGCTGGAGTTACATAGACGATGTTACTACAACAGGCTATGGGTATGTATTGAATAGTACTACCTATGCACAATCGCCAACACAATCGTTTAGGTTATACAGAACCAATTCTACAACAAATGCTGCCCAGGAGCTTGTTTTAATTTCGCCCGAAACAGATAATCTTGGAAATGGAACCAAACAGTTGCGTTTTTCGGTTAGATCTTACTTAGCAAGCTATACCAACAAATTAGAAATAATATCGTTAGCAGATAATACTACATCTGCAAATGCTACAGTTATAGCTACAATATATAAAGACGATACTGCTTATCAGGAATACATTGTTCCGCTACCTGCAACAACTGATGATTATTTTGCTTTTAGAATGGCATATAATGGTCTTACAGCGACATCATCGGTAGTAATAGACGATGTTTACTACGAAGATTTATCGCCTTGTATTTTCCCAATGAATATTGATGCAAGTGCTATAACCGGAAACACTGCAACCATATCTTGGGACGCTTCTTTAGCAACCGGAGTTACTGGTTACGAATATGAAATACGTACTTCTGGCGATGCTGGTTCAGGTACAGTTGGGTTAGAAACAACTGGAACAACAACCGGAACATCTGTAAACATTACCGGGTTGGATCCTGCTACCCAATATGTTGTATACGTACGAAGTATTTGTGGATCAACCAACGGAATATGGACTACTTTTCCATTAACCTTTTATACGTTATGCGGAATAGTTACCGGAAATTTCTATGAAGGTTTCGATACTACTGAAACAGGCACCACATCAAACAATAATTTCCCGTATTGCTGGAGCTATGTTGACGAAGTAGTTACAACAGGTTATGGCTATGTAAATGCGGCAAATGCACAATCACCAAGCAATTCGTACAGAATGTACCGTACAAATACAACTACGAACCAAGGTCAAAATTTAAGATTAATTTCCCCGGAAACAGATAATTTAGGAAACGGTAATTGGGTTAAACAAGTACGCTTTTCAGCAAGAAGCACAGGTACCAATCCACAAATCCTAGAAGTATTTACATCTAACGGTACTACATCATCAGCTAATTTTACCGTGTTGGATACTATATTGGTAAGTGGTACAACGTATCAGGAATATACTATTTATTTCCCTCAAACAACCGATGATTACTTTGGTTTCAATTTACCACATAACGGAACAACATCGGCAGGTACGGTACATATTGACGATGTATATTACGAAAATACTCCCTCTTGTAAACCTTTACTACCTGAAAATATTACAATAAGTAAAGTTCTTAAAGACGGCGCAACAATTAGTTGGACAGACCTTATGAACGTTAGTGGCGTAGCTTACGAAGTAGAAGTACGTGAATCAGGTAATCCAGGCGATCCGGGTGCCGATTTTGTTGGAACAACAGCTCCTGGCGTTACGACTATAAATGCTATAGGGTTAAATCCTACTACCAGATACAGCGTTTATGTAAGAGTCATTTGTTCTACTACAGACGAAAGTACATGGACTTCTGGCGGAGATCTACAAACATTATGTGATTATCCTGATTTAATTGCTGCTCCACCAGCTGTAGTCTGCGGCTATGGTCCGGTAGAACTAACGGCAATTTTCGATTCAGGAATTGTACAATGGTTTGATGCCGAAGAAGACGGAAATTTAGTACACACCGGTCCAACATTCACAACACCCTCTTTATCTGCAAATACCAGTTATTGGGTTACTGCGGGTGATACTATTTCAAATTCGGTTAGTCTTGGACCTACAGATCTATCAATTGGAAACTATTCTACTTGGAACTCTACTGCACAATGGTTAAATTTTGAAGTATATAGCAACACTACTATCAGTTCTGTTGATATGTTTTTTCAACCATCAGCAATGGGAAATAATTTCAGTATTGTAATTAGAGATGCTTCAACACAAACTATAGTTCATACACATAACGATGTAGTTACTATTACAGGAGAAACTAATCCACAGACCGTTCCCATTATGGCTACATTACCTCCGGGGAATTATCAAATGAATTTTGGTTCATCTGCTGGAACTTGGAGAAATGGTAGTGGCGGAGTATATCCATACAGCATTCCTGGTCAGATTGCAATTACAGGTAACACCTTTAATACTTCTTACTACTACATGTTTTACAATTGGCAAATTGGCGGCGGTGGTTGTACAACTCCAAGAATTGAAGTCCCTGTTACCATATCACCTAAACCTGCTTTTGAATTATCAACAGATAAAATTATTTCATGTGAAGGGGATGCAACTGAAGCAGTAACAATTACAACTAATTTAGGCGGATACAACACTTTTGTATGGACACCAAGCACAGGAGTTAGTGGCGATGAAGTAAACGGATGGACATTCAGCACCAACCAAGAGCAGGAATATACTTTAGTTGCAAGCCAATCGAACGGAATTTGTGAACACATAAAAACAGTTTTGGTTACTTCGGGTATCAAACCAGAACCAAATCCTAATTTAGCAACGGTTCACGATGTATGTAAAAATACCGTTACTGAACTTAACGTTTTGGAAGATTTACCTGGGACAATTACAATTGGTAACCTTGCAACAACAACAGCTCCAACAAGCGAAGTATCGGCTTTTGTGCAAAGTGCAGAATTCTCTAAACAACAGTATATTTACAGTGCTGCCGAATTATTAGCGCAAGGTTTAACAACTGCAGGATACATTACCGAGTTGGCTTTTGAAACGATAAATTCGGGTGCAAGTTTGACCAACGATAATTATACTATAAAAATGATGCTGACAGCAAACACCACTTTCCCTGACAATAATTTTGTTACCGGAAATTTCCATACGGTTTACTCTGCAGCAACACACACGCATACCTTCCAAGGTATTCAGAATATGGTATTAAACACCCCTTTCTATTGGGATGGTCAGTCGAACATCATTGTTCAAATAACACAAGAAGGAATAGGCAGCGGTAACAATGCAGAAACCTATTTTACATCTGTTACAGGCAATAATGTTGGATTGCATGGTTCAAGCGCTACCGATCCGGATCCTATAAGCGGAACAAGAACAACAAACCGTCTTGATTTAAGATTCGGTTTAGAACAATCAAAAGTAACATGGTCGCCTGCTGCAAACTTGTACTTAGACGCAGCTACAACAATTCCATATACGAGTGGAACAAATGCCTTAACGGTTTACACCATACAAAGTTTAGGTGGAACACAGGTTTACACCGCATTACTTACGGCTCCGAGCGGTTGTTCAACAAGTGTAGATTATACTATTAATGTTGCAGATGTTGGAACACCAATTGTTCAAGGTCAAACATTTTGTGATGTGACACCTGTAACCGATGTAGTTGTAACGGGACATCAAGGTGCAACATTAGTTTTTTATGATGATGCTACAGCAACTACCCCAATCACCACTATTTCGCAAACAGGTACTTATTACGTAGAAGCAGTTTTAGGTTCATGTAATTCGGCACGTATTCCGTTTACAGCTACCATTACACCGTTAGGTTTACCTACAGCATCATTTACCCAGGTAATTTGCGGTGCCGGAACAATTGCCGATTTAACTGCAACAGGTATAAGCGGATCTCAAATAAACTGGTATGATTCTGCGACTTCTACAACTGCTCTGCCAAGTACACATCCTTTAGTAGATAATACTACCTATTATGCAGCACAACAATTAGGAAATTGCGAATCGGGAAGAATCGCCGTATTAGTAACGATCAACACAACAGCACTTCCAGCATTAACAGCGCAAACAATTACCGTATGTGGAGATTTAACTTATGGAAGTATCGATCTAAATCAAATAAGCGGTTCAGAATTAGTATGGTATCCGTCTGCAACATCGCAAACACCTATACCTAATACCGATGCTATTGTTAGCGGAACTTATTACGTATCGCAAAAATTAAACAATTGTGAATCTGTGCGCGTACCAATCACCGTATCAAGTGCACAAAGTACTGTTCCTGCTCCAACAGCGGGTGTTCAAAACATTTGTGGCAGTGGAACTGTGGCTCAATTATCGGCAAACATTTTACCTAATGCCACAGCACTTTGGTATAGTACTGCTGCATCAACTACGCCATTACAACCAACAGATGTGTTAGTAAGCGGCACGTATTATTTGGCTCAGCAAGAAGGTAACTGTATATCGCCAAAAATTCCGGTTGCTGTACGTGTAACAAACATATCAGCTCCGGCTGTAGCTCCATTTACATTATGCGAAGGATCAACAGTGGCAGATTTAACTGTTTCTGAACCTACGGGAGTATCGCACAAATGGTTTATCAACAGTAGTTCTACGACCGAATTGCCATTAACCGATATTTTAATCAGCGGATATTATTTTGTGGTTCGAGTTGAAAACGGATGTGAATCTGCAAGAACGCAAGTACAAGTTACCATTAACAGCAGACCCAACAGTCCAACAGGTGCATCACCACAGACTTTTACAGATTATGCTGAAATAAGCAATTTAATCATGGATGAACCTAATGTAATCTGGTACATTACTTATGAAGATGCATTAAATGGAATTAATCCTTTAAGTCAGGATATGCCTTTGGTGAATGGAACAACCTATTATGCAGTGATTATCGGTGCAAACGGATGCCCAAGTTTACCAACACCTATTGAAACAATTATTGTTTTAGGTGTAAACGATTTCGATTTAAGCAAATTGAAATACTACCCTAACCCGGTAAGTGATCTTTTAACAATTACTTATGCAGATGTTATTACAAATGTAGAAGTGTTTGATTTAAACGGAAGAATGGTCATTAAACGTGATTTTGACAATCAAACTGTTCAGTTAGATTTTAGCAGTTTAAGTTCTGGAACTTATATGCTGAATATTAAAACGAAAGAAAACAGCCAGTTTGTGAAAATTGTGAAAAAGTAATTTAGTTTTAAAATCAAATAAAAAGCCGCTCGTTACGAGCGGCTTTTTTATGTTTTATAAACTTCAATTTTATTAATGCGCATCTAACCAATTGCTTCCCTCGCCTATTTCAACTTCTAACGGAACGGCTAATTTAAAAGCATTTTCCATTTCTTCTTTAATAATTGGCTTCACTTTTTCTAATTCGGTTTTAGGAACATCAAAAACCAATTCATCGTGTACCTGCAACAACATTTTGGTCTCCAAATTCTCTTTTATCAATCGGTTGTGAATATTAATCATGGCAATTTTAATGATATCGGCAGCCGATCCTTGTATAGGCGCATTTACCGCATTACGTTCTGCACCGCCGCGAACCACAGCATTTTGCGAATTAATATCTTTTAAATACCTGCGACGCCCCGAAACGGTTTGTACATATCCATATTCACGAGCAAATTCAATTTGCGTGTTAATATATTCGCGCAATTTTGGATAGGTTGCGTAATACGCATCAATTAATTCTTTACTTTCGGCACGACTTAAACTTGTTTGCTGACTTAAACCAAATGCCGAAACGCCGTAAATAATTCCGAAATTTACCGTTTTTGCATTGCTTCGTTGTTCACGTGTAACCTCATCTAACTCCACATTAAAAACTTTTGCAGCGGTTGATCTGTGAATATCCTCGTGTTTATTGAACGATTCAATCATGTTTGGTTCTTCGCTTAAAGCAGCAATAATACGCAGTTCAATCTGAGAATAATCGGCAGAAACCAACACATGGTTTTCATCTCTTGCAACAAACGCTCTACGAACTTTTTGTCCGCGTTCGGTACGAATTGGGATATTCTGCAAATTCGGATTATTAGAACTCAACCTTCCCGTAGCTGCCACCGCCTGCATATAATCGGTATGTACTCGACCCGTTTTGGGGTTTATCTGTGTTGGCAATGCATCAACATACGTATTTTGTAGTTTCACAATTTGGCGCCATTCTAAAATATCGCGAACAATTTGGTTGTCTTTCGCTAAATCGCTCAAAACCTCTTCGCCTGTTGCGTATTGCCCTGTTTTGGTTTTTTTAATTTTACCAAAACCTACTTTTAATTTTTCGAACAGAATAACTCCCAACTGTTTTGGCGATGCCAAATTGAATTCTTCTCCGGCTGTTTCAAATATTTTTGATTGAAGATTTTGTGCTTCTGTTGATAATTCTATCGAAAGTGCTTTTAAATAATCAACATCTAATCGAATACCTTCCGATTCCATTTCGGCTAAAACAGACACCAACGGGCTTTCGATTTTATCAAACAATTCTCTCGTTTTGCTTTGATCTAATTTCGGAGCAAAAACTTCTTTTAATTGATAGGTAACATCAGCATCCTCACCTGCATATTCCTTTACATCTTCAACCGAAACATCACGCATAGATTTTTGACCTTTGCCTTTTTTACCGATTAATTCTTCGATCGATTTTGGCTGATATTGCAAATACGTTTCCGACAAAACATCCATATTATGTCGCATATCCGGATTTATCAAATAATGCGCAATCATGGTATCGAACAAAAAGCCTTTAACTTCTACGTTATAATTTTTAAGGACTTTAATATCGTATTTTAAATTCTGACCGATTTTTATTATCTGATCATTCTCTAAAAACGGACGCAAAATTTCGATCAATTCTTGTGCTTCGGTTTGATTTTCCGGGAACGGAATATAATAAGCCGAACCTTTTGCGTACGAAAACGACATGCCGACCAATTCTGCCAAATTCGCATCAATACTGGTGGTTTCGGTATCAAAACAAACTTCGGTTTGCTCTAACAAGGTTTTTACGAATAACTGTACAGCAAATTTCCCTTGAACCAACTGGTAAAAATGATCGGTGTTCGATAAAGTTTTGTAGTAACCTTCATCGGTAATTTTAATTTCGGTATCGCCCGTTTCAAAAAGCGAAAACTGATCGATGCTTTTCACAGGTTGCTTGCCAATTGGTGTTGGTTGCGTCATTGCAACTTCATCTGCAAAAATCTTCTCGAACTGTTCTTTCATTCTACGGAATTCCAGTTCTTGAAAAATCGCTTCGGTTTTTTCCACATCGGGCTTATCTAACCTAAAAAATTCTTCTTCAAACTCTACCGGACAATCTAAAAAGATACGAGCCAGCTTTTTTGAAAGTAATCCAAGCTCTTTATTCGCTTCAATCTTCTCACGCATTTTACCGGTTAACTTATCGGTATTTTCCAACAAATTTTCCATTGAACCAAATTCTGCCAAAAACTTTTTTGCTGTTTTTTCGCCAACGCCTGGTAATCCCGGGATATTATCAACAGCATCGCCCATCATTCCCAAGAAATCGATTACCTGTAACGGATCGCTCACCTCAAACTTTTCCTGCACTTCTTTAACGCCCCAAATTTCTATGCCGTTGCCCATGCGTGCCGGGCGGTACATAAAAATATTTTCGGAAACCAGTTGGGCATAATCTTTATCGGGTGTTACCATGAAAACCTGAAAACCTTCCTTTTCTGCTTTTTTAGACAGAGTTCCAATTAAATCGTCGGCTTCAATTCCCGGAACTTCGATAATCGGAATGTGCATCGCACGCAAAATCTCATGAATATAAGGTATTGCAATTTTAATAGCTTCGGGTGTTTCATCGCGGTTTGCCTTGTATTCCGGGAAAATTTCGCATCGTGCTTGGCTTCCATCCTTATCAAAAGCTACCGCCAAATAATCGGGGCGTTCGCGTTTTATAACATCCATTAACGAGTTCATAAAACCCATAATTGCCGATGTATCTAAGCCTTTGGAATTGATGCGGGGATTTTTTATAAATGCGTAATACCCACGAAAAATAAGCGCGTAGGCATCTAAAAGAAATAAACGTTTCTGGTTGTTCATACTAACTGTTTCAAGAGCATCAAAAGTACAAAAAAGTTGTGAGTTGTAGGTTTTTAGTTTCGTTTGTGTTGGAAAGCTACAGCTAAAAACCAAAAACTGTTAAAGTATTAAAAACGGTATTCGATAAAAAATCAAATTAATGTACTTTTGATAAACTAAAAATCTAAAATGATTCAAAAATTTATATACATTATTCTCCTTTTTATAGTATTGGGCGAAGTTTACACCTGCCACCTTATTTATAAATTCACAAAGAAAAGATCAGTTGTTTTTGCTTACCTGCTTTTGCTAGTTACTATAATTGCAAGTTTGTTTTTTTATTTTAATGGAGCCGATAAATCTAAAGGACAAACTGCAGAAAGCATGCATGTAATGGCTTTGTTGCTGCTTTTTCTGCTACCCAAAATACTTATAAGCATTCCGTTGTTTTTTGAGGATATGTTCCGATTTACCCGATGGACAAGCAATAAATTCATTTATAAAAAGATCATTACAAATTCGCGTAGCAGTCTGTTAACTAAAATTGTATTAGTAGCTGCAGGTTTGCTTACTATTTCTATAATTTACGGCGTTTTTGTAGGGAAATATAACTTTAAGGTACGCGAAGAAACCATTGTTTTTAAAGATTTACCTAATAGTTTTGACGGATTGAAAGTTTTACAGATATCAGATTTACATGTGGGAAGTTGGGATAACAAAGCGGCTATTGAAAAAGGGATAGAAATGATCAATGCTCAAGAATACGATATCTTACTTTTTACAGGCGATTTTGTAAATACACTGGCTACTGAAGCCGATCCGTGGATTGAAGTATTACAAAAAATCAAAACACCTAAATATGGTAAATTCGCTGTTTTAGGAAATCACGATTATGGCGAATACGTTAAATGGGATACCGAAGCTGATAAAGAAGCAAACTTTACAGCCATTAAAAATAATATTGAAAAAAGTGGATTTAAGCTGCTTTTAAATGAGAACGTGGTTCTAAAAAGCAACAACGATTCTATTTATTTGTTAGGCGTTGAAAATTGGGGATTGAACTTTAAAAAAGCGGGCGATTTACAGAAAACATCAGAAAATGTTCCTGCCGATGCCTTTAAAATTGTAATGACACACGATCCGTCGCATTGGGATGCTGAAATTGTGAATCATCAGCAGAAATATCAGCTTACGTTATCGGGACATACGCACGGAATGCAGTTTGGTTTTGATATTCCAAGGGTTTTAGAATGGAGCCCGGCAGAATATATTTATCCCGAATGGGGCGGTTTGTACAACAAAGGACACCAATATATTTATGTGAACCGTGGTTTTGGTTTTCATGCGTATTCGGGCAGAGTTGGTATTTGGCCTGAAATTACCGTTTTAGAACTAAAAAAAAGTAAATAATAAAAGGTTAATTACCGAAAAATTATAATTTTGTATTGATAGAAAAAAGAGTGATATGTCGAAATTTGGTGATTTAATAAACTCAAACATTCCGGTTTTAATTCAGTTTACCGCTGAACATAATCCCGAATGCGAGCAAATGCAACAAATTATAGAAGAGGTAGCAGTAGAAATGGGCGAAAAACTGACCATTATTAATATTGATACCATAAAAAATCCGGAATTGGTTGAAGCCCTGCGCATAAAAACAGAACCAACACTAATGGTTTATAAAAACGGCGCAATGGTTTGGCGACAATCGGGCATTACCGATAAAAATTCATTGGTAATGATTGCAAAAGCGTTTAATTAAAAAGAATAAATAATTTATAAAATACGCAACATCTCAATTTTTGGGATGTTTTTTTATTTGTAGTTTTACAGCATAAAATTTAGAAAATGTTTACAGTAAACGAAATTCACGAAGCACACACAAAAGTAAAATCGGGTGCCGATTTCCCTAAATACATTCAGGAAATCAAAAAAATGGGCGTAAAAAGTTTTGAAACTTGGGTAAAAGACAGTCATACCAATTATTTTGGATCGAACAACTTCTCTACTCAGTCAGAAGCGCAATATCCCGATTTATCAATACAAGAAATAAGTAACAAAGAGGAATTCGCTCGTTTGTTGAAGATTCACCAACAAGGCGAAACAGATTATTTTACTTTTTGCCATCATTGTGCAGAAACAGGCGTTGAAAAATGGGTTGTTGATTTAGATGCTTTAACCTGCACCTATTATGATAAAAAAGGAAATGAAGTTTTAACAGAGCAAATTCCGGGTTAATTTTTTATCTTTATAGATATCAAAAATAAATCCTATGAAAAACATTGCACAAAACAAAAAGACAGCAAATGCCATTTTAACAGTAAGTTTTTTAATTCTATTGTATTGGAATATTGCACACAACATCGATGTTTATAAATATATTGTTGTTGGTGCTTTATATGAAATGAGCGCTTTGCTTGTTGCAGCCGGCACTTTTATTTTGCCGTTGTTTATTTTAATAGTGGCTTTGGTTAGTAAATTCAACCTAAATAAAAAATATTATATTGCTTTAGGTATTTTGGCACTTACCATTACACTTTTATTTACGATTTATAATTAAAAAGAGTTCCAAATTTGGAACTCTTTTTATACAAAACTGTTATTTTTAAATATTTCCTGATTTATCTGGTCAATGTAGTTCAACACCTCATCTTTACCAAATTCATTTTCAGACGATGTTACAAAAAACGGAGGCACTTCTTCCCAACCATTAGCGTGTAATGCTTTTGTGTAAGCTGCCGTATGTTTTTGAATGCTTCCTTTACTTATTTTGTCGGCTTTTGTAAAGATGATCCCGAATGGAACACCGCTTTCGCCTAAATAATTGATAAATTCTAAATCGATCTTTTGCGCTTCGTGACGAATATCAACCAAAACAAAGGCACTTACCAATTGCTCGCGTTTTTCAAAATATTCGGTAATGAATTTCTGAAAGATCGCTTTGGTTGATTTGGAAACTTTTGCGTATCCGTATCCAGGTAAATCGACTAAAAACCAGTTGCTGTTAATTTTAAAATGATTTATTAACTGTGTTTTTCCCGGACGGCTTGATGTTTTTGCCAGATTTTTATTGTTGGTAAGCATATTAATCAGTGAAGATTTTCCAACGTTCGATCTTCCTATAAAAGCATATTCAGGAATAGGTTCGGTTGGACATTTCTTTACATCCGAATTACTTATAATAAATTCAGCAGTATTGATCTTCATAATTACTTAATATTTCTTTTTTCAAACCATTGGTCTAAAATTTCATTAAACTCGTTTGGTTTTTCCATCATTGCAGCGTGCCCGCATTTATCAATCCAAAAAAGATCTGAATCTGGTAACAGCTCGTGAAACTCTTCGGCAACATCGGGTGGTGTTACAATATCGTTTCTACCCCAAATAATACAAGTTGGTGTATGCATTTTAGGTAAATCTTTTGCCATGTTATGACGAATGGCACTTTTTGCAATGGTCAATGTTTTTATAAGCTTCATACGGTCGTTTACTGTTGCGTAAACATCATCAACTATTTCTTTGGTTGCAACCGCCGGATCGTAAAAAACATCTTCTGCCTTCTTTTTTATAAACTCGTAATCGCCACGGCGCGGGTAAGAATCGCCCATTGCACTTTCGTACAAGCCAGAACTTCCGGTAATAACTAATGCTTCAACAAATTCAGGGTGCATTTTGGTGTAATACAACGCAATATGTCCGCCTAACGAATTTCCCAATAGAATAATTTTCTCGTATTTTTTATGTTTTACAAAATCGTGTACAAATTTTGCAAATGCTTTTATGTTGGTCTTTAGTATGTTTAAAGTATAAATAGGTAATTCTGGCAGTACTACTTTATATCCTTTTTTAGGAAAGTAATCCGATACTCCATCGAAATTACTTAAGCCGCCCATTAAACCGTGTAAAATAACAATTGGTGTTCCTTCACCAATTTCAACGTACCTAAACTTTCCTTCTTCTTTTATGTTTCGCTCCATATATGCGATTTCAATTCGTACAAATATACGATATTAATAAAAAATCGTGTAAAGTTAAAGTAGTTTAATTACTAATTGCTGTTTAAGCTATCTAACCTTACTCTTTTAGTTATTTAAATGTTTTGCATTTTTACTTGATAAATGCCCATTTATTTTGAAAGATACTTATATATTTTTTATGCTTGCTTAAAAATCTTTAAAAATTATTTTAATCCTTATAATCAATTACTTACAAAAACTTAGTGCGTAATTAAAAACTTATCAACAAAGTGGTAAAAAGTGGTAGAAAGTGGTAAAATTTACTTACTTTTGTTTTGTAAATAATCTAATGTAGAAATTTAATGCAACCAATAGTAGGTACATACGAATGTAAAATTGACACCAAAGGAAGGGTGTTGATACCTGCTGCATTAAAAAAACAACTGATTTCTATTGGCGATGGTTTTATTCTAAAACGCTCTGTATACGAGAAATGCGTAGAGCTTTGGCCAATGAACGAATGGAACAAAATGTTAGAAAAGTTAAACGAATTAAACCGTTTTAACCGCAAGGCAGACACCTTTATTCGCAAGTTTATGGCAGGCGTAAAGATAGTTGATATCGATGACGCCGGACGTTTGCAAATGAGTAAAGATTTGGTTGAATTCGCAAATATTTCTAAAGACGTGGTGTTTTCATCGAAAATTAACCTAATTGAAATCTGGGATAAAGATTTATACGAACAAATTGTAAACGACGAAGAAATGGACTTTGGCGATTTAGCCGAAGAAGTGATGGGAACAATAAATAATTATGGAGCATAACGAATACGAATATCACAACCCCGTACTTTTAAAAGAAACGGTTAACGGTTTAAACATAAAGCCCGATGGAGTTTATGTTGATGTTACTTTTGGCGGTGGCGGACATTCAAAAGAAATTATGCGCCATTTGGGACCCAACGGAAAATTGTTTGCTTTTGATCAGGATACCGATGCGTTGAATAATGCAATAGACGATGATCGTTTTGTTTTGATTAATGAAAATTTCCGATTCATAAAACGATTTCTACGTGTGTACGGAATTAAGCAGGTTGATGGAATTTTGGGCGATTTTGGTGTGTCATCACATCAGTTTGATGTTGCCGAAAGAGGCTTTTCTACTCGATTTGATGCCGATCTGGATATGCGTATGAACCAAAACAACAGTCTTTCTGCATACGAAGTAATTAATGATTACGACGAGGTCGCATTAAGCAAAATGTTTTTCTCTTACGGCGAATTAAACAATGCACGCGGTTTGGCTGCAGCAATTGTAACCGCAAGAAAAGAACAACCGATAAAAAATTCAGAACAGTTAAAAAAAATATTGTCACGTTTTTTACCGGCACATAAAAGCAATAAAATTTTAGCGCAGATTTATCAGGCAATACGTATCGAAGTAAATCAGGAAATGGATGCTTTAAGAGAATTCTTGGAGCAATCGTTAGAAATACTAAAACCGGGCGGGCGTTTAAGCGTAATATCATATCATTCGTTAGAAGATCGTTTGGTAAAACGCTTTATAAAAAACGGAATGTTTGAAGGCGAACCAGAGCGCGATTTTTTCGGAAGATTTGAAGTTCCTTTTGAAACCATAGGAAAATTGATCGTTCCAACCGAAGAAGAAATTAAACAGAACAACCGTGCACGAAGTGCCAAATTAAGAATAGCAGAAAAAAAGTAAAATGGGATTAAACAATATAATAAAAGCAAAATTTTTGGTTGAAGGGCAATCGTTGAAAAATTGGCTTTTTATAATCTATATTGTTTTTTGGACCTTAGTTTTAATTGCAAACAACCACTTTTACGAACAAAAAATGATGAAAGTGAAAGATTTAACCGAACAGGTTAAAGAACTTCGATCTGAATTTGTTGATAAAAGATCAGAATTAATGCAATTAAGAATGGAATCGAATGTGGCAAAACAAATGGAATTTTACCAGATTTTACCGTCTTCGACTCCGCCAAAAAAAGTAAAAGTTGTTATCGAGAAAGAAAAAAAGTGGTATGAGATATGGGATTAGCGAAGAAAACCGAAAATAACAGAATTTACTTTGTTTTCTTTGGAATGCTTGCCATTGGTATTGCCATTTTTTTAAAAATGAGCATAATTCAGTTTAAAGAAGGCGAAGAATGGCGCAGCAAAGCAGACAGTTTAACTATTAAAGACGAGATTATTCCTGCAAATCGCGGAAATATCTATTCTGCCGATGGTAGTTTGCTGGCAACATCTATTCCAAAATACACGGTTTATTTTGATCCTTATTCACCATCAAACGAACATTTCGAACAAAACATACGCGGTTTTTCAGATTCATTAGCCAAGTTCATTCCAAAAAAATCGGCAGGCGAATATGAAGCTTATTTCCGCAAAGCACGTTCAAACAAAAAGCGTTACATCCATATTGCCACCAAATTAAGCTACACACAGTACATGAAACTAAAATCGTTTCCGCTGTTTAATCTAGGCAAATACAAAGGCGGAATGATTGTGAACCAGGTGCATGTACGCGAATATCCAATGGGAATGATCGCTAACAGAACCATAGGTTACGAACGTGTTAACGACGATAAAACAATTACAAGAAAAGGTATAGAAGCTGCTTTTACTGATTATTTAACGGGTAAAGAAGGCAAGCGTAAGGTACAGAAAATGTCTAAAAACCTTTGGAAACCAATTCACGACGAAAACGAGATTGATCCGCAAGATGGTTACGACATTACCACTACAATTGATGTTTACATTCAGGATATTGCACATCACGCCTTATTAAGTTCTTTGGAATATTACGAAGCCGATCACGGAACGGTGGTTGTAATGGAAACAAATACCGGACAAGTAAAAGCGATATCGAACCTTGGAAAAATTGACGATGGATCGTACCGTGAAACAGTAAATTATGCCGTTTTAGAACGCCATGATCCGGGTTCTACCTTTAAACTGGCATCGTATATGGCGTTGTTAGATGACGGAAAAGCCGATACTGCAACTATTTATGATACGCATGGTGGAATTGTAACATTTTCGGGCAGACAGGTTCGCGATTCTAACCGTCGTGGTTACGGAAAAATTTCTTTAGGTCGTGCGTTTGAAGTTTCATCGAACACGGTGGTTACGCAAGCGGTTAATCAGGCTTATAAAGACAATCCGAAAGATTTTACAGATAAAATGAAAGATTTTGGCTTTAACGCCACTTTAGGATTGGATCTTAAAGGCGAACCAAAATCGTACATTCCTGTCCCTGGCGACAGAAACTGGAGTAAAATCGCCTTACCGTGGATGGCTTACGGATACGGTATTTTGGTAACACCCTTGCAAACGTTAACGCTATATAATTCTATAGCAAACGATGGCGAAATGGTAAAACCACAATTTGTAAAAGAAATTCGCGATGTAAATCATGTTATTAAAACATTTGACAAAGAAGTGATTAACCCGCAAATCGTAAAACCAAAAGTGGTTAAAGAAATGCAGGCAATCATGAAAAACGTGGTTTTAAGAGGAACAGGAAAAGGTTTGCAATCCAAAGATTTTTCAATGGCTGGTAAAACGGGAACAGCGCAAATGAATTACGGAAACCGAGGCGGAATGTATTATGCATCGTCTTTTGTAGGATATTTTCCTGCCGATAATCCTAAGTATTCTTGTATCGTGGTAATCCACCGCCCAACAAAACACAGTTATTATGGTGGCGATGTTGCCGGACCGGTTTTTAAACGTATCGCCCAAAAGATTTTTACCGATGTGCCTTCGTTGAAAGAAATTAAAAATATTGAAACTCCGTCACAAGCGGCAGTAAAAAGTTATAAAAAATATTACGCAAACGTAAAACATTCAGGTTCTGCAATGCCTAACGTAGTTGGTTTACCTGCAATGGATGCAGTTGCTATATTAGAAAACTTAGGTTTAAAAGTACAAATTATAGGGTTTGGTAAAGTAAACAAACAATCGGTACCAAACGGAGAAAAAATTACAAAACAACAAACAATTACATTAGAATTAAGTTGAAAAAATTAAAAGACATATTATATAAAGTGTCGATAGATGCTGTTAGAGGTTCTACCAATATAGACATCTCTGATATTGTCTTTGATTCAAGAAAGATCACTCCGAACTGTGTTTTCATCGCACAAAAAGGAACTATTTCTAACGGACACGATTATATTGAAAAAGCGATTGAAAACGGTGCAACTGCAATAGTTTATGAAGACGATCCAGCAGTTTTTTCAGATCATGTTACGTATGTTAAAGTTGCCGATGCTAATAAAGCATTAGCGTTTATCGCAGCTAATTTTTACGATAATCCGTCAGAAAAACTGTCTTTAGTTGGTGTTACAGGTACAAACGGCAAAACCACAATCGCTACATTACTACATCAGTTATTTACAAAAGCAGGTTACAAAGTTGGTTTGTTATCAACCGTAAAAATATTGGTAGGAAGTGAAGAATTTCCTGCAACACATACCACACCCGATTCTATATCAATAAACAACTACTTAAACCAAATGGTTCAGGCGGGTTGCAGTTATTGTTTTATGGAAGTAAGCTCGCACGGAATCGCTCAAAAACGTACCGATGCCTTAGCTTTTAAAGGTGGAATTTTTACCAATTTATCACATGATCACTTAGATTATCATAAAACTTTTGCAGAGTATCGCAACGTAAAAAAATCGTTTTTTGATTCATTAGCTAAAACATCTTTTGCCATAAGTAATGCCGATGATAAAAACGGAGCTTTTATGTTGCAAAACTGTGATGCAAAGAAAACAATGTACAGCATACAGAATGTTGCCGATATAAATGGTAAAATCATTGAAAGTCAGTTTAACGGTATGTTGTTAAACGTGAACAATCAAGAAGTTTGGGTTCAATTAATCGGAAAATTCAATGCATCAAACCTATTGGCAATTTATGCAACAGCTTTAGAATTAGGCTTAACCAAAGAAGAAGTTTTGCTGCATTTAAGTACATTAAAAAGTGTTTCGGGCAGATTTCAGTGTATCGTTTCAAAAACCAAAATCACCGCAATTGTAGATTATGCGCATACGCCAGACGCGTTGGAAAATGTACTAAAAACCATAGCCGAAATTCGTACGTTTAACGAACAATTGTTTACGGTTGTTGGTTGCGGCGGAAACCGCGATAAAGAAAAACGTCCCGTAATGGCACGCATTGCTACAGAAAACAGTGATACGGTTATTCTAACATCAGACAATCCGCGTAACGAAGATCCTTTTGAAATTTTAAAAGACATGGAAGCCGGTGTTGAAGCACAAAATACCAACAAATATCTGACAATAGAAGACCGTCACCAAGCCATAAAAACAGCCTGTAAAATGGCAAAAGAAGGCGATATTATTTTAATTGCCGGCAAAGGTCACGAAGATTATCAGGAAATAAAAGGTGTGAAACATCACTTTAACGATTTAGAAGAAGTTATCAAATTTTTAAACGAATTCAATAAGTAAAATGCTATACTACTTACTAAAATATTTAGATGGTATGTTCGATTTTCCGGGATCGGCACTGTACCAGTTCATCACCTTTCGTTCGGGAATGGCATTTATTTTATCCTTATTGGTATCAACCCTATTCGGAAAAAAAATCATCAATTATTTGCGCAGACAGCAAATTGGAGAAACCGTACGCGAGTTAGGTTTAGAAGGTCAGAACGAAAAAGCAGGAACGCCAACGATGGGTGGTATCATCATTATCATGGCAACGTTAATTCCGGTTTTGCTTTTGGCTCGATTAGAAAACATCTACGTTTTGGTTTTGATTTTAACCACAATCTGGATGGGTGTTATTGGTTTTTTAGACGATTACATCAAGGTTTTTAAGAAAGATAAAGAAGGTTTAAAAGGAAAATTTAAAGTTGTAGGACAAATTGGTTTAGGAGTTATTGTAGGAGCGATCTTCTATTTCCATCCGAATATTACTGTGCGCGACACACCGAGTATTTTGTTGGAAACCGGCGTAACAAGTAAGTTCGATATTAAATCAACTACTACAACCATTCCGTTTTTTAAGGATAACGAGTTTAATTACGGACAGTTGATTTCATGGATGGGCGACGGATACGAAAATTACATCTGGTTAATTTTTATACCAATTGTAATTTTTATTGTAACGGCAGTTTCAAACGGAGCCAATTTAACCGATGGAATCGATGGTCTCGCTGCGGGAACATCTGCCATAACCGTTGTCGCTCTTGGGATTTTTGCATTTGTGTCGGGTAACTTTGTTTTTGCAAACTACCTCAACATTATGTACATACCCAATTCCGGTGAAATGACGGTTTTCATCGCCGCCTTTGTAGGTGCGCTCGTCGGTTTTCTCTGGTACAACGCTTTCCCGGCACAGGTTTTTATGGGCGATACCGGAAGTTTAACTATTGGTGGAGTGATTGCTGTTTTGGCAATTGCAGTTCGTAAGGAAATGTTGATTCCTGTTTTGTGCGGAATTTTCCTTGCAGAGAACCTTTCGGTAGTAATGCAGGTTGCTTATTTTAAATATACCAAACGAAAATACGGTGAAGGCAGACGCATTTTATTAATGTCGCCCTTGCATCACCACTACCAGAAAAAAGGATATCACGAAAGTAAAATTGTAACCCGTTTTTGGATTGTAGGTATCTTTTTGGCGATTTTCTGTGTTGTATCATTAAAATTAAGATAGCATGCGATTGGTAATTTTAGGTGCAGGAGAAAGTGGTGTTGGAACAGCACTTTTAGGAAAGAAAGAAGGTTACGAAGTATTTGTTTCTGATTTTGGATCGATTAGTGAAAAATACCAAAAGATATTAAATGAAGAAAAGATCGAATGGGAACAGCAACAGCATACCGAAAGCAAAATTTTAAATGCCGATGTTGTTGTAAAAAGTCCGGGAATTCCAGATAAAGCACCCATCGTGAAAAAGTTGCACGAGAAAGGCATCAAGGTAATATCCGAAATTGAATTTGTGTATCAGTTTGCAAAAAACACATCAATAGCAATTACGGGTAGCAACGGCAAAACCACCACCACCATGCTAACCTATCATTTGTTAAAGCAAGAAGGATTGAATGTGGGGTTGGCAGGAAACATTGGCGAAAGTTATGCAAAACAAGTTGCGATAGATCCTGAAAAATTATTTGTGTTAGAATTAAGTAGTTTTCAGTTAGACGGAAATATCGATTACAACCCGCACATTGCCATTATTACAAACATTAGTCCCGATCATTTAGATCGATACGAATATAAATACGAAAATTACATTGCATCAAAATTTCGTATCACAATGAATCAAACCGAGGAAGATTATTTGATTTACGATGCAGACGACGAAGCCATAAACAACTGGCTAAAAAATAACCAAACAAAAGCTCAATTAGTTCCTTTTTCATTAACAAAAAAATTCGAAAAAGGTGCTTATTTAGAAGATAACAACATTATAGCAATGATAAACAACGAAAAAATTACGGTTCCTGTAGCCGAAATTGCAATAGAAGGTAAACACAACGTAAAAAATGCCATGGCTGCTACATTAGTTGCGCAAATGATGCGCGTACGCAAACAAACAATTCGCGAAAGTTTATCAAATTTTCAAAATGCAGAACACCGTTTAGAAAAAGTTGCTAAAATTAATAAAGTACAATACATAAACGATTCTAAAGCAACCAATGTAAATGCAACATATTTTGCTTTGGAAAGTATGAATACGCCAACCGTTTGGATTGTTGGTGGTGTTGACAAAGGAAACGATTACGACGAATTAATGACGTTTGTTCACGAAAAAGTGAAAGCCATTATTTGTTTGGGAATTGACAATACAAAAATCATCAATGCGTTTTCGCCAATTGTAGATTTAATTGTAGAAGCTTCATCAATGGAAGAAGCCGTAAAACTGGCATCAAAAGCTTCAGAAGAAGGTGATACGGTTTTATTGTCGCCTGCTTGTGCAAGTTTTGATCTATTCACAAGCTACGAAGACCGCGGAACTCAATTTAAAAACGAAGTACAAAAATTATAAAACAAATGAGAAAGTTATTATCCCAATTTCAAGGCGATAAAGCTATATGGGCGTACGTTGTGCTACTTGCCCTATTCTCGTTTATGCCTGTATTCAGCGCAAGTACCAACTTGGTACACGTTGTTGGAACAGGTTCTATTGTAGGTTTGTTGTTTAAACACTTCGGACATATTTTTGTGGGAATCGTGATCATCTTTTTTGTACACCGCATTCCGTTTGATCGATTAAAATATATTGCTCCGGTAGCCTGGGTGCCTGTTTCGGCATTATTACTAATAACCGCTGCGCAAGGAATGATGATTGGTGGGGCAAATGCCAGTCGTTGGTTAAAAATTCCGTTGTTAAATATCTCATTTCAGCCATCATCGTTGGGTTGGATTGCGCTAATAGCTTATATTTCGTGGTTTCTATGGCGCTTTGCCGATGAAAAATACACCTTTGGTTGGTCGTTATTATGGTTAGGTGTTCCAACATTATGTATCATTGGTCCGGTATTACCATCGAATTTATCAACAGCAGCAATTATTTTATTTACCATTGCTTTGTTATTGTTTGTTGGTAAATATCCAATGAAATATATGACCAAAATTATAACCGCTTGTGCCATCATGATTGCGTTGGCAATTGGTATGTTTAAAGCATTTCCAGATATGGCTCCTTCTCGATACAAAACTTGGGAAGCTCGTTTTAGCAGATTTGGTTCTGAAGATAAAGACGAAGACCGCTATCAGATCGAAAACGCTAAAATTGCCATTGCACAAGGTCAAATGATTGGTGTTGGACCAGGAAAAAGTGTTCAAAAGAATTTTTTACCACAATCATCATCAGATTTTATTTATGCCATTATTGTAGAAGAATTCGGTTTTTTAGGTGGAATGGCTATTTTAATTGTTTACATATTATTACTCTTCCGATTTTTAGTTGTCAGCAACAAAGCACCCAATTTGTTTGGAAAATATCTCGCCTTCGGGTTAGGTTTTTCGATCATTTTTCAGGCATTCATCAACATGGGAGTTGCAGTTGAAATTTTCCCAACAACAGGTCAGCCTTTGCCATTGGTTAGTTCCGGTGGTACATCAATCTGGATGACATGTGTATCGTTAGGAATTATTTTAAGTATTTCCAGAAAAGAAGAACAGGTTAAAGAACAATTGGCAAATCAACAGAAAAAACAAGACGAATTTAAACGGATTTTAGAAGAACAACAGGCAGAAGACGATTTAAAGAATGAAAACGATTCGGACGACAATCCGATTTATGCAGTTTTAAACAAATAAATTATGAAACCAAATCCAAGATTCATTATTAGCGGCGGCGGTACAGGCGGACACATTTATCCGGCAATTGCTATTGCAAACGAAATTAAGGCACAGATTCCTGCTGCCGAAATTTTATTTGTAGGCGCACAAGATAAAATGGAAATGCAGAAAGTTCCTGCGGCGGGTTACGAAATCAAAGGGTTATGGATTGCTGGTATTCAAAGAAAAATAACGGTTGATAACGCACTTTTTCCGGTTAAGTTTTTATCAAGCTTAATGAAATCGCGCAAAATCATCAAAGAATTTAAGCCCGATGTTGTTATTGGAACCGGCGGATTTGCAAGCGGTGCGGTTGTAAAAGTGGCACAGCAAATGAACATTCCAACGGTTATTCAGGAACAAAATTCATATCCGGGAATCACCAATAAAATGCTGGCATCAAAAGCAGATGCCATTTGTGTGGCTTATGACGGATTATCGACCTATTTTAAATCGAACAAAATAATTAAAACAGGAAATCCCGTTCGTCAAGATCTATTAACGATTGATACCAAACGCAGCGAAGCGCAAGAGTTCTACGGATTAAATCCGAACAAAAAGACAGTTGTTATTTTAGGCGGAAGTTTGGGTGCTCGCAGAATAAATCAATTGGTAGAAAAAGAATTATCTTTTTTTAAAGAACAAAACGTTCAGGTAATCTGGCAGTGTGGTAAATTTTACATCAACGATTACAAAAAATACCACAACAACGAAGATGTTTTTGTGTACGATTTTATAGAACGAATGGATTTGTTGTTCGCAGCAGCCGATGTGATTGTTTCGCGTGCCGGAGCATCATCTGTTTCAGAACTGGCAATTGTAGGTAAACCGGTTATTTTTATTCCGTCGCCAAACGTTGCCGAAGATCATCAAACAAAAAATGCCAAAAGCATTACCGATAAAAACGCAGCGGTTTTGTTGAAAGAAGCCGATTTAGATAATCAGTTTCAAGAACAAATGCTACGCTTATTAACAAACAATCAGGTTGCCGAAGCATTGTCAAAAAACATTAAAACATTAGCATTACCAAATGCTACAAAAGATATAGTAAACGAAATTTTTAAGTTGGTTAAGTAATGAATTTAAAAGACATACATAATGTATTCTTTATAGGAATTGGTGGTATTGGCATGAGTGCCATTGCCCGATACTTTAAGCGTATTGGTAAAAACGTTGCCGGTTACGACAAAACGCCTACGCAGTTAACGCACGAGTTAGAAGCCGAAGGGATTGCCATTCATTACACCGACGATTTAGAAAACATTACAGCAGATTATCAAAATACCGAAGACACGTTGGTGGTTTACACTCCGGCTGTTCCAAAACATCATGCCGAACTTAATTATTTTCAAAATAATGGTTTTGCAGTAAAAAAACGTGCCGAAGTTTTAGGCATTATTACTCAAAACAGTTTTTCGTTAGCTGTTGCAGGTACACATGGAAAAACAACAACATCGAGCATGTTGGCACATATTCTGGTTTCTGCAAACGCTCCGGTTACTGCATTTTTAGGCGGAGTTGTTGAAGGATACGACACCAATTTAATTGGTAACGGAACGGACGCTACGGTTGTAGAAGCCGATGAGTTTGATCGATCTTTTTTACACCTGCATCCAAATATTGCCTGCGTAATTTCAGACGATGCCGATCATTTGGATATTTACGGAACCAACGATGCCATTAAATCATCGTTTGCAGAATTTGCATCAAAAATAAGTGATAAAGACAAGTTGTTTATTGCTCAAGGAATTGAAAACATCAACGGAACAGAAGTTTCGGTAAACGGAACAGCTGTTATCAATGCTTATAATTTAAGATTCGAAAACGGTAAACGAGTTTTTGATTTAGATTTTAAAGGCGAAAAAATTACCGATATAAAATTGTTAATGCCCGGAGAACACAATGTATTAAACGCTTCACTGGCATTTGCAATGGCGAAAACCTATGGTTTAAACAACGAAGAAATAAAATCGGGTTTAGACAGTTTTAAAGGAATCCGACGTCGTTTTTCTTTTAAAATCAATACCGAAAAATTAGTGATGATTGACGATTACGCACATCATCCAACCGAAATAAAAGCGGTAAGCCAGGCAGTGCACGAAATGTATCCAAATAAGAAGATTACAGCCGTGTTCCAACCTCATTTATTCTCTAGAACAAGAGATTTTATGGATGGTTTTGCCGAAAGTTTATCAACATTCAACAATGTGGTTTTGCTTGAAATCTACCCAGCACGCGAGTTGCCGATAGAAAACATCAATTCTACAGTGTTAATAAATAAGATAAAATCGCCTTTTAAAATTTTGTTGCCTAAAGAAGAATTAGTATCTTTTTTAACCAAAAATACACCCGAAGTTCTTTTAATTATCGGCGCAGGCGATGTAGGCGAAATGGTAGATGAAATTAAAACAGAATTAGAAAAAAATAATTGACAAAATGATTAAAAAAATCAATTGGTTCGATGTATTTTTGGCGCTTGTAATTGCCGCCCTGTTTGCTTTGGTAGCCTTTGCTAACCAACGAAACAACGCACGCTACATTGAACAGATTGATGTAAAACTTTTAAGTTCTAACAATCACTTTATTACGCAGGAAATGGTAGAAAAATCGATCATTCAAACCTTTCCCCGCGATTCTAAAATTGTAAACAGCGAATTGAACTTAAAAAAGATCGAAGACAAGCTGAACAAACATCCAATGATTGCAAAATCGGAAGTGTTTGTTGATGTAGACGGAAAATTGCACGCCCAAGTTACCCAAAAAAAGGCAATGGCAAGGGTAATGAATGGTACCGGATCGTTTTATATTGATGAAAACGGCAATAAAATGCCTTTATCTAACCAGTTTAGCGCACACGTGCCGGTGGTTTATGGCGAATTAAAACCAAAAAACAAAAAAGTTTTTTCTGATTTGTTGAATACGATTAGTAACGACGAATTTTTAAAAACAACTATAACGGGCATCAAGATAAATCCTGATCAGTCATTGATATTAACCGTTCGCGATTACAATTACATGATTGAATTTGGGTATTTAAAAGAAATTGAGAAAAAGTTTGACAATTACAAAGCTTTTGTACATTACTCTAAAAACGATACCCTTATAGGTTATTACAAAAACGTTAATTTAAGATTTACAGAGCAAGTAGTTTGCACGAAATAAAAGGATATGAATAAAGAAAACATTGCTGTAGGATTAGATATTGGAACAACAAAAATTGTTGCAATGGTAGGTAAAAGAAACGAGTATGGCAAGCTCGAAATTCTTGGTATTGGTAACGCTAAAAGTTTAGGTGTAAAACGTGGTGTGGTTAACAATATTACGCAAACTATACAATCAATTCAACATGCGGTGGCACAGGCATCGGCAGAGTCGGGCTGTAAAATCAACGATGTAGTTTTAGGAATTGCCGGGCAGCACATTCGCAGTATTCATCACCAAGAATACATTACGCGCGATAAGCCGGAAACAGTAATTTCAGAAATTGATATTGACAAGTTAATTGCGCAGGTACAAAAATTAAACATGTTACCGGGCGAAGAAATAATACACGTATTACCGCAAGAGTTTAAGGTTGATGAAGAAGGCGGAATAAAAGAACCAATTGGTATGTACGGTCGCCGTTTAGAAGCAAGTTTCCACGTAGTTGTTGGGCAATCGGCTTCTATTCGTAATGCAGGTCGTTGCGTAAAAGATTCGGGATTAGAATTATCAGGATTAACATTAGAACCTTTGGCATCGTCAGACGCGGTTTTAAGTCAGGAAGAAAAAGAAGCTGGTGTAGCATTGATCGATATTGGTGGCGGAACAACAGATTTAGCCATTTTTAAAGACGGAATTATTCGTCACACAGCTGTAATTCCTTTCGGTGGAAATGTTATTACAGAAGATATTAAAGAAGGTTGTTCGATCATTGAAAAACAGGCAGAACAATTAAAAATACGTTTCGGATCGGCTTGGCCAGGCGAAAACAAGGATAACGAAATTGTTTCAATTCCGGGTTTACGCGGTCAGGAAGCAAAAGAAATTTCATTAAAAAACCTTTCAAAGATCATTCATGCACGTGTTGTAGAAATTATCGATATGGTTTTTTCTGAAATTAAAGCATACGGATACGATAATCCCCGCAAAAAATTAATTGCAGGTATTGTTTTAACCGGTGGTGGATCAGAACTAAAACACATTAAACAATTGGTGGAATATATTACGGGAATTGATACGCGTATTGGCTATCCTAACGAACATATTTCGGGCGAATCGGCAAAATTGGTTTCTCGTCCGTTATTCGCAACAGCAGTTGGTTTGATGATGGAAAGCGATATTAACAACTCACGCAGTCGTTTGTATGTACAAGAACATCCAGGCGTAAAAATCCAACCAAAAGCAGAACCTATCGGTACACCGGTTGAACCAAAAAGCAGTATTCAAATGAATACCATTACCGATAAACCACAACAAAACACAGAACAAGAAGCTAATTCAAACGAACAACAAGTTGATGTGGAACAAGGAACATCGGCTTACATTGAGAACCGTTTCTTGGGGAAATTTATAAAGAAGTTTAAAGATTTTATTGATAAAGCAGAGTAAAAAGAAAAACACCGCAAACATATGGATCAGGTATTTGAAAATTTAGCATTCTCTCCAGATTTGCCAAAAAACAAATCGAATGTAATTAAAGTAATTGGAGTTGGTGGTGGTGGTAGTAATGCCATTAATCACATGTACAATCAAGGCATTAAAGGCGTTGACTTTGTAGTTTGTAATACCGATGCGCAAGCATTAAGCAACAGTCCGGTGCCTATTAAAATTCAGTTAGGTTTAACTTTAACTGAAGGATTAGGTGCAGGTGCAAACCCAGAAGTTGGTCAACAGTCTGCTTTGGAAAGTATCGAAGAAATTGAACAGTTTTTAGATTCTAACACGAAAATGGTTTTTATAACTGCCGGTATGGGTGGTGGTACCGGTACAGGTGCTGCACCAGTTATTGCTCAGTTAGCGAAAGACCGTGATATTTTAACTGTTGGTATTGTTACGATTCCTTTTCAGTTTGAAGGAAAAGTGCGCCAGGAACAAGCATTACGCGGAGTTGAAAACCTTCGCAAAAATGTAGATTCGTTAATTGTAATCAACAACAATAAATTACGCGAGGTTTATGGAAACCTTGGTTTTAAAGCAGGTTTCTCTAAAGCAGATGAAGTTTTGGCAACAGCATCTCGCGGAATTGCCGAAGTAATTACACACCACTACACGCAAAATATCGATTTAAAAGATGCTAAAACCGTATTATCTAATTCGGGAACAGCAATCATGGGATCGGCAGAAGCAAGTGGCGAAAACCGTGCAAAAGAAGCAATTGTAAGCGCTTTAGATTCGCCTTTATTGAACGATAATAAAATTACCGGAGCTAAAAATGTATTATTATTGATTGTTTCTGGTGAAAACGAAATCACGATTGATGAAATCGGTGAAATCAACGATCACATTCAAATGGAAGCAGGTCACAACGCAAACATCATTATGGGTGTTGGTGAAGATACTGCTTTGGGTGATGCTATTTCGGTAACAATTATTGCTACAGGTTTTAATGTAGAGCAACAAAAGTTGATTGTGAACGCAAACGATGAAAATAAAAGTAAAATTATTCATCATTTAGGCGAAGAACAAAAAGCAACTGCAGATTTATCTGGAAACAATGCACCAACTTTCACAAGTGCACCAACACCAGAACAACCGTTGCTAAGTAATTCGGGATTTCAGGCGGCTCCAAAAATCGTTTACAATTTAGACGATGATATGGGAAACCAGCCAAATAACGAGGTTGAAAAAAAAACAATAGTTCAAACTCAACCTACTAATATCGTTCAAACTGTGGTTCAACCTGTTCAAAAAACCAGTTATGTAACAGAAAATCAACCACAAAGCGTTCAACAAACAACAGAAGTACCGCAAAACATCGTTAAAACGGTTGATATTCGCAATATTGTTGTAAACGAACCTACGTTTGTCATTGTAAAGCCAAAACAAATTGTTTCTGAAACGCAAAATATTATGGCAAAACAATTTACGTTTGATTTACAACAACAAGAAACTGAATTTGAATCGGTTGGAAATGAATTTTCGTTTGAGATTCAGCAGAACAATGTTCAAGAAAATCATGTACAGCAAAATCAATCGATCGAAAAATCAGAAGAGATCATTCGATACGATTTAAGCGATTATATGGAAGTTGAAGAGCAGTTGATGAATTCAAAACAAACGGTTGAAGAACCTGTTAAAGAAGACGAATCGTTTTCGTTTACCGTTAGAACAGAAGAACCAGCGTTTGTTTCGCAGACTCAACGTGTGATTGTTGATGAAAATTCACCAATGGAAACATCTATCAACGATATTTTACGTGAAAGAGCCGAAGAGCGCAAACGCAAAATGAAAGAGTTTAACCATAAGTTTAATACCGCTACCAACCAGATCAACGATTTGGAAAAAGAACCGGCATACAAACGTATGGGTGTTGATTTAACACAGAATAACGCAAGTAATGTATCGCGTACATCGGTTTCAGCCGACCGAAACAATGATTTACAATTGCGTTCTAACAACTCATTTTTACACGACAATGTAGACTAATTAAATTAGATTTATATTTACCTTAACCTCAAAAAGAGCATTTCTTTTTGAGGTTTTTTAATTATATTTGTCACTCTTAAATTTTAGCAAAATGAGTTTACAAACAAATATAACAGCCGCTTTAAAAGAAGCAATGAAAGCAAAAGACCAAGTAGCTTTAGAATCTTTAAGAGCAATTAAATCGGAATTGTTGTTGGCACAAACATCAGGAAATTCAGCAGAATTAACAGAAGCCGATGAAATTAAATTGTTACAAAAATTAGTAAAGCAACGTAAAGATGCTGCTGCTATTTTTGTTGAACAAGGCAGAAACGATTTAGCTGAACCAGAATTGGCACAAGCAGCAGTTATTGAGCAATTTTTACCGGCACAATTATCAGAAGCAGAAGTTGAAGCAGCAATTAAAGATATCATTGCAGAAGGAAACTTTGCAGGAATGCAATCAATGGGTCAGGTAATGGGCTTGGCAAATACCAAATTAGCAGGATCGGCAGACGGAAAAACAATTTCTACCATTGTTAAAAAGCTATTAACCGCATAACAATAATGTCTTCGTAGTTCAATTGGATAGAATGTTAGATTCCGGTTCTGATGATGCGGGTTCGAATCCTGCCGAAGACACTTAAAAAGCAATCTTTTTAGGTTGCTTTTTTTCTTATTAAACTACTCAAAGGCTGTCTAACTAAAGACAGCCTTTTTAAATTTTAAACAAAACTAAAAACTATTTAGCTTGTTTGTCTATTTCTTGTTGAATGATGTTCCAATCGTAATAGTGAAAAACCATACCGTTGCTCATTGCAACTAACATTCCGTTAGTGAACGATCCGCCGAAATTAAAATTAACAGCATCTGCCCCATCGCATTCAATGGTAGAAAACGGAATTTTAGCAATCATTTTATGATCGTTTGCATTGCCATTTTCGCCTTCTCGTTTATAAACTACAAAGTTATTCGCCTGCTGGTCTGATACTAAAATATATCCTAGCTTGTCGCTGGTTTTATATAGAGCGATGCCTTCATGATCGCGCTTAAAATCTTTCTGTCCGAAAAACGCTAATTCTTCATTTCCTTTTGCAGGATCGGCATAATATTTTCTTATTCCTTGGGTTTCATCGGCATAATAAATATATCCCAACTCATTATCAACCATAATGGCTTCAATTTCCTTTTTGCCCGAATAGTTTCCGAATTTACGCACCAAATTAGCCGTAACTGTTCCTTTGTTATCCGTTAATTCATATTGATACAAATATTCCCCGGAAACGCCTTCTTTTCTGCCGACAATCGCATATATTTTTCCGTTAGAAGGATTGGTGTAAAGCGAAATTCCCATTGGATCTTTATGTTCAGAATCTGCAAAAACTGCAATTCCACCATTATCAATAGGTTTTAAATCTGGTAACGAAAATATGCGGATTTGATCTTTCTTACGTTCGGTAACTACTGCGATATCAACCTTTTTTCCGTTTAACGTTAATCCGTATGCGATATCCACGTTATTTGGGCGATCCATTGGATATACTTTATTTACAATTTTTCCTTGTAAATCGAACGCATACAAACCACCGGTTTCTTTTTCTTTATCGGTTCCGATGATTAATGATTGTGACGGATTTGCTTTGTTTATCCAAATAGCCGGATCGTCGGTATCATGCGGAGTTGCCTGTGTAACAACCGTTGGTTTTATTGCATTTTTGGCTACCGGAGCCAATTTTGAAGAATTACAAGAGGTTACTAAAGCGGTTACCGCTAAAAGATATAGTACTTTTTTCATTTTTTAATTTCGGTTTGATAAATTACTTTGAAGTCTTTTTCGTTTGATTGAATTACATAAGCTTTCAAAATGTTATTGGTTAAAGTAAATGCCATAAAACCTGGAACGGCTTCTGCAAAAAGAGATCCTTCAATTTTTCCGGTTTCGCGCAATTCACTGCCTGCACCAGATAAAAATTGCATTACTTTTTTGTTGCTTTTTTTTATGATCTGCAAATCGTGCTCGTGTCCGCAAATGTAAGCGTCAACCTTATACTTTTCTAAAATTGGTTCAAAAATCAACTCGGTATCTTTGGTTTCCTGCTCGTTTTTGCGTTTTCCACCCGAATAAAGCGGATGATGCCCTACGACGATTTTCCAAACAATTTTAGGATCGTTATTTGCTAATTTGGTTTGGATCCACTTTAATTGTTGGTTCGTGTCCTGATCGTTTATTCCTAAATATTTTTCAGGATTTGCTTTGTATTTTGTAACAAACGGATTAGTATCAATAACCAACAATTGTAAAAATTTGCCTTTATCAATTTCTATTAATCGTTCAAAATAACGATCGGGCATTTCCCATCTTCTTGAAATCTTACTGTAATCGATCTGTGCCTGAACACTTCCTTCATAATCATGATTTCCCAAAGCAACAAACCAAGGTTCGTGCAGTAAATGGTGCGTATAAATGTTTTCGAACGATGAAAACCACTGATAATCCTGTGTGCTTTGAACTCCCGTAGGATAAAAATTATCGCCGACAGAAATGGTAAAATTCATATCTAAAATTTCGGCAATTGTTCCCATATCTCGAGCAACTTCTTTCTGTGTGAAAGCGCCGTGACGACCAAAATCGCCGATAGCCAAAAACGCAATTCCGTTTTTTGCAGCCTGAATATCTGCATGTTGATGAACTGTTTTATTAAGCGTATGATCAGGACGCTCCTGACCATACGAATAAAAACTAATGACTAATAAAAATAATATGTAGAATGGATGTCTATTCTTCATTAAAAATCATATTTAACTCCCAATGTAAATCGAGATTGATAATATTCCATTTGTTTCATGCGGTTGCTTTGCCCTTGATAGTAACGCAACGGTTGGTTGGTTAAGTTGTTTGCCTCAAGGAACACGCGCCAGTTTGGAGTAAACTTGTACGAAGCATTAAAATCTAAAAAGAATTGCTTATCGTAATAACTGTCTTCAAATTCGTTTCCACCAATTTCATCTAAATAAGCCGATGTAAAGTTAGCCGATATACGTGCAGAGAATTTGTTGTTTTCCCAAGCCAATGATCCGTTAACCATGTGCGGTGCGGTGCGTGGTAAACCTAAACCTGTACGCGCGGTTCCGTCTTCGTTTGTAATTCCTTTCGCCTCAGATTTTGTGAAGGTATAGTTGGCATATAAACCAAAGTTTTTAAAGAATTTCCCCGGTAAGAAATCTAACTGACGTTGAAAAGCAACTTCGAAACCGTAAACACTAACTTTATCTCCGTTTCTTGCCTGTGTAAAATCCCAGTTTTCGCCTGCAGGAATCGGGTTTGATACATTAGGAAACTGTGCAGCAAAATCGCTTGATGTAAAAATAGTGTTGTTATACGTATAGATGAAGTTATCTAAATTTTTGTAGAACGCACCCGCAGACACAATACCAATGTTTTCAAAGTAATTTTCTGCCATTACATCGAAGTTGGTTGCATAGGTTGCCTTTAAGTTCGGGTTACCCGCGGCAATTTCTGTATCGGCAGGAATTACATTAACGTAAGGTGCCAAATTGTAGTAATTAGGACGTGCAATGCTTGTGGTTACCGCAGCACGTAAAATAAAATTATCGTTTACCTTATGCTTCAACGTAACACTTGGAAGTACGTTTAGGTAATCGTTTTCGTTTTTGATCTCGCCTACCAAATCTTCCTCGTCCATAATATAATTTCCGGTGTATTCAATAGCGGTATGCTCTAAACGAACACCAGCAATTAACGATGTTTTCTCGTTAAAATCTTGATCCCAACGTAAATATCCTGCAGTGATGCGCTCTTTCGCTGTGTAGTTTGATGAAAGGAATTCCGAAGGTTGTAAAGATGATTCAAACAAATTAGGATTTGTTAGATCTAACGATCCTAATAAAGCACGGTCAGGGAAATATCCCGGTGCGTATTGCGATCCCGGATTGTATCCGCTACCACTCCAATTTACATTTGGCGTTTCAGCCAAGCTTCCAAACGGAGTTAATGGTTCGTATTCGTAGAAAATATTGTCACGTTTTTTATCTTTCAAACGTAAACGCGCCCCAAAACGTAAACGTCCTTTCTGATCTTGAATAATTGACATTGGTACACGGAAGTTTAATTTCGCTCCGATTTCTTCTTCCTGTGTATAATCGTGGTTTTCTGTGATTTTTCTTAATTCGAAATTATTAGGATCTTCGCCACCAACAGCATAAACCAACGGTTGGTTTCCATCGCCGATATTTTGTCCCATTACCACATCTTGCTGACGGAAGTCGATGTATCTTTCATTTGGACGATCTTCACTTGCTTTTGAGTAAGAAACTGCCCAGTCCATATCTAATTTTGGCGACAATAAATGTTCTCCACGCAACGAAACATTCATTACACGCTGATCTTCTAAACGCGTATTTTTGTTTCTATCGTTATCAATACCACCTTTTGTTTCTCTACGAATTTCTCCAATATACGTACCATCGTCTTGTAATTCCAAATCACGGTAACGCGCTCTGTAACGGTTTTCGCGATCATCGCGCCAGTTGTACATTGCAGTGAAATCGATTCTATTATTCTCGTTAAAAACGTAATCTGCACTTAACGATGCACTTCTACGAACACGCTGCACATCGTACTTACGAATATCCATTTCGGTTAAATACGCATTGCCGTTATCGTCTTTATCCCAAACAGCCTCTACGTTATCAGAACCGAAGTTTTGCGACTGCCACGTTCCCGAAGCGATAATTCCTAACTTATTATCTGCAAAACGATTACCGTAAATAAACGCTGCGTTGTATAAACCTTTATCGCGAATTGGCGCATAACCACCAGATAATGTCGCAGAAATACGCTCACGGTTTGGTACGGCACGGGTAATAAGGTTTACCGAACCACCAATAGCATCGGCATCCATATCCGGAGTTAAGGTTTTATTTACTTCGATAGATGAAATCATATCAGACGGAATTAAATCCATTTGAACATTTCTGTTATCTCCTTCGGCAGACGGAATACGGTCGCCATTCAACGTTACCGAGTTTAATTCTGGCGATAATCCACGTACAATGATGTTACGCGCTTCACCCTGATCGTTCTGCATCGTGATTCCAGGCACACGTTTTAACGCGTCACCCACATTGGCATCTGGAAAACGCCCAACCTGATCACTTGATATAATATTGGTAATATTGGCATTGTTACGCTGTTGGTTTAACGCCTTTGCCTGCCCACGAAGAAAATCTCCTATAATTACAAGCTCTTCTAATTCTTCGGATCCTGTAAAAAGCTGAAAGTTTGCGGTTGTTGTTGCATTTGATGTAACTACTACTTCTTGCGCTGCAGTTACATAACCAATATATTCTACATATACGGTGTAAGTACCTTCTGGAAGGCTTAAAAATTCGTAACCTCCGTTTTGGTCTGATACGGTGTAGCGATTAGAATTTTCGATTTTAATTGTAGCTCCGGGTAAAGAAAACTTGTTGTCTCCATCTGTAACTTTTCCGGCAATTACCCCATTTTGAGCAAATGTCAATGCACTTACTAAAGATGCGGCTAAAATGTAAAAATTTTTCATTTTTATAGTTTTGGCTTCAAAAAATTATTTGCACAAAACTACTTATCGAACAAAATTTAAAGGTTAACTCAAGTTTATTGAAATATTAAGTAAAACCTTGTCTATATGAATGAATTGTTAAGAGATGTATAAAAAGAAACGTTACTTTAATTTGAAACCGCGCATTACTGCTGATTTTCATTGATATTCAAAAGCAAACGGTATTCTTCAAAACGATGTTCTCTAACAGGTTTTACAAAAGGTTCGGTACTAAAATACAGCAGCAAGCACGGACTAATGTTTTTGTATTTCTCTACAAATTCAAAACTTGTTAGTTCGCCATTTTTAATTCGCTGCTTTATTTTATTGTGATACGGATACATGCTTATTTTATTACAAAGGTAAATTTACGTTTATATTTTATTTTTTTAAAGAAAATGCTTTTATGATCTGTGATTATAATTTGCTGTTACATACTAAAATCTGCTTTTTTATAGTTATATTTACTAATCACTTTACTTTTTCTTTACATAAAAAGTTTATTGCAGAAAGTGATATGTTAAATGACAAGCAAAATAATTGGAGTTGGAAACTATATTCCTACACAAACCATTACTAATTTATTTTTTGACGAACATCAATTTTTAGATGAAAGTGGAAAAACATTACTACAAGACAACGCAACTATTGCCGATAAATTAAAAGAGATTACCGGTATTGAAGAACGGCGCTATGCGCAGAATAATCAGGTTACATCTGATTTAGGATTTATCGCAGCACAGGCAGCCATTGAAAATGCGGGTATCGATCCTGAAACTTTAGACTATATTATATTCGCACATAATTTTGGCGATGTTCGCTACGGAACGGTTCAGTCTGATATGGTTCCAAGCTTGGCATCGCGCGTAAAACATCTTCTACAAATAAAAAACAACTTTTGCGTTGCGTACGATATGCTATTTGGTTGTCCGGGATGGATTGAAGCCATGATTCAGGCAAATGCTTTTATTAAATCGGGTATTGCGAAACGTTGCTTGGTTATTGGCGCCGAAACGCTTTCACGTGTTGTTGATATTCACGACCGCGACAGTATGATTTATGCCGATGGTTCGGGTGCGGCGATTCTGGAAATAAGTACAGACGGTTCGGGTATAAAATCGCATCTTTCAGCATCATTCACAATGAAAGAGAAAGATTATCTGTATTTTGGAAAATCGTACAACAACCAAAGCTGCCCCGATATTAAGTTTATTAAAATGAACGGCAGAAAGATTTATGAGTTTGCACTTTTGAATGTTCCAAATGCCATGAAAAAATGCTTCGATGATAGCGGATATTCTATCGATCAATTAAAAAAGATCATTATTCATCAGGCAAACGAAAAAATGGATGAGGCAATCGTTACTCGATTTTATCAGCTTTACAACCAAACTGTTCCTAAAAACATCATGCCCATGGTTATTCATAAATTGGGAAACAGCAGCGTGGCTACTATTCCTTCACTACTCACCATGATTTTAAACAACGAATTACCTAACCACCAAATTAATAAAGACGATGTTGTTTTGTTTGCATCGGTTGGTGCAGGTATGAATATTAATGCGTTTGTGTATAAATTTTAGGTTGATCTTAAAATAAATCAATAAAAAACGGGGTATGTAATTGCTTACACACCCCGTTAAATTTTAATAAAACAGCTGTTATTTTCTTTTAACATTTACTGCCATTAATCCTTTTTGTCCGCGTTCAATATCGAATACTACTGCGTCGTTCTCACGTACATTGTCTAACAAACCTGAATTGTGTACAAAAACGTCTTCGTTACCGTTTGTTTGTGAAATAAAACCAAAACCTTTGGTTTCATTGAAAAATTTTACTGTGCCTTCGTGCATCTTTTTTATTTAAATTAATTGTTATTTTCTTATATCAATGGCTCTGTATCCTTTCGGAGTCATTTCTTTTTTATACGTTACCTTGTTGTGTTTTTCTACTGTTTGAGTAGTTTGTCCAACATGGAAAAATATGTTTTCGCCCGTTTTTTCTTCGGTAATAAAACCGTAACCCTTATCGCTTAAATAGGTTACAATTCCGGTAAAATCTGCATCCGGATCAATCGTTGTATCTTCTTGTGCCTTTTTAGCTTTTGCTAAATCGGCTTCTCTGTTTTGTAAATGCGGTGGAACTTCGGTAAAATGTCCGTTCACATCCACATAAACAATCATATCATCAAGCGTTTTTCCTTTATTGTTGTTGTCTTTACGCTCTTCGCGTCTTAACTGTTTGTCTTGTAATTTTTTACTTTTTTTCTTGTTATTTTCTTTTTTTGAAAAAGAATCTGCCATAATTTATTTTTTAATTAGATATTTTGCGAAGCTACAGGCATTGTAAAGCCTATAAGTTTCTGAATGTTTTTTAAATCTTTTTTCTCGTCTGTATCGCAGAACGAAATTGCAACACCTTCGTAACCTGCGCGCCCGGTTCTACCAATTCTGTGCACATAAGTTTCGGGCACATTGGGCAATTCGTAATTAATTACGTGTGGTAATTCGTCAATATCAATGCCTCTTGCAGCAATATCCGTAGCAATTAACACGCGGATTTTAGAACTTTTAAAATCTTCCAATGCTTTTTGTCGGGCATTTTGCGATTTATTTCCATGTATTGCCGCTGCATGAATACCCGATTTTATCAGCTTTTTAGCCAATTTATCTGCTCCGTGTTTTGTTCGTGCAAAAATCAGTGAACGATTTATGGTTTGATCGTCTAAAATGTTTATCAGCAAATTTAGTTTCTCTGCCTTTTCAACAAAATAAACCGACTGTTTTACGGTTTGTGCGGTTGATGAAACCGGTGTTACGTTTATTTCTTTTGGTTTGTTTAAGATTGATTGGGCAAACTTGCGGATTTCTTGGGGCATTGTTGCCGAAAAGAACAGGGTTTGTCTTTTTGCCGGAACTTTTGTAAGAATCTTTTTTACATCGTTCACAAATCCCATATCCAACATACGGTCGGCTTCATCAAGCACCAATATTTCAATCTGCGATAATTTAATACAACCTTGCGCAATCAAATCTAAAAGTCTACCCGGAGTTGCAATTAAAATATCAGCCCCTTTATTTAAAGCAGCTACTTGTTTTCCTTGCGGTACTCCACCAAAAATTGCCAAATGCTTTAGTTGAAGAAACGTTCCGTAGGTTTCAAAATTTTCGCTGATCTGTATTGCCAGTTCTCTTGTGGGTGTTAATATTAAGGTACGGATACCCTTTTTTTCCGCCTGATTTTGATTTAACAATTGCAATACAGGTATAGCAAATGACGCTGTTTTACCCGTTCCTGTTTGCGCACAACCAATAACGTCGTTGCCGTTTAAAATATGAGGAATTGTTTGGTATTGAATATCGGTAGCCTTAGTGTAACCGGCTTGTTCTACAGCCTTCATGATAGGCGGTATAATATTTAAATCTTTAAAATTCATGTTTTTTACCGGAATACCGGCATCTTTAATCTCTTAATATTAAGTATCAAGATGCTTTTCAAGATACATTCAACAACAAATCATCCGTTGTTAAAACGCTACTTTAAAGCTGTTACTAATTCTTTTTTGCTTTATTTACAATCCATTATAATAATGAGGTAATTTAGTTCAGTCAATTAATATTATTTGTTTAGATCTTTCTAAAAACAGAATATTTTTTGATATCAATCGATAAAAATCAAGATGATTAAATGCTGATCTGCCAACTAAATGTTCTTAAAATTAAAATGTGGCAACTGAAAAAAGCAAAACTGAGAGAGAAAAAATGGATGTTTTAGACTGTTTCAGAAGAGGCAAATACAAAAGCCTGTTAAATAATTCGTTACAAAGATACGAAAAAGTTTTGATAAATTGGTTTTTTAAGAAAAGTACTTGATTTACTAGAAAAGAATACAACCATCTAACTTGGTTTGTGTTGATTCTGCAAGGTAGTAATAATCAACTTTAACTCTAAATTCATTTAATTCGGATCCTTTTTTAAGAACCCCATTACTATCGAAGAAATTATCCACACCCGCTTTGTTGATAAATTCAATAAATATATTGGTATCTAAATTGAACTTTATCTGCTGTAATTTATTAAAAAAAACTTCACAATTAATACCTACCTCTTTCAATCGTAAAATGGTATCTGAACCATTATTTACTTTTGTAACCTGCAACATATAATCTAACTTCATGGTATTGTTATTTTTGTGAAGGTACAACATAAATACCAATAAAAGCCTATTTAAAAATAAAAGCGGGTTTTTACACCCGCCTGAATTACGATAACCGCACTCATTTTTTAAGTCAACACCTAATTTATTAACAAGAAAATCTCTATATATTATAAAGATTACGGTTCATTCTCGGCAATATATCTAGCAAAATTTATGCCAATTAATGAGTTTTATTGATAGAGATTAATTATCAAAAAAATTACACCAAAACCAAATTTATTAATCTACATTAAGTTTTTTAAAGCAAAGAGTTTCTACATTTGTGACTTCATAAGTGTTTTTTTTGGTTAATAAAAGAGGTTGCTGGTTTTTACCGCAACCTCTTTTTTTTTTAAATTAAAACGACACATTTTTAACTTTATTGCGTTTTATAAATTGATAATTTTGTAAAATGTATGCTTTAGTTGATTGTAATAATTTTTATGTAAGTTGCGAACGAATTTTTAAGCCCAACTTACGCCACCAGCCCATTGTTGTTTTAAGTAATAACGACGGCTGTGTTATTTCGCGATCTAACGAAGCTAAAAAACTCGGTATTCCTATGGCTGCGGCTGCGTTTGAATACAAAAGCAAGTTTAAGGAATTAGGTATTCACGTGTTTTCATCAAATTATGCACTATATGGAGATATGAGCAACAGAGTATATCGTATCCTTCAAAATTACACGCCCGAAGTTGAAGTATATTCTATTGATGAATGTTTTCTGCATTTCAATAATTTTTCCAATCATGCACTTGATGAATGTTGTAGAAAATTACGTGGGGAAATTCTACAAAAAACACTTCTTCCTACCTGTATCGGCATCGCTCCAACCAAGGCGTTGGCAAAAGCGGCCAATCATATCGCAAAGAAATTCCCGCAGTTAGAAGGTGTTCATTTGATCGATACCGATGAAAAACGGCTAAAAGCACTGCAATGGTTGAATATTGAAGATGTTTGGGGAATTGGCAGACGCATGTCTAAAAAACTAAAAAGCAAAGGTGTTCACAAAGCCATTCAGTTTACAGAACTTCCCGATGAATATGTAAGAAGGCAGTTTTCGGTAGTAGGACTTCGATTGAAAAAAGAATTAGAAGGAATTTCGGTTTTAGAAATGGAAGAATTGCAATCGAAAAAACATATTGCCACCACCCGATCTTTTGATACCACTTATACCGATAAGGAATATCTTACAGAACGCAATTACCACTTTTGCCGTAACCTGTGCTGCCAAACTGCGCAAACAAAAGGCAACCTGCCAGTTGGTAACTATTTTTGTTTATACCAATAGGTTTAACGAGCAACAGGAACAATATTCAAGGTCAATCAATGTGAGTATTCCCTACCCGACCAATTCTGATATTGAAATCGCCAAGTATGCCAAAAAAGGATTGGATATCATTTTTAAAGCGGGTTTCCATTACAAAAAAGCCGGCGTAATTGTGGGTGGAATTGCTCCGGAAAACGAAAAGCAGTTTAATTTGTTCGAAGAAGAACCTTTTAAACACCGCGAAATAATGGATACCATGGATAAACTGAATTCCAAATACGGAACACAGAAATTAAAATTGGGGTCGCAGGCATTAGACAAAACTTGGCAAATGCGTCAGGATCATTTAAGTCCGAATTACACCACCAAATGGAATGATATTTTAGAAGTACAATGATACAGTTTATAAAATTTGGCAGCGAATTAGAATATTTACCCATTAATACCAATGGCAAAAAATATTATGTGCAATTACGTGAAGGTGTGAATGCCGGATTTCCATCACCTGCAGAAGATTTTTTGAACGACCGTATAAGTTTAGACGAGCTGTATCTTTCTAAAATTGAATCAACTTTTGTAAACCGCGTAAAAGGCTTATCGATGTATCCTGATTATCTGGAAAATGACATTTTAATTTTACGATCAGATTACGAACCTCAGCACGGCGATGATGTAGTGGTATCAATCAATTCATCGGAATACACCTTAAAACGCTACGATAAAATAAATTCTAAATTAGTCGCATTAAACCCAGAATACACTAATTCTGTAATAATCAATGAAGATGACGAAGTAGTTATTTTAGGTGTGGTTGATGCTTTGGTTAGAAATATTAAAAAAAGGAGGTAACTTTCTACATAATTTTAATAGTTACACATCATTATTTCCAGATTACAATTTAAAAGACTGTTATTTAATTAAAAAAATTCACTATCTTTAATGATTAATCAAAGAAATTATGAAAAAAACTACTTTTTTAGCCATTATAGCACTTTTGCTTTTTAACAGTGTAAATGCACAGGTATTGTACGATGAAGATTTTGACAATTTTCAACTAGGTAATTTAAGTACTGACCTTACGGGTGCTGCACCTGGACAAGGAGGTTGGTATGTAACATCGCAAACAAATAATATAAAAGCAGAAATTATAAACGAAGCTGGACGAGGCAAAGTTATAGGCTTTGGATGGTCTAATAGTCAGCCTAGTTTTATCTCTGTAAAAATATCTCTAAAAGATATATCTTCTCTTTGGAATAGTCGACTACCCTCTAATAATATTTTTAAGATGGAATACGAGTTATATATTAAAAAAAATGATCTTCAATCTGCAGATTTTTTGTTTGGAGTAAGCACATTTGATATGTCGGGCAAATACTTGAGTCAAACTTACAGCAAAATAATAAATAAAATTTTAGTACTGGGAGGTAGCGGTTTACTTAATGGATTTAATGTTCCATACAATTATACTTGGGTAAAGGTTGAAGTATTTCATGATTATAATACATTCCAAACTTATTATCATATACCGGCTCTAAAGTTTTTATTAACGCAAAGCATGTTAAATAAAACGTTACCAGAATCAACAATAGATACTATTACGATGGGGCTTTCACTTCATAATTTTACTTATTCAAACTCCCTGGTTAAGATTGACAATTTAAAACTATCAGCCATTTCAACACTGCCAAATTTTTTAAATACAAATAGTTATATTTCTAGAAAATTCAATCTGTATCCCAACCCTGCAACAAACATTGTAAACATTACCAATAGTGAGAACATTGTTGTTAAACAAGTTGAAATTTATGATTTAGCAGGTAAATTAATCAACACCCAAAACTTTAATAACGAAGCAGAGATACAACTAAATATTGAAACATTAACAAGCGGAACTTACTTGCTGCATTTACATACAAATGAGGGTATGGCAGTTAAGAAATTAATTAAAAAATAAGACTAACCATTTTATTATAATAAATAATTAAACCAAAGAAATTATGAAAAAAACTACTTTTTTAGCTTTTACAGCACTTTTACTTTTTAATAGTATAAATGCACAAGTATTATTAAATGATAATTTTGATAATTACACATTAGGTAATTTAGGAACCGATCCTAACGGCATTATACCAGGACAAGGTGGGTGGTTAACATCGACCAATAACACTGCAATACCCAACAATAATTCTACTACTATTACAAACGAACCTTTTAGAGGCAAAGCACTTACATTAACCAATACAAAAGATAAATATATAAGTGTAAAAAAAGAGTTGAATTCACTGATAGACCAACATACAAACGGAAATAATGTGATTAAATTTGAAATTGATTATTATACTGGATCACAGTACTACACAGCTTCTGCACCTAACACTACCCCCCATACTTTCATAACTTTTACAACCAATCATAAAAGTTTATTTACACTAGCTCACCACGTAAGATCTCAAGAAGCTTATATTTATGCACTTTACCCAGAAAGTGATTCAAAACATAATGAGATTAAATTAGGCAATGGCACTTTAGGAGATCAGTTACCAGTTAACACATGGGTTACTTTTATAGTTTATTTAGATTATAACAATAAAAAGATATATTTTGAAACACCTTACTTCAATAAAGTTACTGTTGGCGATTTTTTAAGCAAAAGTACATCAACCAACTTAATAGATGATTTCAAACCTACTTCTGTTCATTTAAGCTCTACCGCAAACATAATTAACGCCTCGCAAATGGATCATAAATACGATAATATTAAAATAACGAGACTAAAAACAGTTCCTACAAATATTATCGCTTTAAGTATTAACGAACAGTTAGCACAAAGTTTTAATTTATACCCCAACCCAGCAACAAATGTGATTAACATAACTAACAGCGAAAACATCTCTGTAAAACAAGTTGAAATTTATGATATAACTGGCAAGTTAATCAACTCACAAAACTTTAATAACGAAACAGAAATACAGCTAAATATTGAAAACCTAACAAGTGGAACTTACTTATTGCATTTGCATACGAATGAAGGTGTAGCTGTAAAAAAAATGATTAAAAAGTAATCAATCTATTAAAAGGAACGTTTCTAAATTAAATGAGGTAAGAAAAAATCACCAACATTATTGCTAGTTTTGTGGTAAACTAATAACACATACAACTATGTCAACAACAAAACTTACCATTAATGACAACGGATCGGTAAAAATTGAAGGAGATTTCGAAATTGTAGATAAAAACGGAAACGCTTACGGATTGCAAGGTAGAACGGTACTATCTATCTGTCGATGCGGTTTGTCTAAAAACAAGCCTTTTTGCGACGGCGCACACAAAGGACATTTTGAACACAATGCCGTTGCATTTGACCTTCCGCCTAAAAAAGTATAAATAAACAAAAGCCTTACATTTCTGTAAGGTTTTTATTTTACTACCGTCTTTGTAGACTAACCTAAAGCCCTATAATTTTTAAGCAGTATGCTCGAACCTAAAAAGAAGCATATGCTACAAACAAAAAAGCCTTACATTTCTGTAAGGCTTTATGAATTTTGCTCCCCCTCTTGGGCTCGAACCAAGGACCCTCTGATTAACAGTCAGATGCTCTAACCAACTGAGCTAAGGAGGAAACTTAAAATATTAAAATTGTTCACTGCTTTCGCAATTTGCTCCCCCTCTTGGGCTCGAACCAAGGACCCTCTGATTAACAGTCAGATGCTCTAACCAACTGAGCTAAGGAGGAAACTTAAATTTTAAGTTTTCTATTTTGCAATAAAATTAAGGTGTTGCTTTGGCAACTTTGCTCCCCCTCTTGGGCTCGAACCAAGGACCCTCTGATTAACAGTCAGATGCTCTAACCAACTGAGCTAAGGAGGAAGGTGTGTTACCTTTATTGCGATGCAAATATAGAACGATTTTTCCTTTTTGCAAACACCTTTTTTAAAAAATCGTTATTTTTTTTACTTGCCTGTTAAGGCTTTGAATATATCGTTTCCGTTGGCGAACAACAATAAAGCAATAAGTATAACAAAACCAACTGTTTGTGCATATTCTAAGAACTTATCGCTCGGTTTTCTGCCCGAAATCATTTCGTATAATAAAAACAATACGTGACCACCGTCTAACGCAGGTATCGGCAATAAATTCATTACCCCTAACATAATCGATAAAAATGCGGTGATGCTCCAAAACATTTCCCAACTCCAAGTATTCGGAAAAACATCAAATATCGCTTTAAATCCGCCTACGCCTTTGTAAGCTCCCGTATCAGGATTTACAATCATTTTTAATTGTTTCCCGTATCCCACTAACTGATCAACACCTGTTTGTAAACCAATTGGTATCGACTCTATAAAGCTATGATGATTGG
This sequence comes from Paenimyroides ummariense, assembly GCF_900115115.1. Taxonomy (GTDB): domain Bacteria; phylum Bacteroidota; class Bacteroidia; order Flavobacteriales; family Flavobacteriaceae; genus Flavobacterium; species Flavobacterium ummariense. Next base: position 67,979 of record NZ_FOVI01000012.1, read on the forward strand.
TGGTTAAAGCAAACAAACCTAATTTTTCGGCATCTTTGTTCGATATCATGGCAGGTGCCACACCAATTTTTCCGTTTTTATCAACTTTTAATGTTACGTTCTGCGCAACATCGTCTCTTTTAATTACAGCTGGTAACGTTTGATTAGCAAAAGGTTTTAAAAAGCCTTCCATTTGATCGTAATAAGTAATAGTAGTTCCGTTTATCGATACTATAAAATCACGTTCTTTTAACATCTCTTTGTTAAGCGAAGCATCATCGAATCCGGCTACAATAAAAGGCATACGCGGTACAATTAGTTTGCCGCCTTTGTCTTCTATAATTCCTTGTACAAAATCAACAGGCAGTTTAATTTCTTGCTCCACACCGTTGCGGTTCACCACCAATTCTTTAGCGGTTAGCATTTTTGCCTGTGCTTTATCAAAACGTACTAATTTTTCGCCATCAATAGATACAATTTTATCTCCCGATTGCATTCCTGCTTTTTTTAAATCATCAGATAGTACCCAAACACCGTCTTTTAAACTTTCATTTGCTACGAATCGATCACCATAATACCACGTCATGCCTATGTAAATAACAAACGCCAGTATAAAGTTTACGGTTACACCACCCAACATAATAATTAAACGCTGCCATGCCGGTTTTGAACGGAATTCCCACGGTTGCGGTTCTTGCTTCAATTGGTCGGTATCCATGCTTTCATCGATCATTCCGGCAATTTTCACATAACCGCCCAATGGCAACCAACCGATTCCGTAAACGGTTTCGCCGATCTTCTTTTTGAATAATGAGAATTTTATATCGAAGAAAAGGTAGAACTTTTCTACTCGGGTTTTAAATAATTTTGCCGGGATAAAGTGCCCCAACTCGTGCAATACAATTAATAAAGATAAACTTAATAAAAACTGCGATAACTTAACTAATACGTCCATTAATTACAATACTTTCATTTTGTGTTGCACAAATGTACTATTTTAAGGTTACTATTTGGCAAACAACAGGTTCATTTTAATTTTTTATAATTTTTTTATGATAGGTTTTCTCAGCTGTTTTAATTTCCAGCACGTACATACCACTTGCCAATTGTTCTGACGGGTACGGATTGCTGATATTTTGCGCTACCAGTTTTCCGCTTACGTTGTAAAGATTCATGGCATCGACTTTGATTTTTTGAGGAATTTCTACCTGAAAAGTTGTTTCTGTCGGGTTTGGAAACACTTTTAATTCTTCTGCCACAGGGTTTGAAACTTCTTTAAAAGTTACCTGATTGTCTTTACTAACAATATCGTTAAAAGGATTTATTTCGATACCGCTTACCGTTCCCACATTGGTATCAACAACAAACTGCTGATTGTTCTGTGTGTGCTGCAAAACTACATTTTCTGTTTGTCCGTTCTCACCTGTCAAGCGTAAAGTAACAGGCATTTCAAAAAACGATACACCTGCATGAGATGAAGTTTGAGACAATGTGATTTTTGTCTGTTTTGCCGACACAACTTCTGCATTTACCTGATACGAAGGATATCCTTCGCCATAAATCCAATCGTTAAAAAATTCGGTAAGATCTTTGCCTGATGCGGCTTCCAAATGTTGTTTTACTTGAGTAGTAACGGCATAATTATAAGCAATTGCCGGATCGTTCAAGAAATTGCGCATTCCTTGGTAAAAATCCTCATCGCCTAAAACATAGCGCAACATGTGCACCACCATAGAACCTTTATTGTAGGTTAATCGGCTGCTGAAAATTCGGTTAGAATCCAACGCTTGGGCATCGGTTAAATATACATTTCCTGCCGGTGCCGATGTAATACTGTTGATTTTTCCACCTTTCCAATTCACAAATTGATTTTGTCCATCTAAATGTTCCACAACCAAACCTGCCATGTATTCAGCAAAACCTTCGTTAATCCAGATATCTTTCCAGCTTCCGCAGGTAACCTTGTTTCCAAACCAATGATGAGCCAATTCGTGAGCGATCAATCCGCGGGAAAATCCACCCATAAAAGAAACGGTGGTATGTTCCATTCCTCCACCCCAGCCAAATTCGGCATGACCGTATTTTTCGGTATGAAAAGGATACGTTCCAAACAATTCTTCAAAAACATCCATTATTGGCAGCGTTACCCCCAACTGACTTACGCTTGAATTATAATTTTCGGGATACAGATAATTAACCACCGGAAACGTATTCGGTGTTGTGCCCGCCGTTTGATTATAAATTTGATAATCGGTAACTGCAATGGCTACTAAATACGCCGGAATTGGGAAATTGTGTTTAAAATGTGTCGTTTTTGTACCGTCGGGATTCGTAACCTGTGACTGTTCTACTCCGTTAGCAACCGAAACCATTGCCGTTGGTGCAGTAAGGTAAATATCAATAGCATCAACCTTATCGTTTAATGATTGTTTACAAGGCCACCAGTCTTTTGCTCCGAAAGGCTCAGACAATGTCCAAATTATTGGAGTGTTGTTATGGTAACTCTGTGTAAAAGCTTCATTATCGTTTGGCGGTGTACCTGCATAGGTTATCTTTACTTCGCCCTGCGTACCAGATGCTACTGCTTGCGGAAGTTGTATTACCAATTCGTTATTTGCCTGCGTAAACGTAGCCGACTGTGAACCTTGTGTTACCGCGCTAACGGTAAGTTCATGGCTTAAATCGAAAACAATGGTTTGCAAATTCTGGTTAGGAATAAACTGCGTGGTAACCGTACCGCTTATATAATATTGAGATGGATCTACATTCAGTTCCAGTTTCTGATGTTTTACATCGTAGTTAAACGTGTTAGGATTCTGTTTAAATGCCAAACGTTTTTCTGCCGCCTGTTTTTCATACAAACGGTATTCGTCTTGTGTATTAGCCGAGATCTGTGCCACCGAAGACAACGTGAACAAACCGCAAGCCAGAACAAAAAATGCTCTTTTCATAAAGATACTAATTTGCGTAAAAATACTATTATTTCTTTGAAGTTCAACCACATTGAAACCAAAGAATTATTAACGTAATAGTTACTTATTCACAAAGAATTTATGTAAATTTGCCGTTTAACAATTATTTATTTATGTTACAGATAGCTTACATTAGAGAAAATCAGGAACAAGTGGTAAAAGCCCTTGCAAAAAGAAATCTTGATGCTACTGAAATGATTCAAAAAGTTATAGACTTGGATGAACAACGCAGAGCAACACAGGTTGAATTAGACAACATCTTGGCAGAATCGAACAAGCTATCCAAAGAAATTGGTGATTTAATGCGTAACGGCGAAAAATCTAAAGCCGAAATCTTAAAAGAAAAAACAGCTAAGCTTAAAGATAAAACCGCCGATTTAAAAGAGCGTTTAAATACTTTTACAGACGAGCTTACCAACCAATTGTACCAGATACCAAATACACCTGCAGCTATTGTTCCGGAAGGAAAAACTCCTGAAGATAACCTAACGGTTTTTGAACAAGGCGAAATTCCTGTTTTGGCAGAAGGATCTTTACCTCATTGGGAACTGGCAAAAAAATACGATATCATTGATTTTGAATTAGGTGCAAAAATTACAGGTGCAGGTTTCCCAGTTTATAAAGGTAAAGGTGCCAAATTGCAACGTGCCCTAATCAGTTATTTTTTAGATAAAAACACCAATGCAGGTTACAACGAAGTTCAGGTACCACATTTAATTAACGAAGCATCTGGTTACGGTACGGGACAACTTCCTGATAAAGAAGGACAGATGTATCATGCCGTTGCAGACGATTTGTATTTGATACCAACTGCCGAAGTTCCTGTTACAAACCTTTATCGCGATGTTATTTTAAACGAAAGCGAACTACCAATTTGCAACACCGCTTACACGCCTTGTTTCCGCAGAGAAGCAGGATCATACGGCGCACATGTTCGCGGTTTAAACCGTTTACACCAGTTTGATAAGGTGGAGATTGTACGTATTGAACATCCTGAAAAATCGTACGAGGCTTTAGACGGAATGGTAGAACACGTAAAAGAAATTTTGAACGAACTAAAACTACCATACCGCATTTTGCGTTTATGTGGTGGCGATATGGGCTTTACATCTGCATTAACGTATGATTTCGAAGTATTTTCAACAGCACAAGATCGTTGGTTGGAAATTTCATCGGTTTCTTGTTTTGAAACATTTCAGGCAAACCGCTTAAAATTGCGCTTTAAAGGTAAAGACGGAAAAACGCAGTTGGCGCATACCTTAAACGGCTCATCATTAGCTTTACCCCGCGTACTGGCAGGTATTTTAGAAAATTACCAAACACCCGAAGGTATCGTGATACCCGATGTGTTAAAACCTTACTGCGGATTCGATATCATTAATTAATTTTAAATAGAAATAACAACTTTAATGTCATTTCGAATGTAGCAGAGCGAAAAGAAAATCTTTAAGATTTCAGAACAATCACTTTGCTTCACTTGAAATGACATTGGTTTTTAAATAAATCACAACAAACTATGATTATTTACAATGTTACCATAAATATAGACGAGTCTGTTCACGAACAATGGCTTAACTGGATGCAGACCAAACACATTAAAGACATGCTGAATACCGGTTGTTTTAAATCGGCACGTTTGGTAAAGGTTTTGGTTGATGAAGATATGGGCGGCGTTACCTATTCGGTGCAGTATTTTGCGGAAAATCAGGCAGCTTTAGAAGATTACAAAGAAAATCACGCACCATTATTACGCAGCGAAGGTTTGGAATTATTTGCAGATAAAATGCTTACGTTTCGTACCGATCTTGAAATCATAAGCGAGCATGAGTAATCAAGACAAAGTAAAGGCAAAAAAGCATTTGGGTCAGCACTTTTTAAACGATGAAAGTGTAGCAAAGAATATTGCCGATACACTTACCCTGAACGGTTATGATAAGGTGTTGGAAATTGGTCCGGGCATGGGCGTGCTAACAAAGTATATTTTAGAAAAACCGGTAGAAACTTTTGTGGTTGAAATTGATACCGAATCGGTTGCCTATCTGGAAAAACACTACCCAAAGTTGCACAACCACATTATTGGCGAAGATTTTTTAAAATACAATTTAAAGAAGATTTTTAATGAAGAGCCGTTTGCCATTATAGGAAACTTTCCGTACAACATTTCAACGCAGATTGTTTTCAGGGTTTTAGAAATGCGCGATCAGATACCGGAATTCTCGGGAATGTTTCAGAAAGAAGTTGCCGAACGCATTTGTGAGAAAAAAGGCAGTAAAACCTACGGAATATTGTCGGTTTTAGCACAGGCTTTTTATGATACCGAATATCTGTTTACTGTATCAGAACACGTTTTTACACCGCCGCCAAAAGTAAAATCGGGTGTAATGCGTATGATCCGCAAAGAAAATTACACTCTGCCGTGCAGCGAAAAGCTGTTTTTTACCGTAGTAAAATCGGCATTTAACCAGCGTAGAAAAACAATGCGCAACAGTTTAAAAAGTTTTATATCAGAAGAAATTAAAGACGATGCGGTTTTTAACCTTCGTCCCGAACAATTAAGTGTAGAAGAATTTATCGCACTCACTCAAAAAATAGAAGCGTATGGAATTTAAAATCAGTAAAGAATTTATCCAAGAGATCGAAGGCTTAATTGCCGAAAAAAACGAACGCGAAATACTCCGCAGGCTCGAGGATATTCACTTTGCTGATATTGCAGAACTGATGAACGAATTAGACGGCGAAGATGCAGGTTATCTTTTCCGCATCATTGAATCAGAGATCAGTTCTGAAATTCTATTGGAATTAGACGAAGAAGTTCGTGAAAAAATCTTAAACAACCTTTCTGCTAAAGAAATTGCCGAAGAGTTAGACGAAATGGATACCGATGATGCGGTGGATATTATCGCCGAACTGTCGGAAGAAATGAAAGACGAGGTAATCTCTGAATTAGAAGATTTTGAGCACGCCAAAGACATTGTGGAACTTTTGCGTTACGACGAAGATACTGCCGGCGGTTTAATGGCAAAAGAATACATTCAGGTAAACGAAAACTGGAATGTATTAACGTGTATTCAGGAAATTCGCAAACAGGCAGAAAACGTATCGCGTGTACATTCTATTTATGTGGTTGATGATGAAGACCGCTTAAAAGGTCGATTGTCGTTAAAAGATCTTATTACCTCATCTACCACCACACAAGTCAAAGAAATCTACATACCAAAGGTTGATTTTGTAAAGGTTGATACCGAAGATACCGAAGTTGCCCGCATTATGCAGAAGTACGATTTAGAGGCAATTCCCGTTGTTGATGAAACCGGACGTTTGGTTGGTAGAATTACCATTGACGATATCGTTGACGTTATTAAAGATGAAGCCGATCGTGATTACCAAATGGCTGCGGGTATCTCTTTAGACGTTGAAGCCGATGACAGCATCTGGGAACTTACAAAAGCACGTTTGCCTTGGCTTCTTTTGGCATTAATCGGGAGTTTTATTGCCGTAAATATTTCCGAAGGTTTTAGCGATGCCATGGACAAATACCAAACATTATTCTTTTTTACACCTTTGGTTGCCGCAATGGCTGGAAATGTTGGGGTACAATCATCGGCAATCGTAGTACAAGGTTTGGCAAACAACAGTTTGTCGGGCTCACTTTGGAAACGTTTGGGTAAAGAAATGTTGCTGGCACTTTTAAACAGTACCGTTTTAGCGGTTTTACTTTTATTGGCAACGCATTTTATCATGGGAACATCTTACGAAATATCGTCAACCATTGTATTGGCGTTGGTTACCGTAATGATTCTTGCCAGCTTAATTGGAACTTTTATTCCGATAATGCTTGATAAAAACGGTATAGATCCCGCTATTGCAACCGGTCCGTTCATTACCACGAGTAACGATATTTTTGGTATTTTGATCTACTTTACCATTGCTAAAATGATTTTAGGGTTTTAGCTTACAATAAAACCTCACAGGTTTTAAAAACCTGTGAGGTTTAGAATCAAAAATTATATTTACGAATTGTTTTTTGTTTATTATTGAACAACTTGTGCCTGACTTGCTTTACGTTTCCCTCTAAAAAAGAAATACAGGTTTATAAAAAGCATCAATCCTAAATAAATAGAAAATGCCCCGATTTTGTAACTCAATTTTTCAATCAACAGTTGATAACTATCGTTATACAGATTCATCTGTAAAATCATTAATGCAAATCCTATATTCAGCAGATAAAATCCTGTTTCAAACAATTTATTGGTAGCAAAGGCAATTTCTTCCCTTCCTTTAAAAATATCCAACATATAAACTTTACTGTTTTTAAAAAGCGTTTTAGATACATAGTAGGTTAAAAACAACGCTATTGGCAGATATACTGCGTAACCGATTAAAATTTTGGTAGTTTCCATAATTTACAGTTTTTAAATTAATTTTTTGATATAGTTTGTAAGTAATAAAATATTCAGGTAATGCATAAGTGCGATAATCAGGACAATAAGAGAAGTTTTTAGACTGATGATTTCAACCAGTTGAGTAAAACTCCCTATTTTTTCCCACGAAATAATGGTCATGGTGCAATAACCAATGTTCAGCAAATAATAGCCTATTAACAGCAAATGATTGATCTTTTTACACAAGTCTTCATGGTTTGGAATTAATTGCGATACAAATACATTTCCGTTCTGATAACATATCCGTCCGACTTTCACGATGATTAAAAAAGTGATCGCGAAATACAAGAAATAGGCAACAATGTTATAGTTCATGATAAAAGATTTTTAAATGCTTTTTCCAGATCATGATATTCAAACGTAAAGCCGTTTTCGGTTAAGCGTTTAGGAATTACGTTTCTACTTTTTAAGACCAGTTCCGATTCGGTTTGAATGATTTTCGCTCCGATCTTCAACATAGTTTTCGAGATAGGAATTCCAAAAGGAATACGGACAGCCTGTCTAAGCTTCCTCATAAAATCAACATTTCGTTCCGGTTTAGACGAAACAACATTAATGTTTCCTGTCAGTTTTTTATCGATTATAAAATCTATTGCCTTGGCAAAATCTAATTCATGAATCCAACTAACAAATTGTTTTCCGTTTCCGACCTTCCCTCCCAATCCTAATTGAGTCAATCTTTTTAAAGGGATAAATGCGCCGCCGTTTTTACCTAAAACAATTGAAGTTCTAACAGCCGTTTTTAGCGCTTTATCGGTTTCAACATCGTAAAAAGCCTTTTCCCAAGACTTGGCAACATTCATAGAAAAATCATCTCCAATTTCACCTGAATATTCATTCATCTGTTTGTCTTCTGAATGTCGGTAAATTGTCGCTGTAGATGAGTTGATAAAATGTTTTGGAGGATTTTTACATTTTAAAACCGCCTCGTTCAAAACTCGGGTACTATCAATACGCGAAGCAAGTATCGCAGCTTTATTTTCTGGAGTATATCTGCAATCAACCGATTTTCCTGCCAAATTTATCAGCACATCGGCGTTTTCCAATACACTTTCCCAACCCGTAAGCGAGTTCGCGTTCCAATGAACATATTGTATATTATTTTTCCGTTCTGATTTTCCACGCGTAAGCACTATAAGTTCTTGATATGATTCTTTGAAAAAATCTATTAAGACGGTTCCTAAAAAACCGGTTCCTGCTGCAATAACCATTTTTTTCATATCAAAAGTTTTTATTGTGATAGTTCATTATTTGGATGACTATAAATTAGTATAGATAAATACACTGCCAAACAAGGTGGTATGATGTAAAAAATGTATATAAAACCATCATTATTAGAATCAGAAAAGACAACCATAAGCCCTACTAAGAAGTATAAAACAACTGCTATTATATATGATTTATAGTGGATATTCTTTGGAAATCGTATCATAAGAAAGAGTCCTAATATCACTTGTACAAAACCAGTAAACATGGTTGAAAGTAATGCAAAAATTGAGAATCCACCTTGAACTACAAGATCTATCAAAAAAAGTGCAAACGGAGTTCCAATCGCTATGGTATTTATTATTTTTATCGCTTTCATAATTTATATTATTTTAAAATTTCAGAAATATTTGAAAGTTTTATTTAAAAAATTTGATTGATCTTACTTCATTATTTTAACCACCAGCTTTGCCAGCCAATTGTCTTTATATTCGGTTACCTTGTCCAACACGTTATCAGCCTTCAATACAAAATCGTATAATTTGCCGGTTTGCTCCACAAAGTGCTTTTCTTCTTCTGATTTATTCGTTTTAATGGTAGAAACTTCTTTCAATACCTTTAAAGCCGGTTTAATTTCACGTTTGCTACGCTCTTTCGCAATTTTGACTGCCAATTCGTCTAAATCTTTCTCTGCAATAAAAAACTCTTTTCGTTCACCCGGTTTGTGTTCTTTGTAAACAATTCCCCAATCCATTAAAGCTCTTAAATTCATAGAAGCATTTCCGCGTGAAATCTGTAATTCTTCCATAATTTCTTCCATAGAAACTGCTTCGGTAGAAATCATTAACAACGCATGAATCTGTGCCATGGTTTTATTAATGCCCCATTGCGAACCTAAAGCTCCCCACGATTGTACAAATTTATTTTTTGCTTCTTTGAATTCCATAGATCAAATATAAAACAAAGTTTTTAAACTTTCAAAAAAAAATGAAAGTTTATTTAAAAATATTTTAAATCGATCTAATGAAAATTTTTATCTAATTTAGTTTGATAAAATAAAGGATTGAATACTTAATGAAAATATTACACCTTGATAAAAATCATCCGTTGCTAATTGAACAGTTAACAGTTGCGGGATTTGAAAACGATGAAAACTACTACGCTCCAAAAGACGCCATTGAACAAATAATCCATCAGTATGACGGTATTGTTTTACGCAGCCGGTTTAAGATTGATCGTGCTTTTTTAGATGCCGCTACAAACCTAAAATTCATAGGTAGAGTTGGTGCCGGTTTGGAAAATATCGATTGCGAATATGCCGAACAAAAAGGCATTAAACTGATTGCTGCTCCCGAAGGAAATAAAACCGCCGTTGCCGAGCATGCTTTGGGAATGCTTTTAAATCTTATGAATAAATTATCGTATGCGGACAAGGAAGTTCGCAGCGGCATTTGGAAGCGCGAAGAAAACCGAGGCATTGAGATTGAAGGAAAAACCATCGGAATTATTGGTTATGGCAATATGGGAAAAGCGTTTGCACAACGTTTGAAAGGCTTTAACTGCAAGGTAATTTGTTACGATATTAAACCACACATGGGCGATGCAAACGCACAACAAGTTTCGTTAGATTATTTGCAACTGCACAGCGACATTGTGAGTTTACACACGCCTGAAACTCCCGAAACGCATCATTATGTAAACAAGAATTTGATCAATGGTTTTGCAAAATCGTTTTGGTTGATCAATACCGCACGTGGTAAATCGGTTTGTACAGATGATTTGGTAGATGCTTTAAAATCGGGCAAAATTAAAGGTGCCGGTTTGGATGTATTGGAATACGAAAAATCATCGTTCGAAAATATGTTTTCTGACAATGAACTTCCCGATGCCTTTAGATACCTGATTACTGCCGAAAACGTTCTGCTATCACCACACATTGCCGGCTGGACCATTGAAAGTAAAGAAAAACTGGCACAGGTTATTGTTGATAAAATTATTGCTATATTTAACAAAAATAATAACCTAATTGTAATGGAAAATCAAAATTCAGAAGAAAGAAAAGAAGAACAATGGCATACAGGTCGTACGCAATCTAATTTTAATCAACAGCAAAATCAGTATAACGACCAGCAAAACTATTATCAGCAACAAAATCAGTACCAGCAATCGCCTCCTTACTTACAAGAGGCGAATAGCAAGAAAATATTAGCCGGAATTTTAGCTATTATTTTAGGACATTTAGGTATTCACAAGTTTGTTTTAGGATACAATACCGAAGGTATTATTCTACTTGTGTTAGGATTAGTTGGATATGTTACAGCGTGTTTTCTCATTGGATATTTTATTTTGGCTGCAACTACGATCATTGGTTTGGTTGAAGGAATTATCTACCTGACCAAATCTGATATTGATTTTTACAATACGTATATCAGAAACAGAAAACCTTGGTTTTAATAAACAGAAAAGCGAGCAAATGCTCGCTTTTTTTATTCTCTTCTTCCCATATAAATCATTAAATAGTACAACAGTGTTCCTATTGATGATAAAGCTGCTACAACATACGTGCGAGCTGCCCATTTTAATGAATCTGACGCTCCGGCATACTCTTCTCTTGTAACCATGTTTTTGGTTTCCAACCATTTTAATGCGCGGTTACTTGCATCGTACTCTACCGGTAAGGTAACAATTGAAAACACCGTAGTTAATGCAAACAATACAATCCCGATAAGTAATAACTGCGGAAAAGTGTTTAGCAATAAAATACCACCAATTAATGTGATCGAAATAAAGCGTGATGCAATGTTAACAACAGGCACCAATTTAGAACGCATAGTTAACCAACTGTAAGCGGTTGCATGCTGTACGGCGTGACCAACTTCATGTGCAGCTACCGCGGCAGCGGCCGCATTACGCTGATTGTACACTGCTTCACTTAAATTCACCGTTTTATCTGCCGGGTTGTAATGATCGGTTAATCTACCCGGAGTAGAAATTACTTTTACATCGTAAATTCCGTGGTCGTGCAGCATTTTAGTTGCAATTTCTGCACCGCTCATTCCGTTTCTTAAATGAATTTTTGAATACTTTTCGAATTTATTTTTTAGCTGCCAACCCACTAACCAGCTGGCAAGCATAATGATTCCCATTAATAATAATCCCATAATTCTATTTTTTAATGTATGCGTATTGTTTTATATTAAGACTCAATCAAACTTTAAGCCAAACAATTACATCGCTTCAAAATCTGTCAAAATGACAAAAGGAGCCTTCCGACTCCTTTTTATCTATCAATATAAACTGTATTATTTCAAAGTTTTCTTAACCTCAACTTCTTGGAATCCTTCAATAATATCGTATTCCTTAATATCGTTGTAGTTTTTAATCTGGATACCACAATCGTATCCTTTAGAAACCTCTTTTACATCATCTTTAAAACGTTTTAACGCATCAAGAACACCTGTGTAAATTACAACGCCTTCACGAATTAAGCGGATTTTAGAGTTACGGAAGATTTTACCATCGGTAACCATACATCCTGCAATTGTTCCCACTTTAGATATTTTGAATGTTTGACGAATTTCTGCTGTTCCGGTGATTTCTTCTTTCAATTCCGGTGACAACATTCCTTCCATTGCATCTTTAATATCATCGATTGCGTCGTAAATGATCGAGTATGTTTTGATATCGATTTCTTCTTTATCTGCAATTGTTTTGGCATTACCCATTGGACGTACGTTGAAACCGATAATGATCGCATCAGAAGCCGAAGCTAACAATACATCAGATTCGGTAATTGCACCTACCCCTTTGTGGATAATGTTGATTTGAATTTCGTCTGTTGATAATTTAGAGAACGAGTCTGATAACGCTTCTACCGATCCATCTACGTCTCCTTTTAAAATGATATTTAACTCTTTAAATTCCCCTAAAGCAATACGGCGACCAATTTCTGCCAATGTGATGTGACGTTGCGCACGTACCGATTGCTCACGGATTAACTGTGTACGTTTAGCTGCGATTGCTTTTGCTTCACGCTCGTCTTCGAATACATTGAACTTGTCACCTGCTGTTGGCGCGCCGTCTAATCCTAAGATTGAAATAGGACGAGAAGGACCTGCTTCTTTAACAGCTTTTCCGCGTTCATCGTGCATTGCTTTAATTTTACCATGGTTTTTACCTGCTAACAAGTAATCGCCAATTTTCAATGTTCCGCTTTGAACCAAGATTGTTGATACATATCCGCGACCTTTATCCAAGAACGCTTCTACAACAGTACCTACCGCCGGTTTGTTAGGGTTTGCTTTCAACTCTAACATCTCTGCTTCTAACAATACTTTTTCTAACAATTCCGGTACACCTTGACCAAATTTTGCCGAAATATCTTGTGACTGATACGTTCCACCCCATTCTTCAACAAGGAAGTTCATAGCTGCCAGTTTCTCTTTAATTTTTTCAGGATTTGCCGTTGGCTTATCTACCTTATTAATTGCGAAAATAATTGGTACTCCCGCTGCTTGCGCGTGCGAAATTGCCTCTTTTGTTTGTGGCATAATGTCGTCATCGGCAGCAACTACGATAATTGCAATATCGGTAACCTGAGCTCCACGTGCACGCATTGCGGTAAACGCCTCGTGACCCGGTGTATCTAAAAACGTAATTTTCTGACCACTTTCTAAAGTTACTCCGTAAGCACCAATGTGCTGCGTGATTCCACCCGATTCACCTGCAATTACGTTTGCTTTACGAACATAATCTAATAACGATGTTTTACCGTGATCTACGTGACCCATTACCGTTACAATTGGCGCGCGAGGTTGTAAATCTTCCGGTGCATCAACTTCTTCTACCATCGATTCTTCGATATCGGCAGTTGTAAATTGTACTTCGTAACCAAATTCGTCTGCAACAATTGTTAATGTTTCAGCATCTAAACGCTGGTTCATGGTTACCATGATACCTAACGACATACATGTTCCGATTACTTGCGTAATTGGCACGTTCATCATAGTAGCAACCTCACCAACTGTTACGAATTCGGTAACTTTTAATATTTTTAAATCATCGTCTGCACGTGCTTCTTCTTCTTTTTTACGGTGAAGTTCACGTTTGTCTTTACGATATTTTGCAGCTTTTGATTTGTTTTGTTTTCCTTGTAAACGCTCTAACGTTTCTTTGATTTGGTTTTTTACTTCCTCATCTGTAGGCTCAACTTTTACAACCGGTTGGTTTCTGTTTCCAAAATTTTTGTTACCACCTGCATTGTTGCGGTTGTTAGGGAATTTAGAATTTCCGCCTTGACCACCACGGTTTCCACCTTGCTGACCCGGACGGTTTTGACCACCTTGACCTGGCGTACCTGGTTTATTGGCGTTATTACCTTGTTGCCCTGCTGCACCCGGTGTACCTGGTTTTTCTATACGCTTGCGTTTGTTTTTGTTGTTCGCCGCGTTATTTGCACCACCCGGTTTTGCACCGTCTTTTTTAGGATCTTCTTTTTTCTTTTTAGGTTTGTTGAATTGAGATAAATCAATTTTTTGACCTGTAAAAGTAGTTCCAGAAAGTTTTTGGTACTGCGTTTTTATGATTTCAGATTCTTGACCTTCTTCTGTAGAAGTTCCTTCAGCTTTTGCTTCGGTTGATTCAGCAGCCTTTTGAACCGGTTTTTCTGTTTCTGCCGGCTTTTCAGCCGGTGCTTCTTTAGCTACGCGCTGTTCCGGTTTTTCAACCTGTGGTTTTTCTTCTGTTTTTTCTACTTTTTCAGCCTTAGCCGGTTCTGTATTTTTGTTTGATACATTAACAGGATCTTTTGTATCGTCTGAAGAATTTTTAGAATCGGCAGCCGGTGCTTTTTTAGAATTTGCATCTAAATCAATCTTACCAACTGTTTTTATAGAAGACACTTTAGCCGCTTTAGCTTTTATAACTTCTTGCTCGCGTTTTGCTTCTTCTTCTTTTTTGCGTTGCTCTTCCTCTTCTTTCTTACGTTTTTCCTCTTCTCTTTTACGCTTGTCTTCTTCTTCTTTTTTGCGTTTTTCTTCCTGCTCACGTTCTAAACGTAATTCTTCTTTTTCTTTCTTTTTTTCTTCGCTCACTTCTTTCGAAGCTTCTTTCTTCCCTTTATCCGCCGAAAACTGTTTATTTAACGCAGCATATTCTGCGTCGGAAATTTTTGCGTTCGGAGAGGCTTCAATTTCAAACCCCTTGGTCTTCAAAAATTCCACGGCTCTATCGAGAGAAATATTTAATTCTCTTAAAACTTTGTTTATTCTTATTATTCTATTTTCAGACATACGATCCTTTTAGTATATTTTTGTGCGTTGTGTTGTTGTTGTAGTGTTTAATTAGTCTTCAAATTCAGCATTTAAAATGTTTAAAACATCTTCTACCGTTTCTTCTTCTAAATCTGTTCTTCGAACCAATTCGCTTACACTGTGTTTTAATACGCTTTTTGCAGTATCTAAACCAATTTTTACAAATTCATCGATTACCCACGCATCGATTTCATCTGAGAACTCGCGCAACTCAACGTCGTCTTCTTCTAAAACCTGTGTTCCTTCTCTTATCACGTCTATTTCGTAACCAGTTAGCAAGCTTGCCAATTTAATGTTTTGACCACCTTTACCAATTGCTTTTGAAACTTCGCTGATATCTAACAAAACATTTGCACGCTTTGTTGTTTCGTTTATTGATATATTGTTTATTCTCGCTGGGCTTAATGCACGTTGAATGTATAATTCTGCATTGTTTGTGTAGCTGATCACGTCGATGTTTTCATTTCCTAATTCGCGAACAATTCCGTGTATACGAGATCCTTTTACACCTACACATGCACCAACTGCATCGATATTTTCGTTGTAACTATCAACAGCTACTTTTGCTTTTTCGCCAGGAATGCGCACTACTTTGTGAATGGTAATGATGCCGTCTGCGATTTCCGGAATTTCTTGTTCGAATAATTTCTCTAAGAACAATTCCGATGTTCTGCTCATGATGATTTGCGGCTTGTTACCTTTCAATTCAACACTTTCGATAATTCCTTTAACCGTTTCGCCTTTTTTGAAATAATCTGATGGGATTTGTTTCTCTTTAGGTAAAATGATTTCTTTATTGTTTTCATCGATCAATATAACCGCTTTCGGGCGCACGTGGCTAACTTCGGCAGCATACACTTCGTTCACCATATCTTTAAACTGCTTGTAAAGATTGGTACTGTCGTGCTCTTGAATTTTTGTGATTAGGTTTTGACGTAATGCCAATATTGCACGACGACCCAATTGGAACAATTTAACTTCTTCAGAAACTTCTTCGCCTACTTCAAAATCTGGTTCAATTTTTTGTGCTTCTTTTAATGATATTTCAGAATTTTCGTCTTCTACCTCACCATCGGCAACAACAATTCTGTTTCTCCAGATCTCCATATCTCCTTTATCAGGATTAATGATGATGTCGAAATTATCGTCTGACCCAAATCTTTTTTTCAATGCATTTCTAAAAACATCTTCTAAAATTGCCATAAGGGTAACTCTGTCAATATGTTTAAAATCTTTAAATTCAGAGAACGAATCAATTAATGCAATATTATCCATGAAATTATCTGTATTTTTTTAAAATGATATAACTACAACTGCTTTTTTGATGCTAATGTACGGAATTTCAGCGTTTTTAACAACGGTTTCTTTGCCTTTGCCTATTTTTTTAGGCTCGCGTGCTTTCCATTCTAATTTTATAGCTTCTTCGTTGGCATCAATCAACTTGGCTTCTATTTTATTGTCGTCATCGGTTGTAACTTCAATAGTTCTACCAATGTTTTTTCTATACTGGCGTGGAAATTTTAAAGGTGCTGTTGCCCCTGCCGAAGCTACTTCTAACGAAAAATCTTGCTCTTCACGATCTAAATTATGTTCAATACTGCGACTTACATCGATACAATCCTGCAAATTCACACCGTTATCGCCATCAATAACCACAGAAATTTTATAATCGGCCGAAATAGAAAAATCTATCAAAAAAAGTTCCGGATGTTCTGCCAAACCTTCTTCTAATAAATCTTTAACTTTACTTTTAAAATCCATCTTTTGTATAAAAAGAGGGGACAATTATGTCCCCTCATTATTTAGTTTAACAATAAATAACTTTGCAAATATACAAATTTTATTTAAGTAATTGATTTTTTTGGTTATTTATGAATATTATAAGTATATTTATAAAATTAACACAAACATTTACTAACCTAATAAACTATACAAGATGAAAAAGATTTTAGTACCTACTGATTTCTCTGAACAAGCAAACATTGCCTTAAAAGCTGCTGCTGGTATTGCAAGAAAATCGAGCGCTGAAATTATTTTATTACATATAATTGATTTGCCGCATGAAGCTATGGATATGATTCAGCCTGGTTACGATGTGCCTGAAATTATGTTTTTTAAAGAACATGCCGAAGCTAAATTAACGCAAACATCGTTGTCTGAAGAACTAAGCGGCTTAAATGTTTCGCAAATTTTAAAGTTGGGACGTACTTTTGACGAGGTTACCGAAGTGGCAAAAGCCAACAATATCGATTTGATTGTAATGGGATCGCACGGCGCCAGCGGTTTTAAAGAATTGTTTATAGGATCGAACACCGAAAAAGTAATCCGTACATCGAATATTCCGGTATTGGCAATTAAAGGAAACGAAACCGAAGTAAACTTTGACAAGGTTGTTTTTGCAAACGATTTTACCGAAGAAACCGCACAAGGTTTCCAAAAAATTGTTGATTTCTTAAAGTTGAACGGTTCTACTCCGCACTTTTTAATGGTAAATACGCCGAACAATTTTAAGCCAACGCATGTTGCCGAAGAATTGGCGCACGCATTTTTAAAGCAATTTAATTTAGATGATTACGAATTTTCTATCTACAACGATTTAGATATTGAAAAAGGAATTTTAAATTTTGCAGAACGTGTGAACGCCGATTTAATTGCAATGGGAACCCACGGTAGAAAAGGCTTTGCCCGATTATTGAACGGAAGTATCAGCGAAGATTTAATGAACCATTCGCCAAGATCTATTATTACTTTTAAGTTATAGCATAAAAAATCGCCTTTAGGGCGATTTTTTATTTCTTGATTATCTTTTCTATTTTCTGAACTATTCCCTTATCATTCAAAATAGTTAAGAAATAAACTCCGTTTAGTAAATCATTTGTATCGATTGAAATTACTTTTGCCGATAAATGTTCTACTGCCTTAACTTGTTTTCCAGTTATATCGTAAAAGATAAATTTACAATTCATCTCCGGAACCGATTCTAAATTAATATTTAAACTATTTTCAACCGGATTTGGAAACAGTGTTACCTTACTAAACTGTTTGGTTGTTACAGAAAGTTTTGAACTGTAAAAGTATGCTTCATCGCCGTCTTCATTGATTATCTTTAATTGTTTGGTTGATGAATTTACAGTAGTTACTTCGTACTGAAATACTGTATTAGGTTGATTTACTTGAAAAACATCGTAAAACTTCAATAAGTAATCAGAATTATCATTACCTAATTGACGATTACAATCGTTCATTGCCAAACAAACCATATCGTCAACCTTAAATTCATTGTTAGGTAGGAAATTAATACCCTGCAAAGTGCAACTTGTACAAAAATACAGATAAATAGCCCCTGCATTGAACAAAAACTCACTGCTATTAACCTGCCAATTTGCACGTTCTTGATTTATAGGTGCTAAATGTTCAACACCACTTAACACCACTTTGTGAACGTACCATTCATTGTTCATTAAATCAACTTGTTGAGTTTGTGCGAAACTGCTAACAAACATCGCAACACTTAAAATTAAAGGATAAAGTAACTTTTTTATCATGGTATATTTTTTTTTGAATTATGATAAATGTACAAAAAAAGGCTGAACTTTCGTTCAACCTTTTAAATCCCAATATTTTATATTATTTCATTTTCTGCAACCAATTGCGCATTGAAACGTCTTCATTAATGATATTTCTTAATTCAGTAATAGAAACACGATCTTGCTGCATGGTATCGCGGTGACGAATGGTTACGGTTTTATCTTCTAATGTTTGGTGGTCAACCGTGATACAAAACGGCGTTCCCAATGCATCTTGGCGGCGGTAACGGCGACCAACTGCATCTTTTTCATCGTAAGCTACATTAAAATCCCATTTCAACTCTTCAATAATTTCGCGGGCAACTTCCGGTAATCCGTCTTTTTTAACCAATGGTAAAACCGCTGCTTTTGTTGGCGCTAAAACACTTGGTAATTTTAAAACGGTACGTGTTGATCCATCTTCCAAGGTTTCTTCTTGCAATGCTTTTGAGAAAACCGATAAAAACATACGATCCAACCCTACCGACGTTTCTACAACATACGGCACGTAAGATGAATTTGTTTCGTTATCGAAAAACTGCAGTTTTTTACCTGAATGTTGTTCGTGTGCTTTTAAATCGAAATCGGTACGCGAGTGAATTCCTTCTAATTCTTTAAATCCGAACGGAAAATTAAATTCAATATCTGCTGCTGCGTTAGCATAATGCGCTAATTTTTCGTGGTCGTGAAAACGATAATTTTCTTTTCCTAAACCTAACGACAAATGCCATTTTAAACGCGTTTCTTTCCAATATTCGTAATAGGTCATTTCTTCGCCCGGTTTTACAAAAAACTGCATTTCCATTTGTTCGAACTCGCGCATACGGAAAATAAACTGACGTGCAACAATCTCGTTACGGAACGCTTTACCAGTTTGTGCAATACCAAACGGAATTTTCATACGTCCGGTTTTTTGAACGTTTAAAAAGTTTACGAAAATTCCTTGTGCAGTTTCCGGTCGTAAATAAAGATCCATCGCCGTATCTGCAGATGCTCCTAATTTTGTTCCGAACATTAAATTGAACTGGCGAACATCGGTCCAGTTTTTAGAACCTGTTTCCGGATCGGCAATGCCCAATTCTTCAATCAAGGCTTTTACATCTTCTAAATTACCCGAATCTAAACCGGATGCCATTCGTTCTAAAATCTCTTTCTTTTTTGAAAGATATTCTACAACGCGCGGATTGGTTGTGATAAATTCTTCTTCGTTAAAAGCATCGCCAAAACGACCTTTTGCTTTTTCGATTTCTTTTTGAGCCTTTTGCCATAATTTCTCGCAGTAATCTTCGATCAAAACATCGGCTCTATATCTTTTTTTAGAATCTTTATTGTCAATTAACGGATCATTAAAAGCATCAACGTGCCCCGAAGCCTTCCATGTGGTTGGATGCATAAAGATCGCCGCATCGATCCCTACAATATTCTCGTGCATTTGTACCATTGATTTCCACCAGTACTCACGAATATTCTTTTTTAATTCTACTCCGTTTTGCGCATAATCGTAAACAGCGCTTAAACCATCGTAAATTTCGCTCGATGGAAAAATATATCCATACTCTTTTGCATGCGAAATTACATTTTTAAAAATGTCGTCTTGTTTTGCCATAGTGCAAAAATACTAAAATTGCAGTTTGTTAAAATTTGTAAAACAAATAGTTGAACAATATTGTTTTTTATTGTATATTAACGCAAAGGTACATAAAACTTGTTGGTAATGTGGGCAATTATCGATGTTTTTGATTTATTTTATCCGCACCTTTGTTATGGTTGCGATGAAGTTTTGCACGGGAGAAATGATATGCTGTGCAGCAATTGTTTGATTGGTTTGGATTTTATTCCACCAGCTGTAGATAACGATACCGAAATGAAACGGCGTTTTTACGGCAAGCTTTTGGTGGAACATTGTTTGGCAACTTTGTATTTTTCTGAAGAAAGTATCGTTCAGAAATTACTCCACGAACTTAAGTATAAAAATCAGCAGCAGATTTCTACCTTTTTTGCTACGCTTACTTTACAACATTTAAAAAATCATGCTGTTTTTAGCTGGGTTGATTTCATTGTTTGTATCCCGTTGCATAAGTCAAAAGAGAAAAAACGTGGTTACAATCAGTTAGATGGTTTTGGGAACGAATTAAGCAAACATCTGAACATTCCGTTTTATAAAGATTATCTTATTAAAACATCGAAAACCAAAACACAAACCAAGAAAAGTATGTGGCAACGCGCCGAAAGTAAAACTGAGTTTATTGTGAACGAAAAATATCAACATCTAAAAAACAAAAACATTTTGCTGATTGATGATGTTATGACTACGGGTTCTACTTTAGAAATTGCGGGTAAGTGTATCTTAAAAAATTCCACCCACAAAATAAGCATATTAACTATGGCATATACACGCTGAAAAAATCAAATAAAAATAGTTACTTTGCAAGGTAAATTTAAGTTGATGAGATTTTTAAGATATTTTAGTTTTTTCTTGATACTGACTTTGGTGCTTTTTACCAATTGTGCGAAACGCGGAACCATTACCGGGGGATTGAAAGATACTTTGGCTCCCGTGATTTTATCGACCAATCCGGAAAATTTCAGTACGCATTTCAACGAAAAAACCATTCAGATAAATTTTGATGAATATGTTAAGCTGAACAAGGTAAACCAGCAACTGATTATTTCGCCGCCAATGGATACGCAGCCCGAGATTACACCAATGGGCTATCCGAGTAAATTTATAAAAATCAAGATTTTTGATACGCTTAAAGCGAATACGACCTACAGTTTTAATTTTGGAGAAAGTATTCAGGATAATAATGAGGGAAATCCGTACACGAACTACAAATATGTTTTTTCTACGGGAGATTACATCGATTCATTAAAACTGACCACAAATTTTGAAGATGCTTACAGTAAAAAATCAAGCGGTACGGTAAATTTACTTTTGTATGAAACCGCAGGATTTAACGATTCTACCATTTACAAGAAAAAACCGTTGTATGTAGCAAGTGCAAAAGACAGCGTTTCTAATGCCGATCTGGAAAATTTGAAAAGCGGCACTTATTACCTTGTTGCCTTGCAAGAAAAGAACAGTAATTATAAGTTCGATCCAAAATCAGATAAAATAGGTTTTCACCCAACACCAATCACCTTACCAACCGACAGTGTTTTTCGTCTGAAATTATTTAGCGAAACCAAACAGACCACAGCTTACCGACCATCAATGGTGAGCCAAAACAAATGGCTGGCAGCTTACGAAGGCGATACCAAAAATTTAAAAGTAACTGCGTTGGGGAACAATAAATCAATTGCATCGCGCATTCAGAAAGTTCCCGGAAAAGATTCTATTTATATTTTTACTCCAACGGATAAGTACGATTCGCTTCAGTTTAAATTTAAAACCCCAGATTACGAGAAAATTCATACTGTAAACCAACGAACTTTAAAACAAATTGATACATTACAGGTTAAATTTACCAAAAGCGGATCTATTCAGTTTAGAGATACCATTTCGTTCAGTACAAACACGCCTTTTAAAACAATTTCTAACGATCTAATTCAGGTAATTGGGAAAGATTCGCTTCAAATTCCGTTCACTATTAAAACCGATTCGTTAAACAATTTGGTAAAAATTTTGTTTGATAAGGTGGAAGATGAAAAATACACCGTGTTTTTAAAACCCAACAGCGTAACCGATTTTTATGATAACGCCTTAAAAACCGAAATGATACAACGTTTTCAAACAGGTAAATTAACGGATTACGGAAACATTTCGTTTACACTTTCGGGAACGGTAAACTATCCTATCATCTTTGAGCTGTTGACTAAAGATGAAAAACTGTACGATTACTTATACATAACCGAAGAAAGTTCTATAGAATTCCGAGCCATTGAACCCGATAAATATTTCATTAGGATTATTGAAGATGCCAACGGCAATAAAAAATGGGACACCGGAAGTTATCTGGAAAAACGCCAACCCGAAAAGGTGGTTAACTTTTTAAAAGAATTTGACATAAGAGCCAACTGGGAATTAAACGAAACATTGGTTATGCCATAAAAAAACACCGCAGTTGCGGTGTTTTTTGTTCTATTAAAATTAGTTTAATACCTTGTCATGGCAGCAAAACCGTTAAATTTAGTCAAGCTTTCTTTTGGAAGAAAAACCACATCGCCACCAAAATCCATATTTAAATCAATGAGTTCGTCATAAATATCATCGATCATTTCGGTAGAATTGTTTGTATCTTCTGAAACATAAACAACTGTATCATTCTTGATCACTGCGGGCTGAAACAAATTTTCTTCAACAAACAATGTTTGTACCCTTCCGTGCTTTATGGCATGAAATATTTCGGTAGTATCGCTTATAAATTTATTTGCCGAAACAGCAGTCTGCAAATCGGTTTTTCGATCGTTGTTTTGTTTTCTTTTTAAATTTTGAACCAATTCCCAAGCATCAGCAACAATGGCATGATCGCTTTCTGTTTGTCTGCTTCGGCTTAAAAATTCAGGAAAGAAGTTACCTGGTTTATCGACAATTCTTACATAATCATGATAGTTTTGCTCATCGGTTGAAATTAAAATAGGCAACGGATTATCTTTGTGTACTTTATTCACTACTTTATCAACCTGATTGAAAAATTCAGAGGTTAAATTTCTTATTCTACCAGCGTCTGAAGGCTCGGCTTTAAAGGAAGTTTGCGAAAGTTGGTTTTGAAACGGAAAAGGAAATCCGCATTCTTTTACAACTTTATCGTTTGAAGCTTCTATTAATCGGGCTTCGTCTTTGTTTAAAACCAACACATAATAGTTTGTTTGGTTGTGCAAGCCCCTAATTAAATCGCGCATTGCAAACCTGTTTCCAACCACCACACGATCTTCAACCGATATAGGAAGTCTTACAAATTCTGACACATTTTCGTTTACAAACAATATCAAACTTTCTAAATTGTGCCGATGGTTGATTGTTGCGGCTAAATCGTGGATTTTAGCAGTTAGCTTTTCTGCTGTTTTTTGTTGACAAACAGCCAGCAATTTAGTTTCTGCCTCTTTAATTAAATTTTTTAGTTGAATGGCATCTTTTTCGTTATCGGGCAATGTTCTGTGCGTATTAAGAATAATAGTTACACAATTTTCGGCTCTAACGTTCTTTAGTTCTTTCAATTTAGTTTCCATAGGCTTATAATTTTTACATTCAACCTAAAGTTACAAAATCCTGTTTTAAGCTCACATTAGAATTCTATTAGAATATTGATTTTCAATTTTATATGAATACAAATAAGCTTTTATTTTAGTTCGAAATCGTCGGCATCGTTTAAAAAAGCAAATTTTTGCCGGGCAGTTTGTAATGGATTTTTTTCAAGATCTGTTATGTAAATCTGTTCATCAATAAGTGGTTTAACAATATGTTTCCCCATAAAATCGATTACTTGTGAATGCCCTGAATATTCTACTCCATTCGGATCAATTCCGCAGCGGTTTACAGCTACAACGTAACTCATATTTTCAATAGCGCGTGCTTTTAGCAAAGCATTCCAAGCATCAATCCTTCGATCGGGCCATGAAGCTACATAAATCAGTACATCGTAATTCTGATTTACAATTCGCGAATAAACCGGAAAACGTAAATCATAACAAACCAATAGACAAATATTCCAGCCTTTATACGAAACAATTAATTTTTCATTACCGGGTTTGTAAATCTTTTCTTCGCCGGCTAATGTAAACAAATGGCGTTTATTGTAGGTTTGGTAAGATCCATCGGGAAAAACAAAAAACAAGCGGTTATAATAGTTATTTTCTTCTTTTACAACCCAACTTCCGGTAATGGCAGTTTGTTTATCTAAAGCTAATTTTTGAATGATTTGCAATGTATCGCCTTGCTCTTCTTCGGCAACTATTTCGGGATTCATGGTAAAACCGGTGGTAAACATTTCGGGCAAAACAACCAAATTTATGGCATCAGGTAAATTCAATATTTTATCTTGAATATATTCTAAATTTGCTTGCTTATCTTCCCAAAGGGTATCGAACTGTATTAATGCTGTTTTCATACTTAAATATACAGATTTATTGTGATTTTAAGCATAAGTATCTTATTAAACACAAAAAATCCGAACATAAGTCCGGATTTATATTAAATATTTTATATCTGATTATTTTATTGAAGCAGATAAGTATTCACGGTTCATACGTGCAATGTTTTCTAAAGAAATTCCTTTAGGACATTCTACTTCACAAGCTCCGGTGTTAGTACAGTTACCAAAACCTTCGTTATCCATAGCTTCAACCATATTTAATACACGTTCTGTAGCTTCAACGCGACCTTGTGGTAACAAAGCAAACTGAGAAACTTTTGCAGATACGAACAACATAGCCGACGAGTTTTTACAAGTTGCCACACAAGCACCACAACCAATACATGTAGCAGCATCAAATGCTTTATCTGCATTGTCTTTACGAATTGGTAATGCGTTAGCGTCTTGTGTATTTCCTGATGTATTTACTGATACGAAACCACCTGCATGCTGAATACGGTCAAAAGATCCGCGGTCAACCACTAAATCTTTAATTACAGGGAATGCTTTTGCACGGAATGGCTCAATATAAATGGTATCGCCGTCTTTAAACTTACGCATGTGTAACTGGCAAGTTGTAATACCGCGGTCTGGTCCATGCGCTTCACCATTAATAAATAAAGAACACATACCACAAATACCTTCACGACAATCGTGATCGAATGCTACGGGATCATCTCCTTTTTCAACTAATTCGTTATTTAAAACGTCTAACATTTCAAGGAATGACATATCAGGTTCAATACCGCCGATTTTATAATCGACCATTTGACCTTTATCTTTTGCGTTTTTTTGACGCCAAATTTTTAATGTAAGATTCATCTTATCTAGTTTTTAAAGTCTTAAAGTCGAATGTTAAAAGTCGGACATTATGACTTTTGACAGGTGACTTTCGACTAAATTACTTATAACTACGAGTTACCATTTTAATGTTTTCATATACTAAAGGCTCTTTGTGAAGAACTGCTTCACGAGGATTTCCTTTGTATTCCCAAGCTGCAACGTAAGAGAAGTTTGCATCATCGCGCTCTGCTTCACCTTCTGCCGACTGATGTTCTTCACGGAAGTGTCCACCACAAGATTCTTCGCGGTGTAACGCATCTTTTGCAAACAATTCACCTAATTCCAAGAAATCGGCAACGCGTAATGCTTTTTCTAATTCTTGGTTGAATGAATCTGCAGTACCTAAGACTTTTACGTTTTTGTAGAAATCTTCACGTAAGGCTGCAATTTCGTCCATAGCTTCGTTTAAACCTTTTTCGTTACGAGCCATACCTACTTTGTTCCACATGATTTTTCCTAGTTTTTTGTGGAAGTAATCAACCGAATGTGTTCCTTTATTGTTCATGAAATGATCAATCATAGAACGTACATTGTTTTCTGCTTCTACAAATTCAGGTAAATCGGTAGAAATTTTTCCAGTACGGATATCATCTGCCAAATAATCACCAATGGTGTAAGGCAATACAAAGTATCCGTCTGCTAAACCTTGCATTAAAGCCGAAGCTCCTAAACGGTTAGCACCGTGATCAGAGAAGTTTGCCTCACCAATACAGTAACATCCTTCAACAGTTGTCATTAAGTTGTAATCAACCCAAACACCACCCATTGTATAGTGAACTGCAGGGTAAATCATCATTGGCGTTTTGTACGGATCCTCGTCTACAATTTTGTAGTACATCTGGAATAAGTTTCCGTACTTATTTTCAACCACTTTCTGTCCTAAATCGTAAACCAATTTCGGATCATTTTCATCTAAATGATGAATACGCGCTTGTTCTTTACCATAACGCTCAATAGCTGCTGCGAAATCCAAATAAACCGCTTCACCCGTTGCATTTACACCGAAACCGGCATCACAACGCTCTTTAGCCGCACGCGACGCAACGTCACGAGGTACCAAGTTACCAAATGATGGGTAACGACGCTCTAAGTAATAATCTCTATCTTCTTCAGCTAAATCGGTAGGTTTCTTTTTACCTTCGCGAATTGCTTGTGCATCTTCTAATTTTTTAGGAACCCAGATACGACCATCGTTACGTAATGATTCTGACATCAACGTTAATTTTGACTGATGATCACCTGTAACCGGGATACATGTTGGGTGAATCTGCGTGTAACAAGGGTTTGCAAAGTACGCGCCACGTTTGTGTGCTTTCCAAGCTGCTGTTACGTTAGATCCCATTGCGTTGGTTGAAAGAAAGAAAACGTTTCCGTAACCACCTGTTGCAATAACTACTGCGTGTGCAGAGTGACGCTCGATTTCGCCAGTAACCAAGTTACGAGCAATAATTCCACGTGCTTTACCATTCACGATTACTAAATCTAACATCTCGTGACGGTTGTACATTTTAATTTTTCCACGACCAATTTGGCGGTTCATTGCAGAGTAAGCTCCTAACAATAATTGCTGACCTGTTTGACCTTTAGCGTAGAATGTACGCGAAACCTGTGTTCCACCAAACGAACGGTTATCTAACAAACCACCGTACTCACGTGCTAATGGCACACCTTGCGCCACACACTGGTCGATAATGTTTACAGAAACCTCTGCCAAACGGTGAACGTTCGCTTCACGTGCGCGGTAATCGCCCCCTTTTACTGTATCGTAAAATAAACGGTAGATAGAGTCGCCATCACCTGCATAATTTTTAGCTGCGTTGATACCACCTTGTGCTGCAATTGAGTGTGCACGACGTGGAGAATCTTGGTAACAAAATGCTTTTACGCTGTAACCTAATTCTGCCAATGTAGCTGCTGCCGAACCACCTGCTAAACCTGTACCAACGATAATTACATCGATATTTCTTTTGTTAGCCGGGTTAACTAATTTAATATGATCTTTATAATCGGTCCACTTTGATGAAATAGAACCTTGAGGAATTTTATTATCTAATGCCATAATCAATCTTCTTTATAGATTATTTAATGAAGTGAATGTAAATTGGAATAATTGCAAATAAAAGCGGTACTGCAATTGCAAATAATTTACCTAATCCGTTAATTAATCCGTTGTATTTAGGGTTATTAGCACCTAACGACTGGAATGCACTTGCAAAACCATGCATTAAGTGAAATGCTAATACACACATTGAAAACACATAGAAAATTGTAAAAATTAATCCGTACTGTGGATCTTTAAAAAATTCTATAGTGATTTTGTATAAATCTTTATATCCTTCGGCTACTTTAACATCTGTACCTTTTGTGTAAAATTCTTTGTTATTACGCACATCTAATTCGCCCTCTACTTTATCAAAGTAAATTGTTTTACCTTCTTGGTCTATCATATAAACCATACCGCCAGTAGTAGTATTAATACCTTGTGCTTTTAAATCCATACCAGGCATTGGCTGGATATTAACTTCTTGTTGTTGTAACGGCATGTGCGAAAAGTGCATTTTTGCCCAGAAGTTTACCATGTGTGTAGCAATAAAAACAAGTAATAAGGTTCCTAAAACCGCCATGTTTCTTGATTGCCACGTGCTATTTGCTGCTGCATTGTTTTTTACATATCCTATTGGGCGCGCTTTTTTGTTTTGAATGGTTAACATGATACCATCGACCGCGTGGAATAAGATTGAAAAATACGTTAGGTAAGATAGAATTTTTACCGCCGGATTTGATGTCATGAAGTACGCATATTGATTGAACTGTAAATCGGTTCCGAAAATCAATTGCAAGTTACCTGCTAAGTGACCTACCAAAAACAAGCATAAAAATAACCCCGTAAGTGCCATCCAGTATTTTTTACCGATTGACGACTTTAATAGTGCAGATTTTGCCATAATGTAATGTTACTAGTTTTTCTTCTTAAAAAATCACACAAAAATACAGCTAATTATAAAAACAAAAAAAATGTTAATTGGTTTATTTTGTTATTTATAATCAGTTTAAACAAATTGTCGTTTTTACAGCAAATGTGCCTTTAAGTCAAATTATTCGTAACTTTTTGGCATATCAGCATCAACCACAATGATATAGCTTGCCTTTTTTAAATGTTCTTTTTCCAGCTTATTTACATTGGCTTGTTCAACAACACTTATGGTTTGTATTTTTAAATTTCTATCGTATTTATTTACATACCAAGCAATTCCTTCAAAATTATCGCTATGGTACGATCCGTTTAAATGCAGAAAAATGCTGTTTGGTTGTAATTCGGTCACTAAAAAATGAGCCATTGTAGCATCTTTAATAGCTTGCGATTTTGGAAAATTTTCGTTTGCATGGTTGCTATCTTTAAACATTTCCATCATTTTTACATAACCCGGCAGGTTTTTATCATAAGGAAAAGGCAAAGGTGCAATCCACGATTTTTCTTGTATTGACAAAGTATCCAAAGCCTCTACTCCTTTTTTGTAAACCAAACTTGCATAACGGCGCGGAACATTCGTTGCAACATAATTAATATTGTTTTCTTTAGCGAAATTCAACAACGGCTTGTAATCGGTTTTATAGTTGTTCCAAAGACGCGCTTCTTTTTCAAATTCCTTTTCATCAAGCTTTCCTTTTACATAATTCTGTAAGATTTCTGCCTGATCACGCTCAAACATTTCTGCTCCAATAATTAATTTTTTAGAGTTATCGGTATGTAAACTTTTTGCGACTTTTACCTGAAAATAATGTGCTATGGAATTATTGTGTAATTCGCCAAATAAGACAACATCGGCTTTTTGAAGACTTTTGCTCATTTTTTCAAACGATACTTCTTTTCCCTCCGAAGTAAATATTTTGTAAGGTTGAACTTGGGCTGAAACAATCGAAACCGTTAGCAAGAATAAAGCTGTAAGAAATTTCATAAAACTTTTAGTATTTTTTAAATTGATGAAATAGAATAAGTATGTAAATTTGATAAAATCAAAGTATTTAAAGTTCAAAACTATGAAATATCATCAAATAGACCGAAATCTTTTTATAAAAAACCGTAAAAAGTTTGTTGGTCAAATGGCTCCACAAAGTTTAGCCGTATTTAATTCAAACGACATTTATCCGGTTTCTGCCGATTCTACTTTACCTTTTGCACAACATCGCGATATTTTTTATTTATCGGGTGTAGATCAAGAAGAATCTATCTTGGTTATTTTTCCTGATGCTTTTGAAGAAAAACACCGCGAAGTTTTGTTTTTACGCGAAACCAACGAACATATTGCTATTTGGGAAGGCGAAAAACTGACAAAAGAACGTGCTTTTGAAGTTTCGGGAATTAAAACGGTTTATTGGCTTTCTGATTTCCCTACGATTTTTAGAAAAATGATGGTTGAAGCGGAAAATGTTTATATCAATAATAACGAACATTACCGCGCTTCGGTTGAAACAGAAACACGCGAAGATCGATTCATTAAAAAAATGAAAAATGATTTTCCTGGACATCAATATTTAAGATCAAACCCAATATTACAGCGTTTGCGTTCGGTAAAAGAACCTCAGGAAATTGCTTTGATTCAGCAGGCTTGCGATATTACCGAGAAAAGTTTCCGAAGAATTTTAGGTTTTGTAAAGCCTGGCGTTTGGGAATACGAAATTGAAGCAGAGTTTGCACACGAGTTTTTACGTAACCGATCGAAAGGTTTTGCGTACACGCCAATTATTGCATCTGGCAACAATGCGAATGTGTTGCATTATATTGAAAATAACCAACAATGTAAAGACGGCGATTTGATTTTGTTTGATGTTGCGGCAGAATATGCTAATTACGCATCTGATTTATCAAGAACGATTCCTGTTGGTGGTCGTTACACAGCACGTCAGCGCGAGGTTTACGATGCGGTTTTACGTTGTAAAAAAGCAGCTGAAACCTTATTGGTTGCCGGAAATAACTGGTACGATTACCACAAAGAAATGGGTAAGATTTATACGTCGGAATTACTTGGTTTAGGTTTATTGGACAAAGCCGATGTTCAAAACGAAAACCCAGACTGGCCGGCTTATAAAAAGTACATGATGCACGGAACATCACACCACATGGGATTAGACACGCACGATTACGGAATTTTAACTGATAATTTTGTTGAAGGAATGGTGTTTACAAACGAACCTGGTTTTTATATTCCTGCCGAAGGATTCGGAATTCGTTTAGAAGACGATTACGTAATTCAAAACCAAGGATTACCATTGAATTTAATGAAAAACATTCCGTTGGAAGCTACCGAAATTGAAGATTTAATGAATAGATAGTGTTTAAGCTCTAAGTTATAAACCAAACTCCGACAGAGTTCAGAACTCTGTCGGAGTTTTATTTTACCTTTTTAAGAACTGTGAATTCTTTGCCAATCTTTTCGGTTCGAAACTTACAATCATAAACGTTATTTAAAAAATAAAATTTATCCGTAAAACCAATTCGAACTATTTTTTCTTGATGTTCTTCATTTTCAAAATTAAGAATAATACTATCTGTCTTAATTTCCCATGTTCCTTCACGAACCACACTATCAACTACACCCTTCTTTTCTTTGTAAAGAACAAATCGCTGTTTAAAATCTTCTTTCAAATACAAAACTCTTTTTCTCTCATCATTAAAAAAAGCTGCCTTTAATTTATTCCGTTTAAGTAATAGAATTTTTTCAGGTCGAGAAATTTTTTCTAATTGATATGTTCCTATAAAAGAAGTAGAATTATCTGAACTTATATTAGAAACAAAAAGCCAAGAATAAAGTTGAAAACACCCAAATAGTAATATAACGATAAAAATAGTGAGTAATATTTTTTTGATCATTGAAATATTTTTAATAAACAACGTAAATTCGATTAAGTTTTGTTTACTTTTCGTCACTTCGAGTGATTTTCCGTAGAGAATCGAAGGAAAATTGTATCGAGAAGTTTTTTAATTATTTAGTTCTCGATACTTCGTCGGGCTCAGTAACCACAAGCTCCTTTAGATTTGTATTTACAAAAATAAGTAAATTTATCATAAAGAGAAAAGTGTTTAAGTAAACTATTACCCGCTCAGAGAAAAACTCATAGTTCGATTTAGACTTAAACACTT
>NZ_FOVI01000070.1 GCF_900115115.1 Paenimyroides ummariense
GCCTTTAGATTTGTTCTTTGAAAAATTCATAAATTTATTAACAACCAAAACTGGCAAAGTACACCATTCGCTCTGCAAAGCTTTTAGACTTATCCTCCGATCAGGACTTTGCCGGTTTTATTGAATCAGTATCAAATAGTTATTCAGTCTTTTAGGACTATTATCAAGGCTTGGATTAAAGGTTC
This sequence comes from Paenimyroides ummariense, assembly GCF_900115115.1. GTDB lineage: Bacteria > Bacteroidota > Bacteroidia > Flavobacteriales > Flavobacteriaceae > Flavobacterium > Flavobacterium ummariense. The sequence goes on from NZ_FOVI01000070.1 coordinate 186, forward strand.
AATAACTTGGTTGCTAACTTTAAAATGTTTTGTATGAGTAAATTTAATTATTTTTTGGGTATTGACGTATCAAAAGAATACTTTGATGCAGTAGTTCTTTTAAATAGTGATAAAAACAACACAGTCCACAATCAGTTTACTAACAATAACAAAGGGTTGAAAGAATTAATACATTGGTTAAAAAACCATCAAGCTAATCCAGAGAACACCTTGGTTTGTTTAGAACATACTGGATTGTACGGAAAAATCATCATTCACAACTTGCTTGCCAAAGAGTTTAAGGTTTGGGTTGAAATGTCGTTAAAAATCATTCGAAGTTTAGGTATTCAAAGAGGGAAAAACGACAAAATCGATGCTGAAAGAATAGCCTATTATGCTATGAAAAATCAAGAAGACGCACAGATTTATCAACCTCCAAGGGAAGTGGTTAGTAAAATCAGAAAACTTCTAACTCTTAGAGACCATTTGGTAAAAACCAAAGCAATGCTAGTTAAAAACACTAATGAATTAAAAGGTTTTGAACCCGAACTTGCCAAATTAAGCCAAAATTTTTCTAAAGCAACCATACAAGGAATTGAAAAAGACTTAAAAAGCATTGAACAACAATTAGATAAACTTATTAAAGAAGATGAAACAATTTCGAACCTTTTTGAAAAAACAACTTCGGTTGTAGGTGTTGGAAAAGTAACCGCTTTGTTTTTGATTTGTTTTACTAATGAGTTCACACTTTATGAAAACCCAAGGCAATTAGCCTGCTATTGCGGTGTTGTTCCTTTTGAATATAGTTCCGGAAAAAGTGTCCGAGCCAAACCAAAAGTGCATTATATGGCAAACAAAACACTAAAAAAACAACTACATATGTGCGCTTTATCTTGTATTTCGACAAAAGGCGAACTCAAAGATTATTTCGAGAGAAAAGTAGCTGAAGGTAAAAATAAAATGTTGGTAATAAACAATATAAGAAACAAACTAATCCACAGAATTTGCGCCTGTGTACGAGACAATAAAATTTACGACAGAAAGGTGGCTTAAATTTAGTAATAAAAAATAAATTTTCTTTTGAAAGGAAAGAAGTAAAAACTTCTTCCCCTTCGCAAGACTTATTTGTTTGTTCCAACGTAAAATTATTAAATTATTCGTAAAAAAAACAGTGAGAATTTTAACATTTTTTATTTTGAAAAACCATAGTTATCG
>NZ_FOVI01000006.1 GCF_900115115.1 Paenimyroides ummariense
AACGGCGATCATCGACGTACCTGCATCAGTAGTGAACCAGTTTGAGAACATTTACAACGACATTGTAAACGAACAGATTACCGTTGGTGGAGCTACCTACAACAGCTTTGAAGAGTACCTGACCACGATAGCGAACGATGCCATCAACATTGGCGGCAGTGCGTTTATCGATGTAACGGGCACGGGAACAGCAGCCGATCCATACCAGGTATCGATCAAAGAAGGCGCAGCGAATTCTATGCTGATCACCAATGCGGCAGGCAATGTAGAATGGGCAAGCTTATCAACAATCGTAAAAGCAAACGAAACAATCACCACGATCGTAAACAACAACGACGGGACGTATACTTATACCAACGAAGCAGGAGCAACGGCGATCATCGACGTACCTGCATCAGTAGTGAACCAGTTTGAGAACATTTACAACGACATTGTAAACGAACAGATTACCGTTGGTGGGGCTACCTACAACAGCTTTGAAGAGTACCTGACCACGATAGCGAACGATGCCATCAACATTGGCGGCAGTGCGTTTATCGATGTAACGGGCACGGGAACAGCGGCCGATCCATACCAGGTATCGATTAAGGAAGGCGCAGCGAATTCTATGCTGATCACCAATGCGGCAGGCAATGTAGAATGGGTAAGCTTATCAACAATTGTTAAAGCTAACGAAACAATCACCACGATCGTAAACAATAACGACGGGACGTATACTTATACCAACGAAGCAGGAGCAACGGCGATCATCGACGTACCTGAATCAGTAGTGAACCAGTTTGAGAACATTTACAACGACATTGTAAACGAACAGATTACCGTTGGTGGGGCTACCTACAACAGCTTTGAAGAGTACCTGACCACGATAGCGAACGATGCCATCAACATTGGCGGCAGTGCGTTTATCGATGTAACGGGCACGGGAACAGCAGCCGATCCATACCAGGTATCGATCAAAGAAGGCGCAGCGAATTCTATGCTGATCACCAATGCGGCAGGCAATGTAGAATGGGCAAGCTTATCAACAATCGTAAAAGCAAACGAAACAATCACCACGATCGTAAACAACAACGACGGGACGTACACTTATACCAACGAAGCAGGAGCAACGGCGATCATCGACGTACCAGCATCAGTAGTTAACCAGTTCGAGAACATTTACAACGACATTGTAAACGAACAGATTACCGTTGATGGGGCTACCTACAACAGCTTTGAAGAGTACCTTACCACGATAGCAAACGATGCGGTCAACATTGGCGGCAGCGCGTTTATCGATGTAACCGGCACGGGAACAGCGGCCGATCCATACCAGGTATCGATTAAGGAAGGCGCAGCGAATTCAATGCTGATCACCAATGCGGCAGGCAATGTAGAATGGGCAAGCTTATCAACAATCGTAAAAGCAAACGAAACAATCACCACGATCGTAAACAACAACGACGGGACGTATACTTATACCAACGAAGCAGGAGCAACGGCGATCATCGACGTACCTGCATCAGTAGTGAACCAGTTCGAGAACATTTACAACGACATTGTAAACGAACAGATTACCGTTGGTGGGGCTACCTACAATACTTTTGAAGAGTATCTGACCACGATAGCGAACGATGCCATCAACATTGGCGGCAGCGCGTTTATCGATGTAACCGGCACGGGAACAGCGGCCGATCCATACCAGGTATCGATTAAGGAAGGCGCAGCAAACTCGATGTTGATTACCAATGCGGCAGGCAATGTAGAATGGGCAAGCTTATCAAGTATCGTAAAAGCGAACGAAACATTGACGGTATTGTCTTACAACAATGCGACCAATGAATTGACGTATACCGATGAAAAAGGTACTGCTTCTGTAATCAACTTAAACGAAGGATCGGTAAGCTATGATGGCGCTACGAACACTTTAACGCATACCAATGCAGCAGGTGTATCAACGAACATCGCAATGAACAATTCAGCTTTAAGCTACGATGCAGCGAACGAAACATTGGTATTCACAGACAACAAAGGCGTAAGCAATACAATTGATTTAGGCGCGTTGGTAGCAGCGAACGAAACATTGACAGTATTGTCTTACAACAATGCGACCAATGAATTGACGTATACCGATGAAAAAGGTACTGCTTCTGTAATCAACTTAAACGAAGGATCGGTAAGCTATGATGGCGCAACGAACACCTTAACGCATACCAATGCAGCAGGTGTAACAACCAACATCGCAATGAACAATTCTGCTTTAAGCTACGATGCAGCGAACGAAACATTGGTATTCACAGATAACAAAGGTGTAAGCAATACAATTGATTTAGGTGCTTTGGTAGCGGCGAACGAAACATTGACGGTATTGTCTTACAACAATGCGACCAATGAATTGACGTATACCGATGAAAAAGGTACTGCTTCGGTAATCAACTTAAACGAAGGATCGGTAAGCTATGATGGCGCAACGAACACCTTAACGCATACCAATGCAGCAGGTGTAACAACCAACATCGCAATGAACAATTCTGCTTTAAGCTACGATGCAGCGAACGAAACTTTGGTATTCACCGACAACAAAGGCGTAAGCAATACAATTGATTTAGGTGCTTTGGTAGCGGCGAACGAAACATTGACGGTATTGTCTTACAACAATGCTACCAATGAATTGACGTATACCGATGAAAAAGGTACAGCTTCAGTAATCAATTTAAACGAAGGATCTGTAAGCTATGATGGCACAACGAACACGCTGACGCATACCAATGCAGCAGGTGTATCAACGAACATCGCAATGAACAATTCAGCTTTAAGCTACGATGCAGCGAACGAAACATTGGTATTCACAGACAACAAAGGCGTAAGCAATACAATTGATTTAGGTGCTTTGGTAGCGGCGAATACAACTAACACTCTTCGTTTAGTAAACAACGAACTAACAAGTACGGTTAACGGTGTAGCTTCAACGGTTACTATTACAGATGCAAACATTGTATCAGGTAAAAATATTACGGGTACAGGAATAACGGTTGGTAATGGTAACGGATCTGCATTAAAAGATGTAACGCTTGCTATAACTCCGGGAACAGCTAATCAGGTATTGGTGACCAATACTTCTGGAAATGGAACAACGTGGGTAGATCAGTCGGTTATATCGCCAACTACAACTAATATACTAACGTCAAACGGAAATACAATTACATCAAATGTAAATGGTGTTTCAGATGCTGCTGCTATTATTAATTCAGTAGCAAACTCATTAGATGTTGATAACAAATTGATTACTACTGTAAACGGAGTGCCTGGTACAGGTGTTGATTTAACACCGGCAATACAGGCAAATCAGAATAATACGGTGGTTGCTCAAGGAACAGGTATTACGGTTACCCCTAGTACATCTGGAAAAACAACAACATATACGGTAGCTGCAAACCCTGCTGAAATAACGCTGAATGGAGATGTTACAGGTACTGCAAACGCTACAAAAGTAGTTAAGATTCAGGGCACTTCTGTGAGCGCTACAGCACCTTCTGCAGCAGGTCAGGCGTTGGTTTATAACAGTACATCAAACCAATGGGAACCGGGAACACCAAAGATTGATGCAGGTAATGTTACAGACCGTAAAGATTTAACAGCAACAGCTGGTGATAATTCTATTACTGTAACAAACGGTACGGGAACAACTTTGGTTAACACACAGTTACATGTTACAAATAACGGTATAACTACAGCAAAATTGGCAGACAATGCTGTTACTACAGGAAAGATTATCAATGGTACTGTTTTAGCAGAAGATTTAAATCCGAGCATAGCAGGAGACGGACTTGTTTTAAATACAGCAAACAACAGGTTAGATGTAAAGGCAGAAAGCGGTGTTGAAATTCATGATGATAAAGTGAAATTAGGTGGAAACTTAACGCGTACTACAACCATTACTCAAAATGGTAATCCGTTTACTATAGCAACAGGTGGAAGTGATTTGAATATTACAGGTTTAGATAAAACCAAAGTTCAGGCTACGGTAAATACCGGGACAGGTGTAACAGATTACCTGTTGGCAGTAGGAGCAGACGATAAAGTAAAAGCATTAAAAGCTGCAATGCCTAAATTCTTTTATATGCCGTCGGTATTGGTGCCAACAGCAGAAAGTCAGGTAGGACAAACAGGTGTTACATTTAACAACGCTACTCGTACGGGAACTATTGATTTGTACAGTATTTATGTTGCACAGTTCGGTTCGCCTGTTATGAGTAGTGCAGGAGCAGCACCATTACCGGTATTACCGGCAGGCGAATTAGGTTTTCACGTAACGTATGCAACTTCAAACGTATTTACAATTAATAGCATAACGGCTGCAGGATTAATGACATATACTGTGAGTTCAACCGCAGACATTAGCAATGGAAGCTTTATTAATATTGTATTTTCTGTAAACGAAGATTAATTATGAGAAGAGCAGTTTTATATATAACGATATTTTTTGCACTGTGTTTTGGATTCAAGGCACAGTCGCAAAATGCTGTGACAGAATATGATGTAAAGTTAAATAGTTTGCAAAATTCTTCGAGAGAAATATTGAACAATTTTATAAATGGCCCACAAAGTTCTGCATTTGTGAATGATGATCAGCAGCCTAAAATTTATGTAAGGTCCGGAGAAAATATAAATACTTTATTTCTAAAAAAACCTTCCGATTTTACATTGATAACACAAGATTATGCAAATGAGATTAGTACTATTAAGGTATTGAATATTGAATGGAATGGTTCAGATGTCTTTAATTTCCCAAATAATTTATTATCCATACTTCCAAATCTTGAATATGTTTATGTAAGATCATATCAGAATCTTTCAAAACAAACAATTGAGACAAATTTTCAAAATTTGTTAGCCTTGTTAAGTAGTAAATCAGGAGTTGAAGTATTATATCTAACAATGGAACAACCCCAGTAAAAACAAATTCAATGATAAGAAATAAGATAAATAACATTCGTGTTATTATAAAAATAGTCATGGTATTGGTTTTTGTAGGTATAGGTACTACCGGCATCTTTGCTCAGGTGAATTTTACCCAACGAACTTCTTCTAAAGCTCCGGCTCCGTATACAGGGGTAACCAATTACAATTTGCAGGGAGATTTTACTATGATTGGTAATACCAATATTACATTGGTTAATTATTCTAACACAGGAAGCAATAGTGCTGATATGCAGTTTGTAGATATTGATGGACAAGGAGCCACAAGAAACTCTTCATCTGCACAATTAAATATACCGGGAGGAGAGTGTACAGAAATTGTGTATGCAGGATTATATTGGACAGGAAGAGCACAAACATCGTCTTTAATCAACCCGGGATATACTTTTAGCACATCAAGAAGATTCGGGCATAATGGTCAGATTGAAGGGAATGCAATAGTAACAATATCTAGACAGGGTACAAACAATGATTATTATCCTAGATATACAATTACAGTAGGATCTAGTATAGTTCAGATTGATTTTACAAATAACAATAACAGTAACAGGGTACAGTATAGAACGGGAACAACAGGAAGCTTTACTTCTATTCCAGTAAGCTATTCAAATTCATCTAATGTTGGGACTGCTACATTTAATACAAATTTAAGTTTAAACGTGGGCGGACAGCAAATTATTATTAATGGTTTGCAGAGAGATAGTAGAACAACAATGACGGAAGCACAATATAGGACTGCGGGCTATGTTGTTCAAACCACTGACTTTGATAAGCGTAAGATAAAACTAAAAAAAGACAATCTTAATTATGAAGAAATAACTGCACATACCGTAAATAACAACCCGCAGATATTATTTCCAAATAATAATTACGATTATATTTATGCAGCATATTCTGATGTTACAGATTATGTACGTGCAAACGGAGCCGGAAATTATTTTGTGGGTGATATTGCGTTAGTAGAAGGAAATGGTGGTAGTGTAGGTTATATAGGTGGTTGGGGTATGGTTATCATCTATAAAAACACATCGATGAAATGGCGTGATATTACAGTATTTGACGGGTATGGATATATGAGTCAGGCTGTGGGTTCAAAAGAACTGCCTGTAAGTGGATTTAGAGCAGCTCAAAATGGCAATGTCAATGTAAAGTTTGGAATGATGGCGGCAGAAGGAGATGTGAGTATCAGTAATGATTACTTTGATATAAGAGATACTTCCAATGCGTGGCGAAGAATTGATAAATCAAATGGATCTACCTCTACTCCAGGTACTTCTACTCCAAACTTTTTTAATTCATCAATATTAACAGGCGGAAACACTCGAAATCCAAATCTACAGAATAATACAGGTATAGATATTGTGATGTTCGATCTGGTAAATACTGGAAACAGTATAATAGGAAACAGCCAGACAAGTTCTACATTTAGATTTGGCTCAAATCAGGATGTTTACAGTATCTTCAATATTGTTTTCGCTGTAGATGCCTATGTTCCCCAAGTAATCGGTGAAAATACACCGGGAATCAACAACCCTGGTACAGGAAGTACAGTTGATCCCGATCAAGATTTAGAATTCGATCTGAATATATACAATAAAGGAACCGAGGCAGTTAATAATTTACAGATAGATATTCCTATTCCATTTAATCTACACTATGATGGGGCATCTGTGGTTCAAGGCACACACCCAACAATTAAAATACCCAACAATACAACGGTAGAATGGATAAAACCTGCATGGGCACCCGTTGGGGCAACTCCCCAAGATTATCCTGGAGGAACATTAAGATGGAATGTAGGCACATTGCCTTTGGATACCACAATGGCTATTTTACAGGGAACCTTGAAATATAAATTTAAGGTAACAAGTAATTGTGCCTTACTTTCTACAGTTGGATCGTGTGGATTAAAGATAAATGTTAACGGTACGATATCTGGAACGGGAGCTACTTCGGGAGTTCCGGTATCAGCTAAGTTGGTACGTGATTATGCTGCTGGAAGTTGTTCAGGTGCTATTTATGATGATTTTGAATCTACTATTGCCGTTAGTCAGGCATTTATTCAAAGTTGTTCTCCACCACCGGTAGAAGACGGTATGTTACAGTTTAAAGCTTTTTGCTCATTGGCAGGTAATGCATTTCCACGTGCACAAATTGCTGATAGATACCCGTTAGGAACCAAGTTTTTTACAGTAGCACCGCCAAATTATGACTCTAATGCAAATTTAGTTACCGGTAACTTTCCTGTAGCAGCGAATGGAACAAAAACAACATATTATGCAATGGTTCCTGGTATGGAAGCAAACTGCTATATAAGGTTGCAAACATCGGTAGAGTTGGTAACAACACAGCCAACTGTTCAAAATGTATCAGTATGTCAGGGAAGTCCTGTAGTTCTTCAAAATGCACTGTCACCAACAGGTGTTACAAACGGTTACCAGTTGTATTATTTTGATTCGGCAGGTGCAACCGTACCTTTATCATCAGATCCAAACCCTACAGCTGTTGCTACGCATAACTATTGGGTAGCCGAAGGAACATCAGTATCAGGTACTGTATGTATTGGTCCTAAAGTTCCGTTTACTGTTACCATTAATGCACAGCCTGTAGTTGCACAAAATGTTGGTAACATTAGCATCTGTGAAAATAATGATGCTCAAATAACGGTAAATGTAACCGGAGGAACCACTTACAACTGGGAATATGCAACGGCAGCTGCACCAACGGTGTGGAATACGCTGAACAATACAACTTACAGCGGACAAATAACAGTGAATAATGCTGTCTTAAATATATCGCATGCTACCACAGTTTTAAATGGTATTAAAGTACGATTGAAAGTAGCGAACAGCAATAATTGTGAAGATAGGTCTAATCAGGTAAGTATTGAAATTAAAAATTGCGGAGCTATTACGAACCCGATGCTTCCTAATAAAGCAAAACAATAATAGTTAATTATCACTGTGCAGGATTTTATCTATTGATTAATTCTGCACAGTGAATTATGAAATCTTTGCGCTACGCAAACTATAAAACAGGCTGTTTTAAGCCTTAAATCATTCTATTAATTTAGGATGATTACTTCAATTTAAGTTTCTTCTACCATCTTTACTATGATTTTTAGAAGGAATTAGAAAATATTTATGATCGATTAATGAAGAAAGACTATGGAATTTATGTATAAGGATATTCATATCGGGAAGCTTATTTTTCAATTGGTTACCGAAAAAGAGATAGATGATGACCGTATCGTGAAATTTCTAAAGGTTCCTCAAAGTAAGATTAATGAAATGTATCAGTCAAAAGATTTAGGTACAGAAATGTTATTGCTTTGGAGCAAATTATTGGAGTACGATTTTTTTAGAATTTACTCACAGCATCTGTTACTCTACGCACCACCGGCATCTTTAAATTACAACAAAAAAGATACTGTTTCAAGCCTGCCGCAGTTTCGAAAAAATGTTTATACAACAGAGATTATAAACTTTATAGTTGAATTGTACGAGAATAAGGAAATGACACAGAAAGAAATAATGGATAAATACAACATCCCAAAAACAACATTGTACAAATGGATAAAGAAGCACAAAAAAGAGTTATAATTCCAAATTATAAAAGGATCTATGAGGACTTGCTTGATAGAAAGTATCCGCATAAAAAGGAAGTATGTAAGTCTGTTTTGGCAAAGGAAAAACTGAATTCGATGGATGTTTTTTTGCTGAACAATTTAATTTTTGACAAAGAAACCAAAGAAGAAAATGAGAACGATCAAAAATACCGCTCATACGACAAAACATCTATTCTTAAAATTCTTCAATATCAGGCAAAAAATAAACTGAACAATACACAGTTGGCAGATCATTTTGGTTTAAGCCGCAATACGGTTGCCAAGTGGAAAAAGATGTTCCAATTGTAAAATAAAAATGCCGCAATTAAGCGGCATTTTCTATTATCTGTTGGCAATAACTTCAATCGTCGTTTTGTTAAACGCAGGCAGATCTTTTGGTGTACGGCTGGTAATCAGGTTTCCGTCCACGACAACTTCTTTGTCTTCCCATTGTGCACCGGCATTTTTCAAATCGGCTTCAATAGCTTCTACCGATGTCATTTTTTTGTTCCGAACCGTTTCTGCATTAATCAACACTTGTGGTCCGTGGCAAATAGCGGCAACGGGTTTGTTTTCGTTAAAGAAAGCCTGTACAAATTGTATGGCATCTTTATTTGTACGCAATTTGTCCGGATTAATTACTCCGCCCGGTATTACCAACGCATCAAATTCTGTTGGTTTTGCATTATTCAATTGCAGGTCCACATCGTAATCCTTCGTCCAATCATCACCCGATTTTGCTTTTACTTTACCGTTTTTAGGCGATACAATCAGCACTTCGGCACCCGCTTCTTTCAGGGCAGCACGCGGACTTGTCAATTCAATTTCTTCAAAACCGTCTTCGGTTAAAATGGCAATTTTTTTTCCTTTTAAATCATTCATAGCTTTAATTTTTAAAATGAAACTACAAGTTAGCAATAATTAGCCAGTTAAAAAACAGGCTTTTGATCATTAAAATACATCTTATCAAAAACTTAACAGTTCCATGTCGTTTTTAACATTGCAACGACATTTCTAAAAAGTAGTAAATAAGTACCTTTGATAAGATCATAAGAATGAATGTTTTGGAACGAATTGAAGAGAAATTAATGATTCTTGCCGATGCCGCAAAGTACGATGTAAGTTGCAGTTCAAGCGGAAGCAAGCGAAAAAATACCGGTGGAATTGGTGATGCGTCTTCTTCCGGAATTTGCCATACCTATACCGAAGACGGCAGGTGTGTGTCGCTGCTTAAAATTCTGCTCACAAATCACTGCATCTACGATTGTGCTTTTTGTGTAAGCCGCAAAAGTAACGATGTTAAACGGGCAGCTTTTACGGTGGAAGAAGTGGTTGATTTAACCATGAACTTTTACCGCAGAAATTATATTGAAGGCTTGTTTTTAAGCTCGGGTATTTTTAAAAATGCCGATTTTACCATGGAACGCCTGTTACGAATTGTTAAAAAACTTCGGTTAGAAGAGCGTTACAATGGTTACATTCACCTAAAAACCATTCCCGGTGCCAGTGAAGAACTGATACAGGAAGCCGGTTTATATGTTGACCGTATGAGCATTAATCTCGAAATGCCAACCGAAGCCGGTTTGAAGCTCGTGGCTCCCGAAAAAGATCATGATTCGGTTCGTAAACCCTTACAGTTTGTAAATACTAAAATACAGACGTTTCAAAACGAAAAAAAATTAATCAAACATACTCCGACATTTGTTCCAGCCGGACAAAGTACGCAAATGGTTATTGGTGCAACGCCCGAAAACGATTGGGAAATTATGAGTGTTGCCGATGAATTTTATAAGAAATACCAGCTTAAACGTGTTTATTATAGTGGATACATTCCGATTAATAACGACAATACCGCATTACCGCAGATTGGTTCGCGACCGCCATTGATTCGTGAAAACCGACTATATCAAACCGATTGGCTGTTGCGATTTTATAATTTTTCTTTGAATGAAATTTTAAATCCGGCATTTACGCAGTTAGATTTGGATATCGATCCTAAATTGGGTTGGGCATTACGAAATTTGCATTTGTTTCCGGTTGATATTAATACAGCCGATTATCAAACCATTATTCGTGTTCCGGGAATTGGCAGAGGTTCTGCAATGAAAATTGTTTCAGCCCGAAAATATGGAAGTTTACGCGAATACCAGCTTAAAAAAATGGGAATTGCCTATAACCGCGCCAAACATTTTATTACTTGTGCCGATACGGTTGCGCCTTTGGGTTTTAAATACGCGCCGCAATTGAAAAACATTATTTTACAAACGGGAAACAGCAAATACAAGCAAGAAATTGCCGAAAACCAATTAAAATTGTTTTAGATGAATTATGTATTCGATGGCAGTTATCAGGGATTTTTGTGTTGCGTTTTCGAATGTTTCGAAATGAAGGAATGGCATGCCGTACCTGTTGCCGAAGGTTTGTTTCAACCGGATATATTCCTGTCTGAACGAACTATTTTTACCGATGTTGATAAGGCACAGCGTATTCAAAAAGGATTAAAAAGCAAGTTCGGAAAATCGATCGCTGGTGATATTTACAGAGCATTTTTGTCTGAAGATCCTGTCGCATGGCAAGCTGCGTATTACATTATGGTTGAATTGTTCAAAGGAAATACCGATGTATTGGAAAATTTTGGCGATATGCAGGTACTTTACTTCCATCAAACCTTAAAAAAAGTGAGCAGGGAACGCCACCGCATGAAGGCGTTTATTCGTTTCAGCAAAAGTAACGACGGATTATACTATGCAATCATTGAACCCGATTTTAATGTACTGCCTTTGATATTGTCATTCTTTAGAAACCGGTATGCCGATATGCCCTGGATTATTTACGATATAAAACGCAAATATGGATTTTATTATGACACCGTTGCTGTATCGGAAATTGAAATTGATACCACCGAACAGAAAAATTTGCAAAGCAGTAGTTTAACAATTGCTTTAGACGAACGCGACGGACTTTTTAAGCGTTTGTGGAAACAGTATTTCAAAAGTACCAACATAGAAGCCCGTAGAAACATAAAACTGCATGTACAGCATGTTCCTAAACGATATTGGAAGTATTTGGTTGAGAAGCAGAGATAAGAAATCTCTATGAATTTTAATAAAAACGTAATATTTGGTATCGATTTTTCGCTTTTCGTCAGTTGCTAAAGATTATAAAGAAAGAAGACGTATTTTTTTGATAAAAAAAATATATATTTGGTATTGATAGAAAACAAATCGAACGTATGTCGAATATTTGGATAAAAAAGCCTTTAAGTGCCTACGAGGCAGATATTAAGAAAAGCGGATTAAAAAAAATATTAGGTAAGTGGAGCTTAACTGCTATTGGTGTTGGTGCCATTATTGGTGGCGGAATCTTTGTGCTTACCGGTACGGGAGCGTATTATAACGCGGGACCTGCATTGGCATTGTCTTTCGTGATTGCCGGTATTGCCTGTATATTTGCGGCGTTGTGTTACGCCGAATTTGCTTCGATACTTCCTGTAGAAGGATCTGCTTATGCCTATGCTTATGGAACCGTAGGTGAGATTTTCGCATGGGGATTGGGCTGGTGCTTGATATTGGAATACGCCATGGCAAGTATGGCGGTTTCCGTGAGCTGGTCCGGTTATTTTACTAAATTTTTAAAGATGTTCGGTATTCACTTGCCCGATTATCTTACATCCGATCCCGTAAGTTACACAGGCGAAGGTTTTGCAATGAACCTACCTGCATTCATCATAGTACTTTTAGTAACGGCTTTATTGGTAAAAGGAACTAAAGAAGCTGCAAAAACCAACAATTTTATCGTTATTTTAAAAACATCGGCAGTAGTTTTCGTAGTTATTGTAGGTGCGTTTTATGTAGTTCCAGAAAACTGGATTCCTTTTATTCCAGAACAAACAATGATTAAACAAACAAGCGGCGAAATGGCTCCGGCTTATGGTTTTCAAGGAATTATTTCAGGGGCAGCAGCAATTTTCTTTGCTTATATTGGTTTCGATGCTGTTTCTACACAGGCAGGTGAGGCGATCAATCCTAAAAAAGATGTTCCGTTTGCTATTATTACTTCTTTATTGATCTGTACTGCCTTATATATTATGGTTTCGTTGGTGTTAACAGGAATGATGCATTATTCTGATTTTGATCCGTTAGGGAAATATCCTGAAGCGATAAAAGCACCAGTGGCTTATGCGTTTGAAATTGCCGGCAAACATTGGGCAAGTAATATTGTAACCATTGCCGCTACGGTTGGATTAATTTCGGTTGTTATGGTAATGATGATGGGACAGTCACGTATTTTCATCGGAATGTCTAAAGATGGATTAATCCCGAAGTTTTTCGGCGAATTGCATCCAACAACAAAAACTCCGTATAAAGGAATCATTTTATTAGGATTGATAGTAGCTACCGTTTCTGCTTTAACACCTATATCAACCTTGGCGCACATGACCAGTTTTGGTACTTTGTTTGCCTTTACAATGGTTTGTATTGCCGTTTGGATTATGCGTAAAAGACAACCAAATATTGAACGACCGTTTAAAGTACCTGCATATAAACTAATAGTTATTTTAGGAGTTATAATTAATATAGGACTTATACTAACCTTAGATAAACTGGCATTACTATTATCAGGTTTCTGGCTTGTTCTGGGAATAATCGTTTATTTTGCTTACAGTAAAAGGAATAGTAAATTGAATAATCCGTAAAACTAAAAAATCAGCTTTTAAAGCTGATTTTTTAGTTTTTAGTACCTGTCCAAGTTCCATTAAAATTCTGAACTTTATTATTCCAAGTTCCAGATCCGGTTTTATCTGTTAATGTTCCCGTCATGGTACCAACTGCTGTAGATCCGCTAAAAAATTCAGCGTTTATTGTTCCGTTTTCTGAAACCTCACCCGTTAAATTAAACGTGTTACTTCCAGATACAAGAGTACCTTCTGCATTACCAGCATTATCAAAAGTGGCAGTCCATGTACCTTCACCATCTCCCGAATAGGTACCTGTCCAAGTTCCTTTAAATTTTTCTAATTTATTTTCTGGGTGAACGTGATTGTCATCGCTAGAATCACAAGAAATTGTTCCAAATGCCAATGCGCTAAAAATGCAGATCGTTAAAAAATGTTTTTTCATAGTAAAATGTTTATTTAAAGTATAGACGTAAATGTAAACAAAAAGGTTGTAAACGATTGATTTTTTTTTTCTGATGAAGATCTATTCAGAAAATAAATACCTATTGAAACTGATGTTCTTTTATGGTTTTAGGGATTTTAATTTCGCTTTTAATGAATGATTTAGACATAATTACCAACCCAAAAATCACTAAAAGCACACAACTTATCTTTTTTACCTTTAAAATGTTTTTAGGGGTAAGTTTACTTTGTAATTGTTTGGCTAAAAGCATTTTAAAAATATCGGTCAGTAAATAAGCTCCAATCACAAATGCAAAGAAATTGATCATTCTGCCGTGATTCATTTCTAACTGCGGACCAATGGTAATAATAATGGTCAGCCAAAATCCTAAAACACCCACATTGATAAAGTTCAATAAAAATCCTTTGGCAAATAGTGAAAAGTAGTTGTTTTTGTACGAAGTAGCTTCGATATGAATTTCGGCTTTCTTCAATTTTTGAAGCCGTACAAACGAAATGATTCCGTAAGTTATCATAATCATTCCGCCGAAAAGAAAAAGTGCGGGATCGTCTTTAATACTATTTATCAGCTGAAAACTACTAAAATAAGCAATTAAAATAAAACAGATATCGGCAATAATAACACCGGCGTCAAAAGTCAATGCGGCTTTAAATCCTTTGGTAATGCTGGTTTCTATCAATATAAAAAAGACAGGCCCAATCATGAAACTGAGAAAAAAACCAAGTAATATTCCTGTTACAAATAAATCCATACAGTATAAAAAAAATGCCAACTGTAATTGGCATTTTAATTTAATGTTACCACAAATTTACGATAAAATTATTTAATATATTCTATTGCACCGCCCAAGGTGATTTTTTCTTTAACATCTTTAGGCTTTCCATGAATTTTAATGCTTCCGCCGGCTAACACTTGTGCTTCCAGATAATCGGTTGCGGTTGCCTTAATAACACTACCCGAATTCACTTTAATAATATTACGCAGAGTGGTTAGTTCGTTTGCAGTAATTTGCCCGCCCGATGAAGCCGAAAGCTTAACCGATTTTGAAGCCGATCCGTTTAAATGCAGCTTTGCACCAGTGTTGGCATTGGCTGTTAACGTTTCTGTTTTCAGGTTCAATTTAATGGTAGAGCCCAAATTGGCGTTTAATTCTATTTTGTTTTGATCTATAACGGCATCGCTAAAAATATACGAACCGCCTTGCGCATCGATTTCTTTTAAATTATTGAAATGAACCTGAATGGTAACCGAATATTCACTTTCTGAAACCAGTTCTTTCAACGTGTTTTTTAATACCAACCGACCGTTTTTATTGATGATATTCACCGCATCTGCCTGACTTTCCTTTACAACGATCTTGTTTTCGGTTGATGGAATAAGTTCTATTTTAATGCGGTTGCTTGCTTTTAACGATGTAAAATCACCCACGTTTTTATCAACCTGAGCATTTGCTATTGATTGCAATCCTATGAAAAGGGCTGCTGTAAAAAAATGCTTTTTCATTATTCATTTACTTTTTTAATAAACGTAAAATCTAACTGTTTTTTAACCAAATCGGCATTTTTAACCTTCACGATAATTTCATCGCCCAACTGCAACAAATTTTTGGTAACCTCACCCACTAAAGCGTATTGTTTTTCGTCGAACGTGTAATAATCGTCTTTAATTTCGCGGATACGCACCATTCCTTCACATTTATTTTCAACAATTTCCACGTAAATTCCCCATTCGGTAACGCCTGAAATTACACCTAAAAACTCTTCATCTTTATGATCTTGCATAAACTTAACCTGCATGTATTTTATGCTGTCGCGTTCTGCATTTGCCGCCAAATTTTCCATTTGTGAACAATGCACACATTTTTGTTCGTACACCTCTTCATCTGCCGATTTTGCTCCGTCTAAATAACTTTGCAGTAATCGGTGCGCCATAACATCAGGGTATCGACGAATAGGCGAGGTAAAGTGCGAATAATAATCAAACGCTAAACCATAATGCCCAATATTTTCAGTAGAATACGCGGCTTTGCTCATACTGCGAATTGCCAATGTATCAACCAAATTCTGTTCTTTTTTACCCTGAACATCAGTCAACAATTGATTTAGCGATTGAGAAATGGTGTTTTTCGATTTAAAATTCAATCCGTAACCAAATTTTGAAATAACCGATTGCAGATTGAATAATTTATCCTGATCTGGTTCATCGTGTACGCGGTAAATAAAGGTTTTTTTCTGTTTGCCGATAAATTCTGAAACCTTACGGTTTGCCAGCAACATAAATTCTTCAATTAAATGATTGGCATCTTTTGAAACCTTGAAATAAACGCCCGTTGGTTCGTCGTTTTCATCTAAATGGAATTTCACTTCAACCTTATCAAACGAAATTGCTCCGGCAGCCATACGTTTTGCACGCATTTTTTTAGCAAGATCATCCATTGTTAAAATAGCATCAACAATAGGTTTTTCTATGGTTTGATCTTGGTTGGTTAACGATATTTCGGCAGGAATTTTATTTCCTTTGGTTTCAATAATAACCTGCGCTTCTTCGTAAGCAAAACGCTTGTCTGAATAAATTACGGTTCTACCAAACCACGAATTCACGATTTCGGCTTTTTTGTTCAGTTCGAAAACCGCAGAGAACGTATATTTTTCTTCATTTGGTCGTAACGAACATGCAAAATTCGATAATACTTCAGGAAGCATTGGCACTACACGATCAACCAAATAAATTGATGTTGCGCGGTTGTAAGCTTCTTCGTCTAAAACGGTTCCTTCCTGTAAATAATGCGAAACATCGGCAATATGGATACCAATTTCGTAATTTCCATTTTCTAAAACCTGGAAAGATAAGGCGTCATCAAAATCTTTTGCATCGCGCGGATCAATCGTAAACGTCAATACATCACGCATATCTCTGCGGTTTGCAATTTCTTCTTCGGTGATCGATGTATCTAATTTCTGCGCAAATGCTTCAACTTCCACAGGAAAATCGGTCGGTAAACCGTATTCTGCCAAAATAGCGTGCATTTCGGTATTGTGTTCGCCCGGTTTTCCTAAAACCTTAATAACTTCGCCGTATGGATTATTTGCTTTTTCGGGCCAATCGGTCATTTTAACCAAAACCACATCGCCGTTTTCAGCATCGCCAAATTTTTCCTTCGGAATAAACAAATCCACATACATTTTAGGGTTTGCCGTAACAACGAAAGCAAATGTGCCGTTGATTTGAATTACACCGACAAATTCTTCGCGTTTGCGCTCTAAAATTTCAATAACTTCGGCTTCGGGCTTTTTACCTTTGCGTTTGTTGTACACGTAAGCTTTCACTTTATCGCCGTGTAATGCCTTGTTTAAATTGTTGGTTGGAATAAACGGATCTTCTTCAAACTCAGGACTAACAAAATAAGCTGCTTTGCGGGCAGTCATGTCAATTGTTCCTTCAAAATAGCTTGATTGTTCCAAAATGCGGAACTTTCCGCGATCTACTTCTTCTATCTTTTGGGCAGAAACCAAGTATTTTAATTCTTTAATAATTTCGTTTCGTCCTTTGGTATCAGTAACTTCTAAAACAGCGGCTATTTGTTTGTAGTTAAAAACTTTAGAGCTGTTTTGTGATAGTAATTTTAAAATTTTTCCGGAATAATCTTTGCCCGGTTTTTTATTGAATCTTCTAATTTTCTTTGTCATATATAAATTGTTTAAGCATATAGCCCAAATACTTATTAAAGATAAGAAAATATTAAAGTGTAAATGTAAATTTTGTCTTAATTATTGTTTGATGTTCTTTTGACTGAATTTTTAATAATCCAATAATTCAAAATAATTACCTTTGTACAAACAATACAACTAAACGATATGAAAATTGCAATAGGAAACGATCACGCAGGTCCGGAATATAAAAAAGCATTGGTGCAAATGCTTCAGGACAAAGGAATTGAAGTGGTAAATTACGGAACTGATACGTTTGATTCTGTTGATTATCCGGATTTCGGGCACAAAGTAGCTCAAGATGTAGAAGACAATAATGTTGATTTTGGAATTGTAATCTGCGGTTCGGGTAACGGAATTGCCATGAGTGCAAACAAACATCAGGGTGTTCGTTGTGCTTTGTGTTGGACAAAGGAAATTGCCGTTTTGGCACGCCAGCATAACAACGCAAATGTAATTTCTATTCCTGCGCGTTTTACTGCTATTCCGCAAGTTTTAGAAATGGTCGATGCTTTTTTAACTACCGAATTTGAAGGCGGACGTCATGAAACCCGTGTTAATAAAATTGCTTGTAGTTAATGAAAAATTGTATTGTATTAATTTTCTTGTTTTGTTCTTTTTCAGGTTTCTGTCAGAAATTTTCTGAAAGTGAAAGATCATATCTTTCTAAATTAGAAAAAATATTAAAAGTTGATACAATACCATTTTTAGATAAGGAAATCCGTGTTTACAAAAAACATGAGATTTCTACAGGTTTAGAATTGTTCAGAATTTATTTTGATGAGCAGAAGAAAGATTATAAAGCTGATTTTTATTATACGTTTGCTAAAAAATCTTCAAATGATTCACATGAAATTATAATCAAACATTTCGAATTAAAATCATTCTACAATACAGAATATATTGCTTTGCAGCTGTTGACTTCAAATATTAAATATTTGCCAAGTGACGAAGCAATTCGTTATAAAATGAAGCCCAAGCCTAAAATTACTTTGGATATTGGTGGTTATTTTTCATATCCAAATACATATGGAATGACTGTTGTAGATGGTGTTGGATACTACGTGCAAGTAAAAGAGGGTAAAGATTTTAATGAAATACATTATAGTAATCCAGAAAGATATTTAGAACATTATCCTAATATTGATGAATATATATCGATTAATGAATTTCTGGATATAATTAAAAAAAATTTTAATATTTTCGAAGATTATAAAAAACTCCATCCTTAAAATCAAATAAAAAACTTCTTCTTATAAAAAGCAAAAAAGAATAAAATCTGTAAAATTAAAATACCGTAAAACCACAGTTTAAAAGACATTTTGTTGATTTTGTGTCGATACTTCTGCATACCAATATAAGCACCTAAAGTGCCGCCAAAAGCAGCAATGGTTAACAGATTTTTTTCAGAAATACGCTGTTTGCCTTTAATTGCCCGCTGTTTATCTAAATGGTACAAGCTAAAGGCAATGTAATTAACAATAATTAAGTATACAAATACAAATTTCATACGGTAGTAATTGGTGCAAAGGTAGTATTTTTGCAGTTCAAAATTAATGCAATGAACACTATTCAATATATAAAGGAAAAAGTTGCCGTTTCCGATAAATCCATACAAAACACTTTAGAATTATTAGCCCAAGATTGTACCATTCCGTTTATTGCGCGGTATAGAAAAGACGCTACTGGGAATTTAGATGAAGTTCAAATTGAACAAATTGCAAAACTTTCTAATCAATTTGAAACATTAGTTAAAAGGAAAGAATCTGTTTTGGCATCGATTGATGAACAAGGATTACTGACCGATTTCTTGAAAGATAAAATTCAGAATTCTTTTGATTTGGTCGAAATTGAAGATTTGTATCTTCCCTTTAAAAAGAAAAGAAAAACCAAAGCCGATACTGCTCGCGAAGCCGGATTAGAACCCTTGGCAAAAATGATCATGTCGCAAAATGTTGATGATCTGGAATACACTGCCGAAAGATATTTAAACAGTAAAGTTTTTTCGGGTGAAGATGCTTTACAAGGTGCACGCGACATTATTGCCGAATGGATCAACGAAAATATTTTTGTTAGAAAAGCACTTCGACGCAAGTTTCAGCGCAATGCAGAAATTACCACGAAAGTTGTAAAAACAAAAAAAGACGAAGATGCTGCAAAGAAATTCGAACAGTATTTTGATTGGAACGAACCGTTGTTTAAAGCACCAGCTCATCGATTGCTGGCAATGTTACGTGCCAACAACGAAGGTTTTGTAAAGTTAGATGTAAGCATTGATAAAGCCGAAGCTATTACATTTATAGAAGATGCTGTAATTAAAAATAAAAATCACGAAACAGCTGCCGAAATTTCTAAAGCAGTTGCAGATTCGTACAAACGATTATTAGAACCAGCGTTGTCTAACGAGGTTTTGCAGGAATATAAACTAAAAGCCGATTTACAGTCGATCGGTGTTTTCTCAGAGAATTTATCGCAGTTGTTATTGTCGGCTCCATTGGGCGAGAAACGCGTTATGGGAATAGATCCCGGATTTAAAACGGGTTGTAAAGTGGTTTGTATCGATGAAAACGGAAATCTGTTGTATAACGAAACCATTTTTCCACACGCACCCCAAAAAGATATTGCCATGGCTACCAAAAAAGTACGTTCTATGGCAAATTCTTATAAAATTGATGCCATTGCCATTGGGAACGGTACGGCAAGTCGTGAAACCGAATTTTTCATAAAAAAAGTAGCGTTTGATAAACCTTTGCAGGTTTTTGTGGTAAGCGAAGCAGGCGCATCGGTTTATTCGGCGTCGAAAATTGCACGTGATGAATTTCCTACATACGATGTTACCGTTCGTGGTGCCGTTTCAATTGGTAGAAGATTACAAGATCCGTTGGCAGAATTGGTTAAGATCGATCCAAAGTCAATTGGTGTTGGGCAGTATCAGCACGATGTGGATCAAACCTTATTGAAAGAAGAATTAGATCAGGTGGTCATTCGCAGCGTAAATAAAATCGGCATCAACTTAAACACGGCAAGCAAATCGCTGTTGAGTTATGTTTCGGGAATTGGCGAAAAATTGGCAGAGAAAATTGTGGATTATCGAGCAGAAAACGGAGCTTTCACGAATAGAAAAGAGTTGAAAAACGTACCACGTTTGGGCGAAAAAGCGTATCAACAGGCAGCAGCTTTCGTTAGAATTGTAAATGGTGATTTTGTTTTGGATAATTCTGCGGTGCATCCGGAAGCTTATGTTTTGGTCGAAAAAATGGCAAAAGATTTAAAAATCAGTACCAATGAATTAATTGGAAATAAATCAGCGATCGAAAAAATAGATCCTTCAAAATACATTTCAGAACAATTTGGAATTCATTACATAACCGATTTGTTGAAAGAGTTGGAAAAACCGGGATTAGATCCGCGTAAAAAAGCAAAAGTGTTGGAATTTGATGCGGCATTAAAATCAATCAACGATGTTGAGATTGGCAAAGTTTACAACGGCATCATTAACAACATTACTAATTTTGGTTGTTTTGTTGATATCGGTATTAAAGAAAGTGGCTTGGTGCATATATCGCAGTTAAAAGCGGGTTTTGTGGCAGATGTGAACGAAGTGGTTAAACTGCACGAACATGTTCAGGTAAAAGTGTTAGAGGTAGATCAACAGAAAAAGCGTTTACAGCTTACAATGATTTTAAACAATTAGCAATTACACACTAAAATAGTGGAAATAATACTCAATTCGGGTACGTTTTCACAATGTAAATTGAGTAATTCGCATTGTAGATTTTATTTTAAAAAATGAATTATCGCTCAAACCGTTGATTTACGTGGGTTTTTGCATGATCTACTAAAAATAAAATATACTTTCTGTTTTTTGGTCTTGCATTTGCTTTATGTATTATGAAAAAGAAAAGTATTAAAAAAAGAAATTGTTATGAAAAAGACCAATCATTTAAATTTTAAATGAGAGGAGTTTAAAAAAAAGTAGTGTTTTTATTATGTTTTATAAGGGATACCCGCTTGAGACTTTTCAAGCGGGTATTTAATTTTTATGTTGTTTTCAACAATAAGAAATTAATTGGAAATAAAAAAAGATGCCAAAAGCATCTTTTACGTTTTATTCAGATTTAGAATCTGTATTGTTTTTATTCGGATTTGAAGTTGCTCCACTGTTATCCTTCGTAGCATCTTTAAATTCTTTAATACCAGAACCTAATCCTTTCATTAATTCCGGAATTTTTTTTCCTCCAAATAATAATAGTACAACAACTACTATTAAAATTATCTCGGTAGCACCAAATCTTCCCATTTTATTATTTTATTTATTTTTTAGATTGATTGTTGTTTACTTGATCTTGTGTAGCATCTTTAAACTCTTTAATACCAGAGCCTAATCCGCGCATTAATTCAGGAATTTTTTTACCTCCAAACATCAACAAAACTACGGCAACAATTAATACAATTTGCCATCCACCTATCATTCCTAAAAAAACTGCTAAAGAATTCATTATATTTAATTATAATTAATACTAAGCAAAGATATAACATTTTAAAGCTAACTTATTTTTTTATTTTGTAATTTTTAACAATAGAACGTGTTAATAGTAAAATAATTAAAGTTTTTAACGCTTTGTTATTTTATTAAAGTTAGATGTTCGATTTTTGTACTATATAAAACCAAACGTATGTCTTTAAAGTCGTTTTTTGCAAAAATATTCGCCAATGTTGTTGTAATGCAGCAGCAAAAATGGATGATTAAACCCGTTGTAACGCAGGAAAATTTGTTTCATTCGTTAATTCAGCAGGCAAAGCAAACGCAGTTTGGTAAAGATCATTTGTTTTTGGCAATAAAATCGCATGCCGATTTTGTAAAATATGTTCCTGTGCGTGATTATGAAGCTTTAAAACCTTATGTAGATAAAGTGGTTGCCGGCGAAAAAGATATTTTATGGAAAGGCAAACCATTGTATTTTGCAAAAACGTCGGGCACTACATCGGGCGCAAAATATATTCCTATTACAAAAGAATCCATGCCTTATCATGTAGAAGGCGCGCGCAATGCCATTTTGTTTTACATCCAAGAAACGGGCAATGCTGATTTTGTTGATGGTAAAATGATCTTTTTACAAGGAAGTCCCGAAATGACCGAAAAAAACGGAGTAAAAGTCGGCAGATTATCAGGTATCGCAGCGCATTACGTTCCTAAATATCTGCAAAAAAACCGTTTGCCAAGTTGGGAAACGAATTGTATCGATGATTGGGAAACAAAAGTTGATGCCATTGTACAAGAAACAAAAGATGAAAATATGTCGGTTATCTCCGGAATTCCTTCTTGGGTGCAAATGTATTTTGATCGATTAATTCAGGTTTCCGGACAAAAAGTGGGTGATCTGTTTAAAAACTTTAATCTGTTTATTTATGGCGGAGTGAATTACGAACCTTATCGCAAAAAGTTTGAGCAGCTAATTGGCAGAAAAGTAGATAGTATCGAACTGTATCCGGCTTCCGAAGGTTTTTTCGCCTATCAGGATTCTCAAAAAGCAAAAGGAATGTTGCTACTTTTAAACGCCGGAATTTTTTACGAGTTTGTTAAAGCCGATGAATTTTATAACGAAAATCCAAAACGATACACAATAGGCGAAGTAGCTTTAAACGTTAATTATGTAATAATCATTAGTACCAATGCAGGTTTATGGGCGTACAATATTGGCGATACGGTCATGTTTACAAGTTTAAAACCGTATAGAATTATTGTAACAGGGCGTATTAAACATTATATTTCGGCTTTTGGCGAACACGTTATTGGTAAAGAAGTAGAGCAGGCAATGCAACAAGCTTTGAATGAAACCGATGCCATGGTTACTGAATTTACGGTGGCACCACAAATTAATCCCGAAAGCGGACTGCCTTATCACGAATGGTTGGTTGAATTTGAAAAAGATCCGACTAATTTGGAAGATTTCGCTTTGAAAATAGATGCTGCGTTAAGAAATCAAAATGTTTATTACGATGATTTAATTGTTGGCAATGTTTTGCGTACTTTAGTAATTACCAAAGTTCCTGTTGGTGGTTTTAACGAATACATGAAATCACAAGGAAAATTGGGCGGGCAAAATAAATTACCGCGTTTGGCGAACGACCGTAAAATTGCCGATTTTATTCATGAACTAAAATAGCGTATGAAAAAGTTGCTGTTTCTTTTATTAATAACTCCAATATGTGTATTTGCACAGATTAGCGGAAAGGTGGTGAATACCGAAAACAAACCTTTACCGCTCACTAATATTTGGGTTTTAGACGGAAGCGACGGCGCAACAACCGATTCTTTAGGCATGTTTTACATACCGTCTGCACTGGCTACAGATACTTTGGTTTTCAACGCATCGGGACATAAAATCTTTAAAGAAGAAGCATCAAAAACCACAAATGTTACATTAGAATCTTACGAAATTCCGCAGCCTGCTTTGTTGGTTCTGCCCGAAAAATCGTTCCATCATACCATTGGCGATGCGCATTTCGAAAACATGTATTTTGCTCCGGGAAATGTTCCGTATATGTACGGAAAGTTTTTTGAGAACGATGCCGAAATAAAATCGGTTCAATATATCGATAAAGTAATTGTTTATACTAAAAGTGCCGTTGCTGCAGCTACCATTAAAATTCGGTTTTTACGAATGAACGAATACGGTTGCCCAAGCGATGATTTACTGATTGATCCTATAATTACGACAGTAAAACGCGGAACCAAGAAAAATTTAATCAATGTTTTAAAGTATAATATTAAAATACCTAAAAACGGAATTTTCGTTGCGGTTGAATGGTTAATGACCGAAAATAATCAGTTTCGTCCGGCAAATTTTGTGAAAGGAGATCAGTTGTTTGAAGATTTCCGTTATCAGCCCGATGTTATGAATAATAAAGTAGAAAAAACCTCATCTTTCAGATATATGTACGGGGAATGGTTTCCAAACGATCAGTTTCAACCAAGAAATCCAAATGCACCAAGAGAAATAGTAGATCCGGCAATCGGATTGATTTTATCAAATTAAAAATCAAGATATAATTTACAACATAGTTACATAGAAAAAATCATTTTAAAGCATAAAAAACTATGTGTCTATTGTGGTAATGATTAAGTAAAGTAAGAAAATGACAGAAATAAAATACATAACAAGAACACGGGCACAAGAATCATCGGCAGCGGTAGAACGTTTGTACATTACCATGCGCCATTTGTTTAACCGCGGTTTTTACAAACCAATGGGTGTTTCGGGCGAAACTTTGCGCGAAGCTTTATTGCTTTTACGCCCTGAAATTTATGGATCGATCGCCGATGAAAAAGTAGAATTAAGCGGTTTGCTTTATGTAATTGAACGCTTGCCGATTGGTATTGAAGAATGCCGATACATCAATTTAACATCAGACGAAGGTTATTCGCAATCTCACTTTAAACCGATTGTTCCGCCAAAACGCCGACGCAATTGTTACCGTATCGATTATGAGCAGATGAACATCGAAATCACACGCGGACGATCTGATATTTACGATGTTTTAACGCATTTAACCTTTATGTTTGTGGAATCGCACAAAATTAAAGACCGCATTTTAATTGACGATGACGACAATGTTTCGCGCGATTGGTTAAAGTTGGAACATGCCGTTTTAACACAAGAACCTTTGTCGCTGACCGAACGCGAAATTGCAATATCGCACACCACCATTATTTTAGGCAGAAGCTTCGCCGAAATTAACGATATTTACAGCGCATTTGCTACCGAAGAAAATCCCGATCGTTTTTTACACGTAATTTACTGGCTTGGAAAAATTGCTTTAGAAGAAGTTTTGGAAAACAACAAAAGAACCATTACTTTTAGTCCGATTTTGCGCGAGCGTTTGGGACATCATATTTACGGCGAAATTTGGGCAACCAAAATAAAAACTGAATTACAGCGTTTACAGCTATTAAACCGTCCGTTGCACATTATCAGTGCGAACATGCACAGTGTAATGAATTCGATTTTTGCTGCGGATGTTTTAAAATCGAAATTAAGAGGGAAAGATAAAACCGAAATTTTTGAAGAATTAAGCAAAACCGGAAACAGCGATTTGCGTGCATTAGTTGCCGAACGCGCTACAAATGAAGGAATGCTTTTTTTGCCGGATACATCGGGAACAAATATAGACGTGCAGATTTTTGATACTGCTAAAATAAAGTTCGAAAACACCGCGTTTAGTAAATACGCAGTTCCAGAAAACACAGCAGATAAACCGGTACTTATTGTAATGGACTATGCTTTTGGCGAACAAGCTTATGAAACGATCGATGAATTGTTGAAACCTTTTAATAGAGATTTTCATTTAAATGTTGAATCGGTTTCAATAATGGGAAAAGCAGGAATTTTGGTAGGCGAAAAAGGCGATATCATGATTCCAACAGCGCATATTAATGAAGGAACAGGCGACAATTATCCGTTTGAAAACGAATTAAACGTAGAAATGTTTGAAGGGAATGATATTCCTGTTTTTGGCGGATCAATGATTACCGTTTTAGGAACATCGTTACAAAACAAAGATTTATTAAAGTTCTTTCATGATTCAACCTGGCGTGTAATTGGGTTAGAAATGGAAGGCGCACATTATCAAAAAGCCATACAATCGGCATCAAAAATACGAAAAAGCATCAACCCAAATATAAAAGTAAGGTATGCTTATTACGCATCAGATAATCCGTTGGAAACAGGAAGTACACTGGCTTCGGGCGGTTTAGGAGCATCGGGCGTAAAACCAACATACCTAATAACCATAAAGATACTAGAACAAATTTTTAACTGTTAATATGCAAGAAAAACTATCAAATCATAATGCGGATCTGCCTAACGAAGTAGATGTTAAGTTTATGGCTCAACGCGCAAACGGTTTTTACAATAATTTCATTTTAAATCTTTATCGTCTGCTGCGTTTCATTGTTCGCAGATGGTATGTTTTTTTAGGTCTTTTAGTTGTTGGAATTGCGTTAGGAATTTATGTAGATTCTACAAAAAGCAGCAGGTTAAGACATGAGCTGATTGTGGTGCCGAATTTTGGAAGTATCGATTATTTAAATCAGAAGGTAAAAGATTATGACCGTTTAGAGCTTAATAAAAAGCTGATTTCAATTAACGCAGGGAACGAAGTTTACAAACTTAAGATAGAACCAATTTACGATGCGTATAATTATATTTTAACCGATCCTGTTCATTTTGAAGCCTTTAAAGTTTTAAGTGATCGCGGTATTGATATTGAAAAATATTCAAAGAGTAAACTGGCGTCAAAAAATTATAAATACCATCTTTTAACGGTTTATACCGAAGGTTTGGGAAAGACCGATTTAAGTATCGAGAAAATTCTTGAAGAACTAAATAGTGATCCTTATTTTAACAAGCGCAAAGAAATTGAAAAAACGAATACGCTTGCAAAACGTGCAGAAATAGTAAAATCAATCGAACATATAAACGGGTTGTTTCAACGTTTGGGTAGCGAAAATAAAGTAAATGATATTACCATGAACGCTTATCCGGAATTAGCAGATCTTTTAACAGCTAAAGAAGGATTAATGAAACAGTTAAACGCTGTTGATATTCAGTTAATTGAGCAAGAAAAAGTAGTGTACGTTGCAACCAAATTCATGAATATTGCGGTAAGTCCGTTTTTACCTTACTATATTACATTACCGTTATTTTTCATGTTTGTATATATTGTAATTGCTTATTTAAATTCTAAAATAAAGAGTTTAAAAAATTAGACTTTTTGGATAATCAAACCTCAATAAAAAATATTTTAATACATGGTGCCGGACAAGTTGTTAATTTGCTGGCGCCTTTTTTAGTTGCATTGTACGTTATTCCGGTTTGTGGTGTTGATAAATGGGGAATTGTAGGCTTAGTTACGACGGTTTATATTTTATTAGGATTGATTATTGAATTTGGTGCGAATTTAATCGGAGTAAAAGAAATTAGTGCTTACCGATCTAAAATAGCTTACCTAAAAAATTATATAGGCTTAAATTACAAATACCGATTGATTTGCTGCATTGTGTTAACAATTCTGCTTGTAATTATCTTTAGTATTTTAAATGTAGATAAAACGTATTATTGGGGATTAACATGGATTGTTGCCTGGTATTACAATCCAATCTGGATTTATCAGGCACAAGAATCTTTTAAAAAAATCAATCATATCATTTTTTGGTCGAAACTAATTTATGTAGTTGGTATCTATTTTTTCGTACAAAAACCGGAAGATTATGTGTATGTAGTAGGAATTTTAGGGGTAGCAAACAGTATAATTTACGCGTGGTTTTACTACAAAATATCAAAAAACACTAAACTATCAGTAAAAAGAGTTGGGGTATTTATCAAACATAATAAATCTATTGTACTGTCTAATTTCTCCATTAGTCTTTACACACAAGCACCAGTATTTATTATCAACACGTTGTTAGGAAATACATATGCCGGAATTTATAAGATAATCGATTTGTTTTTAGTTGCTTTCAGAAGTTATTTAGGTGTGTTCTTCAATGTTACCTATCCAAGCTATTGCAATTTAATTGTATCGAATTTTAAAGCAGCAAAATCGTATGTTTTTAAAATGACGTTTTTTAACGTAATGTTTTTATCAATAGTAGCTGTAGTAATTGTATTTATCATTCCTTATTTGGCTCATTTTTTTGATTTGAACGAAGAAGTTAATGAAGGATTAAAATTAAGTAGTTTCCTACTTTTTTTACCTATAATAGTTGCATTGAACATTCCGTTTTATCAAACATTATTATTTAAAAATCATCACAAAAAAATCTTACTAATTTTAAGTGTAGCCTTATTAATTACGGTAGTTTTAGGTTTTGTTTTAACTTACAATTACGGGTTGTACGGCATTATTCTAACATTATATATTACAGAAATTTTTGTAACCGGCAGTATGTGGATAACTGGTAAAAAGGAACTATCGGCATGAAGAATATTACCTACATAATTCTTTTAAACCACAACGGAAGTAGCGATACCTGCGATTGTATCCTTTCATTACAAAAAATGACTGCAACTGATTTTAAGATTATTGTTGTAGATAATTCTTCTAATCCTAATGAGTTCACAAAACTTATTCAGTTTGTAAAAAGTCAGCGGATACCATTTGTGAGTTTTCATCAAAAAGAAGATAAAGAAATCAATAAAGAACAAATTATCTTAATAAAGGCCAAAGAAAACAAAGGGTTTGCACACGGTAACAATATTGCATTGCAATTTGGTTTAAAGCAAAATAATGCAGCCAATTTCTGGATTTTAAACAATGATACCATTGTTGATGCTGAAGCTTTAAGCGAATTAAAAGCATATCACAGCCAACATCCTAAAACCATTTTAGGCAGCAAATTATTGTATTTTTATGATAATGAAACGATCCAAGCGGTTGGAGGATCTTTTAACCAAACATTTTACATTTCAGAACACGTTGGCGAAGGAAAAAATAAAGATGTTTTAAAGAAAGATTTACCAAGTATTGATTATCCTCATGGTGCTTCTATGTTTGTCTCAAGATTCTTTGTGGAAGAAGTAGGTCTGTTGAATGAAGATTTTTTTCTGTATTATGAGGAATTAGATTGGATGTATCGCGCAAAAAGCAAAGGATATAAGCCCGATTGGTGCGAAAAAAGCATTGTTTACCATAAAGAAGGAGCTACCATAGGATCATCTTACAAAAAAAAGAAAAGCATCTTTTCTGAAACACAGCTTTTTATCAGCAGAAAAAAATTCATTAAAAAATACTATTCGTTAGGTTTTAAATTTTATTTTTCAAGCTTATTATTAATAGTAAACAGATTGCGCAAAGGACAATTAGCATTGGCTAAAAAACTGATTAAAATTACATTTAATGACGTTAAATAAACAGGTAATTATATATTTAATAGTAATTTTTGCTGCTATTTATCAAGATTTTCCGCTGCATAATGTGGTGGGCGAAATTGGTAGGTCGCCTGTTGTGTTATTGGCGCCTTTTATGCTTGTTTATATTTTATCTAACCACACAATAAAATTCAGTAATTACGCAGTACACTATTTAAAATATCTGCTTTACTCTGTTTTAATATCGGCTGTTTTTCTCGTAATATCCTACATTCATAATGAAACGCTTGTGGTTTTAGATGAAAATATCATTATTAAAACACTTAAAATGAGTGTTTATCCAATAGTTATTTTTATTCTGTATCAGTTTTTTTACGCGTATTTAAGTAATAATTTTAGTAAAGTAAGAAATCTTTTTTCGGCTGTATCTTTAACGCAGTTGTTTATAACTGCATTTTTAACGGTAGAGATATACTTCTTAAAAACGAATGAAATTTTCTTGCCTTTTTTACACACATTAGCAAAAAAATATTGGCGTGTTCGACTATTAACACCCGAAGAAAGCTGGACAGGTACCATATTAATTATTTTTATTTTCCTACCTGTTTTCCTGATACATTACTTAAAAATTAAAGGTTTTTGGAAATGGATGGTCTATCTGCAAAGTATCTACTTGTTTTTAGCATACTCATTGGTGAGTGAATCTAAAGGGTTTTTATTATTAGTATTATTTTCAATTTTACCTTTAACGCTATCATATCTAAAGAAAAACAAATACTTACGAAACACATTTGTAATTGCTATTGCGCTGCTTTTAGTTGTAGGTGGATATTTAGGTTTTGTTTTGCGTGAAATTATAGCAGAACAAATCACAACCAGCGGAACTTTCGGCACACGATTTTCATCAATAATAACCTCTGTTTCGGTTTTTGTTTTATGTCCGTTAGGTGTGGGTTGGAGCGGATTTGTAACGTATTATCCGCAAGTTTTAGAATATATTTTAGAATCAAGCATCGTAGATCAGTTCAATTTGCAGGAAATTCGCGGATATTTGTCAACAACCCAAGCCTTATCAACCAAAAGTGCTTTCTTTGATGAATTGATGTTCGGCGGAATTTTCTTCATTATTTTCTTTTATCAATTCTATATCAAAAGATATTTAACGTTAAGCAAAATACAGGATTTAGATTTTTATTTTTTACGAATTCCGTTAGCGTTTGCAGTTATGGCAGGAATTGTTTATATTACCTATCATGTTAAATATGATGTGTGGATTTTCCTGGCAATTGCCGATGTTTTTGAAAAGAAATATAATTTAAAGAAGAATGAAGATAGCAGTAGTTAGCGGGTTTATTCCTTCGCCTCCCATTTTTGGTGGAGCTATCGATGTTTGGGAACGAATAAAAGGGCTCACTTCTTTAGGGCATGAAGTTGATTTGGTGGTTACCGAAAAGGTAAATCCTACCCAAAAACAAATCGATGAAATTGCGTTACACACGCGTCATTTTTTCTTTACACGCCGTAAAAATCAATTGCAGCAACTTTTTAGTAATTTACCATTACAGTTTTTAAGTCGGAAAGGTTTGGCTTCGATCGATATCAATCAAACTTACGATTTAGTAATTTTAGAAAGCGAATTTTGCTGGGCAATTACGCTTAACAAATCCATCAGTTATAAAAATATAGTGGTTCGGGTTCATAATATCGAAAGTCATTATTTTAAAATGCTGGGCAAAAGTTCCAACAGTTTAAGACAGAAGATTTATTATAAGCTGGAAACATCAAAAATTAAACACTTGTCTGCCTTGGTTTTTGAAAAAGCCGATAAATTATGGTTTATTTCAAAAGACGATTTATCTGCTGTAAACCTTTTAAATAAAAGTGTTTTTATGCCTTTTCCTATTAACGACGAGATTGTTGTTCCGACGGAAAAAACTGGAAATAATGTAGTTTTTATGGGATCGCTTTTTATGCAGAACAATACCTTTGGTTTAGACTG
The DNA here is from genome assembly GCF_900115115.1 of Paenimyroides ummariense. Taxonomy (GTDB): domain Bacteria; phylum Bacteroidota; class Bacteroidia; order Flavobacteriales; family Flavobacteriaceae; genus Flavobacterium; species Flavobacterium ummariense. The sequence goes on from NZ_FOVI01000006.1 coordinate 31,287, forward strand.
GTATTTAAAAAACATTCATCCTTTGCTGATAACCGAAATTCCTGATTATCATTTTTATATTGTTGGATCTTTAAAAGAAGAAAATCAAGAAATTCAAGAAAAATACAGTCATTTGCCACACGTAACTTTTGTTTTAAATGCGCCGTGTTTAAAGCAGTACTATCAATTGGCAAAGGTGTTTGTAAACCCAATGTTTCATGGCAGTGGTGTTAAAGTAAAATCTGTAAATGCGTTGATAAACGGTGTTCCGTTGGTAAGTACAAGTGTTGGTGCCGAAGGTATTGGTTTAACGCACGATATGTATTTTCATGCCGATGAATTGTTCGATTTTAAAAATCAGATTTTATCGGTTATCAATAATCAGCAAAAAGCTATTGAAAAAACCTTGAAAGCGCAGGAATATCTTAAAAGAAATAATTATCTTGATGTTTTAAAAACCGAATTGAATGCGTTTAGCTAAAGTTTTTTATTTTAGTACCTGTGCGTTAGGTCTTTTCCCAATTTTAAAACTGAACCATTTCTCTACTTTAATGATGATCTGGTTTGTTTTAGCGCTAATAAATGCGTTTAAAAACAAAACATTTCCGCTTTTAAAAACACATAAATTTACCATTTTAATATTGGCATTTTTGTGCTTAATGTATATTTTTTACCTTCCGTTTGCAGATAATTTTAAAGAATTAGGTAAATCAATTACCAAAAGTCTGCCTTTTCTAATTTTTCCCTTAGGATTCATTCTGAACAAAGAAATTGTTACCAAAAAACTGTTACAAACGTTTGGATCAGTGTACATCACGTCCGTTTTTATATTGAATGGCTTAGGCTGGTTTAAAGTGTTTAATTTTGGTTGGAACAACGCTTGGCAGCAAAACGATTTTTACCATCCTATTTTTCGGAATTTGTTTGCCGATGCCACTTCTTTACACTTACCATATTTAGGTTTACTGACCATTTTTGCTGCTTTGTGGCTAACGTTTAAGATGTTTTTCAACAGAAAAATAAACTTGTTAAGTATTTTTGCAATCGTATTTTTATTGACCTCGACGTACATTTATTCGGCCCGAATCGCATTAGCGTGCTATTTAATCGGTTTGCTGTTTATCGTTTTTAAATCGATACAAAACCAAACCGTAAAATGGAGTGTTTTAATTGCATTGCCTTTGTGCGCGTTGGCTTTTTTCTGGTTTTCACCGATGAAGGAACGATACATAAAAGTGGTAGAAAAAGATCTGGTTTTGCCCAATAAAAATCAGGAACCGCACGAGGTAAATTACCGTTACGGAATTTGGCATTGCGCTACCGATCTGATATCAGATCATTTTGTGTTGGGAGTTGGTGCCGATAAGGTTCAAGAAAAATTGAACAATTGTTACAACGGATTTACCTACAAATCATATGAAGATTTTTCAAAAGTTACTTACAACACACACAATCAGTATTTTGATCAAATGTTAAAATTCGGCATTTTTGGCTTAATTTTATTTTTGGTGACGCTGTTTTATTTCTATTCAAATTCGTCGGTTTTGTATCAAACTTTTCTAATTGTTATTGCGATAAGTTTTTTAACAGAAAATCTTTTAGACCGCCAAATTGGTGTAGTGTTCATATCGTTGTTAAATACTATTTTTGTACTTTGTAAATTAAATAAGGTTGAAAAAAGCATTAGTAGTTGATTGGTTGGATAAATACGGCGGTGCAGAACGCGTGTTGACGTCTTTGCAGAACGTTTTTCAGTTTAATGAAACGCATGCTTTGGTTGATATAATGAAGGAAAATGATTTTAAAAAGATTTTTCCTGATAAGTATCCTATTAAAACTACTTTGTTGCAAAAATTTGGACGGTATTTCAGAGCATTTTTCTTCACATTTCATTATTTTACATCAAAAATTAAAGTTAATAAAGACGTTGATTTAATTATTTCTTCATCGCATGCGGTGGCAAAAGGAGTAAAAAAATCATCGCCTAATCAGTTGCATATTAGTTATTTTCAAGCAAGAAACTTTAAATATATTTGGGACGAGGTTGATTTGTATTTTGGTAAAACCGCTTTTTTATTAAAACCACTAATTAATTTGCTTCGAAAGATTGATGTACGTCAGGCTCAACGTCCAGATTTTATCATAAGCAATTCAAAATTCGTTCAAAACTGGGTAAAGCAAACCTATAACAGAGATTCGGTTGTTATTTATCCGCCGGTCAGTTTAGAACATTTTTCTTTTTGCGATGCCAAAGAAGACTATTACGTTGCAATTGGCAGAGTTGTTCCTTACAAACGTTTTGATTTGGTTGTGGAAGCTTTTAATCAGCTTAACAAAAGACTGATTGTTATTGGCGATGGCGATCAACTATCAAATCTTAAAAAAATAGCCAAAGAAAACATTCAGTTCACCGGTTATTTAGATTCTGCCCAAGTAAACAAAATACTTTCAAAAGCAAAAGCCTTTATTCATATAGGTTTAGAAGATTTTGGTATTGCACCCATTGAGGCACAAGCTTGCGGAACACCCGTAATTGCCTATAAGGCAGGCGGCGTTTTAGAAACCGTTGTAAACGGTAAAACCGGAATTTTGTTTAATGAGCAAACATCGGCATCGTTAATAAATGCGATTAATGAATTTGAACAAACAACCTTTAACTTATCTGAAATTCGCAACCATGCGTTCACTTTTTGTAAAGAACGGTTTGAAAAAGAGATTAGTGAATTTATAGAAGGCAAAAAAAACAGAGCTAATTAAAGCTCTGTTTTTGAAGATCTATTTTACAATAATTTTTTCGGTTTTATTGCCTTTGTCAGTCTGTATTACAAACAAATACATCCCTTCACTTAGGTTTGAAACATCTATTTGATTGAAGTTCTCTTTAACAGAACGTATCCATTTACCCGAACTATCTAAAATTTGAACCGATTGTAAGGTTACGCCATTTGTTTCTTTTTGTTCAATGGAAACATAATCTGTTGCAGGATTAGGGTAAATTTTAAAGTTTTCGTTTACGAATTTCTCTACGCTTAAAACGCAGTTGTCACTAAAGTAATAGTTACCGGCTACCACCCAAGTATCATAAGGTGCAGTTCCATTTGTTGCAGCTATATGATTATCTACTTCTATACATACTGTTGGCGGATTAATCATTACGCTTGAAACATCAATATAAACATTGTTGGCTGTATTATTACGCATATTTAAGAAAGTAAATCTATTAAATAAATTAGTGGCATCCACATAATTTACATTTGGATTATTGCTTAAATCTAACTTTGTAAAATCACTAATAATTGGAATATCTCCACCTGATTCGTTTCCTATTAAAATCTTTTCTAATAAAGCATTGTTTGATACATCAATAGTGTTTAAATGCGATGCCCTAACGTCTAACTCTTTTAGGTTTATCAATGTACTAATATTTACTATGCCATAGGGTGCACCAAAAGAACCATTTAAAGGATTATAGTAACAAGTTAATTTTTCCAAACTTATAAAATCTTGCAGCCCACTTAAATCATTTATAAAACCTCCTCCTAAATATAAATCAGTAACAGCTAATGCATCATTTGTTAGAATTTGACCATTCACAATTCCATCGCTATCAATGTTTAATGTAATTAATCTTTGCTCAAACTGTTGGTCTGGTATCAACGTAATTTGTGCCTTGGTTAAAAAGGGCATCAATGTTAGTAGTATAATAGTTAGTTTTCTCATAATTATTGTATTATTAGGTTATGGCTTTCTATTACATTGTTATCGCACACCAATACTACACGGTATAAGCCCGGGGTATATTGACCGGTATTTATTTTAATGCTTGCATTATTTAAATTTAAAATATAATTAGCACTTGTATTACTGTTTACATTTACCAACATTATATAGGCATTATTACAATTAAGCTGATTATATTGTACTGTTACATTGTTTGTTGCTGGATTTGGATAAATGTTATGAAGTAATACAGAATTGTTAGGTATTATAGTAACTTCTTTCATGTCTTTATACCCATCATAATCTGCAACAACTTCTAACAAATAGGTCCCGTTTGTATTACTTACTGTATAATTTTGCCCGGTATGTAATAAAGTACCATTGGCATCGTACCAGTTATAAACTGCGGGTTCGTTAATAGTTACTGCTTGTAAAGTGTTGTTAGCCACAGTAGCGTCGGCAGTGAACAAATCGCGTTCATTTTTATTAACTAAATACAGTTCGCCACCGATTAATTCGTTGGAATCGTTATCCCAATGTTCTACATTAAATCCAAACAGGTCATTGCTTGTATAAGCATCAGTTAAAAAATTTACTTTAACATTTAACAAACCAAAGTCATTTGCAGGAAAATTATTTAGGAATATTTCGGTGTCTTCATTCACAATTATAGTTTTTTCGCCAAAATTTGTGAAGTTTGATCCTTGAAAACCACTACTTTGCCATATAGACCATAATTTATTATCAAAGGTAAATTTAACTTCTGCTTCATTAAAAATATTTGTATTAGAATTATATGATATATAATTACTTAACTTTAATTTGAATTTTTTAACTGCACCTGTAAAATTACCAATGTGAATTTTACCTGAATTTGATGAAGTGTTATTAATTACATGAACATTTTTTAAAGCAATATTGTTGCTGTTTAAAAAGTGATAATAGACGCCATTGTGTTCTGGCAAAGTAGAAACATCATTTGGAGATTCTATTTTTGCCATTAAACAATAATGCCAAGGTTCGTTTATGGTTGAATAATTAGCTGGATTTGGTACAGCCCAAGGAAATGTAAAAATATGTTCTTCATAAGATTCTAAAGCAGGTAAATCTATTTCACCAATTAAACCACCTAGCGGATAGCCATTTACATTGTAAGTACCGCTCTCCCATACATCCATAGGTAAATTGGTTCCTGCTTTTGTCCAATATAATTTTAGTTTTCCTTCCCCGGCAGAGATTGAACAGCCTTTGTTAACTACACGAACTTTAATATAATTATTGCCAATACCATAAACAGGATTTTCATGAGATAAATTGTTATCATTCGTTGTACGCACCCAAATATCTGGGCTTGTCCAAAAGTTTTGCGTAACGGTATTTGGTTCTACACCAAAATCATCTTCCCCATCTCTTATTACAAAATCATAATCAAAATCATTCTCATCTGTAATTAAAGCTCTTTTTACATCATTACTTAAATCTGCATTATCTATACCATAATGAATTCGTTCCGCTTGACCTAAAGACAACCCAATTTTGCATTGCGAACCACCATAAGACATTATGTTGCTAATAAGGGCGCTATCAACCTGATAAGGTGTGCCATCACAATTTATCTCATTGCCAAAATAATTACAATTAGCGTCTGTGTTATAATATTGGTGTGTAGAGTTTCCTCTTAAACCGGGATCTGCAGCAGTGTCTCTTACATAATCCCCGGCACTATCTGCATTATAAGTAGGGTCGTTCGGATCTCGGGTTACATGTTCACATCCAGACAGGCTGCCCATTCCATTCGGTGAATTAGGTATCTCATTCTCATTCCGGTTTCCAATGGTATGCATAATACCCAATGCATGTGCCATTTCGTGAGCAAGTAGTGCTTTATCATACATAGATGGTTGCCTAATGGCAATTGCATTATTATAATAATTTGTAACACCCCCTACTCCAGGAATGGGGGTAACATTTGGTGCCATATAAACATTAATTGCGTTGTCTAAATAAGCATTATTTAGCATTCCTGAATCTTTTAATTCCCAATGCCAAGCCCCGTTTAAAACAGCATCATCATGTAAAACACCTATGCCGGTTAAAGCAAAACAAATATTATAATCTTTATAGTAGTTATTCAAATTTTTTATATATTCAACTGCCTCGTGATAAGGAACCCAGACTCCGGTTGATCCATCGGTACTTCTAACATTCCAAATTTGTATTCTAAATTTTTTGGGAGTTAGCTGATAACCCACAGGCGTACTAAAAAATGGCGATAAAGAATTAATTTGATTCGATTGAAATGTTTGATTTGTAATACCTAAAGCTGTGCGTTGGCTTGTGGTTAAATCGTCGTACACAATACAGCCTTGTGCAGAAATAGTATTAACTGTCAATATTAATAGAGCAAGTAAATAAAATAGACGACTCTTTTTTAGTGTAGTGTTTTTCATTTTTTATATGTTTTTATTTTGTTAATATTAATAATCAAATATAATTAAAAAATTAACATAAAAAATCATTAATAATTAGTTATGTAGTAATTTTAATTTATCTGAAATTCGAAACCATGCTTTTACTTTTTCTAAAGAACGGTTTGAAGCTGAAATGAAAAGCTATGTTTTAAATCTTTTACCTATTTAGATTTATTATAAAAACTAAATTTAGGTCTTTTCTATAATTATTTTAAACCGTACTTTTGCTTAACAAAATTTTCACAAATGAAACGGGTATTAATTACGGGTGCTGCAGGTTTTTTGGGTTCACATTTATGTGATCGCTTTATAAACGAAGGTTTTTATGTTATTGGAATGGATAATTTAATTACTGGGGATTTAAAAAATATTGCGCATTTGTTTAAAAATGAATATTTTGAGTTTTATCACCACGATGTAACCAAGTTTGTTCACGTACCCGGAAATTTAAATTACATTTTGCATTTTGCATCGCCGGCAAGCCCGATCGATTATTTAAAAATTCCCATACAGACCTTAAAAGTAGGATCGTTAGGAACTCATAATTTGTTAGGATTGGCAAAAGCCAAAAACGCCAGAATTTTAATTGCATCAACTTCTGAAGTTTATGGCGATCCGTTAATTCATCCGCAAACCGAAGATTATTATGGAAACGTAAACACGATTGGACCTCGCGGAGTTTACGACGAAGCCAAGCGTTTTCAGGAATCACTAACAATGGCATATCATAATTTTCATGGTTTGGAAACGCGTATTGTTCGTATTTTTAATACGTACGGACCAAGAATGCGCTTGAACGACGGTCGTGTAATCCCGGCATTTATGGGTCAGGCGTTACGAGGCGAAGATTTAACGATTTTTGGCGATGGAAACCAAACGCGTTCTTTTTGTTATGTTGATGATCAGATCGAAGGAATTTTCAGGTTGTTAATGAGCGATTATCATTTGCCTGTGAACATTGGAAACCCTGATGAAATCACGATTAACGACTTTGCAAAAGAAATTATTCAGCTAACCGGAACCAATCAAAAAATAGTTTACAAACCGTTGCCGGAAAATGATCCGTTACAACGCCAACCCGATACATCATTAGCAAAAAAATTATTAAATTGGGAAGCAAAAACCGACCGTAAAACCGGTTTACAGAAAACGTTCGATTATTTTAAAACTTTATCGGCAGAAGAATTGCAAAAAGAAGAACACAAAGATTTTTCTAAATACATTTATTAGTGCAGCGCAAAATAGGTAGATATTCCAAGTATTTAAGACCCATTACCATAACTTTTGACTTAATAGTTTTGGTAATTTTTGGTATTTGGCTGTTGCCCGACAGTTTTCAAGCAACTTATTTTTATCTGTACCTTGCCTTTTCTTGGATTGTAATATCGATAACCACTAAATTTTATCAGGTATATCGTTTCACAAAACTAATTCAAATTGCCCAAAAAACAATCAAGCAATACTTTTTATTCGCTTTAAACATATTTGCCTTAAACGGTTTGTTTTCGCTAACAAAAGAGTATAATGTAGTTGGATATTATCTGTTAGGTACTGCAATTGTTATTGTTCTGGCAAAGTATCTTATTTTCTGGCTACTTAAATTATTCAGAAAATACTATAAAGGAAATATACGTAGAATTGTTGTTGTTGGTCATGATGATTTAACTGCCAATTTTATAAAATTTGTAACCGGAAATGATGATTATGGTTATAAATTATTCGGTAATTTTTCTTTAATTGATACTTCTCCCGAAGATGTTATCGCGTTTTGTATAGAAAATGACATCGATGAAATTTATCTTAGTTTAGAGAAAGCAAACACCAAACAGGTTTCTGTTTTTATTGATTATGTTGATAATAACCTAAAACTTTTAAAGTTTCTTCCATCACAAAAAGATCTGCTTTCAGCCAATTTAAAGGTCGATTATTATGGAGTAATTCCTGTAATGGCATCAAGAACTACTCCGTTGAATGATCCATTGAATTACTTTATTAAGCGCGTATTCGATATCATTTTTTCATCGCTTGTAATCATTTTAATTATGTCGTGGTTAACGCCGCTAATTGCTATTTTAATTAGGTTGGAATCTAAAGGTCCTATTTTCTTCAAACAGAAAAGAAATGGGCTTGATTATGAGGAGTTTAACTGTTATAAGTTTCGATCAATGTTTGTTAACGAAAAAGCAGATATTGATGAAGCCGTAAAGAACGATCCCCGAATAACAAAAGTGGGAGCATTTATCCGTAGAACAAGTATCGACGAAATGCCGCAGTTTTTTAATGTTTTATTTGGTAGTATGTCTGTTGTAGGACCACGTCCGCACATGTTGAATTTTACCGAAAAATACGCGGTAAAAGTCAATAAGTTTAAAGCACGCCATTTTATTAAACCCGGAATTACCGGAATGGCACAAACACATGGTTATCGAGGCGAAATTGAAAACGATACAGATATTATCAACCGAATTAAATACGATATTTTTTACATGGAAAGCTGGTCGTTGCTACTTGACTTGAAGATTATTTATCTTACCATAAAAAATGCAATAAAAGGCGAAAAAAAGGCTTATTAATTACTAATTTTGCAATAAAACTACAACACAACAAATATGAATATTTTACTATTAGGATCGGGCGGAAGAGAGCATGCATTAGCGTGGAAAATTACTCAAAGTACCAAATGCAGCCAGTTATTTGTAGCACCGGGTAACGCAGGTATTGCGCAAATTGCAACCAATGTTGCTGTAAACCCAACAGATTTTAACGCTGTTAAACAGTTTGTTTTAAACAACGCTGTAGAAATGGTGGTTGTTGGTCCGGAAGATCCTTTGGTTAAAGGTATTTACGATTTTTTCAAGAACGATACTGCTTTAAACGGCATTCCTGTGATTGGTCCGTCACAACACGGTGCACAATTGGAGGGAAGTAAAGAATTTGCCAAACAGTTTTTGGTAAAAAATAATATTCCAACAGCTCGATACGAAGCTTTTACGAAAGATACCGTTGAGGCAGGTAAAGAATTTCTAAAGACTTTAAATCCACCTTACGTATTGAAAGCCGATGGTTTGGCTGCTGGTAAAGGTGTTTTAATATTGAATGATTTAGCCGAAGCACAGCAGGAATTAAGCAATATGTTGGTTGATGCTAAGTTTGGCGACGCATCGTCTAAAGTTGTTATTGAAGAATTTTTAGACGGAATTGAATTGTCGTGTTTTGTTTTGACGGATGGAAAATCATATAAGATATTGCCAACAGCTAAAGATTACAAACGAATTGGCGAAGGCGATACGGGTTTAAATACAGGTGGAATGGGCGCTGTTTCTCCGGTTCCGTTTGCCGATGCAGAATTTATGCAAAAGGTAGAAGAACGTGTTGTAATACCAACAATTAATGGTTTAAAAAGTGATGCTATTGAATATAAAGGCTTTGTTTTTATTGGTTTGATAAAGGTAGGAAACGATCCGTTTGTAATTGAATACAATGTTCGTATGGGCGATCCGGAAACGGAAGTGGTTATACCTCGTGTAAAATCGGATCTTGTGGAATTGTTTCAGGCAGTTGCAAATCAAACGTTGGCAAATACGGTGTTAGAAATCGACGAAAGAACTGCTACAACCGTAATGATTGTTTCGGGTGGATATCCTGAAGATTACGAAAAAGGCAAGCCGATTACTGGTTTGGATGATGTTGAAAACTCGATTGTTTTTCATGCAGGAACTGCCGAAAAAGATGGAACTATCGTTACTAACGGCGGGCGTGTAATTGCAGTAACATCATACGGAGAAAACTTTAAAGACGCTTTAAAGCAATCGTACAAAAACGTTGAAAAAATAAACTTCGACAAAAAATATTACCGTACCGATTTAGGTTTTGATTTGTAAAAAAGACAGACCTCACAGGTTTTTAAAACCTTTGAGGTCTTAAAAAAATATGTTATCCTAATAAATTATAAAACCCCGACAGAGTTTCAAACTCTGCCGGGGTTTTTATTTAACTAAAAATAGAACTTTATGTTATAATTTATCAACGATTAAACATCATCAAAATCAACATAAATTTCATCTGATGTAACATAAGCTTGGCAAGCCAAAAGTAAGCCTTCTTCAATTTCATCGTCCATTAAAATATGATTGGTTTTCATTTCTGCCGATCCTTTCACTGTACGGCACATACACGAACTACAAATACCGCCTTGGCATGAATACGGCGCATCAACACCGTGTTTTAAAGCGGCATTTAAAATGTTTTCGGTACGTGGCATGTTAAAGGTTGTTTCAACATCGTCAACCATAACAGTAACTTTTACCATTCCTTCTCCCGTAACCGGAATTTCACCATTGGTAGAGCTTGTGGTAAACAATTCGTAATGAATTTGCTCTTCGTTGGCTCCGTTTTCAATTAAAACATCGGTAACTTTTTTAATCATATCTTCCGGACCGCACAAGAAATACTCATCAACACGTTTTTCACTATGTTTGTTCTTAAGTACGAAATTGATGGTAGATCGTTCAATTCTTCCAAACAAAGCACCTTCTGGATGTGTTTTTGTAAAGGTATAATGTACAAAAAATCGACCTAAATATTGGCTTTTAAGTGCATCGATCTCATTAAAATAAATGGTATCTTCTACAGTTTTATTTCCATAAATCAATACAAAAGTGGTATCAGTAGCACTTTCTAATGTATCCTTTGCCAATGAAATAATCGGCGTAATACCGCTTCCTGCAGCAATTCCCACAATAACTTTTGCTTCTTTATTCTCTAAAACAAACTTACCTTCGGGAACGGCAATTTCCAATTCATCGCCAACCTGCAATTGTTGTGTAGCGTAATTCGAGAACAATCCGTTTTCTACCGCCTTAACAACAACGCGCAATTCGTTACTTTTCGGCGACGAACTTATAGAGTATGATCTTCTTATTTCTTCGCCGTTTATAACAGCTTTTATGTTTACGTATTGACCCGCCTGAAACTGATAATCTGCTTGTAAATGGGCAGGAATATCAAAAACAATCGAAACTGCCAAAGGCGTTTCTCTTCTTATTTCTTTTACCTTTAAAGGATTGAATTTTGACATTTGATTTTAATTTCTGCAAAAGTACAAAATTACAACCGCTTAATACTGATATTTATCATTTCTGAAACAATTTTATACCTAAAATTTTGATGCATAAAAAAATTATGTATATTTGCCATACCTAAAATTCATAAGTATATGAAAAAGCAACAATTATATAAAGGAAGTTTAAATACCATTATTATGAAACTTCTGGAACAGCACGGCAAAATGTACGGCTATGAAATTACCCAAAAGGTTAAAGAAATTACGCAGGGCGAAATGAATATTACCGAAGGTGCTTTGTATCCGGCATTGCACAAAATGGAAGCCGACGGTTTTTTAGATGTGGAAATGGATCGCGTGGACGGACGTATTCGTAAATACTACAAGTTGACAGAAAGCGGTGTAAAAGAAACGGTTTCGCGTATGGAAGAGTTGGAGAATTTTGTACGTAACATGCAAAATATTGTAAACCCAAATTTAAAATTAGGTTACTAATGAAGTTATCGATAGAGCAAATACAGCAAATCGAAGAAAAACTGTATGTTGATTACGATTTTTATTACGATGATGCAAAGCACGAAGTAATAGATCATATAGCTTCAGAAATTGAAGAAGGAATGGGAAACGATTCTTTTGAAACATCGTTTGATAAAGTCTTTGAAAATTGGCACGATCGGTTACGAGAAGTTGAGTGGAGCGGAATGCATTTATACGGAAAAATTAAAATGCCTTTGTTTTATAAAGATCAATTATTGTCAACTTTTAGAAATGATCTAATTATTTGGGGTGTAATTTCGTTACTAGCTCCTGTGTTAATCTATCTTTTTAAAGATTCAATGGAAATAGAAACAATTAATAATGTGGTTTTTATTTATAAGATAGTTGTTTTTGCTATTGCTTTAATATTGAACCAATATGTTTTAAAAAAATATACCGAAGGAAATTACACTACAGTTTACGGACAAATTGCAGCATTTTCAAATAAAAAAGCACTAGCAGCCATGAGTTTAATGGCTTTCTCTATGATTTTTATGCAACAAAATTCAATTAAATACAGAGAAAATCTTGACGGATGGATAGGTATGTTAGTGTTCTTCAATGCTTTTTACTTCATGTTTATTATAAAATACTGCAATTATTTTCGTCATTTAAAAATGGTTAATAATATTAAGAAATGGAAAAACGCTTAACAAATCAACAAATAGATCAATTATTTACTTTTACCAAAAAACATTATGTAGAACATTACGATGTTCAGGTAGAACTGGTAGATCATTTGGCAAATGCGATTGAAAATCAATTGAAAGAAAACCCGAACGTTTTATTTGAAGAAGCTTTACAAACCGAATTTAAAAAGTTTGGGATCTTTGGTTTTACAGGTTTGGTAGAACAAAAGCAGGTTGAACTACACAAACATTACAATAAAATGATTGTAAACGAATTGCTGAAATTTATTTCGATTCCTAAAGTCGTTGTAACAATAATTCTGTATTTGGCTCTTTTTTTTCTTTTGAAAAGGACAGGTAAATTAGGAGAAATTATTTCATTGGCAATTTTATTATTATCATTTATTTATTTTATGGTCGATGGATTTAGGTTTGTGTCTAAAATTAAAAAGCAACAGAAAATACAAGGAAGAAGTTGGTTAATACAATCGGTTGCACAATCTGTATTTTCATTGCCGTTTATTTATCTAACAGGTTTTGGGTTTTCATTAATCAGCAATTTTTTTCGAGAAGATAGAACTAGCGAATTATCAGTCTTGGGATTGAATGTATTTATCGTTTTTATATTAATTCACGTGCTTACTCTGTATATATTTTCGGCAATCATTAAACCAAGGTTTTTACAAAGCATAAAAGAGACCGAAAAAAGATTTCAATTTGCTTAAATTTGTAAAAATGTAATTTATGAGTCTTTTTAAATATTACAGAATAGCTTTTGTATTGAGTTTTATAATCTTAATTGTGGGGTCGGTATTTAAAGTTACCCACATGGAATGGAATTCTTTAAACGGAAACAATTTAATTACCGTAGGACTTATTTCATCGGTTATTTATATTGCGTTGGCTTATTTTATGATTTTTAAATCGAAAAAAATGCCTGCCGGCGAAAAATTAATCTGGGTAATTTGTTTTGCTTTAGGATTTATTGTAAACGTTGGTTTTATATCGTTTGCAACAGCTTTGGTGTTTTTTATTATTGGTTCTAAACGATTGTTTTATAAGTAAACCATAGACCAAGTTTAAAAAATATTGATTTTTAAAGACCGTTTTTATTCGAACTCTTTCCCGATTGTATCTACATCTAACGATAAATTAGATTCATAGTCAAAATGCTTTTTAACCACAACAGCAGTTTTAGGAATACTGTCATGCCAACCGTTTTCGCCAAAAAAACTAAAGGCTTCAAAAGGAATAATTCTGCAAAAACTTCTCTTTAAGAACACATTTGCTGTTGGTGTTTCACCTTCTAAAGTAACTACTTTTGTACCTGTAATGAATTTTCCTATTGATCTTCCTTTAGTCAGCGTTTCAAAACCAAAGAAATAGAAAACCATAATAATAGCGGTTATTAATCTGTCTAACAAAGGGTGTATGTTTTCTAATTCTACAAGAAATGAAGTATCAAAATCTAATACAATGGCGATGAAACCAATCACAAAAGCAAGTATTAAAAAACTACAATAAAATAAGATAGTATCAATTAAAAAATTTGCAAAACGTAAGCCTTTGTCTGCTTTGTTTTTCTGAACAATGTCTGATAAATCCATAAAAATGTTTTTTGTCAAAAATAAAAAAAGCCCTTGAATAAACAAGAGCTTTATATAATTATGTAAAATTTTAGAAATTAGATTTAAACTGTTCCAAGAAGCGTACGTCGTTTTCAAAATACATTCTAATATCGCCAATTTGATACAAAAGCATTGCCATACGCTCTAGTCCCATACCAAAAGCAAAACCAGAATATTCATCAGGATTAATGTTCGATGCCTTTAAAACATTAGGATCTACCATTCCGCAACCCATAATTTCCAACCAACCTGTTCCTTTTGTAATGCGGTAATCGGTTTCGGTTTTTAAACCCCAATAAACATCAACTTCGGCACTTGGCTCGGTAAATGGGAAATAGGATGGACGCAGGCGAATTTTCGACTTTCCGAACATTTCCTTCGTAAAATATAACAAGGTTTGCTTTAAATCGGCAAACGACACATCTTTATCAATATACAAACCTTCTACCTGATGAAAAATACAGTGCGATCGTGACGAAATAGCTTCGTTACGGAAAACACGTCCTGGAGAAATGGTTCTAATTGGCGGCTGGTTGTTTTCCATATAACGCACCTGAACCGACGATGTATGCGTACGCAACAAATAATCTGGGTTCATTTGCACGAAAAACGTATCCTGCATATCGCGAGCCGGATGATGGGCCGGGAAGTTCAATGCTTCAAAATTGTGCCAGTCGTCTTCAATTTCCGGACCTTCGGAAACATTGAATCCAATATTCGAAAACACATCGATTACCTGATTTTTTACTAAAGATATCGGATGTCGAGATCCAATGTTTACTGGAGTTCCCGGACGCGTTAAATCACCAAAAATACCCGCAGCTTCTTCTTTAGATTCTAACGCATCCTGGATAGATTTAATTTTACCTTCAACCGCATTTTTTAACGAATTGATTGCCTGTCCAAATTCTTTCTTTTGATCGTTCGGAACATTCTTAAATTCAGAAAAAATTTCATTAATCAGACCTTTTTTAGAAATAAATTTAATTCTAAAAGTGTCTAAAGTGTCTTTATTATCGGTAGTAAAAGCTTCCGCTTCGCCAATTAATTCTTTAATTTTATCTATCATTATTTATAAACAGGTATTCTGCAAATTTACGCTTTTTGGTTGATGCTGAAAATTAGAATGGTTAAAAATTACTTTATATAACCGTTGTCTAAAAAATAATTCACAATAGCATCTTTCATAAGCACAGCTTGTTCCCCAGCTTTTAAATGCGGTAATTGGTCTTTTATAGTGTAATGAGGCCAGCCATCAACATCGAAATGCGAAAATTCGTAATAACCAAACGGTTCCAGCAAACGGCAAATAGCAATGTGCATAATGTTTACTTTTTCGTCTTTTTTGAATTTCTTGGTGAATTTGCCCAATTCCTGCACGCCAATTAAATAGATAATTCCATCAACATCTAAAGTATCTCCGTCGGCAAATTGATCAGATAGTTTTTCAACCAGCAAATTCCATCGTTCTTTTAATTCTTCGTCTCTTGCCATAAATTGTTTTATTGAACTGCAAAGATATTTCATAATGCCTAAACTACTTTATATTTGCACTTTATTTTAACGATATGATTGTTGTAGATTTAATAATTGCCGTTTTATTGGGATATGCTTTGTTTAAAGGGATAAAAAACGGTTTGGTAGTATCGGTAATTTCATTGATTGCTTTGATTGTTGGAATTTACATTTCGTTGCGATTTTCATTTTTTACACGTAATTTTTTAACCGAAAACACACAATGGAACCCTAATATGTTAACCATTGCAGCATTTTTTATAACATTTGTTGCAGTGCTGATTTTACTGTATTTTTTAGGAAAAGCAGTTACAAAACTTGCCGAAAGTTTGGCACTTGGCTTTGTAAATAAAATTTTGGGAGCTGTTTTTGAAGGAATTAAAATGTTATTGATTATTTCGGTTTTTTTGAACTTGTTCCAAAAGATAAATTTCAATAATTTGATAGTTTCAAAAGAAACATTAGATGAATCTGTTTTTTATGAACCTATAGAAAAAGTTTCTAAAAAAATATTTCCGTTAATGGAAGAATGGTACAAAATAGCTTTAAGTGAGGCTTCTGAAAATATTGAAGCAATGAAAGAAAATAAAAAATCCACTTCGTATTAAAAGTGGATTTTGTTTGACGTTATTTCTTTATAAATTTCACGGTAGAAACATTTTTGTTTTCAGTTTCTATTCTTAACAAATACGTTCCAGATTTTAAATCAGAAACATCCATTGAATTATTACTGTTGTTTGTAGTAAACGATTTAACTGATCTTCCTGATAAATCATAAACAGTTAAATTAGATATGTTTTCTTTATAATCAACATTTAGCACATCAGAAACAGGGTTTGGATAAACGCTTAAATTAGCTAAATCTAAACTTGGTGTAGAAGATGTAGTTGCTTGAACAATTTTAAAATCGTCTAAAATAACTTCCCAATCACCTGTATTGTATGTGAAATCTAATTTGATTTTTAAATTAGAGGTACTTGAAGTTGTGCCAGAAGGAATTGTGTAAGTAATAAGCTGACAGGTTGAAGAAGGTGTAAAAGTTGTGCTGTTAATTGTGCCTAATGTTACCCAAGTAGTTCCATTATCTATAGAATACAACATCTCCATAGCACCAAAATTACCAACTACTGGTTGTTCAGTATCATAGTCAAGTATCATTAAATTGTAACTAACGGTTAAAGCTCCTGTGTTTAAGCCAGAATAAGTAGCTGTTGTTACTTCTGTTGTTTCAGTTCGATAAATATTAGCATACAAATAAAGTGTTCCATTACAAGCAGTATAATAATCGTCAGTACCAATAGGGTTTAGAGTATTGATAAAATTCCATCCTGTTGGTAAAGCATTATTTTGAATTAAATCAAAATTTTCGTCAACAATGGTTGTTTGTGCATTAACACTTAAACCAAATAAAGTAATTAATGTTAGTGTAATTTTTTTCATAATATTAAGTATTAGTTATCTGATAGCTAATATAATAAAAATATTCTGTTATTGCATTATAGTCTAATAAAAAAGGTCACCAAAATATTTTGATGACCTTTTTTATCTATAAATTGTATTTTATTTATTTGCAATCCAAGTTCCTTTAATTCCTCCGTTTAAATCATTTGTCCAAGTTCCAGAGGCATTAGTTTCAAAAAACGATCCTATAAAAGCACCTATTTCTTCTTCTACGTCGTCTTCATTTGTATTAATTAAAATCATAGAAACTTCGCCGTGAATGTTAACTTTTCCTTTTAAAGTTAATTCTAAATTTTTAAAACCTTGAGATATAACCTCGCCTTTTATTGTTCCGTCTGCATTAACGGTAAATTCCATTTCACCTAAGTCGCTTCCTGAATAAGTTCCAACCCAAGGCCCTTTATATTTAGCATAAGGTGATGTGGCAGTAATAGGATCTTCTTCCTCATGGCAAGATACAGTTAAAAGCATTAGTGGTAATATTATTAATAAAAGTGAAAATACTTTTTTCATAGTTATATGTTTATAGTTTATGTATTTTTTATGCTAATGTAATAAATTTTTATAATTTACAATGATAAAAAATAATTTTTAAAAGAGAATCATTTATTTCATTAAATTTTCCAACATAACTTTTGTCATGCTTTCTAAATCGTAATTATGTTGCCAGTTCCAATCTTTACGGGCTTCGGAATCATTAATGCTGCTTGGCCAAGAATCTGCAATTGCCTGACGGAAATCTGGTTCGTATGAAATCTCAAAACCTGGTTTTTCCTTCGCAATAACTGCTGCAATTTCTTTAGGAGTAAAACTCATTGCTGATAAGTTGTACGAAGAACGAATTTTGATTTTTTCTTTATCTGCCTGCATAATTCCAACGGTTGCACGAATAGCATCATCCATATACATCATTGGTAATTCGGTATTTTCTGATAAAAAACAAGTGTATTTATTGTCTGCAACTGCTTTATAATAAATATCAACAGCATAATCTGTTGTGCCGCCTCCTGGTGGAGTTTTCCATGAAATTAATCCCGGATAACGGATAGATCTAACGTCAACCCCATATTTATTAAAGTAATATTCGCACCAGCGTTCACCGGCTTGTTTAGAAATTCCGTAAACCGTAGATGGTTCCATTACGGTGTATTGTGGTGTATCATGTTTTGGAGTTGTTGGTCCAAAGACAGCGATGCTCGACGGCCAAAAAATCTTTTTAATTTTACCTTCTTTCGCTAAATTTAATACGTGGAAAAGTGAATTCATATTCAAATCCCATGCAAAAGCCGGATTTTTCTCTGCAGTGGCAGAAAGTAATGCCGCCATTAAATAAACTTCGTCAACTTGGTATTTGTCCACTAAAGCTTCAATCTGCTCATAATTCATGGCATCTACAATTTCAAAAGGACCAGTTTTAAAAACATCTTGTTCGCCTTTTCTAATGTCTGATGCTATTACGTTATCCGTTCCGTATAATTCGCGTAATTTTAAGGTAAGTTCAGAGCCTATCTGTCCGCAAGCTCCAATAATCAATATTTTGGTATCGTTCATGTTGTTTAATTTCTTTTACAAAGATAGCTTTTGTAACTATTTTTTTTAAATCTTTTGCAAAAATTCCTCAAAACGATCTTAATATTTGTTGTTTAAACTATTTCATACCGTCAATATTAGTAATTTTGTGGTTTGTTTTAGATACCGTTTTATGAAATATATATTTTTTTTAATACTGCTTGCAACGGCTACAATTAGTTGTAAAAAAGAGGTAGTT
Organism: Paenimyroides ummariense; assembly: GCF_900115115.1. GTDB lineage: Bacteria > Bacteroidota > Bacteroidia > Flavobacteriales > Flavobacteriaceae > Flavobacterium > Flavobacterium ummariense. The sequence continues at coordinate 50,057 of NZ_FOVI01000006.1, forward strand.
GCTACACCGAATGTAACCAGCAAAATTTCGCAGGATTCTATGGTTAATAACATTCACGAGAAATGGAAGTTTACCGTAGCTGTTTCAAATCCGTCGACAAGTTCTAAATTGAATAATTGGGAAAATTGGAGAAATTATGTAAACGAATTAACGATTATGCCTAATGCAGGACTTCGAAACTTAATTCATAAATCGAATGCTTTGGTTGAAAGATCGGCAGTTTTAAAAACCGATATTCCCGAAATGTACAACAGACCCGAAACCAAAGCTCGTTTTTCTTTGTTGGAAACTCATATTCAAAACTTGAACATGCAGTTGGAATTAGAACCGTTGAATGTTAAGGAAATAAATACGTTGCTTCTAAATATTCAAAAAAGCACCAATTCGATAATCAATCAGTTTAACGAATTCGAAATAAAGTCAAAAATCCCGAAAGAATCTGGCGAAGACCAACTAATTCAGCCAATTGACACTATTAAACGTGCCACTTTAAATGCCTTACCACAAGAATAATGAGTATTAAAAAAGTATTTGAACAAGCAACCAAAACGCAGCAATTACAACAGCAGCTTAACAAATTAGGCAATAAAATTCATGCGAAAGGATTTATCGGCTCGGCATTGTCGTTTCAAATTCAGGCATTGTTTAAAGAGTCTGATCAGCATTTTTTGTTGATTTTTAACGATAAAGAAGAAGCTGCTTATTATTTGAATGATTTGGAGAATTTGATTTCGAAAGATTATGTGCTATTTTATCCTGGATCGTACCGCAGACCTTATCAAATCGAAGAAACTGATAATGCGAATGTTTTGTTGCGTGCTGAAGTTTTAAACCGATTAAATGCGCGTAAAAAACCGGTTGTAATTGTTTCGTATGCCGATGCTTTGTTCGAAAAAGTGGTTACGCGTAAACAATTGGACAAAAACACCTTGAAAATCGCCGTTAACGATAAAATGACGATCGATTTTGTGAACGAGGTTTTGTTTGAATACAATTTTAAACGAGTTGATTTTGTTTCGGAACCTGGCGAATTTTCGGTTCGTGGGGGAATCATCGATGTTTTTTCTTTTTCGAACGAAAACCCTTATCGAATTGAATTTTTCGGAAATGAAATTGATAGTATTCGAGCTTTTGATGTGGAAACGCAACTTTCGATCGAGACCAATAAAAAAATCACGATTATCCCTAATGTAGAAAATAAATTTTTGCAGGAAAATCGCGAAAGTTTCCTAAACTACATCAGTCCAAATACTGTTGTGTTTATTCAAAACACCGTTTTAATAAAGGAACAACTTACCAAAATGTTTCAGAAAGCAACCGAAGCTTTCGATAAATTAAGTAAGGATGTTCAACATTTGGCACCAGATCAAATGTTTTTGCCTTCGGCTGAATTCCTTCAGAAAGCAGATGATTTTACGGTGTTTGAACTGGCGCAGCAAAACTTTTTTACACCTAATTTTTCGGTCGATTTTCATTTCAATCCGCAACCGTCGTTCAATAAACAGTTCGATTTATTGATTGAAAACCTAAATCAGAATACCGAAAATGGTTACACCAATTATCTGTATTGTTCAAGCGAATCGCAAAGCAAACGTTTCGAAGAAATTTTCAGTAGTTTAAAAGATCAAAACAAAAGTATTCAGCAGTATAAAACCGTTGTAATGCCATTGTTTCAAGGTTTTATTGACAAAGAAAACCAGATTGCTTGTTATACCGATCACCAGATTTTTGAAAGATACCATAAATTCAGCATAAAGAACGGCTACACAAAAAAGCAAACCATTACGTTAAAAGAATTGACCACGCTTTCTGTGGGCGATTATGTAACGCATATTGACCACGGAATTGGAAAGTTTGGCGGTTTGCAGAAAATTGATGTAGAAGGAAAAAAACAGGAAGCTATTAAGCTTGTTTATGCCGATAACGATATTGTGTATGTTTCGATACACTCACTGCATAAAATATCAAAATACAACGGTAAAGAAGGTGCGCCGCCAAAGATCTATAAAATTGGATCGGGAGCTTGGAAAGCCTTAAAGCAAAAAACAAAAGCGCGTGTAAAACACATTGCGTTCAACCTTATAAAACTGTACGCAAAACGCCGATTAGAAAAAGGGTTTGCGTGTGCGCCCGACAGTTATTTGCAGGCAGAATTAGAAAGTTCGTTTATTTACGAAGATACGCCCGATCAGTTAAAATCAACGATTGAAGTAAAGGCAGATATGGAAAACGAGCGTCCGATGGATCGTTTGGTTTGTGGCGATGTGGGCTTTGGTAAAACCGAAGTTGCCATTCGTGCTGCCTTTAAAATGGTCGATAATGGCAAGCAGGTCGCAGTTTTGGTGCCAACAACCATTTTGGCATTTCAGCATTACAAAACGTTTACCGAGCGTTTAAAAGATATGCCGGTGAAAGTTGCCTATTTAAACAGATTTAAAACCGCGAAACAGAAAGCCGAAACGTTGAAAGAATTGTCAGAAGGGAAAGTCGATATTTTAATCGGAACGCATCAGTTGGTCAACAAAAATGTGGTTTTTAAAGATTTGGGATTATTGGTGATTGATGAAGAACAAAAGTTCGGAGTTGCCGTAAAAGACAAGCTAAAAACCATTGGTGAAAATATCGATACTTTAACACTTACCGCAACGCCAATCCCGAGAACATTACAGTTTTCGTTAATGGCAGCCCGCGATTTATCGGTAATTACAACGCCACCGCCAAATCGTTATCCAATCGAAACTAATGTGGTTGGTTTTAACGAAGAGGTTATTCGCGATGCCATTGCGTACGAAATTGAACGTGGCGGTCAGGTTTATTTCATCAACAACCGAATAGAAAATATTAAGGAAGTTGCCGGAATGATCCAGCGTTTGGTTCCGCATGCAAAAGTGGGAATTGGGCACGGACAAATGGAAGGGAAGAAGCTGGAAGATTTGCTTTTATCGTTCATGGAAGGCGAATTTGATGTTTTGGTTGCTACAACGATTATTGAAAGCGGATTGGATGTTCCAAACGCAAATACGATCTTTATTAACAATGCCAATAATTTCGGATTGAGTGATTTGCATCAAATGCGCGGTCGTGTCGGTCGAAGCAATAAAAAGGCATTTTGTTATTTTATTACGCCGCCTTATAGCGTAATGACCGAAGAAGCGCGCAAACGTATTTCGGCATTAGAACAGTTTAGCGATTTGGGCAGCGGATTTAATATTGCCATGAAAGATTTGGAAATTCGTGGTGCTGGTGATATTTTAGGTGGCGAACAAAGCGGATTTATTAATGAAATTGGATTTGAAACGTATCAAAAAATCATAAATGAAGCTATTGATGAGCTGAAAGAAAACGAGTTTAAAGATTTATACGAGGAAGAACAGAATATCGATACCAAAGAATATGTAAAAGATATTGTTATAGAATCTGATTTCGAGATTTTGTTTCCAGACGAATACATTAATAATGTTTCTGAACGATTAACTTTGTATAATGAATTGGCAACTTTGAAAACCGAAGACGAATTAATTGCTTTTCAAAACAAATTGATCGACCGTTTTGGTGCATTGCCAAGACAAGTAGTGAACCTGTTAGATTCGGTTCGTATAAAATGGATTGCATCAAAAGCCGGAATTGAAAAACTAGTGCTTAAGCAAGGTAAAATGATTGGTTATTTTGTAAGCGATCAACAGTCCATGTATTATCAATCGGCACAATTCCGCAAAGTATTACAGTTTATTCAGCTGTATCCAAAACTGGCAACGTTAAAAGAAAAACAGACCAAAAACGGCTTACGATTGCTGTTAACGTTCGATCATATAAAATCAATCAGCAAAGCATTAGAGAATCTTCAAAAACTACAGCAGTTATGAGAAATTTAAGCATTTTATTATTTTTAGTTTTTAGTAATTTATCGGCATTTGCTCAGGATACATTGGTTTTACCCATCAAACCGGTTGTTAAAGATGCCAATTATGCCGGCGGAAATACCGAAGATTTGTACTATTACATAAACAATAATTTCAACTACAACAACGTAAAAAAAGAAGACATTCCCAAAACGGCAAAAAAGAAACCTTATTTTGTGTTTTATGTGGTGTTTGCAGTGAGTGAAGACGGTAAAGCATTTGAATTTTCGCCAAAAGAAATTTCGGCAGAAAACAGTTTTTATAAAGAAGCCGTGCGTGTAATTGCATCAACCCGTTGGAATGTTGCTACAAAAGACAACGAGTATAAAAAACAGTTTATGGTAATTCCGATAAAAGCAAATATTGGGGATTTTTAACTGCTAATTTTCAAACATTTAGATAAATATAAATTCCGTATATTTGATATTAAACAGTTTATGTGATGGATTTACAAACAAGAAAATTAAATTTAATCGCCTATCTTGCGCAATTGCAAGACGAGATTTTCTTTGATAAAATTGAAAAATATATTTTGCAAAAAGCAGAAAACAATGTTCCATTAAAGCCTTTTACACAGGAAGAATTAATAAGCAGAATTAAAGAATCAGAAAGTGATTATGAAACCGGAAAGTTTAAATCGCAAGAAGATTTAGAAAAAATTTCTTCAAATTGGTAAATCGTGAAAATAATTTGGACTGACTTTGCTATTAAAAATCTAAAAGCTATTTTCGATTATTATTCGGTTAATGGAGGAAAACAAGTTGCTCATAAAATCCGAAAACAAATCCTTAACTCTACAACACAACTTGTAAAAAATCCAAATTCGGGTCAATTGGAATTAAATCTTGAAGAGTTATCTGAAAAATATAGATATCTTGTTGTTGGGAATTATAAATTGATTTACAGAATTGTAGAAAATCAAATTGTAATTAATGATGTTTTTCACACAAAACAAAATCCATTTAAAATCAATGATGAAAACCGGGATGTTTAAATAGCATCATAAAACATTACAACACCAACTGATCTAATATCCTAATATACAGTTCTACACCTTCTTCAATTTCGTTAACATAGACAAATTCATCTGCAGTATGTGAACGAGCCGAATTTCCTGGCCCTAATTTTAACGATGGAATTTTTAATACTGCCTGATCACTTGTAGTTGGCGATCCGTAAGTGGTTCTACCGATGTTTATTCCGGCTTTTACAATAGGGTGATCTAAAGAAATAAACGACGGACGCAAACGGGTTGATCTCGGTTTAATTTCGCATTTGGTGTTTGCTTTAATAATATCTAAAACCTCTTCGTTGGTGTACGCATCGGTAATACGGACATCAACCACGAAATCGCAACTCGATGGTACTACGTTGTGCTGTGTGCCGGCATTTATCATGGTAACCGACATTTTTATCGGTCCGAACATTGCAGATTGTTTAGGGAATTCAAACGTTTTAAACCACAAAATATCTTCAATAGCATTATAGATAGCATTTTCGCCTTCGTTACGTGCCGCATGCCCCGATTTTCCAGAAGCTTTGCATTCTAAAACCATCAAACCTTTTTCTGCAACTGCCAAATGCATCTGTGTTGGTTCGCCCACTATTGCAAAATCTAATGCTCCTAATTTTGGCACCACAAATTCCAAACCGTGCAAGCCTAAAATTTCTTCTTCGGCAGTGGCAGCAATCACTAAATTGTATTTTAAATTCGGCTGATTGTAATAATATAGAAAGGTAGAAATCAACGAAACTAAACATCCACCGGCATCGTTCGATCCCAATCCATACAATTTCCCTTCGATTATTTCCGCTAAAAAAGGATTGCGTGTATAATCGATATTCGGGCGAACCGTATCGTGGTGCGAGTTTAATAAAATAGTAGGTTTTAACGGATCGTAATACTTGTTAAAAGCCCAAACATTATTTAATTCGCGGTATGTTTCTACGCCGAAACTTTTTATATAAGTATCAATAATTTCGGCTGTAATATCTTCTTCTTTACTAAACGACGGTGTTATAATTAAATCTTTTAGCAGCCCAATGCTTTTTTCTATTAAATCTTTCATTCGTATAAATTCGTACTAATTTTTGCAACAACTTCTTCGGGCGTTATACTTTGCATAACATCTTGGTAGCCTGTTACAATTTTGTTTCCGTAAACCGATGTCGGCAAAAACGGATATTTTTCTAAATTTGGAATCAAACTGTTTTCTAATGTTTGATTAAACGGTACAAAACCTGCAAACGGATGCGTGTTTCCCCACAACGTAACAACTTTTATGCCGTACATTGCTGCAATATGCGCGTTGCCAGAATCCATTGAAAGCATTACATCTAAATGCGGAATAAACTGTAATTCTTGTTTAAAAGTAAGTTTATTGACAACTAATATAACATTTTCAAGGTTTTGTTGAAGGTTTTTTAACGAATTTAATTCATTTTTTCCACCAAACAAGAAAATTTTATGATTTTGATTTTTTGAAAGATCTAAAATAACCTGCTGCATTAATTCGGTTGGATATACTTTTGTTTGATATTGTGCAAAAGGGGCAATTCCAATCCATTTATTGTTTGATTTTTCAGCAGTAACCGCCAGAATTTCATCAGACAAAACCGGTTTTTTTGGGAAAGCAATTTTTGATAAATCAACCTTAAAAGCTAATTGTGCCAAGGTGTCAACATGACGTTCAACCATTGGCTTTACTGGTTTTAGTGCTTTTTTTTCTAATTTGGTTAATTCCTTTTTTTCTTTTCTGCCTTTATCGGTAAACGCTGTTTTTGTTCCGTTTGATTTAAAAAAGTTACGAAGTATTTTAGATCTCAATACATTATGAAAATCGGCAATAAAATCTATTTTTAGCTTTTTTAGATCTTTATATAATCTGTAAATTCCAAAAAATCCTTTATGACGGTTTTCTAAATCAACTCCAAAAAAATCAACCCGATCCATATCATCAAAAAAAGGTTTAAAAAAAGGTCGCGAAACCACAGTAACTTTTACATCGTTATGCTGCTGAATCAATGATCGTATAACAGGAACCGTCATAGCAACATCGCCCATTGCCGATAACCGTATTACTAAAATATGCTTCATTTTAATTGCCTAAAGTCTGCAAAATATTGTACGAAAATTCTAAAACGGGTTTATAAGCCAATGAAAAAGCCAGCAACGGAATAATCATAAAAACAATGCCTATATAAAACCAAATTTTTGATTGGTTTTGCTGCAAAAGTTTAGCAAAAAGATAAATTAACAGGTAGTAAATACTTAAAACACCCAGCGGAATAAAAAGTAATTTGGCGTAAGCATCGAAAAACTGCCATATAAACACGGCAATTAAAAGTATTAAAATGGTAAAAACGAATACCTGCGCTATTTTTAAAAGTTTGTTCATAGTTAAAAGTTTAAAAGTCAAATGCTGAAAAGTCTAACGACAAAACAAACATTTGACTTTCGACTTTCAAACTTTTGACTTCAGTACTATTTTTTATTTTGATACAATACCGGATTCAATTCTTCGTCGTTATACATCTTCATTTGTTTGTAAACTTTCATGAATTTGTCGCCATTTTCTATATCTTCAATCAATTGGCTGATCGATGTAAACATATCTTGTTTCTGCTCTAAAAGAACATCTAATTTTGCCTGACATTTTGCACGGTGATCTGCCGATGCATCTGGGCGTGTAGCCTCTTCTTGCATGTGGTAGATCTTTAATGCCAAAATAGACAAACGATCCATTGCCCAAGCCGGACTTTCGGTATTAATCTTTGCGTTTGGCTTAACCTGAACGTTTTTGTATTTATCTAAAAAATAACTGTCGATATACTCAACCATATCCGTTCTTACCTGGTTCGATGCATCAATTTTACGCTTTAAAACCAAAGCGGCAACAGGATCAATCTGCGGATCGCGAATAATATCTTCATAATGCCATTGTACGGTATCAACCCAGTTTTTAGCATACAGCAAATGTTCAATAGAACCTTTTTCGTACGGGTTTGCTATTGGTTGGTTAACATCGTCAAATTGGTGGTAATCTTCGATACTTTTTTCAAAAACAGGAAAAGCTAATTCTGCAAACATTGTTATAATTTTTATTTACAAATATACTTTTAATACTTTTACAACAACAAAATTCATTGGTAAACTTATGCATATTCACTACATATCAGAGCAGAACAGTATTTTAAATCATTTTTTGGCGCAGTTGCGCGATGTGAATGTGCAAAACGATTCGATGCGTTTTCGTAAAAATATGGAACGGATAGGCGAGATCATGGCGTACGAATTAAGTAAGAAATTGTCGTATAAAGAAACTTCGATTACAACTCCATTGGGTACAAAAGATACCATGCTGATTAAAGATGAGGTGGTTTTGTGTTCGATACTTCGCGCCGGATTGGCTTTACACACCGGTTTTATGAGTTTTTTTGATGATGCCGAAAACGGATTTGTATCTGCCGCACGAACACATGGAGCATCAGAGATTTTGGTTGAATATCAGGCAGCGCCATCGTTTAAAGATAAATGTCTGCTTTTGTTAGATCCAATGTTGGCAACGGGTCATTCAATGGTTGCTGTTTTTGATCAGTTAATGAAAAAGGATCGTCCAAAGGAAATTCATATTTGTGTTGTTATTGCCGCGCCCGAAGGAATTGAATATCTAAAGAAACATTTGCCTGAAAACATTCATTTGTGGGTTGCCAGTTTAGACGATTCTTTAAACGAAAACAAATACATTATTCCCGGGATTGGCGATGCAGGAGATTTGGCTTATGGCGAAAAATTATAATTTCAGTAAAAACAATAATAAACTTACTCCAAGAATTGTAGCTAAAACAGCTTCTTTAACCCATTTAATAGGCGTGTTTGCAATGAAATTTCCACCGATAATCGATAACGGAAAGAAAGTAAAAACCAACAATCCGTTTGATTTTTCCGGAGTAATGATATAAATAGCAGCTCCAATTACAAAACAAAGTACAATGTTTTTATAAAGTGTTAGTTGATTAGTAGCGATGCTTTTTAAATTGGTCAACTGATAAACCGTGAACAAAACAGCAATTGTAGCCAGAAAAGAAAGTGCGATGTTTTGATAAACGTTTTCGAAATAACTAAAATTGAAACCAACATCGTATTTATCAGTCCAAAATTCTACCAGATTAATATTGTAAAACAGACTATACGTGTAAAATAAAATAGTAACGGTTAATAAGGCAATCAACGGAATAATCCAGTTGCGGTAATCCTGATTTACGTACCAAATTATTGCAAGATAGATCATTACAAAATAAAGAATGGTCCATGATTCAAACAATGTTGCAACAAAAATCCACAAGCTGGCATCGAAAATTTTTATCTTTGGTTCGTTTAATGTTTGTAACGAAATAATTCTTCGCAATGCTAAAAGTACCAGCAGGTTTGCAATAATTAGTTGGGCATCATCATAAAAAGTAGGAAACAAAATTAGAAAGCAGGCGTACAAAAACAACGAATATAAGTTGTTAACCGCTAAATAGTTTTTTACGGTAATGAATTGTATCAATAAAACCGAAAACACCATTACTACAAACAAAAAGCTTTTCTCTATAACAACCGTTGGCGACTGTAACCATTTTAAATCGCTTAAAAGATGTAAAATGTACGTTGCCAAAAGCATTAGCCCTATAACCACATATCCTATTGGTCTGCTTTTAGAAAAAAGATTTGTAAGCATTAATGATATTATTTTGTTTTTGTAAATAAGTTGTTAATAATTTTTTTTACTTTTGTTGCAAAGTTAGAATTAAACTAAAACTAAACATAAATAATTTAATAACAATATTATGTGGACATCTTTCTTTCACGGGATACAATTTTTATTCGTTGATGTTTTGTTTGTACCAATGGACTGGTTTGCGAAATTAGAATTAACAAACTGGTGGGTTGCAAACTTACTTAACTGGATTTTCATTATTATTTGTACAGTTGCCTTTGTTTACTGGTTAAAACAATTGCGCATTTTTGCAGCTAACAATGAAGACGATCAAGACACTACAGCACATTCGTTCTTAAAATAAAAAGATTAAAAAAGCAGGTTTTAAACCTGCTTTTTTAATGATTATATATCTTACTTCTTTCTGATACTGTCGTGAGCGTGGGTTTCAATACCGTTGTTCCACAAAGTTAAAATATCGGTTGCAACGGCAGCACCACTTCCGGCGGCAATTGCCAACTGACTGCGATGTCCTGCTAAAGTTCCGGCAACATAAATATTTTCAAAAACCAAATGATCGTTATTTGCTAATTGAATACGGTTTTTCTGTGGTAGCGATTTTCCGTGCGGAATTACATAAGGTTCCAAACAACCGTTAATGGTAAAAGGATTGCTTGAGTTGATAGCAACAACAACACATTTACTTTCGTAGATATTTTCGGTAGTAGTTACTAAAAAATAATCTTTGTGATTAATTATAGAAAGTACCCGTTCGTTTAAAATTTGATTAATGTGCGGGTATAAATTGCTTAAATCGGTTAAAGTTTGTTGTAATAAGTGGCTTCCTAAAGTGCCGGGTAGTATTCCGTAGGCGTTGTTAAACAGTGCATCTTGCAGCATTGATGATTTCTGGTGGGCAATGATACCGATTTTTTTATCGTTTACAAATGGTTTTGCATTTGCCGATCCTAAAACCAAGGCACAAGAAACCCCAGAAACGCCTCCGCCAATTATTAAACAGTCAAACATTTTACTTGTTTTTATTGTCTATTGCTTTTGAAGTATTAAAGATAAGCAATAAGATTACTGCACACAAAATGGCAATAATACAAATTAAAGCTACAACACTTTCGCCTTGAAATAAGTTGTTAAAATCTAATTTTGTAATGTTTAATACAATCAAAGCAATAGCAATAGCTATAACTATGTATGTAACGTATTTCATTATTGATTTATTTTGTTGAATAGGAAACGAAAGTACAAAATATTTAATTAGTTATGCAAGTCTTTAACAAATAGTACCGGATAATTTAACAGCCCTATTGCAAAATCAACTTGCCCTAACAAAAAGCAGCACACGAATTTACAACAATTTCATGATTCAATAAAAAGAATAATAATTTTTACATTTTTGGTAACAGTTTTAAAACCGTAAATAGTTGTAACTTTGCGGCTGCAAATGAATTGATTTATGTTTCAGATAGGAAAAACAATAGTTTCAGACGATGTTCTTGAAAAAGAATTTGTGTGTAACCTAACAGCTTGTAAAGGACAATGTTGTGTGGATGGAGATGCCGGTGCGCCTTTAGATAAGGAAGAAACAGCTATTTTAGAAGAAATTTACCCGATTATAAAACCGTATTTACGTGCCAAAGGAATTGCCGTAATTGAAGAGCAGGGAACCTGGATTGTAGGCGAAGATGGTGATTTGGAAACGCCTTTGATCGACAATAAAGAATGCGCTTATGTTATTTTTGATGGAAATACAGCATTGTGTGGTATAGAACAAGCGTATAACGAAGGTTTAATAAAATGGAAAAAACCAATTTCGTGTCATTTGTATCCCATTCGTATTAAAGAATATTCGCAGTTTTCGGCGGTAAATTACAACCGTTGGCATATTTGTGACGATGCTTGTGCATTAGGGAAAGAATTAGAAGTACCCGTTTACAAGTTTTTAAAAGAACCATTAATTCGCAAATACGGCGAAAGCTGGTATGCAGAATTGGAAACCGTGGCTACCGAGTGGCAAAAACAATCACTTAATAAAAAGTAATTGTAACGGGTAATGAATAATTGCTCCGTTGTTTTTAAGTAAATCGCTGCCAATAATTCCGTGGACTTTTGGCAAATTGTATTCGGTTAAGGCAATGTTTACGTGGGTTAAATCAAGCAGAATTAAGCTAATATCGTTCTTTTTCCATTTACCTAATTGTATGGTATTGTCGGTAGAAATTTCGGCATGCATATCGTTTGAACCTGCACCCGAAGCCTTGGCCTTATGTGCTTTTGACAATAATTTAAAAAACGATTTTTCGTTGCTGTCAATACAGGTGTTTGATGCTCCGGTATCAATCAAAAACAAACCTTTAATGCCGTTAACCTTTGCATGTACATACAAATGGTTCGATTTTCGAATGCGAAACGGAATGCTATAATAATTTTGCTGTTCTAATACAGTTACAATATCGTTCATTAATTTAATATCTGTTGAAAAGCAAAAATAGGTAGATATAATTTAACCACATAGAATTTATCTAAAACAGTGCATAGGTTGGTTAGGAAAAATCTATGCGTTCTTTGTGGTAAAAAAGAAAATTAAAAATACAAAATGATTTTAATTGATACACATACCCACTTATATAGTGAGGAATTTGAAAGTGACCGAACCCAAATGATGGATCGCGCACTTGCCGTTGGAGTAGAACATTTCTTTGTTCCGGCGATCGATTCTTCTTATTTTAACAGTATGCAGCAAATACAACAGCAATATCCGCAAAACGTTCATTTAATGATGGGCTTGCATCCGTGTTATGTAAAACCCGAAACTTTTGAACAGGAATTGTCTTTTGTGGAACAAGAATTGGCAAAAGGAACGTATGTTGCTGTGGGCGAAATTGGTGTTGATCTATATTGGGATAAATCTACCCTAAAAATTCAGCAGCAGGCATTTCAAACACAAATTCAATGGGCAAAAAAATTAGGTTTGCCTATAAATATTCATTGTCGTGATGCGTTTGATGCCGTTTTTGAAGTATTGGATCAAGAAAAAAGCGACGATTTATTCGGAATTTTTCATTGCTTTACAGGCGATTTTAATCAGGCAGAACATGCATTGAATTTAAACATGAAATTGGGAATTGGCGGTGTAGCAACCTTTAAAAACGGGAAAATAGATCAATATTTAGATCAAATTCCTTTAGAAAACATTGTTTTAGAAACCGATTCGCCTTATTTGGCACCCGCACCACACCGAGGCAAACGTAACGAAAGCAGTTATGTAGCCTTGGTTGCGCAAAAATTAGCAACTATTTATAACCTGCCGGTAGAAGAAATTGCACAACAAACAACAAAAAACGCATTAAACATTTTTAAATTGTAAATTGGAAGTATATTTGTTTCAGTTACGAAAATAAAATCAAACTATGTCTAAATTCGATTCGATACGTTTTTATCACGATGAAGAAGTGCCAAAAGTACTTCAGAATATCGCCCATCATCCTATGGTAAAATCGTTGATAGATTATACATTTCCGGAATATTCAGATGAACAGGTTAACGAATTGGTTAACAGTATACACAGCATACGCGACTTTCAATCGAAAATTATTTACCATACCTTACAACAGGTTTTAAAAAATACATCGGAAGGATTATCGAGTTCTGGTTTTGAAAATTTAGACGATAATACATCGTATCTTTTCATATCAAACCATCGTGATATCCTTTTAGATACCAGTTTTTTGAACGTTTTGCTAATGGAACACGGCAAAATTATGACCGGTTCTGCAGTTGGCGATAATCTGGTTCAGAAACAGTTGTTCATGGATCTTGCCAAATTAAATCGAAACTTTATTGTAAAACGCGGGCTTTCACCTCGTGAATTGTTAGAAAGCAGTAAGCTGTTGTCAGAATACATGCATCATTTACTGAAAGAAGAAAATCGTTCGGTTTGGATCGCACAGCGCGAAGGAAGAACGAAAGACGGAAACGATGCAACACATCAAGGCGTTTTAAAAATGATTGGTATGGCGTGCAACGAAGATTCTATGATGGATTATTTTAAGAATCTGCGCATTGTTCCTGTAACGATATCTTACGAGTACGATCCTACCGATAAACTAAAAATGCCGCAGCTTATGGCAAAAATGGCAGACGAACTGTATATTAAAGATAAAAACGAAGATTTTTTAAATTTAATGAGCGGCGTTGTTGGTCAAAAAAAACGTATTCATTTACATGTTGGCAAACCTTTAAATACGGAATTGGATACTATTAAAAACGAAACCACCAACGTAAACAAACAAATTCAAATGCTTGCAAAAGTAATCGACGAGCAGATTATTTCGAACTACAAACTGTGGCCAACCAATTACATTGCGTACGATTTATTGAACGATACCGACCGTTTTGCCAATGAATATACCGATAAGGAAAAGCAATTGTTTTTACGCCGTTTAGAATTAAAATTAGACAAAGGTAACGAGCCTATGGTTGATACGTTTTTAGAAATGTACGCCAACCCGGTGGTTAACAAATTAAAGTTACAAAATGCATAAACCGGCTATTCTTTTAATTTACACGGGTGGTACCATTGGCATGGTTAAAGATTTTGAAACCGGTGCCTTAAAAGCCTTTAACTTTAACCAATTGTTAGAGCGTATTCCCGAATTACAGTTATTAGATTGCACTATTGATACGTATTCTTTTGAAGATCCTATCGACTCTTCTGATATGAATCCGGAGCATTGGATTACGATTGCCGAAGTTGTTGAAAAAAACTATCAAGATTTTGATGGTTTTGTGGTTTTGCACGGATCAGATACCATGTCGTACACTGCATCGGCATTGAGTTTTATGCTGAAAAATCTTTCAAAACCGGTAATATTAACTGGTTCGCAACTGCCAATTGGCGATCTTCGTACCGATGCTAAAGAGAATTTAATTACCGCAATACAAATTGCATCGCTTCATCAAGATAAAATTCCTGTTATAAAAGAAGTAGGTTTGTATTTTGAATACAAATTGTATCGAGGAAACAGAACCACCAAAATTTCAGCCGAACATTTTAATGCTTTTACATCGCCCAATTTACCGCATTTGGCAGAAAGTGGCGTGCATTTAAAAGTAAACGAACATTTGTTGGATGATTTTTATGAATCGAAACAATTAATCATTCAGAAAGAATTAGATGCCAACGTGTTTATTCTCAAGATTTTTCCTGGCATTACTCAAAACGTATTGGAAGCTATTTTAAACATTCCCAATTTAAAAGGAATCGTGTTAGAAACCTTTGGATCTGGCAACGCACCAACCCAGTTTTGGTTTATTAATACCCTGCAAAAAGCCATAGATCGTGGCATAAAAATTGTAAACGTAACGCAATGTTGGGGTGGAAGTGTAGATATGGGTAAATACGAAACCGGTACTGCGTTAAAGCAGATTGGCGTGATTTCGGGTTACGATATTACTACCGAAGCCGCTATAACCAAACTAATGGTTTTACTACCAAAAGATTTACCGGCAAAAGAATTTTCAAAAGCTTTTCAAACACCCATTTGTGGCGAGCTGATTATAGAAGAATAATAACGAACTTTAAATAGGTTCGTTTTTTTTGATTTTATTGGTTTGAAGAATATGATTATTTAACTATCAGACAGAAATATTTTGCGTAAATTAACCGTTGAAAGTAAAAATACCTGTTTGCTATGAAAAATACAGTCACCATACTTTTTAGTTTGCTTTGCTTTAGCGGATTTGCGCAAGAATCATCCAATTTTTCTGACGATAAAAACATGGTTAAGTGGAATGTACTTGGTTTAACATCTTCGACCATTTCGCTTCAATACGAACGATTAATCGCTCCAAAAACCAGTATCGCCGCCAATATCAACATCATGCCCAAGCGTAGTATTCCGTTTTTTGGTGCGGTAGAAGATATTGTGAAAGACAAAGGTGCGATTGATATTTTAAAAGATGTAAAAATGAACGCCTTTTCATTTACGCCCGAAGTCCGATTTTATATGGGTAAAGAAGGAATGCGTGGTTTTTATATAGCTCCTTTTTTAAGATACGATCGTTTTTCGGTTGATATTCCGGTAGATTATATTTACAAAGAACAAATAGAATATGTAACTATTAACGGAAATGTCGATGGTTTCTCCGGAGGATTGTCGTTTGGTGCACAATGGCGATTGGCTTCGCAGTGGTACCTCGATGTTACATTTGTAGGCTTAAGTTACGGTTTTGCATCGGGCGAATTAAGCGGCAGACGCTCTTTAGATGCCGAAGAACAAGCCGAAGTTCGCAAAGCAATAGATGAAGTAGAACTTCCTGTTGTAAAATATACTTATAACGTAAACGATGAAGGCGTTGATGTTAAAATAAAAGGACCATGGGCAAATGCAAAATTAGCTGTTGCGGTTGGGTATAGGTTTTAATTATTTAAAAAAACATCTACATCCTAACAAAACACAAGCTGTCTTTTTTAAGGCAGCTTTTTGTTTTACAAATAATTAACAAGGTATGTTACAATTTACTAAATTTGCACCTTTATTATAATTCGGTATGATTTATTCAATGACAGGTTTTGGTAAAGCGTTGGTGCAGTTGCCATTAAAAAAAATAACGGTAGAAATTAAATCGTTAAATTCAAAAAATTTAGATTTAAGCGTACGTTTACCACAACCTTATAAAGAAAAAGAGTTGGAAATTCGCAATGTAATTGCCCAGCAATTAGAACGTGGTAAAGTGGAATGCTCTGTATTTATCGAAGTTACCGGCGAAGAAACATCGGCAACCTTAAATGCGCCAATCGTTAGGGCTTATATCGCTCAAATGAAAAACATTATTCCCGATGCCGATGCTACCGAATTAATGAAAATGGCGGTTCGTATGCCCGATGCTTTAAAAGTAGAACGTTGTGAATTAGATGAACAGGAATGGAACGAAATTGTAAAAGTTTTAAACCAAGCATTGATTAACATCAACGAATTCCGTAAGCAGGAAGGCGAGAAATTGGGGAACGATTTTGCTAACCGCATTTCGAATATTCGCAGCTGTATGAAAGAAATTGAAGGTTACGAAGAAGATCGAATTAAATCGGTAAAAGATCGTTTACTGCAAAATTTAAAGGAATTAGAAGTTAATATCGATGAAAGCCGTTACGCACAAGAAGTTGTTTATTATATTGAAAAATTAGATATCAACGAAGAAAAAGTGCGCTTAACCAATCATTTAGATTATTTCTTGGAAACAATGAATGCCAACGAACACGCGGGTCGTAAATTAGGTTTTATTGCACAGGAAATGGGTCGCGAGATCAATACCATGGGATCAAAATCTAATCATGCCGAAATGCAGAAGTTGGTCGTGAAAATGAAAGACGAATTAGAAAAGATCAAAGAACAGGTTTTAAATATATTATAATTGAATAGATCTCTAGTTGTCATGCTGGACGGGTCACTGAGCGCAGTCGAAGTGCAGTATCTCAAAAGTTTGAGAAAAGGATGAGAAACCGCATCAAGTGCGGTTTGACAAAAAGGATAGTAATTTATTCAATCTCTATAAATCAAAAACACTATATAAATGACAACACAACAAGGAAAATTGATTGTTTTTTCGGCGCCATCGGGTTCTGGTAAAACAACAATTGTAAAGCATTTACTAACACAGCAGCAATTGTGTTTAGATTTTTCTATATCGGCAACCTCACGTTATATGCGTGGCGACGAAGTAAATGGTAAAGATTACTATTTTATTTCTCCGGCAGATTTTCAGAAAAAAATCGAAGAAAATGCTTTCGTTGAGTTTGAAGAAGTTTATAAAGACAATTATTACGGCACACTTAAAACCGAAATCGAACGTATTTGGGCAGAAGGCAAGCACGTAATTTTTGATATCGATGTTGTGGGCGGTTTAAACATCAAACAACAATATCCAGATCAAACACTGGCAATATTTGTTAGTCCGCCGTCTGTTGAAGAATTAGAGCGTCGTTTACGTTTTCGCCAAACCGAAAGTGATGAAAAAATTGCTATGCGATTAGAAAAGGCAGAACGCGAAATATCTCGTGCACCTGAATTCGATGTTATTTTGGAAAATCACGATTTGGAAACAGCTAAAAAAGAAGCCTGCAACTTGGTTTCAAACTTTTTAAATAAGTAAGTTATGAAGGTAGGTTTGTATTTCGGCACATTCAATCCTATACACGTGGGGCATTTAATTATTGCCAACCATATTGTTGAAAACAGCGATTTAGATCAACTTTGGATGGTTGTTACGCCGCATAATCCACTGAAAAAGAAATCGGGTTTGCTGGCAGATTATCATCGTTTGCAAATGGTGCATCTGGCTACAGAAGATTACGATAAAATTATCCCGAGCGATATAGAATTTAAACTGCCTCAGCCAAATTACACTGTAAACACGCTGGCGCATCTGCAGGAAAAATTTCCACAACATGAATTTTCTTTGATAATGGGCGAGGATAATTTAAAATCGCTCAAAAAGTGGAAAAATTTCGAATTGATTCTGAACGATTATAATTTGTATGTGTATCCACGAATTTCAACCGATGAGGTTCCAGACGAATTCCTAAATCATCCGAACATTCATCAAGTAAATGCACCGATTATAGAATTATCTTCCACATTCATCCGCAACAGCATAAAAGAGCAAAAAAATATCAAACCAATGTTAGATACCAAAGTTTGGGAATACATCAATCATAATTTGTTCTATAAGAAATAATTAAAAAGATTATCTTTAATAAAAATAAGAAAGGGTCTTTTTTTAAAACAAAAAGCGACAACAATAACGAAGTCGCTTTTTAAATTTATTAAAAAATCAAATTAAAAATCATAAGTACAACGCAAAGCAAAATGTGTTTATTGTTCAAAAACATAAATAATTTAAGCTTAACAAAATAATAAATTAAAGAAAGTTTAAAAAGTCTATTTTTGCAAATCAAAAAAATAAGAATGATTAACAATCCAAAGTTTGCAGTAATTGGCGGTGGTAGTTGGGCAACGGCTATTGCTAAAATGCTGTGCCACAATTTGTCTGAAATTGCCTGGTATATGCGCAACGATACTGCAATTGAAGAATTAAAAGTTAATAAGCACAATCCCAATTATTTAAGTTCGGTAGAATTTGATACCGATCAGCTTTTGCTGACAACCGATATTAACGAAGCAATCAGCTATGCAGATTATATTGTTTTCGCCATACCGTCGGCTTTTTTGGGGAGCGAACTGGAAAAATTAACCGTTTCTTTAGAAGGTAAAATCATTGTATCTGCCATTAAAGGAATCATTCCCGAAACAGGTTTAATTGTTGGTCAGCATTTCATGGAAACCTACAACATTCCTATAGAAAATATTGCGGTTTTGGCAGGACCATGTCACGCAGAAGAAGTTGCATTAGAACGACTTTCATACCTTACAATTGCCGGTGGCGATTTAGAAAAAGCAGATGTAATAGCAAAAAGTTTAAGCAGCCATTATATTAAAGCAAAAACATCAGACGATGTTATGGGAACCGAATATGCCGCAATGCTTAAAAATATCTATGCAATAGCAGCAGGTATGGCGCACGGTTTGGGTTATGGCGATAACTTTCAGGCGTTGTTAATGAGTAATGCCATTCGAGAAATGAAGAAATTCATCAAGAAAGTACACAAATTAAAACGTAACATAAACGATTCTGCCTATTTGGGCGATTTGCTGGTTACAGGATATTCGCTTTTTTCACGCAACCGTATGTTTGGAAACATGATTGGTAAAGGTTACACCGTAATTTCTACAAAAATGGAAATGAATATGGTTGCCGAAGGATATTATGCAGCAAAAAGTGCCTACCTGATGAATTTGGAGCTAAAAGCAAAAACCCCGATTATTGATGCCGTTTACGACATTTTGTACAACAATAAAGAACCTAAAAAAGTATTTAAAAAACTAACAGATAAATTAGATTAATACGCTATGAGAAATGATCATTTAATAGACCACCCTTGGCTAATAGGCGGTTTTGCGGTTGCAGTTGTAATAATGCTTTTGCTTGATTTAGGTGTTTTCAACAAGAAAAGTCATACCATATCAAACAAAGAAGCGCTTTCTTGGTCAATAGTCTGGATTGCTCTTTCTATGGTTTTCAGTGGCGTTGTTTATTGGGTGTTAGATAAACCTTACGGAATTACCGATAATTTCGCGAAATATCAAGCAGCTTATTGGATAGAAAAAGCCTTGTCGGTTGATAATTTATTCGTGTTTATTCTGGTGTTTAAGTTTTTTAAGATACCAAAAGATTATCAGCACAAAGTACTTTTCTGGGGAATTTTAGGAGCTTTGTTTTTTAGAGCGATCTTCATTTTTGCAGGAGTTGAATTGATAAAACTAACTTATGTAACCTTACCGTTTTTGGGAATTGATCCCGAAACAGGCGAACCACGACAATTAAACGTTGTACTGTTTGTTTTTGGTATCTTTTTGATAATTGCCGGAATAAAATCCTGGGCTTCAGACAATCATGAGGACGAAGAAGAAGGAGCTGATATGTCAAAAAATATCGGAGTTCGATTGGTTCACAAGTTTTTTAAAGTTACCAAAGATTTTCATGGCGATAAATTCTTCACGGTTGAAAATGGTGTAAAAATGGTAACGCCTTTATTCGTTGCGTTAGCTGTAATAGAAATTACCGATTTGGTTTTTGCGGTAGATAGTATTCCTGCAATCTTTGCCATTGCACCAGACGATCCGTTTATTCTTTATACATCAAACATATTTGCTATTTTAGGATTGCGTTCGCTTTACTTTTTACTAGCAAATTCAATGGATATGTTCTCTAAACTACATTACGGTTTGGCAATTATCTTAGCATTCATCGGGGTAAAAATGATCATTATGCCTTACTACCATTTCGATTCTTCTATATCGTTAGCCATTATTGGTTCGGTATTGGCAATCTCGGTTATTTGGTCGTTAGTATCAAACAGAAAACATAAAGAAGCATAAAACAAAAAAAGCCAGATTTTTAAAATCTGGCTTTTTTATTTCAATAAAACTCCTCGTAAATCAGTTCCGGGAATATCGCTTAAAGCTTTGTCGTTTATGGTGTTGGTTTTAAAAACAAAAGTTTTGTCGAACATTTTGTTGTTTAAAAAATAGGTAACAGCAAATTCGTTGTTTAACTGTAAAACGTTGTTTTCTAATAATTCAATTTTAATGATGCTTTTAGGAGCAACTTCTTTAAAAGCATGACGAAACGTTCCGGTTGCACGCTGTTCGTTATTGATGATGCCATAAGCACGAGAAACAGCTAAAACCATTTCTAAAGTTTCGTCGGTGTTATTTATCAGATAAACATACCAGCTGTTTTCCAGAAAATCATCGTTCCATTGCTGTATAGCTGCTAAAAAAACATTTTCCGATTTAGGAAAATCGATATCCTTTTTCATTCTAAAAATTTAAAAAACAAATGTAGTGCAAAACTTTTTAATTATTTTTAAGATAAATTATTAAAAAATTATATTAAAGTTTGTGAAATGTTATTTTAATTCGTACATTCGATAATATATTTTTAGTATTTAAAGAAATAAATTGGTTTTTGGTTAGATTAAAATGATTAGCAAAAATTTGCTATGAAGAAGAATCGCTCCATTTTTTGGAGCGATTTTTTTAAATTCTTTTTATAATGAAAATTTGTTCTGTTTTATTATTTTTACACATTAAAGTACAGAACGTTAAGTTTTTTAAATTATTTATACGAAATTCTGTGTTTTTTAGTTATTGTAAAAAATCAATCTATTGAAAACTGTTTCCTTTAAATATATTCCTGTCTTATTTATTCTTTTGGTAGCCATTGCTTGTTCTACCGAAAAAGCAGGCTTTGCCAATAAAAGATATCACGCTACTACCACCAAATACAACGTGCTTTACAACGGTACGGTTGCTTATGACCGTGGTGTAATGGAACTTAAAAAGAAATATGTCGATGATTTTTCGAATCTGATTACAGTTGAACCTGCCCAAAAAGATGAAAAAGCACTGATAATTACGGGCGTTGCAGAGAAAAATCCACATTTTCAACGAGCAGAAGACAAAGCTGTAAAAGCTGCCCAAAAGCACTCTATAAATGTTGCTGGTAAAGAACACAATCCGCAGATGGATGAAGCGTATATGCTTTTGGGTAAAGCGCGTTATCAGGATTTGCGATTTGTACCTGCGATTGAAGCTTTCAATTACATCATTTTAAAGTATCCCGACAGTGATTTGTTTTATGATGCGTTGGTTTGGAAAGAAAAAACCAATTTAAAATTAGAATATTACGGGTTGGCGATACAAAATATCAAAAAGATTTTTAGAGATAGTGAAGCTGCTTTAAAAAATCAAACAAAAGCCGATGCCTACGCCACTTTAGCACAAGGCTACATTCATTTAGAACATTTAGACTCTGCTAAAATTCCTTTACAACAAGCAATTGATCTTACAAGCGATACCGACGAAAAGGCTCGCTATACATACATTTTAGGACAGTTGAACAGCAAAACCGGTCAGAAAAGTGATGCGGTTAAAAATTTCCAAGATGTAATAGATTATAATCGCAGAATTTCTCGTGCATTGGTTATTAATGCGCATGCCGAAAAATTTGCCAATCAGGATATTTCCACTGTTGATACTACAGCGTTTGTCCGCCAATATTTATCGTTGTTGAACGATCGTGAGAACCGCCCGTATTCCGATATAATTTTTCATCAGTTGGGTGTGATGCACGAAGCGTACGATTTAAAAGATAAAGCCATTAAAGATTACAATATGTCTTTAAGAGTTGGAAAGACTAATGAATATGTAAAAGTATCCAACTACAACAAGCTGGCAAATATCTACTATCAGAAAAAACAGTTCGAGACAGCCGGAAAATATTACGATTCAACAATGGTTTACATGAACCCTATGTCGCGCGAATATGTTCAGGTAAAACGTAAAAGAAATAATTTGGTTGATATTGTTCGATACGAACAAATCGCCCGAAAAAATGACAGTATTTTGAATTTGGTTGGTAAAGACGATAGACAGCGCCGACAAGAAATTGAAAAGCTGATCGAAAAACTGAAGGCAGATGATGCCAAAGCACAGCAAGTAGCTGCTCAACAGGCAAATCCGCAAATGCCGGGAATGGCGCCAAGTACAAGTGCGTCGTCAAATTTCTATTTTTACAATACCAATACCGTACAGCAAGGTAAAAGCGAATTTAACAGAAAATGGGGTAACAGACCGTTAACCGACAATTGGCGTTGGTCATCGGTAGCTTCGAGCAGTGCGGCAACAGTTGCTGCAAATACACAACAAACCGAAGATCAAACAGCAGCTGGAACTCCAACCGAAGAAGATCCGAACGATCCTGCGGTGGCACGATACAATGTAGATTTCTATCTGAAACAAATCCCGACAGATCAAACAGAATTAACCAATCTTAAAACAGAGCGCGACAATGCGTATTATCAGTTAGGATTGTTGTACAGCGATCGATTGGAAGAATATGAAGTGGCTGCGGGTAAATTAGAACATTTGCTTTCTATAAATCCGGAAGTTGGTTTAATTGAACCTGCAAAATATCATTTGTATAAGATCTATTTAAAGATCGATCCTGCCAAAGCGCAAGCAATGTTGGAAGATTTAAAAACGAACCATCCAAATTCAAGATACACGCAGGTGGCAATGAATCCGAATACGGTGCTTTCTACAGAAGGATCTCCAGTTGATGATTACAATAAAATTTACCGCTTGTACGCAAATGGTGCTTTTTATGAAACCTTACAGGAATTAGATACGAAAATACCAACGGTTATTGGCGATGGAATCATCAGTAAATACGAATTGTTAAAAGCAATGACGATTGGTAAACTACGCGGATTGACCAATTACCGTGAAGCGTTAGAATATGTGGCATTAACGTATCCTACAACAAAAGAAGGAAAAGAAGCAGAACGAATCATTGCGAAAGATTTGCCTAAATTACAAGGATTACAGTTTAAACGCGATTTATCTAAAAACATAAAAATGGTTTATGCAGTTCCATATCCGTTAACAGAAGAGGGTAGTGCCTTAAAGCTGAAGTTGGAACAATATGCAAACGACCGACGCCATACCGGGCTTATTTTTAGTGCCGATATGTATAACGATAACACTATTTTCTTTGTACTGCACGGGGTTAAATCGGGTAACATAGCAAAATCGGCGCAAATGTATCTGGAATTAGAATCGGATTACAACATTAAGCAGAATCCTGTTTTAATAAGTACCGATGATTACGGTGTGGTGCTTATCAAGAAAAACTGGGAAGAATATATTAAGGATGCCGGAAAATAACAAACTGCCCAAAAAACCAAGTGTTGCCAGTAAGTGGTTGATTTTTACATCGATTCCCTTTCAAATGGGTGCAACAATTTATGTGTTTTACAAGATTGGCGGCTGGTTAGATAAAAAGTATTTAATATATGACGATTGGGGAACAAAAAGTGTAACTTTGCTCGGAATTTTTCTGGCAATGTATCAAGTCATCAGTCAGGTTAATAAATTAAATAAAAATGGGTAAAGCATTAGCTTTTATAGGTCAGTTGGCAATTTTGGCGCTGGTTTCCTTCGGTTTGCACTTTTTGTTACAGTCAATCACCAAACACCTGCCTTTGTGGGATACCGCTTACATGCAGCTTTGGCAAATTTATGCGTTGCAGTTTCTGCTGTCGGCATTGTTAATTTTTGCTGTGGTAGGTATTGGGAAAAGCATGCCGCAAAATTTAGGATTTATATTTTTAGGATTCTTAACGCTAAAACTGGTAATTAATTATTTTGCTATAAGCAGTGCGTTGAAAACCAGTGCAGCAGATGATTTTTTTAAATACAATTTTTTAGCCGTTTTCTTTTTGTTTATGTTTTTTGATGTGTACGTAACGTATCGTGTTTTAAATCAATCACATTCATCAGAAAATAAATAAATAAAAAAAGTTTAAAATACTTCTGTGCGGAAACGATAAATTATGTATTTTTGCACAAAATTTTTGAAACATAAAAAATTTAATCCCGGTATGGTGACTATTAAAAAATCACTTCATTTACTAACAGCTGCTTTATTTGCTTTGATGCCATTGGTTTCAAATGCAGAAACACCAGTTGTTTCAGCGCATGATTCTTTGCACGCTGTTACTACAGAAACGTCACATGAAACTCATGATTCACATGATACACATGCTGAGGTTGATCCAAGTTCAAGAGAATTTGTACAAGCTTACACAGAGCATCACTTAATGGACGATCATTATTATTCGTTCTTTGGAAATGCAGAAGAGCACAAACATTATGGTTTTGGATTACCAGTTATTTTGATTGATAACGGTCTGAAAGTTTTTATGTCAACCGAAGATTTTGTTTACAAAGGAACAGTTGTAGAAAACGGCGGACAACATTATAAATACTACCACGGTAAAATTTATAAAACAGATGCTGCTGGTACCATTTCTTATGATGAGCATCATCATCCTACAAATGAAAAACCTTTCGATATTTCTATCACTAAAAATGTTGTAGGTTTATTATTAGCAACTGTATTATTATTTTTAGGATTTACTGCTTTAGCAAAAACATACAAATCATCACCAAATAACTTACCTAAAGGAATTGCACGCGCATTAGAACCATTGGTAATTTATGTACGCGATGAAATGGCTCGCCCAAACATTGGTGAGAAAAAATATAAAAAGTACATGCCGTATTTATTATCGGTTTTCTTTTTAATCTTCTTATTAAACTTATTAGGTTTAACGCCACTTGGGTTAAACGTTACAGGAAACATATCAATTACTGTTTGTTTGGCATTGTTTACGTTCTTATATGTAAACTTTAGCGGAAATGCAGATTACTGGAAACACATTTTCTGGATGCCGGGTGTGCCGTGGCCAATGAAAATTGTTTTAGCGCCAATTGAGGTTTTAGGTATGTTTACAAAACCATTCTCGTTATTAATTCGTTTGTTCGCAAATATTACAGCAGGTCACTCGGTAGTAATGGGGTTAATTGCAGTAGCGTTTGTAATGAAACAAACATTAACAACGCCAGGTGCAGTAGGTGTGTCGTTCTTGCTAACTTTATTCTTAACAGTGTTAGAATTATTAGTAGCATTTTTACAGGCGTTTATCTTTACAATGTTATCATCATTGTTTATTGGTTCGGCTGTTGAAGAACACGATCATCATTAATAGAAAAAAGTAAAAGAGTATTAAAATTTTGTTTAATTATATATAAATCATTTATCATGACAATTCCAAATTTAGTAGGTGCTGGTTTAATCGTTATCGGAGCAGGTATCGGTTTAGGTAAAATTGGTGGTTCTGCAATGGACGCTATCGCTCGTCAGCCAGAAGCTGCTGGGAAAATCCAAACTGCAATGATCATCATTGGTGCATTATTAGAAGGTTTAGCATTCGGTGCTTTAATCTTAGGAGCTTAATTACAATAAACAATATCTGTAACGGTTGGTTGCAGATATTGTTTAATTAAACAAAAATTACAGTAAAAATTAAAAGTTACATTTAAGATATAATGGAAAAGTTAATCAACGATTTTAGTTTAGGTTTATTCTTTTGGCAAGCGATCATCTTAGTAGTTATAATTTTCTTATTAGGAAAATTTGCTTGGAAACCTATCGTTAATGCTTTAGAGGCACGCGAAGAAGGAATTGCAGATGCTTTAGCAGCAGCAGAAAACGCAAAAAGAGAGTTAACGAACTTAAAAGCAGATAACGAAAAATTATTGGCTGAAGCACGTTTAGAGCGCGATGCAATGTTAAAAGAAGCGCGCGAAATGAAAGACAAAATGATTGCTGAAGCTAAAGAAGAAGCTCAAACTGCAGGTGCACAAATGATTGCACAAGCACAGGCATCTATCCAAAGCGAGAAAAACGCTGCAATGGCTGATATTAAAAATCAGGTTTCTACATTATCAATTGATATCGCAGAAAAATTATTAAAAGGTCAGTTAGCAGACAAGCAAGCGCAAGAGCAATTGGTTGGATCATTATTAAACGATATTAAATTAAATTAATAGTACGTTATGACGGGAACAAGAGCAGCCTTAAGATACGCTAAAGCAATTCTTGACGTGTCTAACGCAAAAGGAAATGCGGAAGTGGTTGGTACAGATATGAAAACAATATCTGATGCTATTTCACAAAGCAGTGAGTTAAAGTTATTTTTAGAAAATCCGGTAATTAAAGGAGAATCTAAATTAGCTGCCTTAAACGAAATTTTTGCTTCGGCTAACGCAGATACTAAAAACTTATTTTCGGTTTTATTACAAAACAAGCGTTTAGATATTTTAGAAGCAATTACAGCACAATACGCTACATTGTATGACGAGTTAAAAGGAACAGAAGTTGCTTATGTAACTACAGCTACACCTTTAACACCGGCATTAGAAGCACAGGTATTGGCAAAAGTAAAAGAACTTTCTACAAAAGAAGTTACTATTGTAAACGAAGTAAATAAAGACATTATTGGCGGCTTTATTATTCGTTTGGGCGATATGCAGTACAATGCATCAATTGCAAACAAATTAAGTCAATTAAAAAGAGAATTTAATAATTAAAATCACACACGGTTAACGTGATAAAATAGTCAAACGCATGGCAGCAATTAATCCTGCTGAGATTTCAGCAATATTAAAGAAACAATTATCTGGTTTTACAGCAGAAGGATCTGTAGAAGAAGTTGGTACCGTTTTAACAATAGGTGATGGTATTGCACGTGTTCACGGATTGGCAAACGCACAATATGGTGAGTTGGTTCAGTTTGAGAATGGTTTAGAGGCAATGGTTCAAAACTTAGAAGAAGATAACGTTGGGGTTGTTTTATTTGGCCCATCTACTGGTGTAAGCGAAGGATCTACTGTAAAAAGAACAGGTCGTATCGCATCTATCAAAGTAGGTGAAGGTATGTTAGGACGTGTGGTTGATACTTTAGGTAACCCAATTGATGGTAAAGGACCTATCACTGGCGATTTATACGAAATGCCAATCGAGCGTAAAGCTCCTGGTGTAGTTTTCCGTCAGCCGGTAACCGAGCCAATGCAAACAGGTATCAAAGCAATCGATGCAATGATTCCGGTTGGTCGTGGTCAACGTGAGTTGGTTATTGGTGACCGTCAAACTGGTAAAACTACTGTTTGTATCGATACCATTTTAAATCAAAAAGAATTTTACGATGCTGGTAAACCAGTATTCTGTATATATGTTGCTGTTGGGCAAAAAGCTTCTACAGTAGCAAACATTGCAAAAACATTAGAAGAAAAAGGCGCAATGGCTTATTCTGTAATTGTTGCTGCAAACGCATCAGATCCTGCTCCAATGCAGGTATATGCTCCAATGGCAGGTGCTGCAATTGGTGAGTATTTCCGTGATACAGGTCGTCCTGCATTAATTGTTTATGATGATTTATCTAAACAAGCGGTAGCTTACCGTGAAATGTCTTTGATCTTACGTCGTCCACCAGGTCGTGAGGCGTATCCTGGAGACGTTTTCTACCTTCACTCTCGTTTATTAGAGCGTGCTGCAAAAGTAATCGGTGACGATGAAATCGCAAAAAACATGAACGATTTACCAGAATCGTTAAAGCCAATCGTTAAAGGTGGTGGTTCGTTAACTGCTTTACCAATTATCGAAACTCAGGCTGGTGACGTTTCTGCATATATCCCAACAAACGTAATTTCGATTACAGACGGGCAAATCTTCTTAGAGTCTGATTTATTCAACTCTGGTGTACGTCCGGCGATTAACGTAGGTATTTCGGTATCTCGTGTTGGTGGTAACGCGCAAATTAAATCAATGAAAAAAGTAGCTGGTACATTAAAATTAGACCAAGCGCAATTCCGTGAATTAGAAGCTTTCGCGAAATTTGGTTCTGATTTAGATGCTGCTACAATGAACGTAATTGAGAAAGGTAAACGTAACGTTGAAATCTTAAAGCAAACAGTTAACGATCCTTACACGGTAGAAGATCAAATTGCGATCATCTATGCAGGTTCTAAAAACTTATTGCGTAACGTTCCTGTAGAAAAAGTAAAAGAGTTCGAAAAAGAATTCTTACAAGTATTAAACTTATCGTACCGCGATACTTTAAATGCGTTAAAAGCAGGTAACTTATCTGATGATGCTACAGCTACATTAGAGAAAGTTGCAAAAGAAGTATCGTCTAAATACTAATTTTAAAAGTATATTGTATATTGTAAAATGTATCAAGCTAATTTAGATGCCTTTACAATATACAATTTTACAATATACATTTTAAAAAATGGCAAACTTAAAAGAAATACGTAACAGAATCAATTCGGTATCATCAACTATGCAGATTACTTCTGCAATGAAGATGGTTTCTGCAGCAAAATTAAAAAAGGCGCAAGATGCTATTACTGCTATGCGTCCGTATGCAGAGAAATTAACCGAATTAATTCAGAATATTAGCGCAACATTAGAAGGCGATGCTGCTGGTGTTTACGCTGAACAACGTGAAGTTAACAAGGTTTTATTGGTTGTAATAACATCAAACCGCGGGTTGTGTGGTGCTTTTAATGCAAACGTAATTAAAGCTACACGTACCTTAATTGATACAACGTATGCAGGTAAAAATGTTGATGTACTAACAATTGGTAAAAAAGGATACGATTTGGTTGGAAAAACCGAAACTGTTTTTGCTAACCGCAGTGATTTGTTCGATGCCTTAACGTTTGTAAATGTTGAAGCGGTTGCCCAACAAATTATGGACGCGTTTATTGAAGGTACGTACGATAAAGTTGAATTGGTGTATAACCAGTTTAAAAACGCTGCTACGCAAATTGTATTAACAGAACAGTTTTTGCCTTTAAAACCAATTGAAACAGAAAGTAACGTTGCTACAGATTATATTTATGAGCCTTCTAAAGAAGAAATCATTTTAAATTTAATACCAACATCGTTAAAAACGCAGTTATACAAAGCGGTTTTAGATTCTAACGCAGCTGAACACGGCGCACGTATGACGGCTATGCATAAAGCAACCGATAATGCGAAAGATTTACGCGATCAGTTAAAATTAACGTATAACAAAGCACGTCAGGCTGCTATTACAAACGAGATCTTAGAAATCGTTGGTGGTGCCGAAGCATTGAATAATTAATACGTTTTTTAAAACATATTTAAAAACCTTTATCGTAATTGATAAAGGTTTTTTTTGAATTCTTTTTGAAATATTATTCTGCTTGCTCAATCTGTACATTCTGTATTACGTATTCATCAGCATCTCCGTCTTTTCCATATTTTACGGTTCCTTTTATGCGTACATTGCTTCGCTTTATTAGTTTTCCGTTTTTGTCATAAAGTTTAAAATCTTTGCCCTCAAATTCTTCTTGATCCTTTGGAATATCAACAAACATGGAATTTTTTTTATCTTTTCCATAATCTAATTCTATGTTTTTAATTTTTTCATAACCCGCAGAAACAGACATCAATACCTTTTGTTTTTCTCCTTCTTCCATCGCGAACAAGCCTGTTGGAACTTCTATAGTTCCTACTGCTTCAATTTCCTTATTATTGTGGGTTTGCGAGTTATTCAGTTCTTCAGC
Organism: Paenimyroides ummariense; assembly: GCF_900115115.1. Classification (GTDB taxonomy): domain Bacteria; phylum Bacteroidota; class Bacteroidia; order Flavobacteriales; family Flavobacteriaceae; genus Flavobacterium; species Flavobacterium ummariense. The sequence goes on from NZ_FOVI01000006.1 coordinate 80,300, forward strand.
AAGTTTTGAATATTTTGCTGTATCCCCACATCCTGTAAGCAATATTCCTACTAAAAGACTACTGCCAAAAAATAAATTTCTCATACTAATTTTTTTATAAATTTATATAAAAATAAATAAAATGTTTTTAAATTAATTATTTAGTTGATATTTTTTTGATAAAAACTCTTGGTATTCATATGTTATTACTTTAGTGATTATAATTAATTGATTAAAGTTTTTATGGAATAATACTGGTTATCGGTGTAGCAAATCATTTATAGCTTTTAGCATCCGTTCTTTCTCTTGAACAATTGCCATTAAGTGAGATCCTTTGTATTCAAAAAACTGTGTAGGTTCTGGAGCATTGTTGAAAACCATCAAACTCTGATCATACGGAATCTCTTTATCTTCTTTGTTATGAATGAATAATTTTCTGATAGTATTATGATTTAATATTTTCTTTAGCCGAATAAGGCGATACATAGCTTTTTTCAATCATTTCCTTGTATTGTGGCGCATAGAACGCAGCAATGTCTGTGAACGAAGATAAGGCACCATCTAAAATGAATGCTTTTATTTGGTTCTGGTTGTTTTTTGCCAATAGCGTAGCAATTTGCGATCCCATAGATGCACCATACAGAATAACCGGAATGTCTATAATGTCCTTTCTTTTTAGCATGAAATCAAAAAATATCTGACCATCTTCTGCAATATTTAAATGGGTAGGTTTCCCTGTTGATTTTCCATAACCTCTAAAATCGACCATAACAACCTGAAATTGATCTTCGACTAAAGGTGCTACCATAAATTGGTAAGTTGAAACGTTTCCGCCTGTGCCATGAAAGAACAGAATTGTAGCTTTTGGTTTGCTTTTTGGTTTTAACAGAATGGCTGTAATTGTGTCATTTGCAACAGGAATTGTAATTTCCTCTGTATTGCTGAATTCAATTGGTTTTAACTCTTTCGTTGGTTGATAAAAGTTTTCATCTGACTGTGCAGTTGTAACATAAAAACTTAATGTTAGCAGAACTACGGATAATATTTTTCTCATGATTTATATTTTTTATCAAATGTATGTAGCTGCAAACAAAAACTAAAAATTTTTATTCTGAACTGTCAATTTTAAAAGATGAGTCGTATTTTTTGAAAGATATTTTAAAAACTTTTATCTTTATTCGTAAAGGTTTTTTTGACAAAAATAATTTGTCAATCATATCTAATCTTCTCCCAAGTTACCATCCTTGTCAATATCAAAATAGAAATCAGTTGAACTTAATCTAACATACATAAATCCGTTATTGAAAAGTCTAAAATGACTATATAGAGGAGGTATAATTTCTTTACCATTGATGTCTATAAATCCCCACTTTTCATTAGTTTTAACTGCTATTAAATCGTTGTCTTTTCTGTTAGTGGTATCTATGCCGTCATATTTCGGAGGAATAATTTCCTTACCTGTGATGTCTAAAATTCCCCATTTATTGTTTCGTTTAAAAAGTATAAACCCTTCATTATTGATAGTAATTTCATCATAATTTATTGGGATAAGCTCTTTAAGATTATAATTTAAAATTCCCCATTTTTTATCTAAAACAACTAAGTAGACATTTGAATCATCGTAGTAAATCTCATCATATTTTGCTTGTACTATTTCTTTTCCTTCCTTATTTACAATACCCCATTTGTTCGCTAAACTAAAGATTGCAAATTGGTTTTTAAAGTTCCTAACTTCATCATATTTTGGAGTTATTGTTTCTTCTCCATTTTCATTAACGAAACCATATTTATCGTTTAATCTTACTTTAGCCATGCCATTGTTAAAGTACTCAACATAATCATATTTTAAGGGTACAATTATTTTTCCTTTATTATCTATAAAGCCATAAGCTCCTCTTTTAAACCAAGTAGTCATATCATCTAGGTCAAATTTTTCTTCTTTGTTAGTATCGCGAATAAAAACCCTAGAGTAACCGTCGTAAAATTCTCCAATATTATCATATATAGGCGGTACAATTTCCTTTCCTGTTTTATCAACAAATCCGAATTTTTCATTCAGTTTAATACCTCCCAGACCTTCAGTAAAATTTCTTATCTCATCATATTTAAATTCTGTAATCACTTTTCCAGAAGTATTAATAAAACCAAGTCTAAAATTAATATTATCATACACAACAGCAGCTATACCGTCATAGAATTTAAAAATTAAATAGTATTTGGGTGGAATAATTTCTTTACCAGTTTTATCAATGAATCCCCATTTTTTATTTAATTTGAAAGCTGCAAATCCTTCCTTGAAATCTGCAATCTCATCATATTTAGGAGGAATTATTTCTTTACCTTTTGTGTCTATTATTCCCCATTTTCTATTTAATATACAATGAGCAATTCCTTCATGAGGTTTAGAAATTTCGTTGTATTTAGGTAAGATTATAACATTACCTATTTTATCAATTAATCCAAATTTGTTGTTTGATTTATAGATTAAGAGGGTATCATTAAAATTTTCGATTCTGTCATATGTTAGAGGAATTATTTCATTACCTTTTTTATCAATTAAACCAAATTTGTGGTTTAATCTTATTATTGATAGCCCTTGGTTAAGGTACTCGACTTTATCATATTTTTTCTTCCATTCATTTCTTTTGTTTACTTCTTTAATAATTGCTATAGTGTCAGTCTGTGAATAAACATAAGAAGTATTTAAAACTATTATTAAAATATATAAAATTTTTTTCATTCTTTTAAATTGTTTTATTTGTGTGAATGTGCTATAATTTCATCTGAAAGGCATCTCTGGGACTTCCATCCGCAACATAAATAACGCCGCAATACGTAAAACCATACTTTTTAAAGAAGTTTTGCATAGGCAGGTTATTGTTGTTGGTATCAACCCGAATGTTGTTAATCTGCGTAAAACAATAATCAAAACACGCTTTTGCTACACCTTTAGCCTTTCCGTTTGATGCCAGTCTGTGAATTACGCCATAAGGTTCGTTATTCAGCCATTTTCCGTTGTCGATGACGTTGTAGGTTGGTTCCGGATCATCGCCTTTTAAAAACGAGAAATAACCGACCATTTCGATGTTGTTCAAACAAATGTATCCTATGTTTTGATTGATATCATTCAGAATAACTTCTTCCGACGGATATCCGTTAATCCACTGCGTAAGGTTGCCGTTGGTACGCATAATGTTACGGGCATCGCCAATAATCTGCATAATGCTGTTTAAATGTTCGGGTTTTGCAATTTCTATCGTCATAATTTATTTTGAAAATAAAGCGGTAATTTTCTTTTTATCGCCTACGAGCCATAAAATATCGCCTTTTTGTAAGGTAAATGTAGGCTGCGGATTTAAAATGCGCTCGCCGTTGCGTTCAATTCCGGCAATTATACTGTTGCTGTTTTCGCGAATTTTACTTTCGCGAATCGATATTCCGTTCAAGGCTTCATTAGTCAGTTCAAAACCTTTCAGTACAATTTCGGTATGGTAATCCACAGATCCCACCAACGACTTATCAACAAAAAGCTCAAAATCTTTCACCTGCTCGTCGGTTCCAATCACATATAGAATATCTTTCGGGAAAATTTTTTCGTCTTTATCAGGAATATTAATCACCAAATCGCCACGTTTAATAATGGCAATATTTACGCCTAGTTCTTCACGTACTTTTAATTCATTCAAGGTTTTTCCAGCGATTAGTGATTCCTGCGGAATTTCAAAAGTAGTCATGTGTCCGTCCCAAGGCGTTAAATCACTTTTGTTTCTAATAGCTTCGGATCTCTCTCTATCATTAAAATTCTCGATAAACTGATGAAGGATCTTTCCGTACATCGCCTGAATCCTCTTTGGAAATAAAACGGCAAATGCAATTAAAACTGCCAATACAATTACGCCTGTTAACGGATTAATCAGTTCGTTAATCATTATAAAAACAATGACAATGCACAGCAAAATTCTAAACAAGGCAATTAAAATAAGTGGTGTGATATTTTTACTGTCGGTTTTTAACTGATTTAACGACTGCACTGCGACTCTTTGTAACGCCAACGCATACAAGAAAGGCAGAAACGCCACTACAGTTAAAAATATGTACAGATAATAGGTAAACGCACCATTAGATAATGGAATTAAATAGTAAATACTTACGAAAACAATGCCCGCAATAATTACCGAATGAATTATGATGTGCGATGCAACGCCGGAAATATATTTTTGCCAGTGATTTGTTTGATGGATGGTTTGCGTTGTAGCCGAATAATTGTCTAATTTATCTTCCCATTTTTTAGGAAGGATGATTTTTAATTGATTGTATACTTTTAAGGAATTTTTAATGAAAAACGGAGTAGTAAAAGTGGTAATTGCCGAAACTGCAACTACAATAGGGTAGAGGAAACCGCTTGTTACACCCAATGTCATACCCAAAGTGGCGATGATAAATGAGAATTCGCCAATTTGAGCCAAACTCATTCCTGCCTGAACCGACTGTTTCAACGGTTGCCCCGAAATTAAGGTACCCATTGTAGTGGCAATTGTTTTTCCGAAAATGGTTACAATGGTAATAATTACTACGGGAAAAGCATATTCTTGCAGCGTATCTAAATTAATAAGCATACCAACAGATACAAAGAAAACCGCACCGAATAAATCTTTTACGGGCTTCACTAAATGTTCAATTTGTTCTGCTTTGGTTGTTTCTGCAATGATCGATCCCATAATGAAAGCACCTAATGCTGGTGAAAAACCTGCGGCTGTTGCCAAAATAACCATCATTAAGCATAATGCCAGTGATACAATCAATGTGGTTTCTTCGGTCAACAGATTTTTGGTTCTTTTAAGTAATGTAGGGATGAAAAAGATTCCTGCCAAAAACCAAAGCATTAAAAAGAATGCCAGTTTAAAGATCGATTCCATTAGTTCAACTCCCGAAAATTGTTGTGATACGGCAATGGTTGAGAGTAAAACCATCAGTAAAATCGCTACGATATCTTCTACAATCAGTGTTCCGAAAACTACGCCGGCAAATTTCTGGGTTTTAACACCCAATTCATCAAATGCCCGTAGAATGATGGTTGTGGACGACATGGAAAGAATCGCACCTAAAAAAATACTGTCGATAAAATTCCAGCCGAGCAATTTTCCTGTAGTAAAACCCACAATAATCATGGTAATGATTTGAACAGCGGCGGTCATACTGGCGGATCCACCAACTTTAACGAGCTTTTTAAAACTAAATTCAAGTCCTAAACTAAAAAGTAAAAAGATTACACCAATTTCTGCCCAAACCTCTACGTTTCCCATATCTTGAACGGTGGGAAATAACGGAAAATGCGGACCTGCCAAAAATCCGGCAATTAAATAACCTAAAACCAAAGGCTGCTTTATCTTTTTAAAGATCAAAACAGCAACTCCGGCAGTCATTAAGATCAAACCTAAATCGGAAATTAACGGATATAAATGATGTGAGGTTTCTACAGCTGCTGGCATAAAAATGGAGCGAAAATTTGTTTCTAAATATACAAAAAAGCGGTGTTGAAAATGAACAAAATTTCGATTGTAAATAAAAAAAAGCTGCTTTCATAGAAAACAGCTTTTAAAGTTTAATGGTGTATGTTTTATTGAATTTCGATATTATCGATATGCAGATTGTATGCAGCGTTGCTTCCCACTTTTAAAGCGAAAAGATCACCTGTTGTACTCTTGTTTATATCAACATCTGCAATATTCAACGTTACCTTAACCCATTTGTTGCTGGTATCAATAGTTCCGGTGTAATTATTTGTTCCGTTACCAGAATCATTAAGCACAGCCTTGTTTAATGTAATCGCCAAACTGTTTAAGTTAGATACGTTAAATACATCATAACCCGAAGTACCACGATAAACGTTGATCGATAACGATTTAGCAGACGTTCCTTTAACCCAAAACGTAATTTTTGTTGGTGTTGCCGGAATGTTACCTTTAGCAGAAGCCAATACCGTAAATACGTAATCGTTTGCAGTTGGCGTTCCGTTAAGATGCATAGAATTTGTTCCTAAAGCACCTGTACCCATACCTTGAACGGCATACGGTTTTAATCCGAAACTGTTTAATGAAGCTGTAAAGTTTGCCCAGTTTTCAAAATCGGCTGTTGTAAACAATAAGTTTGTTGGTGCTGTAGGCTCTTCACCTTCTCCCGGGTCAACTCCGATTCTGTCTTCTGTTAATTGGATATCATTGAATGTACGTGCCATAAACTGATAATCGCTGTTGAACTTTGTAAGAACTCCACGGATTTTTCCGCTGTTTTTTGGTACAACTCTCGATGCAAACTTTGCAAATTCACTTGTTCTAAAGATCATTGTTCCTGTAGGATCAACAATATTGTGGTTAGTAGCACCACCTAAAACATTTGATGGATCGTAATAGGTTTTATCAACCGCATTGTCTGCGAACTGCACTTTATCAATTTCAACCAAGGTGTTAATGTAGTTGTCGTTTTTAAGATCAGCCAACGTAATGGTTTTCATTAATTGTGTTTCAGGAACAACATCTGCCGAAGCAAATACTTTTTTGTAGAAATCTTGCGGACGCATTCTACCAACGCTTGTTTCCTGGTAAAGATCGCCTAAAACCAAAGATCCGTGTACAATTGAAAAATACATATCTTTTAAATAGATATACACTTTACGCCCCGGAGCGATATCGTTGCTGATGTTGTACATATCAACCGAAATAGAAAAACCTTTGGTTCCTTCTAAATTTTGCAATGATACCGATTTGTAAAACGTTCCGCCTTCATCGCTTGATGATACATAGGCTTCTAAAATATCCTCTTCAGTATATTGTTGCACCGTAGTATTAGCTTTGGCGTACAATTCTTCTAAGGTAATTGTAGCTGTAGCGTTGTGGTATTTAATTTCCGGTGTAGAAACATCGTCGCTGTTTGCACAACTTGTTGTTACTAATGTTGCAACCAATGCTAAGGCTGCAAACGTATATTTTAATGCTTTCATTTCTTAAAAATTAAAAAACTTTAATATTATCTACTTCATAAGTTCCATCGTATCTACCATCAGTACCACTTCCGGTAGCTCTAAAAGCAATTTTAATTTTTCCTTTAAATTGTGATAGATTTACAATTCCAGAGTTTACCCATGTAAAATTTGGAACATTTAACTGTGGCTTTCTAAAATGTAATTTAACTGTGTCAGCGTTGCTTTCAGTTATATTATGCAATACGTACAATTCTAATTTATTGTTTAATGTATCGGTAACAAAACCTTGCGTTGATGTAAATGTTAAGCGTTTTAGATTGGCTTTATCAATATCAAGTTCGTTAGATGTTACCCAAGTATCGTTTTCTGCTTCTTTTGGATTGTCGAATGCAGAAAAGTATAAATAGCTGTTATTTCTAAAGGTTGCAAACGTCCACTTTTTTGTACCTTTTACTGCGGTGGTGCCCCATGTGTTTTGTGGATTTTCTCCTTTAGTGTGCCATTCGAAATCATCAGAAAAAATAGCTGGACTATAAGTTGGTAATTCCTGTTCGTCTTCTGGTGAACATGCTGCAAATAAGCCGGTTAAAGTTAATACAGCTATTGGGAATATGTGTTTTAATATTTTCATATCACGCTTTTAATTAAAAGTTGATGTATAAATTTAAGAAATAAGTTCTACCGAAACCATAGAAATATTTAGGACCAAAAGTGCGGGTTCCGCTTGCGTGATCCATTAATAATTCGCGGTAGTTGGCGTTACGTGCTTGTTCAAAACCACCTGTTTTGTATTCTAAACCTAACACGTTGTTTACAGATGCAAAGAAACCAAAGGTTTTACCGTTAATTCTCCACGATTTTCCACCTTGAAGGTTTACCAAGAAAATATCGTCTAACTTTTCTTGTTTTAACAAACGTTTAGCTGTATCGGTATCCATATCGCTGAATGCTGCACCACCCTGACCAGGTTCTGCAAAGAAATTGTTTGTACGTAACAAAGGCGAAATATCTAAATAAATATCCGTTAAAAAGTTTGCATTTGCACCAATCCACCAGTAGTTCGGGTCGCGGTATTCAATACCTAACGAATAAGCTTGTTGTGGCGTTCCTGCAACACGGTAGTTTTTAATATAACTTGTTCCGTAGTTTACCATTGGGCTTAATCCACTTTCACGACGACCATCAACATTCAAATAAACATTTGCGTTGTCTGAATAAATTGCCTGACCATAGTTTGCGGCAGCAGTCAATTTTATTGTTTTAGTTGCTTGATATTCTGCACCTAATTCAATACCCATGCTTTGTTTGCTGATTCCGCGCGTAATTTCTGCTACGAAATCGCTGCTTGTTTCATCGTCCATTTCTATATCGATACCATCAGCATAGAAGAACGATGTTCTTGTAGCGTCTTTAATTTCATTGAAATAAGCACCAATACGTCCTTTTAATTTTGGTGTACGGATAATGTAATTGATATCAGATCCAAAAATTTTCTCATCGGTTAATCCGTTTACTGTTGCATCACTGATACGAACGTTTGAATAGCTGTTACGTATTGATGGCGCTTGTGTGTAATAACTTGCATTGAAGTTAAAGATATGCTGACCTGTTAATTTATAAGTCGCTCCTCCTTTGAATCCGTAGTTTTCAAAAGATAATTTTTGACCTTTTCCAAAAGATGAATCTGCGTATAATGCGTTTCTGTACAATCCTTCACGTTGGTATTCTGTGTAGGATGCATTTTGACCTAAATAAAAATCGAATTTACCAAAGTTGAATTGAAACTGTGTAAACAAATCAACCACGTTTGCACGCATAATATAGTTGTAACCATATTTATCGCCTTCGTAAATTTTACGGTTTGGGTTGTTTAAATCAGAAGCCGAAAATTCTTCTTTTAAGAATGTATCGTTATCAATTAAATAACCACCACCCAATAAATCAAGCATTTCCTGGTAGCTTTCTGAACGTAAATTACGGTAGGTTAAACCTGCATTAAATCCAACTACATTAGAAATTTGTGTATTAAACAAAGTATTCGCTGTTAATTGGTTGTCTTGCATAACATCGGCATACAACGCGTTTACCGCATAACCTTTGTTTGCATTTTGAAGGTATAAACGATCCCAGTTAATTTGAGAATTAGCTAAGAAATCTTGTCTGTTACGTTCTGCATTATTGAAATCTGGAGTCCAAATTGGAGAGCTTCCATCTGTATTGTGGAAATTCAAATAATAACTTGGTAAGTTTTTGTAGTAAGTAGGATCAGGATTGTTTGCTCCGTTTGTTTCTAAACGACTGTTTGAAATCTTACCAAACTGATACGATACATTCGTGTTTAATGTCGATTTCTCGCTGATATCCCAATAGTGGCTCAATATAAAAATTGGTTCTTCTACGTCTTTATCACGAGAATTACGTTTTTTACCATCTTGCCAACCCCAATATGAGTTATACTTGTAGCCTTTTAAATCTACAACCTCTTGTGTGTTAGGTCCGTTTTTACCACGGCTGTTTTGTGCGTAAATAGCAGACAAGTTTAAGCTGTGGTTGCTGTTGATTTTCTTTTCGATCGCCAAGAAAAACGATTTTGCATCGTAATCTGTTCCGTCAAAGAAACCTTCTTTCGCCATACGGTAAGAAGCCGATGCAGCATAAGCCCATCCATTTTTATTCATTCCCGAACCGTACGTAATCATTCCACGACCGCTGTAGTTAGTATTTGCACCAGAAAGTGAAACACGTGTTCCGGTACGCATAAAAGACGCACGAGTGTTTATTGCCTGAATACCTAAAATACCGCCAAAAGTATAATCGTTTGGCATTGAACCGTTGATAAACTCTTGGTTACGTGTAGCATCGTTTAATCCGCCCCAGTTAGAAAACTGCGGACGACCATCGAAAATCTTGTTCATAGAAATACCGTTTATAAAGATATTTCCATACTCATTGTCTAACCCTCTAATTCTGAATCGGGCTTGTCCCCAGTTAAAAGCTGCCGCCTGACGGAAAGGGTCACGCGATGCTTGTAATAATCCCGATGTAGTTTCAGATCCCGAGTTGTCATCGCCCAAATCATTTTCGGTAAGGGTAATTAAGCTCAATTGCTGTTCTGCAGTTAAATCTTCTTCCAGATAAATCGTACCTAAATCGATATCTGCTTCGGTAGTTATATCCAAAGTAAATCGTTTTTGAACATAACCTGTAAAGTTAATGTAAAGCACCTGACTGCCCGGCGTAGGGTTTGCAATTTCAAATTCACCTTGCTGGTTTGTAGTAGCCGATAAATTTGTGTTGGATAAATTTGCCGTTACATTAAATAGGGGTTGCTGTGTTTTAGCATCAACAACAACTCCTCGTAACGCTGTACTTTGTGCCCAAGTTGTTAGGGTAATTAGTACTAAAAGAGTACTAAAGAGTAATTTTTTCATAAAAACAAAAAATAAAACTATATAATTTTTGTCAAGTTTTAAACTAAACTTAACATGGCGCAAAGGTAGTTATTTTATAAATATTAACTAATTTTGCCCTCAGGTTTATTAAAAACTTTATAATAACTTAATAATGGGCATGAAAATTAAACTTTTATCAATACTGGCATTCTTTGCAGGTACAGTATTTGCACAGTCTCAGCAGAAATCTTATGCAGTACACACGGTAGCTTTTTATAACGTTGAAAACTTGTTTGATACCATTCGCGACGAGAAAATTTATGATGAAGAATGGACGCCGAAGGGTGCACGTAGCTGGGATGGAAAAAAGTATCAGCAAAAATTAGAAAATTTAAGTAGAGTTATAGCCGAAATTGGTACAGATGAAAACACGAACATGCCGACAATTTTAGGTGTCAGCGAAATTGAAAACCGTAAAGTTTTGGAAGATCTGGTAAATATGCCAAAACTGAAAAAAGCGAATTACGGAATCATTCATTACGATTCTCCGGACCGCCGTGGTATTGATGTGGCTCTTTTTTATCAAACCAAACATTTTAAGCCAACAAGTTCTAAAAATATTCCTTTATATATTTATGATCCAACCGATACTAAATATAAAGACAGTAACAATGGCAAAGGAAAACGCGTTTACACACGTGATCAATTATTGGTTACCGGTTTGCTAGATGGCGAAGAAATGCACTTTATTGTAAACCACTGGCCGTCACGTTCGGGTGGCGAGAAAAAAAGTAGTCCAAACCGTGAGGCTGCGGCAGCGTTGAACAAAAAAATTATTGATTCGTTATACAACATCAACCCAAATGCTAAAGTTTTTACAATGGGTGATTTAAACGACGGGCCTTATAATAAATCGGTAAAAGATGTTTTAGAAGCAAAAGGCAAAAAAGACGATGTGAAGAAAGGCGGAATTTTTAACCCGATGTATCAATTGTATAAAGAAGGTCACGGTACAATTGCTTACCGCGATGCCTGGGATATTTTCGATCAGATTATTTTTACAGAACCACTTTTAAGCAAAGATTATTCAAGCTTCCGTTATTGGAAGGTAGGAATTTTCAACAAACCGTTTTTAGTACAGAAATCAGGTCAGTATAAAGGTTATCCGTTGCGAAACCAATTAAGCGGCGAACCGGGATTTAGTGATCACTTTCCCGTTTATATTTATTTGATTAAAGAGAAACAATAAAAATAAAGCTGCCTTTTGGCAGCTTTAATTTTTTATAAAGACATCCCCATTAATTAAAATTGTCACTTTTTTAATTTTTTACTTATCTTAGATTTTGGTAAAATGCTATAAAACGTTAACACGTTATTATGCGCAACGAAAATATAGTATCTTTACACAAATTTTTTATTAATTAATATACACAACGCAAGTTGTTCAATATATATGGCATGTACAAATTGTTCTACTAAAACAAACGATTCTGGCATTCCAAAAGGTTGTGGTAGCAAAGGTTCTTGTGGAACCGACAGTTGCAATAAGTTAAGTGTGTTCGATTGGTTGTCGAACATGCACTATCCTTCGGGATTTGAACCTTTTGATGTAGTTGAAGTTCGTTTTAAAAACGGTAGAAAAGACTTTTATAAAAATACTGATAAACTGGCATTGCAAATGGGCGATGTGGTTGCAACCGAGGCAAGTCCCGGGCATGATATCGGAGTGGTAACTTTAGTCGGCGAGTTGGTTAAAGTGCAAATGAAGAAAAAGAAGGTAGATCCGTATGGTGATACCCTAAAAATATACAGAAAAGCAACGCAGAAAGATATCGACATTTGGAGTGATGCCCGCAAGCGCGAAGAACCAATGAAAGTTCGTGCTCGTGAAATTGCTATTGAATTAAAACTGGAAATGAAAATTTCCGATATCGAATTTCAAGGCGATGCTTCTAAAGCCACTTTTTATTATACGGCGAACGATCGTGTAGATTTCCGTCAGTTGATTAAAGAATTTGCCCGTACATTCAATACCCGTATCGAAATGAAACAGGTAGGTTTCCGTCAAGAAGCTGCTCGTTTAGGCGGTATAGGATCTTGTGGTCGCGAATTGTGTTGTTCTACCTGGTTAACCGATTTTCGAAGTGTAAATACGGCAGCAGCGCGTTATCAGCAGTTGTCGTTGAATCCGCAAAAATTGGCTGGTCAATGTGGTAAGTTGAAGTGTTGTTTGAATTATGAATTAGATACGTATTTGGATGCATTAAAAGGAATGCCCGATACAGATACTAAATTACAAACAAAAAACGGAGAAGCATATTGCCAAAAGATCGATATTTTCAAACAAGTTATGTGGTTTGCTTATCCATCAAACAGCGCAAACTGGTATAAGATCGAAGTCCCGCAGGTTAAAGAAATATTGGCTTTAAACAAGCAAGGACAAGTTATTGACAGTATTGAAGATTATGTTGCGGAAGATGAAAATACTGTTTCTGTTCAAAATGTAGCAACTACAGAAGACAGTTTATCGCGATTTGACGAACCTAAGCGAAGAAGAAAACCACAGCGCAACAACAAGAAAAAACCGGTAGGCAATACAGTAGAAAAACCGGCTGCAAGCACAGCAACCGATGTTAAAAGAGCCCCACGTTCAAACGAAAATGCTTCAAGACAACCACAAGGTCAGTCAAAGCAACAAAATAATCGTTCGCCAAAAAGCAATCAGCCAAGAGTTCATAATAATCAGAACAATCAAAATAATCAAACCGAAAAGCCAAAACCGGCTGTTCAAAATAACGCACCTGTAAAATCAAACGAAGAAGGTGCCAGTAAAAATCAGGCTCGGAAGAAGAATTTTAAACGACCTAATAAAAACAACGGAAACAACCCAAACAGTAAACCAAATGATAACAAACAATAAAAGAAATCTCTTTAAATTTGTTGCCTTATCAACAGTAATGGCATTTACAGCTTGTACTACGACCGATTTTTTTAACGAATACAAATCATTGCCAGACGGTTGGAAAAAAAGCGAACCTACTGTTTTTGATTTTGAATCGTTAGATACCATAACAAAGCACGATGCGTACATAAATATTCGTACAAAAAGCGATTATCCGTACAGTAACCTGTTTTTAATCGTAAAAATGTTTCCGCCCGAAGGTAACGCTACGGTTGATACGTTGCAGTATCAAATGGCGAATGCAGACGGAACTATGTTGGGAACCGGTTTTACCGATGTGAAAGAACACAAGCTTATCTGGCGAAAAAAAGTGGTGTTTAAAAAGCAGGGAGTTTACAAAATTGAAGTGGAACACGCCATGCGAAAAGTAAATGAAGTAAAAGGCGATGCAGTTTTAAACGGTATTACCGAAATTGGTTTACAAGTACAATAATTATTCATAAGACATTATGGAAAAAATAGAAGATTCTAAAAAGAAGGAACTATCTACAAACAGAAAATTTCTGCGTTTATTTTGGAAATTGTTCGGTGCAGGTGTTGCCTTTGTTATATTGATTTTTGCCTTTGCCAATTGGGGAATTTTTGGTGCGATGCCAAGTTTCGATGAATTGGAAAATCCGGAATCAAGTGTAGCTACAGAAATTATATCGGCAGACGGAAAAACCCTTGGTAAATTTTACCTTGAAAACCGCGTGCCTGTTAAGTACGAAGAATTACCGCAACATTTGGTTGATGCGTTGATTGCTACCGAAGATGAGCGTTTCCGTTCGCATTCTGGTATCGATGCCCGTGGAACCATGCGTGCTATTTTCAGCGCCGGATCAAGCGGGGGTGCAAGTACCATTAGCCAGCAGTTGGCAAAAAACTTATTTCACGGAAGTTCGGGTTCAAGCAACAAGCTTTTTCGTGTAATTCAAAAAGTAAAAGAGTGGATTATTGCCGTAAAATTAGAGCGTCAGTACACCAAAAACGAAATCATTGCTTATTATCTAAACACGGTAGATTTTGTTAGTAATGCTTATGGTATCCGTTCGGCGGCGAACATCTATTTCAATAAAGAACCTAAAAAACTAACGGTTGAAGAGGCTGCTGTTTTGGTAGGAATGCTTCAGGCACCTTCTCGTTACAATCCGCGTTTTAATCCGGATCGAGCAGAAAACCGTAGAAACATTGTTTTGGCGCAAATGGCTAAGAACGGTAAAATTACCGAAGCCGAAAAAGAAAAATATCAGGCAAAGCCTTTAAAAATCAACTATACACCAGAGACGCACACAAAAGGTTACGCAACGTATTTTAGAGAATATTTGCGCGATTATATGCGTAAATGGGTAAAAGAAAATCCTAAAAAAGATGGATCAACGTATGATATTTACCGCGATGGTTTGCGTATTTATACCACAATTGATTCCCGTATGCAGGAATACGCCGAAGAAGCGGTAGAAATGCACTTGGCTAATTTGCAGAAAGAATTCTTTAAGCAGCAAAAAGGCAATAAAAATGCACCTTTCATTCAGATCAATCAGGCAGAAACTAAGAAGATCATCGATCGTGCAATGCGTAATTCAGAGCGTTGGCGACAAATGAGTGCCCAAGGTAAAGAAGAGGAAGATATCATTAAATCGTTCGATGTTAAAACCAAAATGGCGATTTTTACCTGGAAAGGCGAAAAAGATACGTTAATGACACCGCGCGATTCTATTGTTTACTACAAACATTTCTTACAATCGGGTATGATGTCTATGGAACCGGTTACAGGGAATGTAAAAGCTTGGGTAGGAGGGATCGATTACAAACATTTCCAGTACGATCACGTTGCTCAAGGGGCACGTCAGGTTGGATCTACCTTTAAGCCGTTTGTGTACGCAACAGCTATAGATCAATTGGGAATGAGTCCTTGCGATTATATTTACGACGGACCTTTTACCATGCCTAAAGGACGCTATGGAATTCAACAACCATGGTCGCCTAAAAACTCGGCAGGTAAATATTACGGTTCGGTAACAATGAAATATGCTTTGGCGCAATCGTTAAACACTGTTACGGCTCGTTTAATGGATCGTGTGGGCCCAAAAGCGGTAATCGATTTATGTAGAGATTTAGGTGTAAAATCAGATATTCCGGCTTCTCCGGCAATTGCGTTGGGGGCTGTTGAAATCACGGTGAGCGATATGGTTGCGGCTTACAGTACGTTTGCAAATCAAGGAGTTTATGTTAAGCCACGTTTTGTAAATAAAATTACAGATAAAAACGGAGTTGTTTTGTTTGAATCAAGAGCCGAAACGCGCGATGTTATGAATAAAGACATTGCCTACGCAATTGTTAAATTGTTAGAAGGAGTTACCGAAGGTGGATCAGGTGGGCGTTTGCGTTACACAGGTTCAGGTGGAGCGGGTTATCATACCATGACAGGTTATCCGTATGCGTTTAAAAATCCTATTGCAGGTAAAACGGGTACCACACAGAACAATTCAGACGGATGGTTCATTGGTATGGTTCCAAATTTGGTTACCGGTGTTTGGGTTGGTAACGAAGATCGTGCAGCACACTTTAAATCAACCGTTTACGGACAAGGAGCAACAATGGCTTTGCCAATTTGGGGTATCTTTATGAAAAAATGTTATGGCGATAAAACGCTGTATGTTTCCGATGAAGATTTTGAACGTCCTGCAAACATAAGTGTGTTGGTTGATTGCTGGAAACGTGCTGCAAATGATTCGGTTATTGGCGGAAGCAGCAAAAGAGATAGTTTAGCACCACCAACAGAAACTGTTCCTACGGAATTTGATTTTTAATATTTAAACGACTTCTTTTTTTGAAGTCGTTTTTTTTATATTTTTATACTCTTAACAATCTAAATAATTATGATTAATAAAAAGGTTGCGAATGCGCAAGAAGCATTACACGATGTGCAAGATAATCAAACCATTATGGTGGGCGGATTTGGATTAAGCGGTATCCCCGAAAATTCAATTGCCGAATTGGTTCGTAAAAACATTACGGGTTTAACCTGTATTTCTAATAACGCAGGTGTTGATGATTTTGGTCTGGGATTACTATTGCAAAAACGTCAGATAAAAAAAATGATCGCCTCTTATGTAGGTGAAAATGCCGAATTTGAACGCCAGATGTTAAGTGGCGAATTAGATGTTGAATTAACACCGCAAGGTACATTGGCAGAAAAATGTCGTGCTGCACAAGCAGGTATTCCTGCATTTTTTACACCGGCTGGTTACGGAACCGAAGTTGCCGAAGGTAAAGAAACACGCGAATTCAACGGAAAAATGTATGTAATGGAAGAAGCCTACCAAGCCGATTTTGCTATTGTAAAAGCATGGAAAGGTGACGAAGCCGGAAACTTGATTTTCAAAGGAACTACACGCAGTTTTAACGCAGTTATGGCTGGTGCAGGTAAAATCACCATTGCCGAAGTAGAAGAACTGTTACCGGTAGGTGCATTAGATCCGAACCAAATCCATATTCCGGGAATTTATGTGAAGCGTATTTTTCAAGGCGAAAAGTATGAGAAAAGAATTGAACAACGAACGGTACGTAAAAGAGATTAATTATGGCATTAGATAAAATAGGTATTGCAAAGCGCATAGCCAAAGAGTTACAAGACGGATTTTATGTAAACTTGGGAATTGGTATTCCAACCTTGGTTGCAAATTATATTCCCGAAGGAATGAACGTAGAATTTCAGTCAGAAAACGGCGTTTTAGGTATGGGACCTTTTCCTTTTGAAGGCGATGAAGATGCAGATCTAATCAACGCTGGCAAACAAACCATCACCACATTACCAGGTGCATCATTTTTTGATTCGGCTATGAGTTTCGGAATGATTCGTTCACAACATGTAGATTTAACCATTTTAGGAGCTATGGAAGTTTCTGAAAACGGAGATATCGCTAACTGGAAAATCCCTGGAAAAATGGTAAAAGGTATGGGCGGTGCTATGGATTTAGTAGCCTCGGCAGAAAATATCATTGTTGCCATGATGCACGTTAACAAAGCAGGCGAATCTAAAATATTAAAAAAATGTACCTTGCCTTTAACAGGTGTTGGCTGTGTTAAAAAAGTGGTGACCGAATTGGCTTTAATGGAAATTACTCCAAACGGTTTTAAATTGTTAGAACGTGCTCCGGGTGTATCGGTAGAAGAAATCATTAAAGCAACAGAAGCTGAATTAATCATTGAAGGAACGATTCCTGAAATGAGTATCTAAAAAAATAAATTGGCTATGAAAAACGAAAATTTAGAAAGATATAATGATTTAGCTATAGCCGATCCATCCGATCAAAAAAAGAAAGTACCATTTGTAGTACGTTTGGCGTGTGTTTTAATCAGCTTAATAGCTATATTTTATATTTGTATTGCCGGTAAACCTGTGTTGGTGCCGTTGGTTATTGGTTTTTTGGTATCGATGTTGCTGCTGCCGCTGTCGAATTTTCAAGAAAAAAAACTGAAATTTCCGCGTATAGTATCTTCATTGTTATCTGCCATAGTGTTTACTTTGGCGGTAATTGCCGTGTTTTATTTTATTGGAACACAAATGGCTCGGTTCACGGAAGATCTGCCGGAATTTCAACAACAAATTGAAAAATTGGTTCACGAAGCACAAGTTTATGTGTACGATAAATTTGGCGTATCAGAACAAGAGCAAATAAATTATATCGAAAAAAATGCCGAAGATTTCCTTAAGCGCGGATCTGGCGTGCTGGGTACCGCAGTTACATCGTTAACTTCTGTGCTGGCATCGGCAATGTTCACTTTTTTAGGAATCTTTTTCTTTTTACTGTACCGCAGTCATTTGGTTAAATTCTTAATATGGTGTTTTCCGCCACAAGATCAAATCAAAGTAAAAGAAGTAATTACCGAAATTCAAAGCATCATAAAACAATACATTTTTGGTTTAATGATACAGGTAGTTGCGGTTTCGGGCTTAATGTTTATTGCGTATTCAATCATTGGTATTAGGTATGCGTTATTGTTTGCGGTGCTGTGCGGAGTGTTAAATTTAATACCTTACATTGGTGTTTTTATAGCTACTATTTTGGCAGCAATTGTAACATTGGCAACAGGCGAACCTATACAGGCACTTTGGGTAATTGTTGCAGTTTTGGTTGTAAATTCAATCGACGGAAACATTATCACACCAAAAATCATTGGTTCTAAAGTAGCATTAAACTCGTTCGTAGTACTGTTTGGAATTGTAATTGCAGAATCGATCTGGGGAATTGCCGGAATGTTTTTAGCAATTCCTGTTTTGGCGATCTTTAAAATTATTTTCGATAATGTAGAAGGCTTACGCCCGTACGGTTTTGTTTTAGGCGAAGATACTGCACCCACACCGTTATTTGAAAAATATTACAACAGATATATTTACCGTAAAAAACCAAAAGACGAAGATTTACCAAAAGTGTTGCAAACAGAAGAGCAGAACCACGAAGAAGGAAAAACATCTGATTCTGATAAAGAAGAAAAAGATCAAACTTAAACATAAAATCCATCATTGCGATGGATTTTTTTACGCCTAAAAACACGAGATTGTTTTACTTTTGTAAAAAATAATTAAATGGAATTTGCAAAGGTTATATTAAAGCAAGGTAAAGAAAAGTCAATTTTACGTAAGCATCCTTGGGTTTTTAGTGGTGCCGTTTATGGTGTAAGTGATGCGTTGGAAGACGGACAAATGGTTGATGTTACTACGTACAATGGCGATCATTTGGCAACAGGTTTTTACAGCAATAAAGGAAGCATCGTTGTACGCATATTAACTTTTAAAGGCGAAGTTTTTACTGATGGTTTTTGGGAAAACCGATTAAAAGCTGCATGGAATTTACGTTTAAAACTTTTTAATATTGAAGAAACCAATGCGTTTAGATTGATTCATGGCGAAGGCGATGAAATCCCGGGTTTGATTATCGATTATTACAACAAAAACTTCGTGGTTCAGGCACATTCTACAGGGATTTACTTGAACATGAAGAAAATCGCCGAAGCCATACAAAAATGTTTTCCTGATTATTGCGAAACCATTTATTGCAAAAGTGCCAACACCCTTCCAAATACCGGAACCGATTTTCATTTATACGGAACCGCTGCCGAAACAGTGGCGAAAGAAAACAACATTCAGTTTCATGTAAATTGGGTTGAAGGACAAAAAACTGGTTTCTTTTTAGATCAACGTGAAAACAGAAAGCTATTAGAAAGATATTCAAGCGGAAAAAAAGTGTTGAATACTTTTTGCTACACCGGCGGTTTTTCTATTTACGCCATGAATGCTGGTGCCAATTTGGTTACCTCTGTTGATATATCTGATAAAGCCGTGAAATTGGCTGCGCAAAATATGGAGTTGAACTTTCCGGGAAGTAATCATCAGGCAGTAGCATCAGATGTTTTTGAATTTTTAAAAGAAAATAAAAACCAATACGAAGTTATTGTTTTAGATCCGCCTGCATTTGCCAAAAACATCAAAAGCAAACATACTGCAACTCAAGCGTACAAGCGCTTAAACGTTGCCGGTTTAAAAACCATTACAAAAGGCGGTTTTCTATTTACTTTTTCGTGTTCGCAGGTTATAGATGAGGTACTTTTTTACAATACTGTGGCAGCTGCAGCAATAGAATCGGGTAGAAAAGTACGTGTATTGCACAAACTTTCGCAAGGTCCAGATCATCCTGTGAATATGTTCCACCCAGAAGGATCTTACCTTAAAGGTTTGGTTTTATATGTGGAAGAATAATCAATTTGATAATAAAATGATAAAACTCGCACGAATATAGTTTCAGTGCGAGTTTTGTTTTTTAATGTGTAGAACAAGTTCGTCATTCTGCCTATAAAAAGTTCTACAAATACTTTTTTAAACGCATCATAATTTTGTACTGTTTACTATTTAGAAAAAATTAAATTATGAAAAAGATCTTTTCAATGTTAGCATTAAGTGCTATTGCAGTTACAGTTGCATCATGTTCAGATGATGATAAGTCGGCACCGTCAGAACAAAACCAGTTAGTTGGAAAATGGGATTACATAGAAGAATTAGCTTTGGATGCTAATGGTAATGTGGTTTCAACTTATTCTGATGATAATGGAGTTTGTCCGCACGATACTTTTGAATTTAAATCAGGAGGTATTTTGCAGAATATAGATTACAATCGTAGTAACAATGCAAGCGAATGTAGCGGAGATACCATAAACGGAATTTGGAATGTTACAGGAAACACATTTAAGTTGGCATTGGGTGAAGGCGAAGATTTTGAAGACAGTTTTGAAATTAAAAAACTTACAGCTGATGCTTTTGAAATTCAAAGACCCTTAACAAGAGAAGAAGCAGAAGATTACGAACTAAATGTAGTTGCATTAAAATTTGTATTTAAAAAAGTTAAATAACACTTATTACATTCGGGCTTGGTTTTTACTTAAGCCCGTATTATTTTAAATAACTAATGGCTGTAAAATGAATAATACTCTAAATGTAGTTGATTGAAATAAGTTATTTTAGCATAAAGAAATCAGTATGAATATAATATATAGAAAATATAAAGCAACTAAATTGTTTCTTTTTATTATCATTGCGTTATTTGTTACTAACATCGGCTATAATCAAAATAATATTGTTATAGAAACTGATCCTGTGAAAATAGCAAAGATTGAAGAGTACTTAAAAAACATTGAAGTCACATTAATTCATGATCCTCAAGCAGGAGCTTTATACATCAAAAAGGCAAGTCTGCTTACAGCGCTGGGTAAATATGAAGAAGCAAAAACTAACCTAACTAAAGCTATTATCCTCAATCCTGACCCTGCGGCATTATTTTTTATCTATTATAGAAGAGGTGATCTAAATTACAAATTGGAGCTGTTTGAAGAAAGTATTGCCGATTTTTCTAGATCAATCGAATTACAGCCAAAATATGAATGGGCATATTTAGACAGGGGGATGGCTTTAGCAGATACAGGAAAAATGGCTGAAGCAGAAACAGATTTTCTCAAAGCACTGGAGTTAAAACCCGATTGGGGAGATGCTTTCTACTGTCTTGGTATATGTTACCAGGATCAGGCAAAACCAGAAAAAGCAATGGATTATTTTAAGTTGGCAGTAAAAGATACCGATAATCAGTTATTATTTAAAGATAAAGCCTACAACAATATTGGAATATTATACAATCATCAGAAAAAATACAGTGAAAGTATACCTTATTTCGATAAGGCTATTGAGTTAAATCCCAACTATTCTTTAGCATACATCAATCGTGCCGTCGCTAAGCATCAATTTAATGATACAGAGGGCGTATGTTCAGATTTGCAAAGAGCGATTGAGCTTGGTCGTGAAGATGTAAAAAGGGAATATAAAAAATATTGTAACCCCAATTAATATAAAGATTCACATTTATATTGGGCATCATATTTATTTTGTAGATTGAAGAATAATAGAAAAAAATACAAAAAATGGCTCATTGCATTGATGATACCTTTTCCCATCTATTTTATTTGGGGTTGTTTCGGTTTTGCTGGAGCCTGGATTCCGGGAAAGTACGATGCGGATAAAAATGAATATCACATATTTTGGGGGTTGGGCGAAGTGTTGAGCGATTGCGAAAGAGGAAATTGCAGAATAGCATTTTATACACCACCGTTTTTTAATTTTAAACATGGACTGATTGACACAACAGGTTTTGTAGTCATTCCATTTTCATATAATTATACTGAAAATCCTTATCGATACAATCCTAATTAAATTTTTGCCAGAGGTAGTAATGGAAAACAAGGTGTCATCAATCGGAAAAATGAAATAGTTGTTCCTTTTGAATACGACCGTCAAATAAGAAAAGAGAAAACGAAAGAAAACCAAATCAATCTAATTTCTCCAACGGAGATTTTGCTTTATCAAAAGGAGAAAATTTTGCATTGTTTGATAGTTTGGGAAAACAGATTCTTCCTTCGGAATATTCGAAAATAAATCTGATTTGGAATCGTGAAAACAAAAGACAATACATCTTAGCAGACAAAGGAACTTACTGTTATTTCGTTTTAAATAACGGTAAGAAAGTAAAACATGATTTCATCATGGAAAAAGCATATTTATTTAATCATGAACGGAAAGATGTTTTTGTTCAGGGTGTACAATCCAAAGATTTGGACCGAAATCTTTGGACAATAGAAACCTATTCTAAAAATCCCTGCCGCATCCCAAATCCCGATACAAGAATAATCATCAACAATATGAAAAACCTGCCTATTTATCAAGGTTTGTTTGACAGTTTGGGGCAAGCTGTTCTGTCTTTGGAATACGACAATATAACATTTGGGAAAAATACGGATTATGCCATTGCATCAAAAGAAAAAAGGGTTGGTGTTTATGATATTGTGAACAAAAAATGGATAATCCCGGTGAGATACGAAGAGGTTTGCGGCATCAATTCCGAACTTCCGTTATATAAAGCATGGATTAACAAAGAAAAACACAAAGTTGATTATTACGATTACAGTGGAAACTTGATTTTATCGTCGGATATTTTTATTCAGAGTTTCAATTATCAAGATGGAAAGATTTTGTTCTACAAAAATGGAAATACTTATAAGATGTATTACAACAAAGAAAAACAAAAAATCACTTGGTACAAACTATGAGAGCAAAGAAATGGATAATCCTTATTCTTGTGGCAACTGTTTCTTTTTTAATTGGTAGCTACATAGAGAAAATTTATGGATTCGACCCGCCTTATATTTACTTCTATACAGGTTTTGTAATGAAGTTCGTTGCTATATTAGTAGGGATAATTGCCACGCTGCTTTTAGTAATTAATATTATTAAGCAAAAATAATAACTCTCCATACACACTAATAATTTCTGTTCTAGTTAGCTAAAGTCAAATAAAATAACAGAAAAATATTCACTTAACCTATACATAATTATGAAAAAAACAGCCCTTATTTTATTGATTTATTTTGCCGTTTATTTGCTGATTATCATTGTTAATTGGATAGGCATTTACTTACCCCAGTCTCGCACTGGCGTTGCAGAAGGAGCATCGGGATTAGGCAGAAATATTGCATCACTTTTTTTCGGGGTATGCAGTTTTATTACTCTTGTTAGTGGAGTATGGAGTTTTTATTTATTCAAAAACCCTCAATTTATCAGTGCGGTACAAATAGTTATACTTGTTGTATTAGCGGTTTTCAGTGTTGGTCTGTTGCTTTATATCTTTGGTTAATATTATGAAAAAGATGACATACATTATTGCAGGAATATTGGCGCTTATTATTTTAATAATCGTAGACAGCGATGCTAGTAGAGCAAAAACAAATGTCTTTGTAACTAACCTCTTCCATGACTCAAAAATACCTGATGAATATAAACATTATAAAGACATAGACACCGAAGAAACCATCGTATCGGACAAGTATGAAATGAAAATGATTTTTGATGATCACTATTATTTTTATCCTTTAGGATATATCGTCACACCACAAAATAATATTACCATTTTGGAAAAGAGCCGTCTAAAAAACCAACCTTTTACCTTGACTTTTTATGAATACGATGAAAATGGTAATCTATCAGATACTTTGGTACGTCCTCTTGAAGACCATAACGAGCAATACGAGGAAGCTGCTTATCGAACTAAAATCAATAAACCGGAGTTTAAAATAACCCCACGCCATTTCCAAAAAACAAAAAAGGTAGCAATTTACGGCGGCGGAGGCGGATACGGAAACGGTTCGGGAAGACATTCTACACAATGGATAGGAGAATTGTTTTTTGATGTGATTTTAAACGAAGAAACTTTACACTTAAAACAAAGCTTTCTCTTGTCTGAAACTGCCGATAAATTAAAAGAATTTATAATAGACGAAAAATCTATCGGAGGTACTTTAGCAAGGTATCATACCTATTCGGACGGAAAATCAGAACATATTAAAATTGATGGAGAAGCTGTTCAAAACATTTCTTATTCTTGCTACGATTTCCAGAATTATCAACTTTTTAAGATAAATGAAGGTGGAAGACTTTATATGATTAAAAAGAAATAAAAAAGTATAATCGCACAATATATTTTCTTAAAACGAGTTGATTACCAGATGGATATGAAATATTTTCAAAATAAAACAGGTTTTTCAATTGAATATTAGCAAAAATAAAATGCTTTGGGTTTGAAAAGTTAATTGAACAAAACAACATCAATAAATGAAAAAATATTTTCTATACATACTCGCTACATTTTGTTGTACAAATGTATTTACACAAGAAAAGCTTGTAAAAGACATTGATTTTGATAGTATAAACGATACAATATATTTTGATAAAGACAATAGATTAATTATCAGTCAATTGTCCTCTATAAATTTTAAACCAGTGCATAGTTTACCAATTGACGGATTAGAATACGCTGATAATTATTACATAAAAGAAAGCAAAAACGGATTTGAATTTGCGATTGAATTTGGGCGTTATGGCGTGGCGAGTCAATTTAAATATGAGAAAAGAACAAAACGTATACGCCTGATAGGAATGCGACGTCGTGAAAGTGATATAAATTGGTACGGAGCAAACGGCTCTTCCAGTGTAAATCTACTTACCAATAAATACATAGGTAATTGGCAGTATAATGACAAAGAACAAAGCGAACAATGGGTAGAAATGCCCGTTATTAAAAGTAAAATGTATTTTTTTAAAACGTATCTCGAAGATTTTGATGAAACGGTTTATAACGATTATGACAACAGATGTACTTCACTTTTCGTGAAGTATAAAAACATACATAAAGATAAATTTAAAAAATGAAAAAAATAATACGTTTCACTTTGCTTTTAATTTCAAGTTGCGCATCAGCACAGTTAAAAACTGAACTTGAAGGGAAAACTTTTATAACAAAGATTGGATCTGTATGCGAAGAAACCAATGTCCCTGATGCTTGTGCAGGATACAATACTTATTTCGAGATAACTTTTAATGAACAAAATGCCATTATTTTTGAAAAAGGAATTAGCAGTTGCAAAGAACTACGTTATAGCAACACTTATACTACAGAATGGATGTTTGAAGAGCAAAATAAAATTATCTTAAAAAATGTAGAACCACATTATGATGACGGACAAAAAATATTCGTTGACAATATTTTAATTTTTGAAGACAATAAACTTACCGCAAAACCAGAAAATAAATATTACGGTGAATATGTTTTTGAAATATTACCCCAAAAAAGCAAAAATCAGGACGAGAAAAGTAAACTCAAAGATTTGCTTGCCATGCAACAATTAAAAGAAATAGGAAGAATGAATGTGGCGACCGCATAGGCAAGTGGAAATTTTATTATCCGAATGGGAAATTATACTCAAAAGGTAATTTTGGAATGTCTGGTGAATGGATTGGACGGTGGAAATTTTATCATAAAAATAAAAAATTAAAAGCTAATGGAAATTATGAAGATGGAAACAAAATAGGCGAATGGAAATATTATGATGAACAAGGCAACCTAATAAAAACAGAAAAATATTGATATGAAAAAGTTACTCATTTTAACAGTAATACTCTTTACCAGCATTTTTGCTTTAGGGCAAAATCAAACAGAGGCAATTAAAATAGCACCAGAGACCAATAATGAAAAAACGGGAAATACCTATATTACCTACAAAAACGGTAAAATCAAAGAATCGGGTAAATATGACCAAAACGGTAAACAAACCGGCGAATGGAAGTTTTATACCCAAAGTGGAGATTTAGAAAGTATCGGACAATACGCAAACGGTGAAAAACACGGTGAATGGAATGATTATTACTCGAATGGAAAACTCTTGCGAACCGGTAACTATCAGAATGGAAAGCAAATAGGTGAATGGAAAACCTACCATGTAAACGGGCAATTGGCTTCGGTTGTAAAATATACCAATGGAAAACAAATAGGCAAAACAGAATTATACAACTTACAAGGCAAAAACACCACCCAAAAAGCGTTAGACAATGAAATAAAATACCTAATGAAAGTCGAGTTTAAAAAATTCTATACCTCGCTCCAGCAAAAGAACTTTGATCAAGCCGTAAATTTTGTATCGGAAGATTACCTTGAAGCCACTCGGTTTTCAAAAGAGCAAATGAAAAATATGCTTCAAAGCAATTTTGATAATTGGGAAATCCTTCCAGATTTAAAAGTTGTGTTGAAAGAAATTGAAACAACAAAACCAAAAAAAATCATCAAGCAAGGAAATAAAACTTTTGGAGTTTTAGAAGCCATAATGAATTTTGAAATGACCGTAACCGGAAATTACAGTAAAAAAGAAATCGCAAGCACTGTTGGTTTAATCGAAACCATAGGAAAAGATCGTTACAAAATGGGTGAAATGTTGCAAAAAGAAGGTGTAACTGTAATTTATATAAAGGATAAAAGATTGGTTGCTGCCATTTACGATTATTCAACACAAAAAGTACGTTTTGCAATGGCAGAAATGGGCTTGAAATATAGTTTTCAACAATTTCTACCAAAAGAAATTATTGAAGAAATGAAAAATCAATTATAACTATAAGAATATCAACTTTTAGTTAAAAAATCATTTGTTAATAATTCACTATATTATTAATTAAAAATTTGTAAGTTTCAAAAAAAAAATTATATTTGATATAAATAATTAAAATATTGTATATGAAAAAATTAGTGTTATCAGCATTATTCGCATCAACTATGTTAGTAGTATCTTGTGACAAAAAGAAAGGTGTTGAAGAAACAACAACTACAGAAACAGAAACAACTGTAGATCCTGCAACAGAAACGCAGACAACAACTACCACCACAGAAACTACTTTAGAAGTACCTAAATTTAGTTCTCCGGAAGCACAAAAAATGGCAGAAGAATATACTGCTTATGTAAAAGAATCAATGGAAGCAGCAAAATCTGGAGATGCTGCAAAAATTCAAGAATTACAAGCGAAAGCTGCTGAGTGGACTAAAAAACAAACAGAATTAGCTGCAAAATTAACACCGGAAGATGTTAAGTTATGGCAAGAATACGCTATGAAATTGGCTCAGCAACAACAAGCTCCAATTAAATAGTAAAACAAATTTTTCTAAATTTTAAGACACAGTGTTTGCTGTGTCTTTTTTTTTGCAATTGTATTTTGTTTTTTACTACATTTATAAATCAAATAGTAAAATTAATTAATATGAAAAAGATAGTTTATCCCATGTTATTGTCGGCAGTATTGTTGACAGCATGTAAAAAAGAAGAAAACAAAATTCAGGAACCAATGACCGATCCGCCGGTTGAAAATTCTAACGAAGTACAACAGAATACGGTAGAAGATGTTGTTGCTGTTCCAAAGTTTCAGTACGCCGAAGCAGATCAGTTTGCGCAAGAATACAGCAAGTTTGTTAACGATTTTAAAACAGCTACAGCAAATAACGATTCTGAAGCTTTAAAAACGTTAGGTCCTAAATTAAACGAATACCAAAAAAGAGGTGTTGAATTGGCTAAACGCGTTCCGCAAGACGAAGCGGTTGCTTTTCAAGATTTCTTAAACAGATTAGAATCTTACATTAAATAAAAATAGAGCCTTATGGCTCTATTTTAGTTTTCTCAATTTATACAAATCCAAGCGTCGGTCTTTTTTAATACGCACACTTCCCAATTCGTGCAATTCTTTTAAAGCATTTAATTCTACATCAACAATCAAGGTCATTTCGGTATTTGGTGTAGCTTCTGCCTTTACGCCATTGTTAGGAAAAGCAAAATCAGACGGCGTAAAAACCGCCGCCTGTCCGTACTGAATATCCATGTTGTTTACTTTTGGTAAATTTCCTACGCAACCGGTAATTGCCACATAACATTCGTTTTCAATAGCGCGCGCCTGTGCACAACTACGTACACGGGTGTATCCGTTTTGGGTATCGGTTAAATAAGGTACAAACAAAATTTCCATTCCGTCTTCGCTCATAATACGCGATAATTCGGGAAACTCCACATCATAACAAATAATAATTCCGATTTTTCCACAATCGGTATCAAACGTCTGTATCACATCGCCGCCCTGCATTCCCCAATACAAACGTTCGTTAGGTGTAATATGTATTTTTCGATACATTTCAGACGATCCATCTCGTTTGCATAAAAAACCAACGTTATATAGCACATTATCTTCTAAATAGGGCATGCTGCCGGTAATGATATTGATGTTGTACTGAATAGCTAATTCCTGAAAACGCTTGTGAATGGTATCGGTATATTTTGATAATTCACGAATTGCTTCAGATTCTGACAAATGATTGTAATCTGCCATTAACGGAGCAACAAACAATTCGGGAAAGGTTGCAAAATCGCTTTCGTAGCCTGAAACGGCATCGATAAAAAATTCTGCCTGATCAAAAAATTCCTCTAAATTATTCAGTGGACGCATTTGCCATTGGATCAAACCTAAACGAACCACACTTTTCTTGGCGTTGATTAAAACAGGCGATTTATCGTACGAAATATTGTTCCATTCCAATAAAACGGCGTAGTCACGAGAATCGCGATCGCCTTCTAAATAATTGCGCAGTAATCTTTTTATATGAAAATCGTTGTTAACCTGAAATGAAATGACCGGATCATGGATTTCTTTGGTTTTAACCCGATCTAAATATTGTTTGGGCGTGAGTTCTTTGGAGTAATTGTGATAATTTGGAATTCGGCCGGCAAAAATTATCGACTTTAAATTCAGTTGTTCACACAATTCTTTTCGTACATCATACAAACGGCGACCTAAGCGCAAACCACGGTAATTCGGGTGGATGAATATATCGATCCCATACAACACATCGCCATCGGGGTTATGCGCGTTGAATTTACTGTCGGTAACAATATCGTTGTATTTGTGGTTTGATAGTGCCAAACTTTCATCTACAATCAACGACAAAGCTGCGCCAACAACCACATCGTCAACCACAATAACAATTTGTCCTTCGGGAAAAACTTTCAATAATCGACGGATTTCTTCTTTTTTCCAATACGGATCTTCCACACCTTCTTCGTACGCTTGAAGCATGGAATTTTTTAATTCTATATAATCTTCAATTTCTAAATTGCGGAGTTCTACTTTATTAATCTGCATTCTTTCTCGTGAATTTTTCCCTTAAATTATGAAAAAAGTATGAGTAAGTTCTTAAAATTATCGAAAATTTGGTCGGGCGGTAAAGGGAGAAAAGGACCATGGAACCGAAACAAAAAGAATAAAAAGTATGATTAGATATCTAACAAACAGATAATTAAAAGCGGTATCTGTGCCGATTTTGTCTTTGGTTTTATCAGTAAAAACATTTAAAGGCAATACGCCCAAAATCATCATAAATGGGTGTTCTAATCCAAAAAAGCGTATTTCTCGCCATTTTACTGCTTGGCTAACTTGCGACCAAAAAGCTTTAACCATTGGGCTTTGTGTAAGTAGTAAAATTCCGACTAAAAACTGTAGGTTGAAAACGTTTTTTATCACTTTAAAAAGTTGATAATCTTTGATCGTGTAAATAGCTTTTTTCGATTTTTTCAGGAAGATGAAAATCAAACCGAATAATAGAAATACTAAGGCAATCCAGCGCAGATAAGAATGAATTTTTAACAGATATCCGTACATTTTAATTCTTTTTTACTAAAACAAACCAGTCGTTTTCTATAGGCATGTAACCTTGATCGTACACAAAATAATAAGTTGCGTTAGACTTTGTGACATATATGGAAGTGAATAGTGAAAAATCGAAACCTAAATCGAGCAGTCTTTTACGATTGATTTTTGCTTTACCTTCAGGATTGTTTTCTGATAAAATACGGTAATTTTTACGCAACGCGTAATTAACCGTTCGCATTAAATTGGTGGTGTCTTTGTTTAATTTGTTGTTGTAGGTATTGCGACAGGCATCGTTACAGAATTTTTTATCTTCACGACCAATGATTTTTTCGCCACATTCTAAACAATTTTTGCCCATATTTTCTTTTAAAGATACAAAATTACTGTTTAATATTTTGTGTTTTAATGAAGTAAAAAATAACTGGAACTTTAATACAAAAAAGTATCAAAATAAATAAGTAGGGTGTTTGCGAAGATTTATATGTAATGGTTTCGTACAAAATGATACCGAAAATTATCAAAATACTCAATGCGAAAATGGAAACGGTTTTACGCATCACATGCATAATTGCTTCTTTATTATTTTTTGTAATTTCTTGTCCAAAATTTAAAGGGATATTTCTCCATTTCAAAAAATACAGTCCAAGTATAAGAAAAGTATTAATAAATCCTAGGATATATAAATGAGAAGTGTTGCCAAAACTATCGGCTGTACCTTGAATATTAAAATGTGTTGGAAGATTTTGATCCGGATTTTGATTTACTCTCCAAATAATACACCAAAATGTAATCAATCCAAGTAAAACAATACTGTCGATTATTTTTTCAAAAAGGCTATATTTTCTTCGGTGCTTTTGCATTCTACTTCAAAAGCTTTAAGCGTTGTTGCAATTCATCTCGAACTTCCATATAATTTTTGTAATACAAGCTAGAAAAAACGGCAATTGCTTTTTTGTCTTGAATCAAATAACAATATTCGTGGTATTGCGCTCGCTGTCTAAATTCACGAATGGCAAAACCATCAATATCAGTGTTTTTAAAAGTTTTTTTAGTGCCAAAGCCCAACAGTTGTTTTATTTCAATGGTGTCGTTAGTTATTTTTATTGTTGCCATGCGCAGGTTCATTTCAATAAAAAAGCCCCAAATAATTACAAACAAACTTACCAAACCGCACACAACCAAAAATACTGTTAAGCCCCAATGCCAGTTATCTTGAAACATGCGTAAAAACTTGTTGACAATAAAGGCAGTTAAAACCGGAAAACTTAAAATTAGTAAGCTGTAAAAGTAGGCGGTGTTACTTAATTTTGACTGAACCATTTTATAATTTTTTTTCAAATTTAGCGTATAATTTCCAAAAGCTTTGCAGGTTTTCGGTATTAAAATCTTCCGATTTCCATTCGTTCAGCTTCAAATTTATCGTTGTTTTGTTTTGATTATACGTTCCAATAAAAATTTCGGTATTCGTTAAAAACATTCCGAAATGATTATCTAACATGTGTAAGGTATCAATTTGAACTTGTTCAAAAAACAGAATGGTGTATTCGGGAATATCCACATTTGCCGGTGCGGCAATTTCGTGTGTAAGCTCCAAAGCAATAAACTTGTGCGAGCTGTACATTGGAAAAGCAATAAGATCTAATTTCTGAACATCAAAAGTTCCTTCTTTAATATGATGAATAGCTTCGCGTGAAATAAACGGAATGTTTGCAAAGTTTTTTTGTAATTTTTTCTGACCTTCCTCGTTAAAATAGTCGTTAAAGTTTAAAATCTCGTTAACCGACAGTTGTTTTGTCAAAAGATGTTCTAATGGTATGCTAAAATAATTAGCAATTTTTATAATGCTTTCTAATTTGGGTTCCGCACGTAGTTCTTCGTACGACGAAATATTACCTCTCGTAAGGTTGAATATATCGGCAAAAGCCTGTTGGCTTAAGTTTTTTACATTTCGAAGCTTCTTTATATTGTAACCAATTTTACTCATTTTGAAAAAAAATAAAAATTTTGCTAAATTTATTTGCAAAAAGTATTATCTTTATGCAAAAGATATGTGCAAGATACAAAATTAATTTACAATGCATTTTTTAAACGTCGAAAAATATATTTTGGATACAGGATACAGTATCAAATATAAAAGCAAAGAAGAAGGGATTTTTTTGATAGAAAATCTGGCAGACGGAGTTCAGAATTTAATCGTTGGTGTTGCCGCGCCCGTTTTAATATTTGAACAATACCTGTTTACGTTACAAGCCGATAATATGCAGGTGTTCAAGGCTTTGTTAATGAAAAACAGAGATATAATTCACGGTGCTTTTGCACTTACCGAAGATGGTTCGAAAGTTATTTTTAGATATACGCTGCAAATTCACAATTTAGATTTTAACGAATTTGATGCCGCATTAAACTCGCTGAGTTTGTTGTTAAGCGAATATTCCGAACAGTTAATACAGTTTTCAAAGAATTAAAAAATAAAAGATATGAATATTTTTAAAAGAATTTTTAGAATTGGTCAGGCAGAAATTCATGCCGTAGTCGATAAAATGGAAGATCCCATTAAAATGACGGAACAAGGAATCCGTGAAATGAAAGAAGATTTAGATCAGGCAATGGAAGCGTACGCCAAAGTAAAAGCATTGGCAATTCGCACCCATAACGCTGCCGATAAAAAACGCGAAGATGCTGCCGATTTTGAAAACAAAGCGGTGTTGTTGCTTCAAAAACTTCAAAAACAGGAGTTGGAAGTTGATCAGGCTGAACGTTTGGCAAAAGAAGCATTGCATTTAAAGAAGCAGAATTTGTTGGAAGCCGAAGAATTAAGCTCGCAAGCAAATATTCACGACGAATCTTCGAACGAAGTTCATAAGAATATCGAGGTGTTAAAGTACAACATCAACAAATGGGAAACCGAATTAGCAACCATTAAAGCTCGGGTTCGTGTGGCAAACGCAACTAAAGTGGTGAATAAACAACTGGCAAAAATGGATTCAAACAGCACCATAAGTATGTTGGAACGCATGAAAGAAAAGGTGGAAGAAGATGAAGCGCTGGCTAAAGCTTATGGCGAAATGGCAAAACAAACACCAAATGTTTCAGATGAAATAGATCAGGCGTTGAACGAAAATTCATCAGATGCCGATTTAGATGCATTGAAGAAACAATTAGGAATGTAATAAAGTCTTAAAGTCAAAGGTTGAAAAGTCGAAAGAACCGTCAGTTCGAGCGGAGTTGAGAACCAAAAGTTTGTCATTCCGACGCAGGAGGAATCTCTAATTTTTCTTAGTTCAATCGATAGCTGTCATTTCGAGCGGAGTCGAGAAATCTAAAACAATATTAATTCAAGAAATAATTAAAACACCATTATATGAAACGATTTGAATATAAAACAATAGAAATTAAACCAAAAGGTACCTGGACCTGGAAATTCGATATTGTTGAAATTGATAAAATTTTAAACGATATGGGCAGTCAAGGCTGGGAATTAGTAACAACCGAAAGTCGTGATATGAGCGGAACAGCTTATGGTTTTCACTACACTTTTAAACGCGAAATATAAAAGTAATGACTGTTACTAACTTTATAACATGATATTTAGATCCGTCACTTCGAGTAGCGTAACGAAATGAAGCGTATCGAGAAGTCTTTGAATGATAGGTTCTCGACAGGCTCGAACTGACGAAAATTTAATTATATTACTGTTTGCAAGAACTAATAACTAAAAACAAATAACTATACTATGGCAGAACTTTTAAACCTATTATTCTATCCGCTTTCAAACGGAATTATGACGGTTCTTACCGGAATGTCTTTGCTGTATTGGGTTTTTATGTTTTTTTCGGGCGATGGAATAGATACCGATGCCGAATTTCACATGGGCGATGTTTCCGATGGCGATGTAAATACCGATGCTGACGGCGAGGTTTCCTTCGGATCAAAAGTGTTAGAATTTATCAACATAGGCAAAATGCCGTTAATGGTCATTGTAACCTTGTTTAAGTTCATCGGCTGGATTCTTACCTTATTGTCATCCATCTTTTTAGGTTTGGCGAATTGGGGCATCAAATCAGTGTTAATACTGCTTCCGGTGTTTGTAATCACCTTCGTAATCATGCATTATGTAACAAAACCATTAGTAAAAATGTACAAAAATTTAGGCTATAACGGCGAAGAATCAATCGATTTTTTAGGCAGAACCGGTACGTTGAAATCAACCATAGAAAACAACAAAATAGGCATTTTAGAAGTAACCATTCAAAAAGATGTATTTCGGTTAAATGTAAAAAGTCAAACAGGAAACCGCATAGAATACGGCGCAGAAGTAATGATTATTAAAGCCGTAGAAAACAATATTTACGAAGTACAACCAAACATAACCTTACATAATATAAACTAACTAAATTAAATCAATGAACAAACTATTATTAATCGATGGGCTTTCGGGCGTATCAGGAATCATACTTTTAGCATTAGGCATAATTGTATTTTTAATTATTTCGTTTTTTGTAGTACTAAGCATGTTCTACAAAAAAATTCCGCAGGGCAAGGCAATTGTGCGTACTGGTGTGGGCGGATCTAAAGTGGCATTCAACAAAGGAATGTACGTAATTCCGGTTTTTCATAAAATGGAAATCATGGATATTTCGGTAAAGAAAATCGAAATTGCCCGTATGCAGCATGACGGGTTGATTTGTCGCGATAATATTCGTGCCGATATCAAAGTAGCGTTTTTCGTTCGCGTAAACAAGTCGGTAGACGATGTGATCAATGTAGCGCAAAATTTAGGATGTGACCGTGCAAGTGATCCGGAAACATTGAAAAGTATTTTTGAATCGAAGTTTTCCGAAGCATTGAAAACCGTTGGTAAAAAATTCGATTTTATTGAATTATACGAAGCACGTCGTGAGTTTCGTGATGAAATATTGAACATTATCGGAACAGATTTAAATGGATATATTTTAGACGATTGTGCAATTGATTATTTGGAACAAACCGAATTACGTTTTTTAAGTGCCGATAATATTTTAGATTCTGAAGGAATTAAAAAGATTACCGAATTAACGGCAAAACAGAATATGAGTGCCAATTTAATTCGTCGCGAAGAAGAAAAAGTAATAAAAAAGCAAAACGTGGAAGCGCGTGAAGCAATTTTAGAATTAGATCGACAATTAGCTGAAAAGGAAGAGCGTCAAAAACGTGAAATCGATAATATTAAAGCACGCGAAGAAGCTGAAATTACTAAAGTTCGTGAAGAAGAACGTCTAAAATCGCAAACCGTTCGTATTGCAACCGAAGAACAATTGGCTGTTCAGGAAGAAAACAAACTGCGTCAGATCATCATTGCAGAAAAGAATAAAATTCGTACCGATGCAGTTGAAACCGAGCGTGTAGAAAAAGACCGCGCGTTAGAGCAAACCGAAAGAGAGCGTATCGTTACCCTGGCACAGATTGATAAAGAACGATCGATCGAAACCGAGAAAAAATCGATTCAAAACGTCATTAAAGAACGTGTTCAGTTAGAAAAAGGCGTTGTAGAAGAGCAGCAAAATGTTCGTGATGTTGAGGTATTCCGTGAAGTAGAACGTAAAAAACAAGCAGGTGTAATTGCAGCATCTCAAGAAGCAGAAGAGCGTTTAATTGCAACGGTAAAAGCTGCCGAAGCTTCAAAAATTGCAGCAGAACAAGAAAAAGAGAAAAAAGTAATCGATGCCGAAGCAGAAAAATTAGTTGCAGAACGTAAAGCACAAGAAGTATTGATTGATGCCGAAGCGAAGAAAGAAGCTGCAGCAAAAGAAGCAGAAGCTCGTAAAATTATTGCCGAAGCACAAGCGAAAGAAGAAGCTGCCATTGGATTATCTGAAGCAGAAGTAATGATTGCAAAAGCAGAAGCAGAAGAAATTCAAGGAACAAAAACCGCAGCGGTTATCGAAATTAAAGCAGAAGCTATGCGTAAAGAAGGTTTGGCACAAGCCGAAGTTGTTCGTGAAAAAGCAATGGCAGAAGCTAAAGGTATCGAAGAAAAAGCCGAAGCTATGAAAAAACTAGACGGCGTTGGTAAAGAGCACGAGGAGTTTAAACTACAATTACAAAAAGAGAAAGAAGTAGAACTGGCACATATCAACATTCAAAAAGATATCGCTTCTGCACAGGCTGAAGTATTGTCTGAAGCATTGAAAACCGCTAAAATCGATATCGTTGGTGGTGAAACTATGTTCTTTGAAAACATTGTTCGCCAAGTTTCCAACTCAAAAGGTTTCGATCATTTAATCAACAATTCGCAACATGCTTTAGACATTAAAGAATCGTTGATGGGTCCAGACGGAAAAGGAGATTTAGCGGAGAAAATCCGTGGCTTGGCAGACAAATACGGCATTTCATCGAACGATATTAAAAATCTAACCGTTTCGGCAGCTTTAATTAAACTACAACAAGCAGCAAGCGGTCAAAACAACGAAGAAGACGCAGGTTTTATTAATTCGTTATTCGGTTTG
Organism: Paenimyroides ummariense; assembly: GCF_900115115.1. GTDB lineage: Bacteria > Bacteroidota > Bacteroidia > Flavobacteriales > Flavobacteriaceae > Flavobacterium > Flavobacterium ummariense. The sequence continues at coordinate 116,682 of NZ_FOVI01000006.1, forward strand.
GCTAAAAACCTGGGAATATCAAACAAAAAATTAATTTAATCTTAAATGATTATCAGGAAGATTATACTAAATAAGTTTTTTCAGGTTCGCGTCAGTTCGAGCTTGTCGAGAACTTAAGAAATTTAAACTTCTCGATACGCTTCACTATGTTGCGCTACTCGAAGTGACGATTTGCTTAGTATGAATTTGATCAAATAGTTTAGTTGTCATTCCGGCGTAGGAGGACACGAGCGATAATGAACTGGCGGAGCAATCTTTAGAGTCAATAGTTTAAGATTCTTCACTACATTTCATTTCGTTCAGAATGACACAAGATTTATCATAAAAATAAACACACACTTTTGCCTAAACTTGCCTTTTAAAACCAAAGAAAGGCAAGTTTAATTTCACTAACGCATTAATTTAAAATCAATGCAAGAAGAAAAAGTTACAACACCACAATCAACCATAGATTCCGGCGCATACGAGATTATTCGCAAGCGTTTGCATACACAGAAAGAAGAGTTGCTGGCAAGGTTAAGATCTTTAAACATCGCCCGCAAAGAAGTTTTCAATTCTACCAGTTTTGTGTTAAAGGCAAATCAGCGGATCGATACCGAAAATACCTGTACAGCGCGCGGAATTGTTGCCATAGACAATCTTTGCATTTTTGGTTACAACGTGCATTTTGGTTTGCGTACCGAAATTAAACTGGGCGATGTTTTCAGCATTTATCTGTTCGAAAATAATCAGTTTGTACCGCAAACGTTAGATTTAATCAACGATACCAACTTTGTAACCGATTATCAGAATCTGTATAAATATTACCGCGATTCTATTTTTGCGAAATTCCGCAGAACAGAAAATTACTTGTACATGATTTTTCAGACCAGTAAAAATGTCGATGATTTAAAGGCTTTTAAATGGTTGATAAAAGACGGCAAGCTGATTTATCAGGACGATCGCAGTATTCACGATGTAAAACAGCCTACGCAGTTTGAATTTCAATGGATTAAAACCAATTTAGACGACCGCCGTTTAGGTAAGTTTCCGCATATTTCTATTTTAGATAAGGTTTTTATTGAAGCATTGCACGGCGATATTACCTTTAAAATTGAAGACAATACCGATACAGGCAAAGGAATTTACAGTGAAAAAGTCACCAATTTAGACCAGCAGTTAGACGATGCCGAATATTACTATGCTGATTTAGGAAATTTAATTGCCATACGCATAAAACCGTATCAAGAAGATTTTCGTGCCTACGTGTTCAACGTAAAAACAAAAGAAGTAATCAACCTTCCGTCGTTAAACCAATCGGCGATTTTGTTGCCCGATAATCAGGGAATCATTTTTTCGAACGGATATTATCTGCAAAACGGCACCCACAAAGTGTTCGATTCGCATTTGGAAAATGTGCAGTTTTTACGAAAAATAGCATCGCCCAACGGAGAAGATTTTCTGTACATTTTTAATCAGCGCGAAACGAATACGTTCATTTTAATGTCGTACAACATCATTCAGCAGGCAGTAGAAACGCCTATTGTTTGCAACGGTTTCACCATTTTTAAAGACGGCAGTTTAATTTATTTTAGAACCGAAGCCGAAGCAACGCGTCACCATCAGGTACAAATTTGGGAAACGCCCTACATGGCTGTTTTAAAAGAGAACGAAGCCCGTAAAGAAGATCCGTTATACAAAGTGGGCAACAAGCAGATTGTGCAGGCAATGGCAGAAACTCAAGAGGTTATTCAATTGGCAACCAAAGAAGATTCGTACGAAGGTTTGTATGAGGAAATTCTGAAGAAAACCACCACGTTGCTTGATTCGTATTTTTGGATTAACGATGCTGCGTTGAAAGATTTAGGAACGCCGTTAAGTCAGATAAAAGATGTTGCCAACACCGCAATCGACGAATTTGTAAAAGTTCAGGCACAACGCAAACATGCCGAAGAATTATACCAGCAATCCGATAAACATTTAGAGGAACTGATTTTTAAAATCAACAGTACCACCGTTGAAACCTTGGATCAGTTGGTGAATTTGTTGGCATCTGCACGAAAATTACAGGGCGAATTTATCAGTTTAAAAGCCGTTCGTTATGTTTCAACAGAAAATGTAGATCAGTTAATTGACCGATTGAATACCATTACCGTTGATTTATCAAACCAAACCGTTGCTTTTCTTTTAAAAGATGAAGCTTTGATTCCTTACGAACAGAAAGTTGAAGCTCAAAAAGAAAAAGTCGCAGCTATTGATAAGGTTTTTGATGCCAAAGCGGTAGAAGAAACCAATACCGAAATTTCTACCGAATTAGAAGTTTTAATTGATATTTTAAACGGTTTAAAGATCGATGATGCTACGCAAACCACAAAAATTGTCGAGAAAATATCGCTGATTTTTAGTTCGTTGAACGAATTGCGTGCGCAGTTAACTCGTAAAATAAATTCGTTACGAAATCAGGAAGCCGGAGCCGAATTCGCTGCACAGCTGACCTTGTTGGAACAAACGGTTACTAATTATTTGGAACTTTCAACATCGGCAGAAAAAACCGATGAATATTATACCAAAATTGTTGTTCAGTTAGAAGAACTGGAAAGTAAGTTTTCTGATATCGATGATTTTGTACTGAAAATTGCCGACAAGCGCGATGAGGTAATTAAGGCATTCAATACCAAGCGTGAACAGATTGTAGCGCAGGTTAACAAACGAACCGATTCGCTGGAACAGATTGGTTTGCGTGTTCTGAAAAACATCGAAAATAAATCGTTGACGCTTGCAACAAAAGAGGATATTTTAAGCTTTTTTGCTTCGGATTTAATGATTGATAAGGTTCGACAATTGGTTGCCGAATTAAAAACGTTAAACGATGTATCAAAAGCAGAAAATCTTGAAAATCTTTTAAAGAAAACGCAAGAAGATGCGCAACGAATTTTACGCGATAAAACCGAACTGTATGTTGACGGGCAAAATATTATTGCGCTGGGTAAACACAAGTTTTCGGTTAATAACCAATCGTTAAGTTTAACGCTGGTTAACCGTAACAACGAACTTTTTTACCATTTAACAGGGACTAGTTTTTATCAAAAAGTTCAAAATACCGATTTAGCAAACTATCAGGATATTTGGAATCAGGAACTGATTTCGGAAAACAATACGGTTTATCGAGCGGAATACCTGGCGTTCAAAGCGTTTAAAGCGGCAACTTATAACGATTTTGATGCAGCGGTATTTATCAACCAAACGGTAGAGCAAAATTATTCCGAAGGATATATAAAAGGCGTTCATAATACCGATGCGCTTGTTATTTACGAAGCCTTGCAAAGTATCGACAAAAAACTAGGCGTGTTGCGTTACAATGTATCCACACGGTCGGTTGCGCAGTTGTTCTGGCATCATTTATCAAAGAACGATCAGCAGAAGTTGTTCACGTTAATTCAATCCACACATTCGGTTTTAAAAGCGTTTCCAAGCACACAGCGTTATCAGTCGGTGATCGATCAAATCGAAAATCATTTTCAGCAGTGGCATACAACGGTAGATCAAACTTTGACTGATAAAACCAGCGTGGCGCATTATATTTTTGGTTCGTTCAGTACCTATAAAAAGTTTGCGATTAGTGAATTCAGCGATCATTTAAAGCAGGAATTTTTACGAATTGTTCAGGAAAAAAGATCGTTGGCAGATTTTCAGGCCGATGTTCAAAACGAACAATTTTCGTTAACCGATCGTTATTTCTTGATATTAAACTGGTTGAATGCTTTTATTGATGAGCATGCCGATTTGGAAATCTATCGAAAATACATCGATGAAACCGCAGTTGTTTTATTGTTTTCAAAAGATGAATATCAGCTTGTTTTTGGTAAAGATTCGGTTGAAATCAATGAACTAAAAGGAAATCATTCCATATTGGAAAACGGCAGTTTTACGTTGGATTATTACGCTTTTATAAACAAACTGACCGATTTTACAAACAACAAAGTTCCGCGTTTTGAAGCGTTCATCAATTTAAAAAACCAGTTGAGCAAATCGTACGAAAACGCATTAAAAATAAACGAATTAGAGCCAAAAGTATTAACAACGTTCGTTCGAAACAAACTAATCAACGAAGTGTATTTTCCGTTAATTGGTAACAATCTGGCAAAACAATTGGGCACCGCAGGCGACAGCAAACGCACGGCACGTATGGGAATGCTGCTGTTAATTTCGCCGCCGGGTTATGGTAAAACCACGTTAATGGAATATCTGGCAAAAACCATGGGGCTGCATTTTGTAAAAGTAAACGGACCAACCATTGGGCATTCCATCACGTCAATTGATCCTGTGGAAGCCAAAACATCGGGCGAACGCGAAGAGTTGAAAAAGATTAATTTGTCGTTTGAAATGGCAGATAACGTAATGCTGTATTTAGACGATATTCAGCATTTAAGTCCGGAATTTTTACAGAAATTCATTTCATTGGCAGACGGTCAGCGAAAAATTGATGGAATTTTCGACGGCGAAAGTAAAACCTACGATTTGCGCGGAAAACGTTTCTGTATTGTAATGGCGGGAAATCCGTACACCGAAAGCGGATCTAAATTTCAGATTCCCGATATGTTGGCAAACCGTGCCGATGTGTATAATCTGGGCGATGTTATTGGCGATACGGCGCATTTGTTTAATTTAAGTTTGATTGAAAATGCGGCGATTGAAAATGTGTATTTAGAGAAAATTGCCAGTAGATCATTTCAGGATTTTTATGCGTTGATCGATTTTATTTCGCAAGGAACTGAACAATTGCCCGACTTGGAAGGAAATTACACCAAGCAGGAAATCGACGATTGCATTACCGTTTTACAGCATATCATCAAGATTCGCGATGTGGTGATTAAAGTGAACCAGCAGTACATTCAAAGTGCGGCAATGCAGGATGCCTACCGAACCGAACCAGCTTTTAAAATGCAGGGATCGTACCGAAACATGAGTAAACTGGTTGCACAGGTTGTGCCCATGATGAACGAAAAGGAAATTAACGATTTGTTGCTTACGCATTACGAAAGCGAATCGCAAACGCTGACTGCCGATACAGAAAGCAATTTACTGAAGTTAAAGGAACTTGCCGGATTAATTACGGTTGACGAGAAAGTTCGTTGGGAAGAAATCAAGGAACTGTTTCGTAAAAATAATAAACACGGCGGTTTGGCTAAAGACGATAAAGTGTTTGCCGAAATGCTGAATTTAAACGAAAACCTGGAAGGAATTATTAAGGTTATTAAAGAAAAATAAAGGAAGTCATTTGACTTCCTTTTGGTTTTTATAATATCTATTTGTATCCCAAAAGTTTTTTCCACCAAGTCTGCGACTTTTTTTGAGAGTTGTTATTGTTTTTCCTTGGTGCTTCATTAATTATTTCAGTAGTTAACGTATCTTTAAAAAAATAAAGCGTTGTAGAATTTTCTAATTTCGGTTTTGCTATAATTCCATTTTCTATAATTTCATTAAATTCTCTTTCTATTTTTTCTTTGTTGTTATAATCAGGGTATTTGTTACGTTGGTTTTGAATAAAATTTGTTAATCTCCATAAGTCAAAGCCGTCATGTCTAGGTTCAGGAAAATATGCAAAATCAAAGTCCACAATTTTGTCTTTGAAATGAGCAGCTAATCCAATTCCGTGAAAGGCATAAAAATAAAGTCCTTCATCAACTAATTTACCTGTTTGTTCATATATACCGCTATGCCAACCTTCTAAAATATCATTGACATTGTATTTGTTCTTAAAAATTAAAACAGCCTTATCAGCTCCAGTTTGATAATCTTTAATTATGTCTAAAAGAGTTATGTTTATCATAAAATTTTAATTAAAAATTTCTAACAATAGCACAAGTGTCAAACTTTTGCTTAAGACAAGTTCTTTATCAATCCAAGAGTAAAAGGGTACTTTTTAGAAATTTAAGTAATCAGTTGTGTTTGTTAATTGCGACCATCTTGCCGATAAGAATTTAGCGTAGTTTTGTGAGGATATTCCATAGCTTCCTAAGGAATGTCCATCATTTACTTCTACTAAAACAGTTTTATTATCGTCAGTAATTCCAAAATCTAATGCAAATGAATTCGGTTGTGTTTTAAAGTCAGATATTGCATTTTTAACGATTTCTAAATTAATAGCCTTATTCCAATCCCCTTTATATCTTCTAATGTCAAGAATTTCTTTGTAACGAATGAAACAGCGGAATTCAGCATTAAAATTTATGATTTCAGAGCAAAGTACTTTTGTTGGACTATTTTCATCTATTAAACCAATAAAATCTAGTTCATTTTTAAATACCTTTCCAGTAAATTTTTTAGTTTCTATATCTGGTTTTATAAAAATATTAAACTTTTGTTCTGCTAAAACTGTTTCCAATGTTGATTTCCAAATTCTTCTTCCTAAGTATTTCTGAAGTTCAATTGGATAATCAATTTCATTTTGATTTCTGGTAATACCCAAAATTTCTAATCTTTTCCTTACGTTTCCAATTCCACCAACAATAACATTTTCTGGATTTTTATCATTTATTTCCTCAATTCTATAAAATTTTTCGGTTTCGAAACCAAAATGCTTAAAACCTTCGTTTGCAATAAATGCATTTACGTTATAAAATTCTCCGGATTTATCTGTTTGAATGTAAGCTTTCAATTTAGTAGATATGTTTAAGTATTACAGCTAATTTTTTCAAATATACAAAAGTTTTTAACTGTTAAAACAACGCTGTATTCGACAACAAACGTTTACAATCGACTATAAATGATTAACAACCGAATAAAATTTGTAAGCTGTTGCAACTTTGTACCAGATAATTATTTAATCATTTAAAATTTAAACGCCATGAGTACATTAAGAAACAGTGTTCGTCTTGTAGGAAGAGTAGGTAACACACCGGAAACAAAAACTTTTGACAACGGTACAAAAGTAACTTTATCGTTAGCAACCAGCGATTTTTATTACAACGATAAAAAAGAAAAAATAGAAACCACCCAATGGCATAATATTGTAGCATGGGGCAAAACTGCAGAGCTTATTCAGAAATACGTAGAAAAAGGTAAGGAAATTGCTGTTGAAGGTAAATTAACCTACCGTACCTACGAAGACAAAGAAGGTGTAAAGCGCAGCATTACCGAAATTGTCATCAACGAAGTGCTGTTCTTTTAACCACCTAAACAGATGCACAGTTATTTAATTTGTGCATCTGTTTTTAAATTTTAATAAAATAAATCTTTAGCAACTTTAAACGTATTTACATGTGCTTGTAATATGGTTGACAAATTAGGCGAATAACCGCCGCCCATACTGCATTGTACGGGAATGTTATACTTTTTTGCTAATGAAAAAACGTGTTCATCGCGTTGTTTACAACCGTTAATGGTGCAATTTAGTTTACCTAATTTATCGGTTGCCAAAATATCAACACCCGCCTGATAAAAAATAAAATTGGGTTGTTCTTTTACAATGATTTTTTCTAAATGGTCTTGTAAAATAGTTAGATAAATCTCGTCGGTAGTTCCATCTTCTAAATCAATATCTATGTTTGATTGTTCTTTTTTAAACGGATAATTGCTTTTTCCGTGCATAGAAAAAGTAAAAACATTCGGATTGTTTTTAAAAATTTCGGCAGTTCCGTTTCCTTGATGCACATCTAAATCAACAATTAAAATTTTAGAAGCTTTGTTGTGTTTCAATAAATAAGCTGCCGCAACAGCCTGATCGTTCAACATACAAAAACCCTCGCCATGACCAGAAAAAGCATGATGCGTGCCCCCGGCAATGTTAAAAGCTACTTTTTGGGTAAAAGCATTTAAAGCTCCGTCAATGGTACCTTGAACCAAAGTAAGTTCCCGGTCAATTAATTGTTGGCAATGCACAAAACCTGTTTTTCGACGCTCTTTATCGGTTAACTGCAATTGCGTGTAGCGGTTTACATAATCGGGGTTGTGTGCCAAATAAATATCTTGTAAAGAAGCTTGTGCGGGTTTAAAAAAACAATCTTCTGTAACAATACCTTCTAACAACAGCTGTTTGGGCAACAACTGGTATTTTTCCATAGGAAACCGATGGCTTTCAGGAACAGGATGATTGTATATAGAATGATACGCTATGGAGAACATTTTTTATGTAAATTTCGGTACTAAAATAAAACAAACAATGAAATTATTTAAAGCAATAGGTGTTTTAATATTTATAATTACATCTAATACGAGCGGAATTTGCCAAAGCAGGATTTTTTACGATGGTTTGGAACCTAGTGAGAATTATTTTGACATTTTAGATTCTACATTAAAACATAATCAGAAAACGAAAGAAAAATTATTTGATGGTTTGGCAGACAGATATAAAGTTCGAATGTTGGTACAACCGTCGTTTGATGTAAAATATATTTTTCAAATAGATGAAATTCTTAAGGATTATCAATTAGAAAAATATGTAGTACGTTTTCACAAATTAAATTCACGAATACATACTTTAGAAGATTACGATAAAGTTAAAGTTAAGAAATATGAAGCTTCTATGAATGAAGATGATATTGAATTATTAACAGATGTTTTTGCCGTGGTTGTAGATAAGACAAGGTATGAGAAAAGTAACATGGATATTTATGATGGAACAAAATATTTGTTAGGTGTTTGGGATTATTACGGTTGGAGAAGTGGAAACGTAAATTCACCGAGAGATCCAGAAATAAAAAGCCTTATTGATGTTGTTGAAAATTTAATAAAACAAACCCAATCAAAACGAAATGTAAAAATTTCTGAAGCCGATAGAAAAATACTTGATCAAATTATTAGTAATTCTCAAAGACAATCTACTTCTGCCGATTATGAACTTGTAAGTAGAATTATTAAAGTTATTGAAGATAATGAAAGTAAATATTGCTCTAAAATATCAGAAGATAATGCGGTATATGTAGAAAAGTCGCTTAATAATATAAAAAATACAGCAGCTAAAAATTTAGCATATAATCAATTTAATAAAAAAGATTTAAAAAATCTTATAGAATTCGTTTTGGAAGAGTTTGTATCCTTTAATACCTTTTCGGAAGAAGATAAACGTGAAATTATTCTTTCAGAATCAGATATTATATTAGAAAATGAAGAAAATATTAAAAACAACATTTTTCAACTTATCTTAAAGGAGTTTGATTAATATCAATACAACAAATTACTCATTCAAAATATTCTGAAACAAATCAAAAAAGCGACCCATATCAATACCGTCAACCAAACCGTGATGTGCAAATAAGGCAACATTAAAAAACTTTCTATTGTTTTTATCAATCATTTTACCAATAGAAACTTTAGGCGAACTGTCGGGATATTTAAATCCACGCGCATGCGTCAACGAAGTGAAATTCACCCACGGAACCGCCGAAAAATGAATAATGTTATCGCCGTAATCGTCTTTTGTAAGTAACGTGTCGGTTTGTTGTACGCGCGCAATTTCCTGTTTTACGGCTTCTTCAAAAATAGCATAATCGTTATGGTAGATAATATGCGAAAACCCAAACGTTTCGTTTTCTTTTAAAACTGTCGATGAAGCATCGATACGATCGTGTTGAAAAACCTTTCCGTTATCAATTCGCAACTTAAAAGCCGGTAATTCATTTATGGTTTTCAACGTAGCATACAAATAGTAGATAAAAAACGACGTTTTTAATTCCTTGGTTTTTTTGTAGGCTTGGGTTACATCCATTTCAACAGTTAAGCCGTAAAAAGGTTCGTCCATTGCCGAGAAAAATTCAAAATGACTTTTGCGTTTCCAGATATCTAAATTAATTTCGGTTTTCATAAATTCAATAAATCTATAAGTTCACTTGCTTTTTCAACAGCGTAAAAATGGTTGTGCACAATTTCATGGTCAATACGTTCGTGTGCCCAAGTGGTGTGGAAAGGCACATGCACGGCGGTTGCACCAATGTTTAAAACCGGCAAAACATCAGACTTTAACGAATTTCCGATCATTAAAAAGTTCTCAGGTTCAATTTCTAAACGTTTCAAAAGCTTTTCGTAATCTAATTCTTCCTTTTCAACCATTACTTCGATATGATGAAAATAAGCGCCCAAACCCGATAAATGCAACTTGCGGTGTTGGTCTTTTAAATCGCCTTTTGTAGCCACGACCAATTTGTATTTTCCGTGTAACTGCTGTAAGGTTTCTTCAATTCCATCTAACAAAACAACAGGTTTGGCTAATAGATCTTTACCAATTTCAATGATTTTTTCCATTACTTTGGTCGATACCGTGTGGTTCGAAACCTCGTAAGCCGTTTGTACCATCGACAAAACGTATCCTTTAATGCCGTAACCATACAACTGCAAATTATCAATCTGCGTTTTAAACAATGCCTGCGCCAAACTTTGTTTAGATAAATAATCGCTCATTAAAGCACAAAATTTTTCTTCGGCTTCGTCAAAATAAGGTTCGTTAATAAACAGCGTATCATCTGCATCAAAAGCAATTACTTGAATGTTTTCAATCATTGGGTGAAAGTTTCCTCAAAGATAAAACCTAAATAAATTTCTATCCTTCAAAATTGGTGTTTTTGTTAAAAAAAATCGACCAATAATTAAATTTTGTACATTTAATAGAAAAAGAGAAACTATGAAAAATGTAATTAAACAAGAAATGCAGCAGCTAAATTACGAAGATATAGCTGCTTTGGTAACCACAGGTGCAGCGGCAGGTATTGCCGTAACAAAAATTACAGGGCATTCAAAATCATTGGGTGCGGCTGTTGGCGTTGGCTTAAGTATGTTGTTTTACGGATTATTGAAAAAATACGGAAAGTGAAAAAATTAGTGTTGTTGTTTGTTGTTGCTATTATAACTGGGTCTTGTTGTCAATACGATGATATAATATCTGTTGAAAAAACTAATAATGTCACGGTTTTAATTGTTGATGATTTAACCAATAATTTTGAAGGCGGAAAGGTTTATCATTACAATGAACACTATCCAACGTATAATCTAAAGGTTGAAAATGTTCCGCCGGCTGATGTTGGATATATTAAAGTTCATTATACCGAAGGAAATCAGTTGGTTTATCATGCAACGCAGGTTTTTATGGGTAGTGGCGAAATAATTGTTCCAAACCCGATAACACCACCACAAGATTTCGATCGAGTTTTAACCGAAGATTTTATTGCGTTACCAAATAATGCTGTGGAATTAACAAATGCGCCATCTCCAGTCGGTAAAGCTCAAGAAAAATGGGCGCAAATTCAAAATTTGAAAGTTGTGCGTTACGCTTTGCAAAACAACAATGGTAAAGTGCATTATTTCAAGCAGGTTTTTGATACCGGTTTGGTAGAAAACGCCAAATGGGTTTTTATTATAAAATATTAAGGTTGCCAAGTGCAACCTTTTTTATTGATTTTCTAAAATAAACTTTTATTTTAGCAGTTAAAACAAACTAAAACTTTCAACTTTGGAACAAACAACAACAGACAACACCTTAAAGCGCGGGTTGTCTAACCGCCATATTCAGCTAATTGCGTTGGGTGGTGCTATTGGTACCGGCTTATTTTTAGGAATTGGACCGGCAGCCGTTTTAGCAGGACCATCGGTTATTTTTGGATATGCCTTTGCAGGAATCATCGCTTTTTTTATTATGCGTCAGTTGGGAGAAATGGTGGTAGAAGAACCTGTTTCGGGATCTTTTTCGCATTTTGCCTATAAATATTGGGGTTCTTTTGCGGGTTATGCTTCGGGTTGGAACTATTGGATTTTGTACATACTGGTTTCCATGTCTGAATTAACCGCTATTGGAATTTACGTACAATATTGGTGGCCCGAAATTCCTTTGTGGTCATCAAGTACCTTTTTCTTTTTGGCAATTACGGCATTGAATTTAGGTTCTGTGAAAATGTTTGGCGAAGCCGAGTTTTGGTTTTCTATTATTAAAGTTGTTGCTATTGTTGCAATGATTGTTTTTGGTACGTATTTATTGATTTCGGGAACGGGCGGCGAACAGGCAAGTATATCAAATCTGACAAATAATGGCGGATTTTTTCCTAAAGGATGGTTCGAAAAAACAGAAAGCGGATATCAGGGATTATTGTCGGTTATGGCAATCATCATGTTTTCATTCGGAGGTTTGGAACTGATAGGAATTACAGCTGCCGAAGCCGAAAATCCGGAGAAAAACATTCCAAAAGCAACCAATCAGGTTATTTATAGAATTTTGATTTTCTATGTTGGAGCCTTAATCATCCTTTTTTCGCTTTCGCCTTGGGAAACCATCACCACAAAAACAAGTCCGTTTGTTACCGTTTTCGATAATTTAAAAGGAATGCATTTTAACTTTTTCGGAACCGATGTTTCGGCAACAAACTTAATTGCAAATGCTTTAAATTTAATTGTTTTAACAGCAGCGTTATCGGTTTATAACTCATCGGTTTACAGCAACAGCCGTATGTTGTTTGGTTTGGCAGAACAAGGTAATGCACCGAAATTCCTATTAAAGTTGAACAAGAGTTTTGTGCCAACGCGTGCCATTATCGTATCAAGCTGTTTTGCTGCTATTTGTATTTTAATCAATAAATTTGTGCCAGAACAAGCATTTGAGATATTAATGTCGCTTGTGGTTTCTTGTTTAATCATCAACTGGGTAATGATCTCTTTTACGCATCTAAAATTCCGCAAGTTTAAAGATCAGGCAAATATCAAAACGAAGTTCCCATCTATAATATATCCTGTTTCAAATTACATCTGTATTGTGTTTTTACTGGCAATTTTAGCAATTATGACTATTACGGGTATGCATGTTTCGGTAATTTTAATTCCGGTTTGGTTAATTATTCTGTTTATAACGTATCAAATTGTTCAAAAGAACAAACAGCAGAAAACTGTTTAGAAGTTAATTATGAAAGCACGTATAGATAAAACTATTCCTTTATTCAGTATTGTTTATGGAGCGTTTTTTACTTTACTATTTTTGTTTTCTTATAATTTAAACCAAAAAGTAATTTTCAATATTTTGGCTTTTTTTAGGTATTTTAATCGTGACTTTTAGTCTATGGAAAATAGAAACTTTTATAATTATTGATGATAAACTTATAAAATCAAATTTCTTGGGTTTGTATAAGAAAACGATCAATTTGAAGGATTCATTTACTTATAATAAGAAGATCGTAAACACAAATCATTTTAAAAACCCTCTGAATATTATTAAATGGTTTTCAAACGATAACAAGTATTTTATATTTAGAAAAGTCAGTATTGCAACACAAAATGGTCGGAAGATTATTATTGATGAAAGATCAATCAAAAAAGAAGACTTTAATATTCTTTACAAAACAATTAAAAGCTATAAAAAACATCAATCTTAATATAGCTTAACAATTGTTGCCAAAGTATTTTGTAATTTTAAGAATCGAACAAAACTAAAATTATTATGGAAATCAATCACAGAAAAGAAGAAAATAAAGGTGCTTTTATTGCAACTGAAAACGGAGCAAAAGCTGGCGAAATGACTTACAGCAAAGCAGGTGATACATTAATTATTATAGATCATACCGAAGTTGATCCCGCATTTGGTGGTCAAGGAGTTGGAAAAAAGATGGTTTTGTCAGCTGTTGATTTCGCTCGAGAAAACAACATTAAGATTTTGCCTTTATGTCCGTTTGCTAAAGCAGCATTCGATAAAGATGCAACTATTCAAGATGTACTTTAAGCATTAAATATTTGAAAGCAGTTCTTCGGAACTGTTTTTTGTTTATTCTCATTATATTTATAAAAATTTCGATACATGAAACAGCTTTTCTCTTCATTATTTATTTGTGCTTTCCTGATGCTTTCTTGTAAAAAGAATACTCCGGAAACCACTATTCAGCCAGAACAAAATCAAAAAACATTAAAATTAGAATTAGCCGAAGCACAAAAGATCATCGCGCTGCCGCTGCATTGTTTAGAAGTTGAATATCCGAATAAATTGGGACAGGTTTTAAAATCATCAGACGAATTGAAATCGCCTAAACAGTTGCGACCAATTTTTTACGGTTGTTTCGATTGGCATTCGTCGGCACATGGATATTGGTCGATAGTGAAGTTAGTGAAGCAGTTTCCAGAATTATACAAGGATAAAACAATAGATCAGTTGCTAACAAAAGTATTTACTGATGAAAATGTATCAATAGAAAAATCTTTTTTCGATCAACCACACAATAAAACTTTCGAAAGAACTTACGGTTGGGCTTGGTTTTTCAAGTTACAGGAAGAATTATATACATGGAAAGATAACCCGAAAGCGCAGCAATGGTACAAAACGTTGCAACCTTTAGAAAATGTTTTTGTTGAACGATATTTGGAATATCTGCCAAAATTAAATTACCCAATCAGAACCGGAACACACGACAATACCGCATTTGGAATGGCGTTGAGTTTGGAATATGCTCAAACGGTTGGTAACACCAAATTAAAAGACGCGATTACCGCAAAAGCAAAAGAATTATATACGAACGATGCCGATTGCCCAATTACTTACGAACCAAGCGGTCACGATTTTTTATCGCCTTGTTTGCAGGAAGCTTGGCTAATGAGTAAAGTTTTGCCACAAACCGATTATAAAGCCTGGTTACAGAAATTTTTACCACAATTGTTTGATAAGAAATTTGATTTAGAAGTTGGAAAAGTATCGGATAGAACCGACGGTCACTTGGTGCATTTAGACGGATTGAATTTCAGCAGAGCTACTTGTTTGTTTCAAATTACCAAAGTGTTGCCTGAACTGAACCATTTAAAACCAATAGCTGAAAAACATTTCAATACTGCTTTTCCAAATATATCAAACGATGATTATATGGGAAGCCATTGGTTGGGAAGTTTTGCATTGCAAGCTTTAGAAGAACAATAATATATTTTAAAATTAAAAATAGAAATGTAATTTTTAGTATATTTATATTAAAAGATTATGAATCAGTTTCCTATATACAAATTCAATGAGGAGGATATTCAAAATAATTTAGTACGGGTGGTTCAATTAGAAGAATCAAGCGGTTATATTTTTGATACTTTTCACACTCACGAATACAACGAAATGCTGATTTTTATTTCGGGTGGTGGAACGCATAATATCAACTTTAAAATTCATGAAATTTGCGATTATTCTATTCATTTGCTTGCCGCAAATGATCTGCATTGGGTTGAACGCGCACATACATCGAACGGATTTGCCGTTATGTATAAAGATCAATTGTTACATAAATTACGCATTTTAAACCAGGGAATAGATTTTTTTGATCTTTTTGGTAATTCAAATGTTATAAATTTAAATAAACAAGATAAAAAGAGTTATGAATTTATATTTGATGAAATAGGCAGAAACCGACAAAATGCCGATTATTTATTGCAGTTAGTAGCTGCTTTAATAGTTAGGATAGCTTCTACACATTTTGAATTGCTAAATACAAAGTGCACCTCAGATCCTTTAATTCACAAAATAGGTGATTTAATAGAAACAAATTATAAAAAGCACCTTACATTGGTGCATTATGCAGGTTTGCTAAATATAGAACCACGCACGTTACAAAACAGAGTAAATAAAATATCTGGAAAAACCATTAAAGAATTGCAAAACGACCGGTTATTAAAAGAAGCTAAACGGTTAATCTGTATTTCGGGTTTAAGTATTAGCGAAATTGCTTTTGAATTAGGTTTTAATGATACGGCATATTTTAGTAATTGGTTTAAAAAGCATACCAATATAATACCTTCGGAATACAAAATGTAAAAAAGTCTTGTATTTGTATTACAAGGCTTTTGCTTTTTATTTTATAATTACTTTTTTAACTATTTTTTGTTTAGATGTTTGAATAAACAATAAATAATTTCCTGATGAAACGGACGAAACATCTAAATGTTCTAAATCGTCTTTATATGTTTTAATAATTTTCCCTGAAGTATCCATTAAATGGATAAAATTAATATTATTATTACTTGAATTTTGAATGTTAATTAAATTATGAGCAGGGTTGGGATAAATATTAAACGTATTATCATCTATAAATTCTTTTAATGAAAAGTGCTGTAGCAGGTTGTTCTTTAGTTTTTAATAAGGAACTTATTGTACGGTTGTTACTCAAAAGTTCCTCATTTGAAGCGTATCCTTTATCCATATCAAATTGTATGTAATTTATACCATTAAGATTATTTTCAATAGTTTGCAAACTCCACGATTGACCAGCATTGTCGCTACGGTAAATATTTCCGGCTAAAGCTATATACCCACAAGCATTATTTATAAAATAAAAATCGGTTGGCGGACGCGTTGCTAAAGGCAGATTTAATTCTGCCCAAGTATTCCCAATATCTTGTGTTGTTTATAAAACACCTGTTCCAGTAATTGCAAAACCTTGTAAATTGTTTACGAATTGTATCTTATCTTTTTTATTCCATAGATCTATATTTAGCCAATTCATAGAATTGATAACATTCCAAGTGTTTCCGCCATCGTTTGTTTTTAGAATTTCAGAAGTACTGTTAATGTAATCATCTGTTAACATTCTTATCATGAAACCCACATAGGGACTAATAAAATGCATCTCAGTTAAATTAGTATAAGTACCGTTTGTAAGTTGAGGTAAAGTTAAAGCTGTAAAATTAATTCCACCATTTGTAGTTCGGTATACCTTGTTTTCGCCATTTCGCGCAATAAATCCAATTTGATCTGTTATAAAGCTTATCTCGCTTATTTGTGTGGGGGAAAAAGTTGGAAAAAAGTCTGTATTAATTTGTTGCTATGTTTGTCCTCCGTTTTCAGTTTTTAATAAAATACGCCAGTCACCATAATCGGTTCCGCCAGCTATATATCCAGTTTTTTTATCTATAAATTCAACTTCGTGCAATATAGTGTACATTGTTGAATCTATAATATAAGAGTTCCAAGTTTGTCCACCATCAGTTGTTTTTATAATGTTAGAAGAATCGAAAGTGTATAGTTGTAATGCGTAGAAATAGTATCGTTTGCAGTAGGAACTATATTCCATTGCGTCTGTGCCTGCATTTTTCCAAAGGTAAGTACAAAAATGATGATGGTAATTATTTTTTCCATGATAAATCTATGTATTAAATTTATTTTTTTAAATAGAGATAAACTTCAAATCCAGTGGGTGGCGATGAACCATCTTCACGAATAATTTTGACTTTCAAATCATTGTTAGTTAATGAGGTTACTTGCAGAATTAATTCTCCATTATCATCGTCTGTTAAAGTGATTATTTTTTTCGACTCGTCGTAAGACCATAATCCTTTATAGTTCTCAGGTAAACAGCTGTTTTCAGAATCGTGATATACTTCATCCTTTATTCCCTCTTTTTTTAAGTCATAAAAATCATAATCACATTCTGGATTTTTTAAATTTTCACTATTAGTCAAATTACCATCTCTATACATTTCTTCTTTAATCATTTTCCATTTTCCTAATAATAAGGTTTTTGGATCGTCAGGTTCTGAAGGTATAGCAGTAGTGTCGTCATTCTTACAACTAGTGAAAACAAAAATGCTCATAAATAATAAAACAATATTTTTTCTCATATTAATGATTTATAAATTAATCTTATTAACAAATTTGCAAATTGATTTTTATTTTTATTTGTAAAAGAGCGAAATTCATATGTAAAAAAATGAAAAATGGTAATGGGTTTTAGCCATTACCAATCAACATAATCTCAATTTAAGATATTTACCCAATTGTAGCTCCGTTGTGAACACCAGCTTCATCAGGGTTTACAAAAACCAATTTACCTTCTTTGGTTTCGGTTAGTAACAGCATTCCTTCGCTATTCACGCCGCGTAAAGCTCTTGGAGCTAAGTTTACCAAAACGGTAACTTGTTTGCCAATGACTTCTTCTGGAGTAAAATGTTCTGCAATTCCAGAAACAATCGTACGAACATCGATACCTGTATCAACCTTTAAAACCAATAATTTATTAGCTTTTGGCATTTTTTCGGCTTCAATAATGGTTCCTACACGTAAATCAATCTTTGCAAAATCTTCGAATTGTGTCGTTTCTTTTTGAGGTTCAGCGGTTTTTGCTTCGGCTGCATTTGCCAGTTTTGTAGCTTCCAATTTATCTATTTGTTTTTGAATTTCTTCGTCTTCGATCTTTGCAAACAATAATTCTGCCTGACCAATTGTGTGACCTGCCGCAATTAAATTTGATGTTTCTGCCACTTTGTTCCAAGCAATCGGTTCAGCAATATTCAACATGTTTTTAAGTTTCGCTGCCGAAAATGGTAAAAATGGTTCTGCCAAAGTCGATAATGCAGCAGCAATTTGTAATGCCACGTACATTTGCGTTTTTACGCGCTCTTCATCAGTCTTTATTAATTTCCAAGGTTCTTCATCAGCTAAATACTTGTTTCCTAAACGTGCTACGTTCATTAATTCACTTAATGCTTCGCGGAAACGGTAGCGTTCAATTGAACTTTCAATTACTGCCGGATATGCTTTTAATTCTGCCAACGTTTGTTCATCAACTTCGTTAAAAGGATTAGGCGCAGGAATAATTCCGTTGTAATATTTATTGGTTAAAACCACCACACGGTTAATAAAATTTCCGAAAATAGCAACCAATTCGTTGTTATTACGAGCTTGGAAATCTTTCCATGTAAAATCGTTGTCTTTGGTTTCAGGTGCATTTGCCGTTAACGTATAACGCAACACATCTTGTTTTTCTGGGAAATCAACCAAATATTCATTCAACCAAACTGCCCAGTTTTTAGAAGTCGATAATTTATTTCCTTCTAAATTTAAAAACTCGTTTGCAGGTACGTTATCAGGTAAAATATAACTGCCTTCTGCCTTTAGCATTGCCGGGAAAATAATGCAGTGAAACACAATATTGTCTTTCCCAATAAAATGAACCATTTTCGTGTCCTGATCTTTCCAATAAGGTTCCCAATCTTTTCCTTCGCGGGTAGCCCATTCTTTGGTCGATGAAATGTAACCAATAGGCGCATCAAACCAAACGTACAGTTTTTTGCCTTCGGCACCATCAACAGGCACATCAATTCCCCAGTCTAAATCTCGAGTTACAGCACGTGGCTTCAAACCATCGTCTAACCATGATTTTACTTGTCCGTAAACGTTCGGTTTCCAATCGTTTTTATGACCTTCAATAATCCATTCGCGCAAAAAAGTATCGTACTGATCTAAAGGTAAAAACCAGTGCTTGGTTTCCTTTAAAATTGGTGTTGATCCTGTTATGGTCGATTTTGGATTGATTAAATCGGTTGCGTTTAACGATGTTCCGCATTTTTCACACTGATCGCCATACGCACCTTCGCTGTTACATTTTGGGCAAGTTCCGGTTACAAAACGATCTGCCAAAAACTGATCTGCTACGGCATCGTATAATTGTTCGGTAACCTCTTCTATAAACTTGCCTTCATCGTACAGTTTTCTAAAGAAATCAGAAGCTGTATCGTGATGGATTTTAGCTGAAGTACGCGAATAGTTATCAAACGAAATTCCAAATTCCTGAAAAGAATCTTTAATGATTTTGTTGTATTTATCGATCACTTCTTGCGGAGAAATGCCTTCTTTTTTGGCTTTCATAGAAATTGCCACTCCGTGTTCGTCGCTTCCGCAAATAAAAGCAACATCTTTATTTTGCTGGCGTAAAAAACGAGCGTAAATATCGGCAGGAACGTAAACGCCCGCCAAATGCCCAATATGTATAGGTCCGTTGGTGTACGGCAAAGCCGCCGTTACGGTATATCGTTTAGGATTTTGAATCATGACTGTATGGTTTTCAGCCTACAAAAATAGTGAAAAATTTAGCGTTTTGTAATAATATAAGTTCTATTTGGGCGTTACCGGCTTTTTAGTGAGCCGGTCGGGCTTTCCGCTGTATCTTTTATCGGGGCTTCGAGTACCTCAGCCACCTATAAAAGGATGCCGCTGCAATCCCTAACGCAGGCGAGGTTGAAAATTATATCTTTTAAGATCTTTTAGTCCAACGTATTCCCACTCTCCATAAAATAATAGTTATAGAAATTTGAATAATCAAATAAGCTATATATCCTACACTATATCCAGTTTCATAGCTATTTGAATTATCTTTAAGAGCAGCAAGTATCTCCATTAATTGAGGAATAAGTGCAATAGTTGCTAACGCTAAAACAACTGCAATAACTATGAAAATGTATCCGAGTATTTTTTTTGAATTCATAGTAGTAAATATAATTAAAAAACCTGTGAAGTTTTTAAAACCTCACAGGTTGTAATTTATAATGCTGTCTAAAAGCTAAAGACTAAAAACTTAATTATGGTAACGGCTGACCAACCGATACATCGCAACGGTGACCTGGTTGTCCGTGAGCCGGGTTTGGTTTTCCTTTCATTCCTGGAGCCGTTTCTTGTTTAGGCATTTGCTGTTGTTGCTGTGCCGGAGCTTGTGCTTGTGCATTACCACCACCTAAAAAGCCACCTTGACTTGGTTGTGCTGCTGGTGCAGAAGTTTGTCCTGCTCCCTGACCTGGAGGCGAATTTAATGGTGCGCCAACAGGAATATCGCAACGGTGACCTGGCTGTCCGTGTGGTGGGTTCATACCTGCTGCTGTTTTAGTATCAGCTGTATTTGTAGTTGCTGCTCCATGATCGTGGTCGTGACCTTCGCCTGGTGCATGGTTATGACCTGCATGCGGATCTACCGGAGCTGCGTCTGTTGTAGTTGTTGTTTCTGTTGTAGTTGTTGTTTCTGCTTTTTTATCGTTGCAAGAAACCAAACCTAATGCAGCAAATAATGCAATAATTGTTATTTTTTTCATGATTTTTGATCTATTAAAGTAACAAATATAAACATTTTGTTTAAAAAAACGCACGCAATTGAATACTTCCTGTATGAATGGTTTTTGCGGTTTCGCTGGTTCTGCCCTGATAGCTTATGTTGGCATCTAAATACTTGGTTAAATTGCGCTGAAACAACAATCGCCATGTAATATTTTTACCGGGCTGTAAACCTTCCAACATCTGATAAGCCACAGCCGACAAAGGATTCCCTACGAATTTATTGTTGTAAAGCGAAAATTCTCCATTCAATGTGAATTTCTGTGAGGTACTCCAGTTAAAAGCCGTTCCAATTCGATGCTGTTCCAATGTTTCTAAATCGCCTTGAACATTTTCTTTATCCTTCCATTCGTAAAATAATTCTACTCGGGCATTTTGCGAAAACAGATAACTAATGCGCGGATTAATGCTTAAATTATTCAGTAGGTAATTTTTTGATCCGTAGTTTTCCGAAACACTCTCAACTCGGTCAAATTTATTGGTTAACTGTGCCAGCCACCACTTGTTCAGTAAATGTTGAAACTGTATCTGATGTGTAGTGATTTTATTATCTAAACTACCAAAATTCATCAGGTTTTTCGCCCGATTGTTTATTAACGAATAAATGGTGGTGTATTTTTGTTTTCCGCGGTTGAAATAAATCGAATTACGAATGTTTGAATTTTCTGCTACCAAATCATCTGATGAAGACCCGAAAGGATTCCAGGCAATTCCGTTTCCATCTCTCAAAATACTTCGATCGATAATAAAAGATGATTGCAAATGAAACTGACTGGCGAATTTCTTAAAACCACTTTCGTTCTGCCAAATGCTGAAATTGAAATTAAAAACCTGCGTTAGCTTGGTTTGATGCGTTTTTACAAAACTCTGATTCGGTAAAAACATCCGCACATATTCAGCTAAATCGGGATAAGGCGCAATTTCAAACTCTTCCAATTCCTGAATTCCGTTGCCGTTATAATCATTCCACATGTGCGTTCCCAAACCGGGATCAACCTTAATGTAGGTAAATTCTTGCTGCGCGACAGCTCCCGATGAGGTTTCGTAAATGGTATTGGTTTGTATCAGATTTTTTAAATAACGGTCGTTGTAGGTGATACGCGAATTTAATGTAGGTTCAACCAAGCCGGTGTCGGTATATTTTAATCGACGGTAATTTGCGTAAACAGACAAATCGCTGGTTTGGGTTTTAAAAAGCTGCGATTTTACATAGAACGAATGCGCGTTTGAAACATTTCGCAACACGTTATTCTGCAACGAATCGTTTACACGAAATTTATAACCGATTTCTACATAAGTTTTCAACGTATCACCACGCCCAACGAACGCATCAATTTGCGCGTATTTTTGTGATAAGGTTTGAAACTGCTGCGTGGCAACATCCTTCACCTGATAATTTTCTAAATCTAAACGCGAACCTGCCCAATTTTTATCTTTTGTGTAAACTGCCTGTGTTTTGCTTCGAACAAAATTAGTATTGTAAACACTGCCTTTTGCGGATAAAAAACTGGTATTGGTATTTAGATTGAAGTTTTTGTACTGATAATTACCAATTAACGACTGCTTATGCCCAATGTAGCTGTTTGTGTACTCTAAGCGGCTGTATTGATAAGTGAAAAAACTGTTATCGTTCGGCGAAACTTTTGATCCAAAAGTCAGTAACGATTGATTTCCGAAAGTGTTTGAAACATTCCAATCCCGATCAAATTCAATAGAATACAAACGTTCAATGGTTTTAAAATTTTCTGTTACCAACTGCACGTTTCCAAAAACATCCACCTTCCATTTATTGTTTAAAACCCTGTGTGTGGCGTTAACGTTGGCTGCAATTCCTTGATTGTCTTCATCATCAATGGGCGAAAATAAGTTTTGGTCGTGGTTGCTAAATCCAAACTCAAAATCTACCTGCGTAAAATCTTTTGGTTTGTATTGCCCCATAACAGTTGCCAAAGTTAAACGAGTGGGGGCAATCAGCTGAATCAACGGTTCATAATCGCCCTGATTTAATCCGTTTACAGGTTCAATAAATTCATAGATTTTACCAACGCCCGACGAATTTGCCAAACGATAATTTCCGTTGCTTGGCCCCACATAACTGAACGAAACCATGTACAAAGTATCGGTTGGTGTGTTCGAATATTGATAGAATTCGTAACCGTTTTGGTTGACTTTTTTGTACAGCGTTTTGTTTTCTGAATAAGTATCGGGATACGCAGACGGAGCCATCATTAAAGCCAGACTGTCGCCGGCTTGTTTTAGAATATCGACCTGTTCTTTGTTTAGATTTTGCTGTACTGGTTGATTTTTAATATCGGTTTCGGTATAAACATATCCGGCAATATTCCATTTTTCGCGTTCGTGTTTAATGCCGCCATAACCTAAAAATCGAGCATAATTTCTGTCGGTATATTGATATTCCACCGCAATACGCATTTCGGCAGTAATTGGGAAAAGCGTAGTAAAACGAATTTCGCCCGAATTGTAATCAATCACATAATCGTTCTGTTCGCCGCGCGTTAATTTTCGTCCGTTTACATAAACCGATTCCGATCCTGAAATAATCAGAATGTATAATTGATTGTTGCTGCCTTTTAATTTGTACGGACCTTGATTTCCTTCCTGACCAACAAATTCGCTTTTTGCATATTGTCCGCGAACCAACGCAGCTGCGGTTTCAATGGTGGTTTTGCTTTTGTCGTTTCCGAATTTTACGGTGCCCGAAATTCCTTGAACTTTTTTATTGAAATTTAAAAAGCGGGAAGCTCTGTTTTCTAAAAACAAATCTCCGGCTTTAATGCTCCAGTTGGTCGAGAACAATTCCATAAAAATCTGATCGAACTCATCCATTTTTTGTGAATATCCTCCATTTTGCAAAGGAACGTTACTGTCTTGTAGCGATGCCCGAATTTGGATCTTATCTGATAAATTCCCCACGATCTGTAAATCGAGATTGGAATTTGTTACCAAGTTTTGATTGTTTCCTACGGTAATTCCCCGGGAAATACTTCCATTAGTATTCAATCCTTCAAAAGGCGTAAAAGTAGTTGCCTGTTTTTCGGGAACCGAGAAAATATACGCGCCTTCTTTATTCGGAACGATACGTTTGGTATCGTACAAAGCATAAGTTCGGGTTAAAAAATCGGGATAATTTAAAAAGGAAACGTTTAAAGTATCTTGTAACGGTTGGGTAAATGTAAGAGTTGCCTTGTTGTAATCTACCGTGTAATTTGCGGGATCCAAATCGATTCCCTGATTATTGACGATCTTAAAATAAGTGTTGTTCAGCGCAACACTGTCTAAATAAACGGTTGTGGTTAAAGAATCGGTTATAATTTTTTTTGATTTGTACAGCGAATTTGTTTCCTGTGCATTGGCAAAAGAAAAAATTAAAAAACACCATACAAAACAAAAAAACTTCATGTAAGTTATAACTTCAAAACATCAAAAATAGTGTATTTTTCTTGTAGAAAGTTTATGGTTTGAACGATATGATACTTTCAAGATTCGAATAAAATAAAAAAGCCTGCATCATTTAACAATACAGACTTTTTGCGAATAGTGTTTTTATTAAAAAGTATAACCAATTTTTGCACCGGCTTTAAATACGAAGTTATCAAAATGGCGGTTATCGATGCCGCCTTTACCGCGAACTTCCCATTTCCAGTTAAAACCAACCGACGGATCTAAACTTAAATTTTTAGTCAGCTGAATTTTGTATCCGATATTCGGATTAAAAATACTCCAGAATGTGTACTTTCCTTCAAAATTTTCACCATTGATCATTTCGTCAAACTTAATTTGTCCGTGTGTAATAAAGTTTTCACCGTAGAAACCTTCACGTACACCTTTTTTAAAATAGGTACGGCTACCTAATTCAATAACAAAACCTTCTCCGGTACTTTTTAAATACTTGTTATCGTATTCTAACTGTCCGTAACTTACGTTGAACAATCGCGAAGTTAAACGTTCATCAACTCTTGCTTCTTTTGTAAATTCTAAACTAACACCATATTGTGTAGGTTCAGAAAAATTGTAGTTTGCAGAAACAGTTACAACATCTTTTTGGTGCTCTTGGGCAAAAGCACTTGTAGAGATTAGGGCTAAAAGGTAAATAATTCTTTTCATGATTATTGTGTTTTTAAATTTGTTAACGCAAGCCAAATAGTGTGCCAAAAAAATCTTAAAAACAAAAATCTTATTTAAAAAAGTAACTTAATCAACACGTGGTACATGATATTAATTTGTAATATATTGTAAAACAAATAGTTTTTTACCACATAGAAGCTGTGCTTATAGTTGAGCAAATTTTAGATTACATAGTTTTATATATTACAAAATAAACATAGCTTAACTATGTGTTTTATAAATTATAAAAACTATTATTTGTTGAGTATAGCCTAGCTGATAAATCAGTAAACAACTATGTTTTCTATTATGGTTTAAAAAGCATAAAATCTGTGGAATAAATTTATTCTTTAGTTACAATTTGAATGGTTTCGCGGTTAACCTGCTGTAACAAAACGGTTTTGCCTGCAATAACTTTTTCGGCATCTTTACTGGAAAAATGACGAATGGTGTATAGTGAAACATTTTCGTTGTAAGTAATATTAAAGTTTTTTGCAAGATCTTCAAAAATATGATCGAAGTTACCAAACTTATCTTCTACGCAAACCGTAAAACTAATTGCCGAGTTTTGAATAACATTTACTTTTATGTGCTGTTCGGCAAACAATTTAAAAATATCGCTTACCTGATGTTCCATTACAAACGAGAAATCTTTAGATGATATTAAAATAAGCAGTTGATTTTTCTTAACGATAAAACAGGCGGTTTGCGGTTCTAATCCGGCACCTTTTGATACTGATGTTCCCGGTAATGTTGGATTTACAAACGATTTTACATATAATGGAATTTCTTTGCGTTGCAACGGCTGTAAGGTTTTCGGGTGAATAACCGATGCGCCATAAAAAGCCAATTCTATTGCTTCGTGATACGATATTTTATTCAACAGCACGGTGTCCTCAAAATAACGAGGATCAGCATTTAAAACGCCCGGAACATCTTTCCAGATTGTTACGCTTTCGGCATTCAAACAATACGCAAAAATTGCAGCAGAATAATCAGATCCTTCTCTGCCTAAAGTAACCGAAAAATTATTGGCGTCAGATCCTATAAAACCTTGTGTAATATACAGTTTTTGGTCTTTAAGTTGGTTAGTAATATTTTCTTCGGTAGCTTTCCAATCTACAATGGCATCGCGATAAGTGGTATCGGTTTTAACTAAATTTCGAGCATCAATCCAAGTGTTTTCTATCTGCTGATCGTTCAAAAAATTACTTAAAACAGTAGTTGCAATAATTTCTCCGTAAGATACCATCTGATCGTACACAAAATTATAATTCGGCGATTTGTTGTTTGCTAAAAAAAGCTCCATTTCGGTGAACAAAGCAGAAATTCGATCAAAAATCACATGGTTTTTATCCGTAAACAAATCTGCAACAATATCTAAATGATAATTTTTAACAATTTCAATACTGTTTTTAAGTTCATCGGGTTTCTTAAAATACGAATTCACCACATCTTCTAAAGCGTTTGTTGTTTTTCCCATAGCCGACGCAATAATTAAACTATCGGTAAACCCAACGGTTTTTAAAACATGTAAAACGTTGCGAATTGCCTGCGGATCTTTAATTGATGCCCCGCCGAATTTAAATACCTTCATATGATTAACTTAAAAATATTTTGTTTGACAGAAGCAAAAGTAGCGAACCATTTTCTTAACACCATACCTATTTTTAAAAATGTGAAAAGAAATAGATTTGTAAGCACATTTTACCGATATTTGTACCACTTTTTACACACAATTATGGAACAGAGATTTATTACGTTAGGCGAATTTATAATTAAAAAACAAGAGCATTTTCCGTATTCTTCGGGCGAATTGTCTCGTTTAATGAACTCCATTCGTTTGGCTTCAAAAATTGTGGCTCAAAAGGTAAACCAAGCAGGTTTGGTTGATATTACCGGAGCGTTTGGTAGCGAAAATATTCAAGGTGAAGAACAACAAAAGCTGGATGTTTTTGCAAATGATGTTTTTATTCAGACCTTAATCAACCGTGAAATTGTTTGTGGAATTGCATCAGAAGAAAACGACGAGTTTATTACCATTTCAGGTCCAAATAACTGCAACAGCAATAAATATGTTTTGTTGATGGATCCTTTAGACGGATCGTCGAATATCGATGTGAATGTTTCGGTTGGAACAATTTTTTCTGTTTACCGCAGAATTTCAGAAGTTGGAACACCGGTAACTCAAGCCGATTTCCTTCAAAAAGGAATCAATCAAGTAGCGGCAGGTTACGTTATTTACGGATCTTCTACCATGTTGGTTTATACAACCGGTAACGGTGTAAACGGTTTTACGTTAGATCCTTCTTTGGGAACGTTCTTTTTATCGCATCCGGATATGAAAATCAGTGAAGACGGAGCAATTTTCTCTGTAAACGAAGGGAATTTCAATCAGTTTGAACAAGGTGTAAAAGATTATGTAGCTTTTTGTAAAGACGATACTTCAAAAAAACCTTACAGCTCGCGTTACATTGGTAGTTTGGTTGCCGATGTGCACAGAAATATTTTAAAAGGCGGAATTTATATGTATCCTGGAACCATTTCAAAACCAAACGGAAAACTGCGTTTATTGTACGAATGCAACCCCTTTGCCATGATTATTGAACAGGCAGGCGGTAAAGCAACAGATGGGCATCAACGTATTTTAGAAATTGAACCTACCGAACTGCACCAGCGTGTGCCTATTTTCTGCGGAAGCAAAAATATGGTTGATAAATTAGAAAGTTTCTTGTAAACATATTTAATAGTCTGATGAAATTCAGGCTATTTTTTTTTGTAAATTAGCAAGAACACAAATCAAAAACGATTATGGAAAGTAGAAGCGAATCAAGATCAATTGTTCTAAGTATCTCAATTGTATTAGGACTTTTTTTATTGGGATTTTTCATTTTTAGAGGACTTAAAACGTTCAGCGATAAAGATCGAGTGGTTGCTGTAAAAGGACTTGCCGAAATGGAAATGAAGGCTACATCGGCTTGGGTTACATTAAGTTTTTCTTTTTCGGGCGATGATTTAAAAGGAGTTATAAATCAAACAGAAGTTAAAAAAAATAATGTTGTTGCCTATTTAGAAAGTGTAGGTTATGCCAAAAACGATATTAAGCTAAGTAATTTAGATGTTACCGATCGCCAAACATATTATTCAACCGAATGGAGAGGTGGAAAAGAAGTACAGGTAAAAGTAGATCGATACGCTGCGTCGCAAAGCATTTCTATACAATCTGATAAAGTGGAAGAATTAGAAGCTAAAACATCAAAAATTGAATTAGATTTAATTAGTAAAGATCTAACTTCAAACATAAATATTGCTTACACATTTCCTGAATTAAACACCATAAAGCCTAAGTTAATTGCCGAAAGTACAAAAAATGCACGTATTGCGGGCGAGCAGTTTGCAAAAGATTCACAAGCACAATTAGGTAAAATAAAAACAGCATCGCAAGGACAAATTTCTATTGTTGGAAATTACAGTTATTACGAAGGCGAAGGCGCAGAACCGTCTGAAAGTCCAAAGCAGAATTATTTACAAAAAGCAAGAGTAGTTAGTACCATTGTGTTTTTCTTAGAATAAAGTTATTATATATAAAAAGCGAGTTTCTTAACTCGCTTTTTTGTTTACATTTTTAATATATACGTCCATTTCTTGTTTAAAATCGTCTAAGTTATATTCCATAACCAATAAACTTAATGCTTTATCGGTAATTGCCGGAATATCGCCTACAAAACCCAGTGCCGACGTAAATTTACGTAAGGTAGCCTTTTGTTCTGGTCCTAAAATATGGTTTATAAATACCATTCGTGCCAAATCGTACAAACGCTCAATACGTTGTTCCTGCAAGTAAGGTGGGTTTACAGGGTAACCGTTCGGATTTTTTAAAATAGCTCTGTAATCTTCATCGCTTATATCTAATTTATTTGCCAAAGCATCTATAAACTCGCGTTCTGTTTTAGTGTATTCTCCATCATTATAAGCCACCCTCACAATCGATGCAAAGTGCCCTTTGTTTCGTTCTTTGAAACCACTGTCATAAATATCCTGATATAACATAACCGTCTGTTTTATTATTAATCTTTAAAATTAACAAAAAAATAATCATATCAAAATGTTTTAATCGCAATTATGATTTATTTATCAAAATTTAAAATCAAAATTATTTTTAATTTTTTTTACAGAATTATATCAATTTTAAACTATTTGATGTTGTTTTTATGTAATTTTGCACTACCGAATTTTTGTTAAAAAAATTATAATATTCCTTGTTTTCAATTCTATGACAAACCATGCAAAGTTGAATAAGTACGACAAAGCCTACTTGAAAATTGCGAAAGAGTGGGGACAGTTGTCTTATTGTCAGCGTAAAAAAGTTGGTGCTATTATCGTTAAAGATAAAATGATTATATCAGACGGATATAACGGCACGCCATCTGGTTTTGAGAATTGTTGCGAAGACGAAGAAGGAACAACAAAATGGTACGTGCTTCATGCCGAAGCTAATGCCATATTAAAAGTAGCAAAATCTACACAATCTTGTGATAATGCTACTTTATACATAACAATGAGTCCGTGCAGAGATTGCAGTAAATTAATACATCAGTCAGGCATTGTACGCGTTGTTTATCAAAATAGTTATAAAGATTTAGCTGGTATTGAATTTTTAAAGAGAGCTGGAGTAGAAGTGGTTCAGATAGAGGATATAAGCTCTTTGTTGTATGAATAAGAAGAATTATTTGTGGCCTTTAATTACAATGGGGTCTTTAGCGGCAGGTATTGTTTTAGGTGGTTTTTTTACTAAAAACGGCGCACCCTTTTCTGTGAAAGATGATAAAGGTCGTGTGAAGCTTAACAAACTGATCGATTTAATTGAACAGGAATATGTAGACAACGTAAATACCGATTCTATAATCGATATGACGGTTAATAATATTTTGGCTCAGTTAGATCCGCATTCTATTTATATTTCAAAGTCTGAATTTGATGAGGTTCAAAATGTGATGAAAGGTTCTTTTGTAGGAATCGGTATCAACTATCATATTATGAACGATACCTTGGCGGTTGTAAAACCTCTACCTGGCGGTCCTTCTGATAAAGCTGGTTTAAAAGCTGGTGACCGTATTCTGTATGCAGAGAAAGTGCAGCTGTTTAATCAAGGTCTATCAAACGATTCGATTATTAATCTACTGAAAGGAAACGCAGGATCAAAAGCCTTATTGAAAGTTTACAGAAAATCAACCAATAAATTTTTCGATGTTGAAATCACTCGTGGCGAAGTTCCGTTGAAAAGCGTTGATGTTGCCATTAAAGTGAACGATCATACTGGATACATCAAGATTAATCGTTTTGCAGAAACTACCTATACCGAATTTAAAGCCGGATTAGAATCGTTATTAAAGCAAGGTATTGATGAATTGGTTTTAGATTTACGTGAAAACGGTGGTGGTTATATGGAACCTGCGATACAGATTGCCGATGACTTCTTAAAAGGAAACGAGGTTATTGTAAAAACGGTCAACAAAAAAGGAAACGTAAAAATCACCAAAGCATCAAACAAAGGTTTATTTACCGATAAAAAACTATACGTTTTAATTAACGAAAATTCGGCATCGGCAAGTGAAATTATTGCAGGGGCAGTTCAAGATAACGACCGTGGAACTATTGTTGGAAGAAGATCGTACGGAAAAGGTTTGGTACAGCGCGAAATGTATTTGGGCGATGGATCTGCCGTTCGTTTAACTACAGCGCGTTATTACACGCCTTCAGGTAGATCGATCCAAAAACCTTACAACGATGGCTTAGATGAATACAACAGCGATTTGAGTAATCGATTTAAATCGGGGGAACTGTATTCTAAAGACAGTATTCATTTGGCTGATAGTTTAAAGTTTAAAACAACTGCTGGAAGAACTGTTTATGGTGGCGGTGGTATCGTTCCCGATGTGTTTATTCCGTTGAAGAACAAACACGGCGAAGATGCCATACAGCTGTTAATGAAAACGTCGTTAGTAAGTTATTATGTTTTTGAAGAGATTGAAAGCGAGCGAGCGTATTTACAGCGTTTAACGCCAAAACAATTGGCAGATAAAATATATAAAGATCCTAAATATTTTAATGAGCTAAAGGCGCATTTAAAAGCCAGCGGATTGACTTTTAATTTAGACCGACATAAACCGAATATTATGTTTTATCTGGTTGCAGAATATATGCATCAATTATACGATGATAACGCATACTACAACTGGATTCTTCAACAAGATCCTATGATACAAAAAATAAGCACCTTAAAATAAGGTGTTTTTTTGTGGCTGTTTTATTCAAATTCAGTAAGCTGATATATTATCCTGCAAGGTTTTCTTAACCTTGTAGGTTGTTTTTGTTGTTACTCATTGTAATATATAGCTACAGGGTTTTTAAACCTTGCAGCAGATAATGAAATCTATATAAAAAAACCAACTCAATTGAGTTGGTTTTTTATTTAATTTGCTAAGATATTTATCTTGTTATCTTTTAATTCAAGTGTTCCCGATTTTATTGGCAAGTAATAGGTATTATTGTCAATTTTTTCAAATCGGTTTTCAAATTGTGGCTCAAACTGTAAGTTAGTACCTGCTATTTTAATTCTTCCTTCAACTAATAAAGAAACAATTGGCGCGTGGTTGCTTAACATTTGAAACTCACCATTGATTCCAGGAACAGACACTGCGGTAACTTGACCTTTGAATAGTGTAGCCTCTGGCGAAACAATTTCTAAAATCATATTTTTTAGTTTTTAGCTTTTAGTTTTTAGCTCTTAGTGGCTGTGCACCGGAAACTTTTACTAAAAAAAATTATTATGATTCAGCTAACATTTTTTGACCAGCTTCAATCGCATCTTCAATTGAACCTTTTAAGTTGAATGCTGCTTCTGGTAAATGATCTAATTCACCGTCGATAATCATGTTAAATCCTTTAATAGTTTCTTTAATATCAACCAATACACCAGGAATACCTGTAAACTGTTCAGCTACGTGGAAAGGTTGTGATAAGAAACGTTGTACACGACGTGCGCGGTGAACGGCTAATTTATCAGCTTCTGATAATTCTTCCATACCTAAAATCGCAATAATGTCTTGTAACTCTTTATATTTTTGTAAGATAGCTTTAACGCGTTGTGCACATTCGTAGTGCTCTTTACCTAAGATTTCCGGAGTTAAGATACGTGAAGTAGAATCTAATGGATCTACCGCAGGGTAAATACCTAACTCTGAAATTTTACGAGATAATACCGTAGTAGCATCTAAGTGAGCAAATGTTGTAGCAGGTGCCGGATCCGTTAAGTCATCCGCAGGAACGTAAACCGCCTGTACCGATGTAATAGATCCTGTTTTTGTAGAGGTGATACGCTCTTGCATTGCACCCATTTCTGTTGCTAAAGTTGGTTGGTAACCTACTGCAGAAGGCATACGACCTAATAATGCAGATACTTCAGAACCAGCCTGTGTAAAACGGAAGATGTTGTCAACGAAGAATAATACGTCTTTACCTTGACCATCACCAGCTCCGTCACGGAAATATTCAGCAATTGTTAAACCAGATAAAGCTACACGCGCACGTGCACCAGGTGGTTCGTTCATTTGTCCGAATACGAAAGTTGCTTTAGAGTCCATCATTCCGGCTTTATCAACTTTAGCTAAATCCCATCCTCCGTTTTCCATAGAGTGCATGAAATCGTCACCATATTTAATAATACCAGACTCTAACATCTCACGTAATAAATCGTTTCCTTCACGAGTACGCTCACCAACACCGGCAAATACAGATAAACCTCCGTGACCTTTTGCGATATTGTTAATTAACTCTTGAATTAATACGGTTTTACCTACACCGGCACCACCAAATAAACCAATTTTACCACCTTTTGCATAAGGTTCGATCAAATCGATTACTTTGATACCTGTAAATAAAACTTCTGATGATGTTGATAAATCTTCGAATTTTGGAGCAGGACGGTGAATTGGCAAACCATTTTCACCTGTTTTTGGTAAAGCTTCCAATCCGTCGATAGGATCACCTACCACGTTGAATAAACGACCGAAAACTTCTTTACCAATTGGCATTTGTATAGGCGAACCTAAAGAAATAACGGTTGTTCCACGGCTTAAACCATCGGTAGAATCCATAGAGATTGTACGTACGGTATCTTCACCAACGTGTGATTGAACTTCTAAAACTAATTTTGATCCATCGGCTTTAGTAACTTCTAATGAATCGTAAATTTTCGGTAATGCAGCAGATGTAGTATCAAAAACTACGTCAACTACTGGTCCGATAATTTGTGCAACTTTTCCTGTAACTTTAGACATTGCTTATGTATTTATTTAACAGCTAATTATCAATTGTGAAAAAACGACTTTTTTCGATGTGCAAAGATAGTTTTTTTTTGGAATAATAAATAGCCCTACTTAATATTTTCTATAAAAAATGACGAACCCTGTTTGTGCTCGTCATTTTTAAATTATTCTACGGTAACCGATTTGGCTAAATTCCTTGGTTGATCTACGTTGGTGCCGCGTAAAACAGCTACGTGGTAAGACAGTAACTGTAATGGAATGGTAGCAATGATAGATGTTAACGCTTCGGTTGAATTTGGCATTTCGATGATATGATCGGCAAGATTTTTCACTTGTTCGTCGCCTTTTGATACCAATGCAATTATTTTTCCGCTACGAGCTTTAATCTCCTGAATGTTACTCACCACCTTATCGTAATGATTTTGCTGTGGTGCAATTACAATAACCGGCATGTTTTCGTCGATCAAAGCAATTGGCCCGTGTTTCATTTCGGCAGCCGGATATCCTTCTGCGTGTATGTACGAAATTTCTTTCAGTTTTAAAGCTCCTTCTAATGCTACCGGGAAATTAAATCCACGACCTAAAAACAAGCAGTTAGGTGCATCTTTATATATATGAGCGATTTCCAAAATACGGTCGTTTTCTAATAAAGCTTCTTGTACTTTTTCGGGAATCAATTCTAATTCGATCAAATTTCTTAAATAATCAGATTGAGACATGGTTCCTTTTGCTTTAGCCAAACGCAATGCAATTAATGCCAAAACAGTAATTTGTGTTGTGAATGCTTTTGTTGATGCCACGCCAATTTCCGGACCTGCATGTGTGTAAGCACCTGCATGTGTTTCGCGAGAAATAGACGATCCAACTACGTTACAAACACCAAATACGAATGCGCCTTTTTCTTTAGCCAGTTTAATTGCTGCCAAAGTATCAGCCGTTTCACCAGATTGCGAAATTGCAATAACTACATCGTCTGCATTAATGATCGGGTTTCTGTAACGGAATTCTGAAGCATATTCTACTTCAACAGGAATGCGTGCAAATTCTTCAATCATGTATTCTGCAACCTGTGCAGCGTGCCATGATGTTCCGCAAGCCACAATGATGATGCGTTTTGCGTTTGTGAATTTGTTTAAATTATCTTCAATTCCTGCCATTTTTATCAATCCTTGGTCGCTTAACAAACGGCCGCGGAATGTATCACGAATAACTTGAGGTTGTTCGTAAATTTCTTTCAGCATAAAATGATCATAACCGCCTTTTTCAATTTGCTCTAAGTTTAACTGTAACTCTTGAACGTACGGGCTTACTTCACTATCTGATTTTATCTTACGGATTTTAATTGGTTTGTGTAAACGGATAATCGCCATTTCTTCATCTTCCAAATAAATCGCATTGTTGGTGTATTCAATAAACGGAGAAGCATCTGAAGCTACAAAAAATTCGCCCTCGCCAATACCAATTGCCAACGGACTGCCTAAACGTGCCGCCACGATTTCGTTTGGTTTTTTAATATCCATAACGCAAATTGCGTACGCGCCAACCACTTGGTTTAACGCCACCTGAACAGCTTTTCCTAATTTTAAGCCTTTGTTTTTCTGAATATCTTCAATTAAGTTTACCAATACTTCTGTATCGGTATCCGACTTAAAAGTGTAACCACGATTGATTAATTCTTGTTTTAAAGGTTCGTAGTTTTCAATAATTCCGTTGTGAATAATTACTAATTCACCAGAATTTGAAAAATGCGGGTGCGAGTTTACATCGTTTGGAACTCCGTGTGTAGCCCAACGTGTATGCCCAATTCCCATTGATCCTTTAAAGGTATTTTCTTCTTCGGCTCTTTTTTCCAAATCGGAAACTTTACCTTTTGTTTTGCTTGAAATGAATTTTTCACCGTCGTATAATGCAACTCCGGCACTGTCATATCCTCTATATTCTAAACGCTTTAATCCTTTAATAATGATAGGATAAGCTTCTCTTGGTCCAATGTACCCTACAATTCCACACATAATTATTTTTCTTTAGTGTAATAAATCTCTAATTTCATTCTTACGTCGCTGTTTGAAGCATTTGGAGCGTAAATAACGGTTCCGAACGGATTCATTGTTGCGGTCATAGGAATTCTTTTGTTAGAACCTTTTACAGGGTTCATTATTGCGTTGTTAATATCGTTTGCAACAACCAATCCTAAAGGTACGTTTGTAGAATCTTTCTGAATTAAATTGTTGATGTGATCTGTTACTCTGAACTGGTATTTATGTACAGATTTGTTCGATTTGTTCAAACCGCCGCCATAAATTGGTTTACCTGTTGTTGATGTATCGCTTATATAATCTGCAATAACCTTATTGTTTTTAAAATCGTATAAAAACAAATGTCTTGGCGATGAAATAGTATCCAAACCTGTTGCAGTATGATCTACATAAAGCGTTAACAATGCCTGATTCACCAACCATTTATTGTTGATTAATGTTTCTAACTCATCGGCTTTTCCGCTGTTATCGCTGTCGTTTCCAAAAAGAGAAATAGTTGCATAACTGCTTTTTCCGCCACCTTTTAACCAGATGTTTCCTGCCGAATTATTTTCTAAATCGAAATTATTATCTAATAAATTAACTGTTGTAGCAGTTTTTGCTCCCGAAGTAGCGTCCATGTAACCAATGTTAAACTCGTACGTTTTACGCTCGCGTTTTGGTTGGTTGGTTTCGCTGTCAATCGCACCATCTGCCTTATAAACAAAAATAACCTTTCCTTTGCTTAAATCTAACTGCGCTAATGCATTTTGGTTGTAAGAATCTACCGCTTCAAAATACAATCCGCGGAAATATTCCTTTAAAAGTCCGTTGTTAATTAAAGACTTATGTTTGTCGCCTGCAAAAAATTTGGTCTGAAAGTAGTTTTTATCCAAATCTAACCAAACACCCGGTGCCAAGCGTTCTTTTACTTTGTGCTTGCCATCTACCATTTGCGGTGTACCGTCGGCATTATACGCATACAATTTTATTTCGTTTTTATTGAAAGTAAAATCGGTATTTTGTGCTGTGTTGGTAGAATTATTTAAACGTTCGTTACCGTTTAATCCTTTTTTATATTGATCGAAAACCTTCTTTTCATCGGCATAATAAAACTGTGGATCAAAATTGTTGTTAGGATCGGTTGCGCGTAAAAAATATCCGTTTTCGTAAACATTTAAACTGAATTTTCCGTTACCATATATATTTGATACATTGTAAGATCTGTTTCCTTCTGAATCTGTTGCTGATACCGAACTTGTAAAAGGAATGTAAACGTAAACCGAGTCTAACACCGGATTTGCTCCAATAGAAGTTAAATCGGTGTTGTTTTTCATTTCAAGCTGCGTAACAAAATGTGCTGCCGTTTTTCCAAAAGCACTGTGTGTATAAACCCCAAAGTTGTTTACAGGTAAATTACGTGTGTTTGCAACGCCGGATTCGCTGTTTGTTGTTGAAATATTCTGAACCAAATACTTGTCGAAACCAAACTGGTCACTGTCTATAATTTCAGAACCCATTTCGGTAAATTCCTGCTCACAAGAAATTGCGGTTACAGATAAAATTGAAAGTAATGCAAATTTAACAATCGATTTTTTTTTCATAGATGCTTTAAATTAAACCTTATGAAGATAGAATTCCGGATAAAAATCCTTCATTTTTTCTTTCGCGTCGAAAGGTAAGAAAGGTTTATTTGAACTTTGTATATAATTTGTTAAATCTTCTGATATCTCTTGTGAAGAAATTACGATTCCGTCTGAATGGTTAATGGCATTCTTCATGATGTTTTCAAAAGTAGCATCTTTTAAAGAATCGATATCGTCTGCATCAAATTCATCAAAAGCCACTTTTTCAAACATATTGTCTGATAATTTTCCTTCGAAACCTGATGAAAAAACCGATGTGATGATTTTAGTATCTGCAAAAATACTTTCGTCGTTGTAATATTTCTTCATGTAAAGCGGCAACAAAGAAGCCATCCAGCCTTGCACGTGAATTACATCGGGTACCCAGTTTAATTTTTTAATGGTTTCAACCACACCCTTTACAAAGAAAATCGCGCGTTCGTCGTTGTCATCGTATAACGTATCGTCATCATCGCCAAAAGTTCCCTTACGCTTAAAATAGTCGTCGTTATCAATAAAATAAACCTGGATTCTTTCTTTAGGAATCGAAGCAACTTTAATAATTAAAGGCATATCCATGTCATTGATTACCAAATTCATACCCGATAGTCTTATAACTTCATGCAACTGATGTCTTCTTTCATTGATGCTACCGTATCTTGGCATAAAAATACGGATCTGCCCACCTAAATCATTAATCATTTTTGGAGTGTCAAACGAAGCTTGCGAAACTTCATTTTCAGGTAAATAAGGCACTACTTCAGATGATACATATAATATCCTCTTATCTTTCATTCTTCTTTAATTAAATTAAAAATTGCTTTTAAGAGGCAAAATTACGAAAAAATGTGTTACGATGTTAAGTAATGTACTAATTTTGCAATCACTAAAAAAATAAGAACATGAAGGTATTTCATGCGCAAAGCCAGTTAAAACAGCATTTACAACCGTTTTTGCAGGCAAAGCAAACTACTGGTTTTGTGCCAACAATGGGGGCAATTCACAAAGGACATCTTTCGTTGCTGCAACAGGCTATGAATGAGAACGATGTGATAGTAATGAGCATTTTTGTAAATCCTACGCAGTTTAATAATGCAGAAGATTTAGAGAAATATCCGCGCACTTTGCAGAAAGATCTGGAGCTGATAGAAGCGTTATCGAACAAAATTATTGTTTACGCGCCTACTGTTGACGATATTTATGAAGGAAATACCGTTGCCCAAAATTTTGATTACGATGGTTTGGATAATGAAATGGAAGGAGCTAATCGTCCCGGACATTTTAACGGCGTTGGTACCATTGTAAAGAAACTGTTTGAAATTGTACAGCCAACAAAAGCGTATTTTGGCGAGAAAGATTTTCAGCAGTTGCAGATCATCCGCAAAATGGTCGAAAAAAACAATATGAAAATTGATGTTGTTGGCTGCCCAATTTTTCGCGAAGCAAACGGTTTGGCAATGAGTTCACGTAACGAACGATTGTCTGTTCAGGCAAAAGATAAAGCGGCTTTTATTTACAAAACGTTACAAGCTGCAAAAGATCTTTTTATAGAAAAAGATGTTAAAGATGCCCAAGCTTTTGTTAAAACCGCTTTTGAAAGCGAAACAGATTTTACATTAGAATATTTTATAATTGCCGATGAAGCCTCACTAAAAACGGCAATTGTAAAAGAAAAGAATAAAAACTATCGTGCTTTTATTGTAGTTCACATAGAAGGTGTGCGATTAATTGATAACATTACTTTAAATTAAAAATTATAACTTTGCACCATGCAAATAGAAGTTTTAAAATCTAAAATCCACCGCGTTAAAGTAACAGGTGCCGATTTAAATTATATTGGCAGTATTACTATTGATATTGCTTTAATGGAAGCCTCGAACATTATCGAAGGCGAAAAGGTTTCAATTGTAAACATTAATAATGGCGAACGTTTTGAAACTTACGCTATTCCGGGTCCAAGAAACAGTGGTGAAATTACCTTGAATGGTCCGGCAGCGCGCCGTGTTCAAAAAGATGATATCATCATTGTGATCACCTACGCTTTAATGGATTTTGAAGAAGCTAAAACATTCTCACCTTGGATTATTTTTCCAAACGAAGAAAATAACACTTTAACTTAATAGTTGAAGGTTTTTAAAAAAATACTAAATATTTCACTCCCACTTTTGTTGGGAGTTTTTTTGGTTTATTACGCGTACAACCAGTTTACACCGGCGCAGATTACCGAAATGAAAAGCTATTTTGTTTCTGCCGATTATTTTTATATAGGTTTATCGGTTTTATTTATGAAGATAAGCCATGCATCGCGAGCCTATCGTTGGAAATACAGCTTACAGTATTTAGGCTATCAGTCTAACTTTTGGAATAATTTCATGGCAATTGCTGTTGGATACTTATTGAACTTAACGATTCCGCGATCGGGCGAATTATCGCGTGCAGCGGTTCTTCAGAAATACGACAACATTCCGTTTGATAAAGGTTTCGGAACCATCATTGCCGAACGCCTTATCGATCTGCTTTTTCTACTTTTATTTGTAGCTACAGCATTATTGTTGCAGTACAAACAGTTAATGGGCTTTATTACACAGCAAATTCCGGTTAAACAACTAGTGATTATTGGTGGTGTTTTTACAATTACTGCAATAGTAGGTTTGTATTTACTTTATACATCAGACTGGAAAGTCTTTGTTTTTATCCGAAAAAAAATAACCGGATTGGTAGAAGGTGTGTTGAGTATCTTTAAAATGCCCCACCGTATTCCGTTTCTTATTCACACTCTTATTATTTGGATTGGATTTGTGCTAACCTTTTATTTTGGAACCAAAGCTTTACCTGAAACCAGTGAAATATCGTTAGGTGTAACCATGGTTGCTTTTGTGGTTGGTAGCTTGGCAATAAGTTTTACAAATGGCGGTTTTGGCGCATTTCCTTTATTAATAGCTAAAATTCTTGCACTTTACGGGATTTCGTTAACTGCAGGTACAGCTTTTGGTTGGTTGTTATGGACAACACAAACGGCATCAATTGTTGTTTTAGGCGGATTGTCGTTTTTATTATTGCCTATTCTTAATAAAGAAAAGTTATCGTAAAGAACTAATAATCAATTAAAATTAAATTGATCTTTTAAAATTTTTTGTAATTTTGAAAGGAAAGATGTTACAAAATGGATATTCAAGCAACAAAATTAGCCTTACTTAAAATTATTTTGGAAAACGACAATTCGGAATTTCTTCAAAAACTTTCGGATTTTATCAAAAGAGAAAAAAGTGATTTTTGGGATGATTTAACCGAGGCAGATCAGCAAGAAATTAAAAGAGGAATTGAAGAATTAAACGAAGGAAAGAAAGTTTCGTTCGATTCTTTTTTGAAGAAAATTTCTTAAAATGAACGTTTTTTTATCAAAATCTGCCGAAGAAAAACTTTTAAAACTTACCGAATATCTGCTTGAAAACTGGGGTGTAAAAGCAAAGAAAGATTTTATTGATAAACTGACAGAAAAAATAAATCAAATTGTACTTCAACCTCAAAGCTGTGTGCAATCTTCTGCTTTTAAAAATCTTTATAAATGTGTAGTAACCAAACAAACTACTTTTTATTACAGAATAGCATCTAACCCAAAATCAATTGAAATAATTACCATTTTTGATACCCGACAAAGTCCCGATAAATTATCAAAAGAGCTTTGATTTATTCCAATCGCTCATTCATGACATTTCCTGTCGTTAACAAAGCCAAATAATTTGTAAATTCGTTTTTTAATAGTTTTAAGTTAGTGCTTATAGCTTACGGCTTAAAACTTAAAGCTAAAAAAATGGCAAAAGTAAAAACAGCATTTTTCTGCTCGTCTTGTGGTACACAATATGCTAAATGGATGGGGCAATGCGGCGCTTGTAAACAGTGGAATACCATTGTGGAAGAATTAATTCAGAAAGAAGAAAAAGTGGCGTGGCAAACCAAATCTTCGGCAGGAATAAAACGCACGGCAAAACCTTTGTTGATTAATGAAATCGACAGTACGCAGGAAGTTCGTTTAAACACGTTGGATCAGGAGTTAAACCGAGTGTTAGGCGGTGGCATTGTTCCCGGATCTATGATTTTACTTGGTGGTGAACCTGGAATAGGGAAAAGTACGCTGTTGTTGCAATTGTCGTTAAAATTGCCTTACAAAGTTTTGTATGTTTCGGGCGAAGAAAGTCAGAAACAGATAAAAATGCGTGCCGAACGCATTAATCCCAACAACAATTCGTGTTATATTTTAACCGAAACCAATACCCAGAATATTTTTAAGCAGGTTGAAGAAATCGAACCAGATGTGTTGATTATCGATTCGATACAAACCTTGCATACCGATTATATCGAAGCTTCGGCAGGAAGCATCTCTCAAATAAAAGAAACCACTGCCGAACTGATTAAGTTTGCAAAAGAAACATCAACGCCCGTAATTTTAATCGGTCATATTACGAAAGACGGAAACATTGCCGGACCTAAAATTTTAGAACACATGGTTGATACTGTGCTTCAGTTTGAAGGTGATCGAAATCATGTGTACAGAATTCTTCGTGCTTTAAAAAACCGTTTTGGATCTACTGCCGAATTAGGAATTTACGAAATGTTAGGATCGGGCTTGCGCGAAGTTTCTAATCCTTCCGAAATATTATTATCAAACCGCGAAGAAGAATTATCGGGCACTGCCATTGCATCAACTTTAGAAGGAATGCGACCATTGGTGTTGGAAATTCAGGCGTTGGTAAGCACCGCTGTTTACGGAACACCACAACGCAGTGCCACAGGTTACAACTTAAAACGCTTAAACATGATTTTGGCTGTGTTGGAAAAACGTGCAGGTTTTCGTTTAGGAATGAAAGACGTGTTTTTAAACATTACCGGCGGAATTTCGGTTGACGACCCCGCGATTGATCTGGCGGTTGTTGCTTCCATTCTATCATCAAACGAAGACGATGCCATTTCAAAAGATATCTGTTTTGCGGGCGAAGTAGGTTTGTCTGGCGAAATTAGACCAGTAAACAGAGTAGATCAGCGCATTCAGGAAGCCGAAAAATTAGGTTTCTCTAAAATATTTGTATCAAAATATAATAAGATTACGTATTCATCTAAACAAATTCAAGTGGTTATGGTATCAAAAATAGAAGATTTGGTATCGGCATTGTTTTAATAGAGAAAGAGGTCAAAAAAAGACCTCTTTCGTTTTTTAGAATTTAAAGTTTACACCAAATCTGGTATAAAAATTACTTAATGTATGCTGTTGTGTTTGATTGCTTGGTGTAAAAATTACTTCTTCTTTTTCTTTGCTAAAAGCATTTACGCCCATCATTACATAAGGCTCAACCTTAAATTTACTTTTTGGATTAAGGGTGTATTTTAAACCAGTGTTTAATCCTACATTAAAATCTGTGGCTTTTCCTTGAACACTAAATCCAATTCCGTCATTAGATCCGCCACCACCTCCATAATTACTATGTCCGCGTTGAAAAGAAACATTTGTTCCTACAAAATAGTTTAGATTTTTAACTAAATACCTATTGTATTGAATGTCTAAATCGAAATAATTGTCTAAAGTTCTTCCGCCAGATCTACCAAAACCGTTATATTGTGTAGATGATTTTTGAAAGTACAAGTTGTAATTTAATCCTAAAGTTACAGACGATTTCTCGTTCAGATTTCGTTCTGCCAAAATACCCATTTTATAACTATGCGTATTATCCAACTGATAGTTAAAAGGATTTGAAGGAGCTTTCCCAGTGTAAAACTGATCACTTCCCAAATGAAAACCAAAGTTCCATTTCTTTTGTTCGGGTTTTTCTTCTTGTGCCGATGCCGAAATTGCAGTTAATGTAATTGCTGCTGTAAGCATCTTTAATTTTAAGTTTTTCATAGATGAAGGTTTTAAATGTTCGATGCGAAGCTAATTAATCAAATACTACATTTTTGTTAAAAACGGCATTGTAATTGTTAGTAATCTCATAAATTTTTTAATTGGTAGAACCTTATTTTGTGCTGCAAGGTTTTAAAAAGCTTGTGGGTATGTTCGTAATTATATCTGTACAAAAGTTTTAAATCAATAAAAAAAATAAAAATATTTACTACTTTTCCCAACCTTTTGGTTGTTTTGATA
Source organism: Paenimyroides ummariense (assembly GCF_900115115.1). Taxonomy (GTDB): domain Bacteria; phylum Bacteroidota; class Bacteroidia; order Flavobacteriales; family Flavobacteriaceae; genus Flavobacterium; species Flavobacterium ummariense. The sequence goes on from NZ_FOVI01000006.1 coordinate 159,689, forward strand.
CTCCTTGTATAAAAGGAATATCCTTAAAAGAATAACTCATTAATTAATGTTGTTTATGAAAAATATCTTATTTCCTGCCGCTATCGTTTTTAGTATAACGGCAAATGCACAAAAACCTGTTTTTACACAAGCGCAAATTCAATCGGCTCGAGTTTATAACAATGCTGCCGAGTTAAAACACAAAGCTTCGGTTCAAATTCCATCGGGCACATCAGAAATCGTTATTACCAATGTGGCGAATTATTTAAACGAAAGCACGGTGCAAATCGGTGTTCCAAAAAATGTAACGGTAATGTCGGTTCAATTTACCAATGCGTATGTAGAAGAGTACGACAATAATCAGGATTCGCCTTTGGTTAAACCGGTAAAAGAGGAAATTGCCAAGAAAGAAATTGAACTGAAAACGTTGCAGAATCAATTAACTGCCGAACGAAAAGGAGTGGAACTGTTAGATAAAAATCAATCCATGAGCAATGCGCAAAATTTTTCGGTAGCCGAATTAACCAAACTTTTAGATTTCTACAAAACCAAACGTACCGAACTTGCTAATTCTATCAACAAGTTAGAAAATCAGGAAAAAACATTGTTTGAAGAGTTGAATACTTTAAAAGGAAAACTGACTTTTAACGAAACGACTACTGAAAAAACAAGTCAAGGCAAGTTGATTGTGAACGTAATGAGCAGCACCACAGGAACCATTCCTTTAGAAGTGTCGTATTTAACAAATCAGGCAACGTGGCAGCCAAGCTACGAAATGCGTATCGATAAAATTAACGAACCTATACAAATGCTGTACAAAGCACAGGTTCAGCAACACACGGGTATCGATTGGAAAAACGTCAAACTATCGTTAACCAGCGGACCTGCAAATCAAAATACCTTTGCACCCGAACTGCAACCTTGGTTTTTAGATTATTATTATTCGAATGCTTATCGAAATGATCAAGTAATGGAAGAAGTTTCTGTTGCTTCAGCCGATAGAGTTAGTAAAAAAAGTATTGAAGGAAGACCGAATGCGAGTGTGATTCAAACTCTTCAAGGACAAGTTCCAGGATTAAATATTCAGACAGGAGCTGGACAACCGGGAATGGGAATTTCTACAATGGGTGATTACACCCAAATCAGCGAATCACAATTAAACATTACGTTTGATATTGATATTCCGTACACCATTTTAAGCAACGGCAAACAGCACAGTGTCGCTTTGAAAGATACACAGCTACCGGCAACTTACAGTTATATTACCACGCCAAAATTAGATACCAATGCGTATTTAATTGCAAAAGTGAAAAATTATGGCGACTACAATATTTTACCCGGTGAAGCCAATGTTGTTTTTGAAGGAATGTATGTAGGTAAAACCTATGTAAACGCGAATGCCAACGAAGATGAATTGCGCTTGAGTTTAGGTAAAGATCAAAACATATCGGTTACCAGAACTATGATTAACGATAAATCGGGATCAAAAACATTATCGTCACGTAAAGTACAAGATTTTGTTTACGAAATTTCGATTCGAAACAACAAAAAAGAAAATATAAGCATTATTGTTGAAGATCAGGTGCCAATAAGCAGCAATACCGATATCGAAATTACTTTATCTGATAAAGGTGGTGCTACAACAGATGCAGAAAAAGGTAAGCTTACATGGGAAATAAACCTAAAACCAAACGAAACAAAGAAGATACGTTTTGGTTATCAGGTAAAATCTGCGAAGGATAAAAGTTTAGCTCTATGAATTAGATAACAATATTAGGATAATGTTGTTAAAAGTTAAAAAAAATATAAAAGAATGTGAAATCATAAAAAAAAAATAGTTAAGTTTATCATTCAAATGATTAATTGTAAATATTATAATTTATGAAAAAAATTACTAATCAAACAAAGCTTAAAATACGTTGGTTAAACAATAATGCTTTGGTATTATTGTTGTTTGGTATGGTGTTGTCCTTTATTCAAGGACAAGCACAGACTTTTTCACACACTGGATCTGTACAAACCGCAACTTTAGCTGCAGGCTCATACGAAATAGAAATGTGGGGAGCTGATGGAGGGGGTACAACAGGTACAAATCCTTCTGCAGCCGTTGCTAAATTGGGAGGAAAAGGTGGCTATGCAAAGGGAACTTTAACATTAACTGCTTCAACTACGGTAAGTATTTATGTTGGAGGTAAAGGTGCTTTAGAGGGGCTGAATGTTCCTGGTGGCTTCAATGGAGGAGGTAGCTCTGGTACAACAACTGGAGCCGTTTGTGGTAGTGGTGGTGGTGCTTCAGATGTAAGAATAGGAGGTAATGCTTTAACAAATAGAATAATAGTCGCAGGCGGCGGTGGCGCAGCAGGTTATCAGGAATGTAATGGTTCGCCTAATGTTATTTCAGGTGGTAACGGGGGAGGTTCTACAGGGCAAACCCCAGCTGGATTCTCATATACTTCCCGAGTAGGAAAAGGTGGTACACAAACAGCAGGTGGTGCAGGTGGAACTGATACCACTCACGGTAATGGAAGTGCAGGAACTTTAGGTTTAGGTGGCAACGGTGGTACGGGTACTGGTAACGGTGCTGGCGGTGGCGGTGGCTATTACGGCGGCGGCGGCGGTTCTGGTGGTGGCTCTTGTGCTGGCGGCGGCGGCGGCGGCTCTTCTTATGTAGGGGGAGTAACAGCAGGAACAACTCTTATGTTTGGTGACGCAGGTTTTATTCCTAATCCAGATTCAACAGGAAATGGTGTAATTGTTATTAGATCATTAGCACCATGCACAGGAACGCCAACTGCTGGTACTGCACAAGCATCCGCAACAAATATATGTCCAGGGCCATTTAATTTGTCTCTTACGGGAGCTACAAGCGGTGGGGGTATTACGTACCAATGGCAAAGTTCTGCTCCTGGGGCTAATAATTGGAGTGATATTTCAGGTGCTACGGGTGTTTATTATACAGTAACTAACCCAACTGCTTCAAGAGATTATCGTTGTATAGTAACTTGTACGCACACAAGTAATACTGCAACTTCAAATGTGGTAACTGTTACAATTAAACCGGTAAATCAATGTTATTGTACACCTACTTATACATATTCTTGTTCAAATACCAGTGAAAATGTAAATAGTTTCATATTAGTTGGTGAGGGAACTTCAGCTATTAGTGATCTTAATACGGGGTGTTCAACAGGTAATTATCAGAATAGAATACCTTCATTTGCACCGGTGGATCTTTTACAAGATGGTGAATATGTAGTACAAGTTAATACAAATTATTCCTCAGGATCTTTTGTTTGGGCTAATCTTTGGATAGACTTCAATGACAATGGTATTTTCGAAACTTCTGAACAGTTGATAAAAGATTTACCAATGGCAACAAGTCCAGCATTTGTTAGCCCTAAAATCTTAATTCCAGCATCGGCTAATCCAGGGGTACACAGAATGCGTGTACGTGCTAATTATAATGCTACAGTAGACGCATGTGCAAATGGTAATTGGGGTGAAACACATGATTATGAAGTCAATATTATTCCAATAAGTTGCTACAGACCATTAATAACAAGTGTAACAAAAGCGTCTGCAACTTCTGTTAACGTAACTATTACACCTAGTCCACTTAACACCGGAACTGTAAGTTATCAATATGAAGTTAGAACTTCTGGTTTACCAGGCTCAGGTGCTACGGGTCTTGTAACATCTGGATCAGCTACAAGTGCAAACTTTCCAATAACAGGACTACAAGCAGGAGCGGTCTACACTGTTTACATTAGAACTAGTTGTAGCGCAACAGATTTTAGTCAGTATTCTTCTTTTGAATTTGGAATACCGGCAACCTTGCCATATACACAAAATTTTGAAGGAACACAACCAGGTTGGGTACTTGCTAACGGAGGATCAGTTAACGAATGGGTTATAGGTAATGCTGTTGCTAGTGCTGGAACGAAATCACTATATATAAGTAATGATCAAGGGGTGTCCAACGCATACAATACAGGTACATCTACAGTAGTACACGCATATAAAGATTTTGAATTGGTAGCTGGTATTACAGATGTAAGTATTTCTTTTGATTGGCATGCTATGGGCGAATCATCTTGGGATTACTTAAAGGTGTGGTTGGTGCCTATTACCTTTAAACCTACAACAGGAACAGAAATAGCAACAGCAACAGGGAGAGTTAATTTATTTGGAAATTTAAATCAAGATGCATCATTTAAACGTGCGCAGATTATTAGAGGCACTGCTGCTTATACAGGTGCTTTCAGAGTTATATTTGAATGGATAAATGATGGTAGTGGAGGTACAATGCCTCCTGCTGCAATAGACAATATTGAAATTAAACGCGTAACATGTTACGAACCTTTAACTATGACATTATCAAATGTTACAGAAAAAGGAGTAACGGTAACTTTAGCTCCTGATCCAAAAAATACGGGTACAGTTACTTATCAATATGAAGTTCGTACTTCAGGAGCTGCAGGAAGTGGGACTGTTGGTCGTGTAGCAACAGGAACATCTACTACACCGGTGTTTAATATTACGGGACTACCTGCTAATACCGATTATCAAATTTATGTACGTACAGCTTGTAGTTCTTCAGATTTTAGTTTCTGGAAATCAGGTGCTTTTAAAACGTTAGAGGTTTTAGCTATAGACGTTGTTCAGGTTGATATTAATTGTTTTGGAGCGGATAACGGAAGTATCTCCGTAACCAAAACATCTGGTGGAAAAACACCATATACGTATGCATGGACACCATCAGGAGCTACAACTACATCTATTTCAAATTTGGCTCCGGGTACCTATTCATTAACAGTTAGTGATGGTAGTGGACAGGTAATCAATAGATCGTTTACCATCACCCAGCCAACATTAGTAGTACCTAATTTAACATTCACAAATGTGAGTTGTAACGGCAAGAACGACGGATCTGCCAGTGTGTCACCAAGTGGCGGTATTGCACCTTACACGGTGTTATGGTCAGACGGAGTAATAGGATT
>NZ_FOVI01000033.1 GCF_900115115.1 Paenimyroides ummariense
GCCATCTCGTCCCGTAAGAACATTACTTTTTCAATCGGCTCGCTTTCCATCCTGTTTTTAATTCTTGGGATCGAAACAAGCTTTCCAAAAGTTTCTCTGGAGACGCTGTCTTTCTTACTTATATTGTACATATCCCAACGATACCAGTCTTGTTCGTTATTAGTACCTGCCCTGTTTATGGAAAAGTTACGACCGAATACATCTGTTACAACCAAACCATTAATTGTGGTAACTGAACTGTCCGGTACAGGATGCGGAATTATAAACCAGTCATTTGAATAAATCAATCCGAACTCCATTACGACCATTTTAGATATATCACTTTTCTGCGTTAGCATTTTAGACAGATCTGTATTTCTGTCTTCAAATTCCCACCATTTACCTTTAGGCATTCCTTTAAACTCAATATTTGTAGGAATATAGGAATATGTTTCTGGTTTAAGAACTGCACGGGAATTATCTATTTCAGTTCCTTCCTCTATTAGTTTATACGAAGGCTCGCTCTCTAAATCGAAAGAATACCAGTCCAGATCTCCACGCTTATAGCGGTCGGCCCTTAAAACGTTTTGATAACTTTCCTGACTAGGTTCAATAGGTGCTGATACACTGCATTGATACTCCAGTACTTCTTCAGACCATGAATTTTCCTGTGGTGTTTCTGGAAGAAAATAGGTGTTTTCGACCCACCTTAAAAAATGAATCATCTGCTCATCCATTTGCGCAAAATCCGGTAAAAAATCTGAAGCATAGCCCCCGGATTTAAAATATTTATATAATCTTACTCCGTCAATGGCCCTTCTAGTCACAAGATTTCTAATTCGCATCCCGACAAGATTGCTCTTTCCTGCCGGATCGTCGCCCGGTGTATCTATTGGGAAATTCTCTATTGATAATAAAAGTATTTCATTTAGGTTGTCAGCATATATCTTAGAAGCAAGTTTGATCCATATACGACCAAATTCCAAACGGGTTCCTAGATCTTCCTTCAATGGTAATCGTTCTATTTTTGCTTCCAAGGGCACCTCTTCATTTAACAGTTCCACTTCCCCATACCTGCTTTGGAATCTGTTAAGTTTATTAGACTGTGTCTGAACCCTAGCTTTCATTGGTGAGCCTGCATCTTCTGCGAGAAACTCTCCAACACGAAATTGTTGTGTCAGCATCCATACAGCATCATGAACAGCCGCCTTAATTGTTGGTTTTAAGTTCTTGGCAACTGTCCTTGGTTCTACACGTAGGTAACCAATAATGTCCGGTTGATTTATATTTATTGGTGGCATAAGCTTAGTTGTTTAATTTTAAAACATGTTTTTCCGAAAGTCCGATGGCATTTCCAGACTTCGTAAAGGGCATAATCATTCCAGGTAATTGACCTACCGCAGTCTTAGATATCACTTCGTAATCAATTCCGCGCTTTTTAGCTAGATCTAGTGTTTCTTCTAACATGTCTGTTATGTCATCCCATCTCCATCTACCGGAAATCTGAGGGGATATTCCTAATATCAGACATTGTGGTGCCTTTGCATTCGGCTGGTCATAATGAAACCCTATACCAGAAGTTACTTCTTTAAAGGGTATTACATCAATCCATTCTTCAACCATTAAACCCGCCTGAGGCTGATATACTGAATATTCTTGTGGAACAGATGCACCTACCACAGTTCGTCCTTCCTTAAGGCTTTGCGGGTCAGACACGGAAGCTCCCAGCCATCTTTCCGTCCCATCATATTGGTAAGGAATCTGTATCGGAATTACAGATCTTCTCAAGGTCGAAATAGGGTCAATGGCATCCGTAAGGATAGATAATACTTCGTAGTTTGCAGCATTCTTTCTTACCTTAGCTATAGATGTTAGCCATTCTTCCGTCAGAAGTTCGTTATCCATATGATCTTCTGTAAGAGTCGTTTCCCCAAGCACCATAGATTCAATAATATCTAAGTCGTCAGCTCTGATTTCAAAAAGTGGAACTGCTGTGAAATTAGGATCAAATATCTTCTTGAACGACTCAAGCACTTGATCTACGTATTTAGTGGGATCAGTTCCTGCTATCGGAAATGGTTCTGTTATCTGTGCTTCTAAAAGCTTTTCATTCGCAATCTGTATTACCATATCTGCCTGTTGTTTCAATAACTGTTCTTCATCAGGTTCCGCACCACCAACATATTCGTAAACAGTTTGTTCGATACCAAAAAAACTTAGTACAAACAATGCGTGGACAATAGACTCTTTGCTGTAAGGAATTAAACTAACGGCATTCTGCAAATTATTTACTGCAGCTATAAGTGCTTGTTCTGCAGTATCACGTCGAACAGAAATATTTTCTAAATCATATTTTTTAATGAATCCTTCGACATCGTTTGAGCGCATATAATCGTGCGTATTCAAGTGCCTTGAACTGTTTAATAATTTTTGCGCATAAAGTAAAACCGGATGTATCTCTAAAATTGAATAAGTTTCTTCACTGTCTTTTTCTTGATATTCCACTGCAAGATCTACCGATCGGTCAAAACCGTACAGCGTGCGAATGTACTTTTTAATATTCAGTGACAGTAAGTCATCTCCATCTTTAAGTTCCTCACCAGTGAGGTATAGTAAGTCTATCGGATGTAAATTAAGTTCAGCTGCATTAAGCCAATACCCCCTTCCTGTATTTCTTATCTCAACATAGCAGGTTATCATGGTCGGATTCGGTAAAATAGACGCCAGCCACTTATTAATATATGGTTCTGCATAAACCCTGTTTGAAACATTGCCTATTATATTCCAGCCATTAGCAACTTCTGAAGGTTCATTGGTTTCAAAATGCATGGTAAAACGCTGTGGTATTTCAAGTCCTTGTTTAATCGAAGGGACAACATCAGGCTCATTCAGGAAACGTCCTTTTGAAACTGCATTTGCACTAGATCCTCCCTTAATTGTGTTACCCTGAACAATTTGAAATATTCCTTCAGTCGTACTTATGTCAGCAACAGCATCAGCAAGATTCCATACCCAATCCACAGCTTGAATTAAAAAATCTCTTTGACCAAGAGGTATTCCTGATGTATCGATTATTTCTTGAATCTGTCCCTGCTTCATAAGTTCAATAAGCTTATCTCCATTCACAACATTTCTTGAAGCTATTTTTTCTACTGTTTCAGGATCAGGAGAAACTTCCACCACAAACTTATCTAATGGATAAGATTTTCTTAAATTGTAAATTGGCTGATTTACGAAAAACTGATTATTTGCAAGTTCTCTAAATTTTCTTTCAAACTCGTAACCCAATAATACACCCAGATTCTGCCCGTTTCGAACACCTTCCATTAAGTCAAGGGCTCCACGAACCCTTTCAGAAGAAAGGTTTACTGATAACGGATCTTCTGCCTCCCTTTGCGCACGTTGTGAATAACCACTAAGCATTACCGCGCCCGCCACAGCCTGGTTCATTGATGGCGCGTGAATATAACCTTTATTTGTTTTCGTCTGCCATACTTCTTCCGGAAATTGTCCGTCTCCGGTTGGAGGTTCTACTCGCTCCATATCACGGCGACGGGTCAAATTTTCAACCCAGCCATATGCACCAAAGTACAGTCCCATCGAACGATCAAGGCTGCCATTTTGGATACCTCTTAAATCATTCATACGCTGATTAACCAAAGAAAGCCTCCAAGTATCCAAACGAAAAGTAACCCCATCAATTCCTTCACGTATCAACAGCGAAAGGTCTTTAACTTTTACACGTGCCAGATCTTTCAGAGATATTTTTGACTCTATAAGATTTTTTGCCTCGGGAAACTCATGAACTTCCTCTGAACTCAGTACTTGACTTATTGTACGACCTCGAAATGGCGTATTCATAATCGCCAAACGACTTGGTCCGATACTTAAATTTCCCATAGGTCCAACGTTCGGAATTTCTGGCGGACGTTCACCCCCTTGATTGATAAATTCATTCTCACCTCGAAGTTCAGGACGGATTTGCAATATATCGCATGCTGCTTCGAAGTATTCCAACATAACCGATTGTCTTGATGACCTATACAAAATACTTGAGTTAAATTGGCGCTCTACGACATCCTGACCTATACCGAACTGCTCAAAATCTTCGTCACGCAACTGATCAAAACTAGCAGCAGCCATAATATCCAACATATTTCCGACGTCACTCAATTTCGGAAGAGGTTCTTCCTCATTCACTCCTTCGGCAACCGTAGCAATATCCATATTTGACTGCTTCTCCAGATAATTTATCTGCAATCCCTTATAGTTATATTCTAATGGCAATCCCAGTTCCCCGATGGTATTTTCCATCCTGCCCATCTGCATATTTTGCCATTCGCGGTTTCGTGGATATTCCAAGGCGGCATATTCTATATTGTTCCAGACATATCCGGCTCCGACACCTACTCGCTGTATATATTCGGTTGAAACCGCATTCTTTGACAATACATCGGTAAGTTTTTGTCCCGGCTTCTGTATCGTATCATAATAATCCATAACCTTGGTCCATTGCTTGTCAAGGGAATGGCTGTACTGCTGGATATTGCTAAATAGTTCGGTATCCGGATGGCTTTTCCAATCAAGCCTTGAAAATACACTTGTAGGTAATATACCGTATGGTTGATTCCCGCTCCTTATGGAAGGCAAGGCACCGCGACTTCTCATATAGTTTGCTGCAAACATTCTGAACTTGCTATTCATAACACCTCTGTTTCCGAAAAAAGGTAGCAATTCAGTCACAGTATATCCCAACATTGACTGAAAATTTGCGGTATTGTAATTAATAACATCCTTAATGTCTGTTCCATTACTTCTGAAAATATGGAACATGGTATCATAATTTATACCTAACGCTTCACACAAGAACTGACCATCGGTTTTATCTTTGTTTATCGGAGTCGGATTGAATAACGGATCTAATCGTTCTGTCTGATAAGTAACTTTATTTCCGAATTCGACTGCCTGAAAGCCCGAATATTCTTCATCTGTATTATTAGTATTGCTTCCCTGCTTTAAAATACTTAGACCGTCAGTAAAACGATGATTGCTCAAAAGCTGCTCTACCCTGTCCTGAGATTTACCGATTGATAAGGTAGATTTCACACCAACTACCATAATTCTCTTAAACCCACGATCAAACTGTTCACGGGTTATATCTATTCTTGCAGCCATACCCTGACCAATTGCTGCATCAAAGTCAACCATCCAGTTCACAGTCTCGTCTGCAATAATCTCGTTTCGGAACCCATTTACTTCGCCTTGGTCAAAGGATCCCATCTGATCAGGATTATCTTCATCAGGTCCAATAGTTGGGTCAATACCCATCTTAAGATCATCGGGAACAGGTTTCAGTTCGTAAGTGAGGCTGCTTCCGTCATTACCATATGCCTGTACTGTAAATGAATCCGGCATCACATAGGTGTGCGGTTGTTTGCTCCAAGTATCAATTTGAGTATCCAAAGACGGAAATTCTAACTGTTCGCCGCTGGAAACTGATCCAAGGTTAGTAGGTGTTGTCATTAAAGCAATATATGCTGCTCGAGGAGCACTGAAACTACGACACAGTAAATCCCATGCATGAATTGTTTCCTCTTCATTCGTACTATCAGTAACCTGAATCCAATAATTTTTTCCTTCTTCAAATTCAGTTTCGCTTAATGTTTCTTCATGAGTATCAACAGCTATTTCGTCTGGAAATATTCTAATCCAAAGCTGCTGCGGTTCTTCATTGAAAACAGTTTCTATTCTGACAGGGAAAAACAATATCGGATAGCGGTCGTTCATATTCTCAACCAAGCGTGAAAGACCACCTGATGATGATGCTACCTCACCCAACATTTCTGATTCCTTGTTTCTGATATCTATCAGTTCTTGTTCCAGTGAATCTTTAGTTTTTTTTAATTTAAGAAAGGTATCCGCTTCACCAGGTTTAAGTTTCTTTTGGGTTATTTCCTGTATACTTCTTCCTGCTTTCTTAAGTTGCTGCTTTCCTAAAAGCAGCTCCTTTTCCAACTCGGCTTTTTTAATTCTCAATTCTGTAATCTCACGAACTATCGTACTATATTCTTTTGGCATATCTGTATCGTGTTTATAAGGTTATTTATTGTATACTTTGATTATCCGGTACCAGATCCTGTGCATGGACATTGAGTTTTACCGGAGCCTGATGGAGTGCATATGCAATAGTCGCTCCATTCCAGTTCCATTTAATACCGTCTGGATTGCTTGAGCTGGTTATTTGTTTGGCAAGGTCAATGAATCCGTCACTGTTAGGATCATCCTTGATATCTTTCCAACTTAGATCATCCCAACTCGGTATGTTTGTACTGACAGGTTCATCAGATTCGTCCGCACCAAAACGTATTTCTGTTGATCTTTCCTGAAAGACAACGAAATATCCTTCATCTCCGGTTCCATAACCCGTACCCTTAATTTCAGCAGCATCAATTGGGAATCCGAGCAATACGATATCCGGTTCTATTTTCCCAGAAAACAAAGGATAAACTTCTGTTCCTAACATTGCTTTTCTAGGTTGGTCTGGTCCAAGATACTGTGCTTTTTGCAGATAGATGATCGTTCCGGGGTACTTCCGTAGAAGCTCCGCGCGAATCGTCATCACCAATAAAGGAGGACCTGCCGTCCTTGCACTGTTAGATCCTAGTTTTGTAAGCGATGAAGTTATAGAATTGGGATCTACCCTCCATTTATGTATATCTTCTATATCCCTGTAATTATTCAGGTTGTATATCTGGTCATTTTCATTTTGGATCTCAAGGTTTTTGATAGAACTGTCATATCCCCAGAAAAAGGAAAAATAAGTACCCCTCTGATCTGTAGGATATCCTCGCCACATCAATTCCCTACCCATTTCATAATTCAATCCGAGCATATATGCTTCCAAATATTTTTGATTTACATTCAGCAGATTGATAGAGTTCATTTCAATACTTCCCAAGCCAGGCATAATCCAATCTGGTGATAGTTTTGCCAACTCTTCATACATGGGCACTCTGATCTTAGGTGCTGCCATTATGGTATTGGTATTCATTATCTGCACGGGAATACCTTGCACATTCGTTAACTTTACAAAATTGTTAGCAATAGCCAGTGCATTTGATACAGGTTCCGTTCTGGTCAGAATAATATTTCTCATCTGACTCATCGACAGCATTGGGCTTTGTGGAAAACTATAGTTAGGAAGTTGTTGGATGATGCCGTGCAGTGACGCAATTGACTCTACCATAGTCCTTACTGGTTGCGAAATTGGTCCAGGTGCCGGATTTGAAATTATAGTTCCCGGGTTAGAAAACTGAAATCCTGCATTCTGTGGAAGCGACATTGTAAATGCCGGTGTCAACTGATCTGGCGGCCATATGTTATACGATATCTGTCCTGCCGGTGGCTGATAAGGCGTAGCAATCTGCACAACTCCGTCATTAATTTCACTTATTAGCTCTGAGGTACTTACATCACCGCTTGTTAATGTAATACCTCTGGTCAGGGTACTGTTTGCCCTTGTCATTCTTCTGAATGCACCTGATAATACAGAAACCGGGATACGGCTGTTATCAACTTCACCAAAAACAGTAAGTTGTCTCGGCATATTGATCATGCGAGGGTGCGCAGGGGCGGATATGTTCAACAACAGTTCATCTTTCAAGGACACCAAGTGGCGGTCATAGATCGCCTGATTAGCAATCTTAGTCAGTTTGAGCTGGTTCATTTTACGGTTTGCTTCCAATACATCACCTATCTGCTCCCAGGCGGTATTCATATAATCTTCCTGATTGCGTCTTATGGTTTCAGCTCCGGCACCGGCGAATATTCTGTACCGCGGATCAAGGTTGGCTTCCTGAAGCCAGTTAGCATCTGAAGAGTTAACTTCCTGCACTTGATCTTGGGCCGCATGCCATCTACCATAAATTGGCGGAGCTATAATTGGGTCACCAATCTGTTCCTCATTAAGGATTTTGGTAGGCTCATTAATGATGCCTCTCAATTCCTTAGTATAAGGATTATTGTCACTAAGCTCCCAAGGTTCAACTGTTGTAGCATTAAGTGGTTCTACGATCCCCCGCATTTTAATGACAGGTTGTGGAGATTCCACATTTTCAAGTCGGGGATTGTTGCTCTTTTGAAGATCAACCTCCCTTGTACCTACACTTTGTGGTAGGATACGAGGCTTGACAAGGCGTACCAATGTTTCAAAATCACCGGAACCTCCCGTCTTAAAATACCATTGATGATAAACAGGGAATTCGGTATCTATAGCTGTACTGCTATTCCAAGCACCTTGCTGTTCCTGTACACTTGAACCGTCGAAAGGCTCCATTCCCATCCCTACTCTCCTACCCGTTTCAAAAGTTGGGATTACAAAAGCAGTATATCCTGTATCAGGCATCAACCTTCGGGGCGACACCAATCTAGAAATTACCTTTTCAGGATTTCTCTTCAGAACAGTGTTTTTAAGTTTTGTAACAGATTGTGCAATAGCAGCATCTGTATTTCCGATGGCACCTTCACCTACTGCTAAATTTTCATTTACGTGAACATGTGCCCACGCCCACAAGCTTTCTTGCGAGGGAAATATCTCGCCTGCCGTTTTTTTTATTTTAATGTACGGTTTACCTTGTGGTGTAGTAAGCAATTCGAACTCGTCATCCATAAGTACAACCAAAGTCAACCACGGACGAAGACGGTATTCATACTGCAATGAAGCCCCGTCTTTACGGAATTTTGCAGGTGTATAGCGCCAGCAAAAATCCTCATCGTAGAACTCAATAAATGGAAGGTAGTTCGGTTCAAAATTGGTTACCCAGTTTTCCGGGCTTACCTTAACGATTTCGTTTTTATTGATACCGATTACATCACCTGGCCCCTTAAGGGCAAAGTCCTTGGATATGGTCGTGTTTTGGGTACCTCCGCTCACAGCGGTCGCCTCCAAACCAATGCTTAAACTAAAACTGCTACGCTCTATAGGGGAATTGCCGTTGGGCAGATCATCAGCAGTAAGAAAATTGCTTAATCCGTTTCGTATATATGGTAAAAAAGAATAGTATGCGTTCATAGTTTACAGAATATATTGTTCATAAAATGTTTAGTCCGTTATCAAGCCAATTCATATCGGTTGGCAATAATCCAGTTTTCAACCGTAGTCGGTGAAAGTTCCTTTTGTTGCTTCAAATATCTTTCTGCATCCATTGAGTTCGCAAAAGATATTCCGCCGCCCACCTGTTGCAGGTTATTACGGTTCGCTAGCACAAACTCACCATCTTTTATAGAAAGCTTGATCTTTGCCGGGCCCACACTTGTGGTACGCAGTCTTGCTCTTGAAAGACCTGTACGGGTAGTATAACCAAGGAAACTATCAATTTTCAGTCTTTCATCGCTAATTGCGAATTTAGTATCTTCTTTGCGTCGGTATCCGCTGTCCATAGTTATCTCTTCGAAAGTACTATGTTTGTGTACGGCGTATTGAGAAGACTGATTCTTGTTTGAACCTACAAGCACACCGCTGTCAAATAGTTCATAACCGTCACGAGATAACTTTTCTTCATCAGTCATGTTGCTGAACTCGCTTCTTGCAAAATAATCCTGTACCCGCTCAGCAGGTACAATCATATTTTCAATTCTAACGTTACTAGTATTGATGCGGTACTGGTTAAAGTCGCTGATTGCGGCAGAGCCGAATTTCTGCATCATCGTATTAAGCGGCATCACACGTTGGCTAATCTTAATTGCACCGGATGGATCCACCGACTGTACTTCAGTTTCTCCTTCCTTCCGCCAGGCAACCATCTGGTTATTCTGATCTGGTAGCAAAGCTTCCCAATTATCTTGCAACATTAATGCTTCTTTAATCTTATCATCTACTTTTACTGCCTCGATAGCTTCTGCACGCTGACGACCAAATGTTGCATCGAAACGAACTTTCACTTTAACAAGCAATATCTTGAAGGCAGCCTGACCTTGAGCACGCCAAGGATCCGGACCTTCCAACATCAATGCAACATAGATTCCGAGTAAGGTCTTGCTTCCCATTTTTATGGCAAACTTGACTCCCATGTCCGCAGCAAAATAGAAAGGAGAAAACTGAAAAAGTACGTTGAACCAAAGTTCCCCTTCTGCAATAATCTTCCATGCTTTTGCCATCGCATACACGCGAGCTCCAAACTGTGCTGAATTTGAGGTCACGGCAAAATAAGACTCTACAGATATTTTTAAATTACTATGGTCTGCCAGAATAATTGTCAGACGTTGCATTGAAGGTAGGTTCAATGGTGGTGGCGTGTAAGACGGGTGAAATCCACCAACCGATAATAAGAAATTTGGTCGGTCTCCCCAGTTCAAACGCAGTGCCATATCACCAAAAAGTCCAAAGGTCAATATCTTAGAATCATATAATGTTGCATCAAACGACAAATACTTTTCTTTGAAGTCAATAATTCCTAAGAAATTAACCTGTATCTGTAAAATAGGATTTTGTGCACTTGGCAATTGTGCACGCAAAATTCCTAAAATAATTAAACGTACAGGATCAGGAAGTTCAATTACAATTCCTATGTCAATTGTCAGCAAAGTTGGTGTACCCCAACCTATTTTAGCCATCGGTCCTAACATAAATTGATCTTTGCGTATAGGAAATGCTTGACCTAAATTACTGATAATGGTATTTGCATTTTCTACGATGTTCTTTGGAAACAGGATATGATCCAACGTATTGTATCTTATTCCCGCACGAAGAACATCGGGATTGGACGTTCTGTGTAAGCCAAGTAAACCGCCTATACCGTTGATGGTAAAGCCCATACCAATTTGTAACGGTGTAAATTCAACCGACACTATAACAAGAAGTGAGTAACCTTTTTCTCCTCCCGGTAATTTGGTACTGATAATACCAATAGCCGAGAAAGATATTTTGGAAAATTGCAACTCCAGACCACCGGTATAGGTTGATGTAGATTCATCGTAGTTTAAGAAACCACCACCTTTTACCGGTGGGGCATCGATGCTTAAGCCAACTCCTGTAGGCGGTTTAAAACCGATACCAATACCAAACGGACCGGCATTGCCTTCATCCAGATTCAGTGTTGTTCTTAGTCCGATATTATCAACCGTAAACACAATTGCACTTAAATCACCCTTGATATTAGTGCCAATATCTGCTGTTACTTTATTCTGACCTTGCGGAGCTTTAATGGCGACTTTTACATTTGTAAATTCTATCGGACCGATCTTGAAATGGGTATTGACTTCAAATTCAAAAGTACCGCTGCCTACAAAGGAAATTCCTTTGGTATTCGACCACTGTACAGTAATCGGAAATTTAATTTCACGGACTTTGTCCCCAAAGATGTTTTTAATAAAATTGTCTGAACCGTTTGGATCGATAACTAATGCCAGACCGGAAAGGTCATAACCGATTCCATATTCTAAAGGAGTTCCCGGCTTTACGAAAAGGGAAATTGCCTGATCGCGTATTTCCAACCGCGTACCTTCGGGTTGTCCAAACAAGCGTACTGGTCCCTCAAATAGTTTTCTGATTAACAGTTCAATTTTTCCGTTAAACGACGTAGGTCCAAGATAACTGAATTTTTGTTCGGACGGGCTGAGCTGAACTCCAAAATTATTTCCAATAATATCGGAAGTATTTATTTGTAAGGAAATCGTATTTGTTATATCTTGCTTCAATGATGTACCTTCAGGTATATCCAGTTCAAGTATAATACCTTTTTCATTGGTTTGTTCTCCTTCAAAAGCGGATATATAAGCGTTTAAATTCTTATAATTATCAGCAACCAATATATCCATCAGAAAGATACTTAAGAATCCACTTACTACACGATCAGGATTAAAGAAATCATTATATAAAATAGAACGTTTCATAGTTAATTCATTACCAAAGGCAGGATTATCGAGAAAAGAAGCTGGTATTTTGATACCGCTTAAAAAATCCATTAATAATGAACCAATATTTTCAAAATCATACTCTTCCGTGTTCCATTCAACAGCTTCCTTAACAATTGCCGTTGGATTTGTTATCAAAGTTCCTAACTTTGAGTAATCAATTCTAATTTTTGTGTATGCGGGTCTTGGTAGTTCCTCACTAATATAAGTATAACTTATAATATCAACTGCTAATAACGTATTAAATAATATATCAGACGTATTTTGAAGATAACGGCAGATTAAATAGTTAAACAAATCGTTAGGAAATTCAGATTTAAATATACCTTGTAAGTTTCCAATACCCGATGTAGTATCAGCTACTGTATTTGCAAAATTCTTAATAGAAAGATAAACCGTGCTCACATCTGCTAAAAGTGCAATCATATCTATCTCTGAAGGCGCTGAAGGTAAATTATCCAAGCTGTCAATTAATGAGTTGATATTGTTTACAACTGCCTGAGCTTCCGATACAGGAGGTGTTGGGATTGACCAACCCAAATCTAAGAACAGTGCCCTAAATTTCGATTCGCTTTCTAAAGCTTCTTTAAGTGGAAGTATCAATCGGGCATATTGGGTAACAAAACTTCCTAAGAACGTATTATCTGCCATAATTTCTATGTTTAGGGTTAAATGTACTTTCCATATTTCACATCCATAATAGAATGTTTTAATGGATCAATGTAGTCGATTAAAATATAACTACATACAGGACAGAAACTATTAGAGGTTATTAATTTAGCTTTTTCTATACCTAACAGATCTCGTGGAAGCATGTCCTCTCTATCTTCTCCTACAAAACCACGCATCGTACAAAATCCTGTAGGATGATAAATTCCTATGAAATAAGAAAGTAACCCGCCTGCGTATAACCCCACGACTTTTGATTTGTTTTTTTCTGCGTTTGCAATAAAATTCTTAAATGATGGGGGTGATGTATCAAGAAATTCCTTAAGAATATTTTGTGGTCTATTATTATTGCGATCATCAGCAAATACCATAGGTCTACCTGGTTTAGTAATTATATTACTAAAGTAATTGGCTTGCATAATCGCATTTTCTACTTCATGATGTATTAATTGCTGAAAATCATTTTGGCTTGCATTACTATCCGTTCTCCAAAACGGGAAAATTATAATAAATCCATCGTCATAATCAGATGTCGTAAACTGGGTCGAAGTAGTAAATGTTATTTCCTGTTTATAATCAGATAGGTCTACCGATGATGTTACCGTACATTGAATATACGTTGTCTTATCAAATAGAAATCGTTTACGAAGTAATATTCTATCACCTTGTTTAAAAGCATTCGTATTATCATTTATATTTAGTGCATTTGTTTGAACGATACAAGAATATACATTGTTTTCAAATTTAATATTGTTCTCAGGTTGATCTACAAGACCTAAACCAATCTTTTTTATTCTTGGCCAACGCCATTTTATTTTAGAAGCATCAATATAATGAGTTTGAGTTTCTAAATCTTTTCCTATCTCAAGATTTGAATAATCGGCAACTTCTTTAAGCTTAGTTCTTTCAGTAGCGTCTTGATTAAGATCGCCAAATTTAGCTGAATATTCATCTCTTAGATAGTTATGAGAAAATTCATGAACAATAGTGTTTTTCACCTGATTTCTAGTTTCTTTTACATCAAGATTATCTTGCTCATATCTATAAATATCATTAGTTACAGTTCGTTTACATTTAAAGGAAGTGGCTATTTTTGCTTCTATAGACGCAACAGTACGATGTAAGCTTAAATCAGTTCCTGGATCATCTTCATTTAATTTAACAGTTAGGGACAATATTTGATTCGTACCATAAACACCATTTGTTCTAACCCGCGATAGTAATATAATATTATCACTAGGCTTAACAAATTTTTTTATATATTCATTTTTATCTTTGCCTAATTCCGGAATCCCATTTTGGTCAAAAAATATTTGCCCAAAACCTGCCTTAATTGGGTTAGTAATCTTATTAATATAAGATCCAAAATTTACAATTGCTCCAGCATTTTCAGATGTCGGTGGGAATTTGGTAGTGCCTGCTCCTATGTATCGTGTTGGTTCAAAAACTTCTCTTATCTCCCGCTTTAAGAAGGTGTTAGTTACTCCATAAGAAGTATCCATTTTTTCTAAATAGATTCGGCTTTTTAATTTTTTCCATATTTTAAAAACGTAGGGATGTATATACTTCTTGGTAGAATTACTTGGATCAGTAGTTACATCGGTTATCCATCCTAACTTATTCCATTGAATGAGGTTATTATTCAGAGATCCAAGACCATCATTGTATTGCGAGGGTAGTCCAACTCGACTACATAAGTCTGACAACGTTACATACTTGCCCTCATCAAACCATGCTCCGTTTGATTTTTTTAGAAATGGATAAGCATTGTCAAAATCAGGATTGTCAATTTCTAAAAAAGTTACTAAATCGTTAGAGTAAAAGTCAATTAAATATTTTTTAAATTCAGGTAATGTTTTCGTTTCAAAAATTGTGCTAAATGCAGCCTTCTTTAAAACTTTTGTATCAAACAAGGAAATAAAGGAATAAAGTTCGATAATGATAGGACTATTTGAACTAGCGTTTCTGACAAATATATGTTCACTTTCTAAAGATGAGTATTCTTGCTGGTCATCTGTATAGTAACTCCAAATATTTAGACGGTCACCTAACAAATTCCAAGGTGTGTAAGTTTCTTTTTTAAGCAGTTCTGTACTAAATTGATCAATAGTTTTGTGAAAGTTTGATGTATTATTTTTGAAACCATCGGAAAGAAAAAGGATGTTCATACGGTCATCAATATCATCGATATTCCCTTTGTGAAACTTTAAATTTCCAAATTCATCCAGAAAACGAACACTTCCTGTGACTTGTATCCTGCTGGTAGAACCATTATTTTCCATCCATGGAGGAAGTTCAATTGTAATCGCATCTAATATAGGATTTTCATCTGCTGGGGGGGTAGTTTTCCAAGTTAATCTTTTAGGATCATGGATAAGTGGTTCAGGTGGCGGAGGGTAGGTTGGAATATTTAAATAATTATTCCCATTGGTTAATTCTTTCTTCATTTCAGGATAAAATGATAAGTCTGCATAGTTTCCATCAGTAAAACTTGCCAAAACACCAAATTTCAATTCCATTCCTTTTCGTATACTTAATGTAGATGGTGATGTCCATGCTTTGTCTATTTCATCATGCAGATGAAGTAAAATAACAGAATCACTTATCAACGGGTTGTTACTTTTTACAGTTATAAAAAAGTTATCCACTCTAGCGGGATGATTTACGTCTGTTCCTGGAATATAAGGATTGGCTTTTATTATTACTTTTTCGTTATTTCCTGTAATTTTAATTTCGATCTGTTCATAGGTAACATCTTGTGTATGTTCACCATCTAAACGAAACATATATGATAGTGTTAAATTTGAATTAAAAAACAGATGTAGAGGAAACTCTTTATTATTCCGCAACATATGTAAATCTTGACCTTGATAATCTATCTCTTTATTGAAAAGTGTTAATTCCATCTCATATATTTTTATTCATATTTGTAAATTAAAACTGCATAATCTCTGTAATAGATCGTGTTTTTCTTTTTTAGAAAATGCGTACTATCTGTTTTTCGGTATATCATCGCAGAGTTTTCGTCAAATTCCTGCTCGCGTTCGCGTTCGCCAAAATAATTTAAATTCCATTTTTTGCTATTTTCCTTCAATAGTATTCTATAATCCCAATCCTTTGAACTAAAATGCCAACGATCAATACCTTCATCTTTATCGGAACCTCTATCGGAGAGTCGAGCATCATTTGATCGATAACCAAATTCATAAAAATGTCTTTCAATTAGCTGTCCATTTTCGTCAAAAAGCATTAGTCCCCTTCGTTCTGTAGGGAAATGAGATAATACAGAATTTACGTTATCATAAAATATAAAGTTCTCTCCAAAAGATAGTGTTCCTGTTACTTTGTTAGATGTTCTCTGAAGAGTAGTGGTGGAATATAGAAAAGGGGTAGAACTAATTATTCTGCTATTGAAATTTATAAACTTTTCTTCCTTTAAGTTATGTCTTTTTAAGATTCCATTAGTTCCTTGAAGAACACTATAATCCTGATTGAAAAAAAACCTTTTATTCTTAATGTCAATATAATTAATTGTGTCTTGAGCAAGGGAAAGTATATTATCACTCTCAATTTGATTGTTATTTACTTTAATAGAATTTATAATCTGTAAATGGGGTTTATATGATGTGTAAAAATATTCCACAAATCCTGAAGATGAAGTGTAATTGTATATTACTTTTACCAGATTATCAGTCTTGTTTTCATAGATATATGTTATATCACTATATACATCTCTTTCGTACTGATTTGTAATTACTTTAATTTCAGTTCTCGTTTTTCCAAAACTATATTTATAGTTTGATCTACTAACAATTCTGTTTCTTTTATCTAATTTTCTACTTTCATCTAAAAAGCCAGTAGTAGAATTGAAAGTATATATAATTTTTCCGTTTCCTTTAATCAAGTTATGCCCTCTAAACAATGAATAATATGGGAAATCTTCAAATACTTTTATTTCTTTTACACCTATAGGTGCTTTAAAATTTTCGATACACCACCACCAATCATTAGCAATATAGGTGGTTTGTGCCATTATATTTCCATAATACTTTAACGCATAATCATAAGTAAACATCGGCTCCAATGGATGTATCTCACGCTGGGAGTAGCTTTTGTTTCCGGCAGAGAAAAAAAGCAGTGTACAGAAGATTTTATTCATGTATTGAAGCGGATTCATTAAATAAAACAGGTTTATATGTTTAACAAAAATTTGAACTTATTTATGTCTTTTACTACTTCAGGTAGTGTTCTATGCCTATACTTCTTTATAAAAAAGAAAATACAATCCTGAGCGCATGTAAAGCATACACTGTGATCTACAATAAATAAAAGCTTTGCTTTTAGTGTTTATGTACCCGCATTGCTACAACGCAGGCTTGGTTATCTAAGGAAAGAGAAAGTGTCTATCGGTTCACTGTAGTTTCGGAGTCATATCATCATTAAGATTCTCTTCCTCAGATAAATGACATTATAAATTTAGAGATTAAAATTTTTATAAACTAAATTTTTTTTCACTATTGAGTGATTTTTACGAAAAATTAGGTGAAACGACTATTTCATTTTTATATCCACAAAAAATCTGCTTTAAACTGAACTTATTAAAACTGATAAATCTAACGAACCAAATTAAGTATTGATTTTCAACTAACTAACGTCTACCTTCTAAATATAGACATATGAAGACCTGTAAAGCTAACCACAGTCAATTTAAATTTTCTAAATCCTTACACTATAATTTAGAACGTACCAATTACATATCCATACTATCATGAACAATCAAACCAAAGACCTCTCCTATTTCAAATTAAAACTTCAGGAACTATTAAACAGCAGTTTTCCAGAAAAAGCACATGATTATAAATTCATTGAACAAAGATCAAAATGGGCAGCAAGTGCTTACGAAGCCGCATTTGTTGCAGGAAACAGTATAGACCAATGTAGTGAAATCGCTAACTACATTCTTTTTGAAGGATTACACTTTTCAAAATTCGATACCGTTTTCCAAGTGGTCTGTAATGAATTCGACACCACCATGGCAGATGAAGAACTTCAACCATTCACTTTAAAAATGCTTTCAATCTGCAACAGTGTCTTTGAAAAATATGAACTAACCGATGATTTCGAGAATACGGCAGCGTACGATTTACTATATACCGAGCTGACCGGAACCATCGCTATATGGATTGAAGAAAATGGGCTTCAGTAAGAAACAGCATCTTCTGCAGAATATTGATGCTTTGCGAATTGCATTCATCTTGGAAAACGAAAAGAGGTATGCAACCGAAGAAGAAAGAAGATCGCTAATGCAGTACAGCGGTTTTGGTGGTTTAAAGTTCATACTGAACCCAACAGCAAAAGAATCAGACATCCACAACTGGCCTAAAAGCGAACACGACCTGTTTCCTCTTACTGAGCAGCTGCTTCAACTTCTGAGAGAAAATGCTCAAGATGAAAGGGAATATCAGAGATATGTCAATAGTATGAAAAGTTCCGTATTAACAGCTTTTTATACACCTCCTCCACTGGTAGGTTCAATATCTGAAGTTCTCACACAAAGTGGGATAAGCATTCAGAAATTCCTCGAACCATCCGCAGGTATCGGTTCTTTTATTGATTCTTTCTCAAAAGGTCAAAATCCGGCAATTACCGCTTATGAAAAAGACCTATTGACAGGAAAAATCCTCAGTCATCTACATCCTGAAGGCAATATCAATATAAAAGGTTTTGAAGAAATTCCTGAAAATCAGTTAAACACTTTTGATGTAATCTCTAGCAATATACCGTTTGGTGACACTTTGATATTTGACTTGTCTTATTCAAGGAGCAAAGACCAAGTAAAGATTCAGGCAACAAGAAGTATCCATAACTACTTCTTTCTAAAAGGTACAGATACGCTTCGTGAAGGTGGGGTGCTTATCTATATTACATCTCAGGGGATAATGAACAGTCCGAAGAATGAGCCGATACGCAAAGCTTTAATGCAGGGAAACAATCTGGTTTCTGCAATTAGATTGCCTAACAATCTGTTTACAGAATATGCAGGAACGGAAGTCGGCAGCGACCTAATCATCCTGCAAAAGAACACAGCTAAAAAGTTTCTAACTAAAGAAGAAGAACTGTTTTGCGAAAGCAATCAAACACAATTCAACACACCAGAAAATGCCTACTTTCAAGGTCTTTCAAGGATTATACATACTGATAAAAAATTAGGAACCGATCCTTATGGTCAACCCGCACTTATTTACAATCATAGTGAAGGCATTATTGGAATCTCCAGAGATCTAAAAAAAATGCTAACCGAGGATTTTTCTAAAAACTTAAATCTTGGATTGTACAATAATGATCCCAAAATACTAAAAGTAAGTGAAGTAAATCCACTACCTGTTATCATCGAACCTTTAGTAGTACAAACCCAAATAGTTCCTCTATTTGAACCACAAAAAAGAGAACAAAATTACTCCGAACAATTGCAGCTAAATATTTTTGACTTATTTGAAAATGAACCTATACCCCTACAGACCAATATCCAATCTAATCAATTTAAATCTCAATCTAAAAGACCAAAAACTCAAAAGAAAAGAAGCCAAAATAATCAGCAGATTGACCTGTTCAGTAACCCTGTTCTTAATTCAGATAAACCTTCAATAAGCCAACCCCCGTCCAGCAATGCTTTATCAAACCTAGAAACCAAAAAGCAAACAACAAACAATACAGTCAATGAAATTCCGGAACCCGCACCATATAGTGGAAAGCTGGAACAATTCCATCGCAGCGACTGTCTTGCCTTTAATAATGGCTGGGTAGGATACTTAAAAAACGTCAATACGGAACAAGGATCGGCTCTTTTCCATCCGTTGCAGTTAACTCAACATCAAAAAGATCGAGCAAAAGCTTACATTCAATTAAGGGATACTTATAACGAACTATATACTAAAGAAACAACACTTCAGGCTGAACACAAAGAAGAGAGAATCAGGCTTAACGCTTTGTACGATGTCTTTATCAAAAAATTCGGAAATCTGAACAGTTCAGACAATATCAAGCTGATAAAGACAGACAGTTCGGGTACAGATATTCCGTATCTGGAACGGGTGGTCGGAGGTGTGGTGCACAAAGCAGATATATTCAACCATCCGGTTAGTTTCTCAACCGCGAAGATAACTGCCGATAATCCAGACGAAGCTTTAGCCGCTTCCTTAAACAGGTATGGTAAAGTAGATCTAAATTATATGGTCGAAGTAAGCGGTATAACTCATGAGGAGTTAAAAGAGGCGTTGAACAACAAACTCTATTTCAATCCGCTAAACAAAGAATACGAAATAGCGGAACGCTGGATTGCAGGAAATGTCGTTGAAAAAGCCCAATACCTACAAAAATATATTGAAAACAATCCAGAAGACAAAGAGGCCAAAAGAAGTTTGACAGCATTGGAAGAAGCACGCCCAAGAAGGATTGAGTTTGAAGAATTAGATTTCAACCTGGGTGAACGCTGGATATCAACCGGTATTTACAGCAGCTTTGCATCAAACCTTTTCGATACCGATGTACATATACACTATTCAGAAAGCTCTGATGATTTTTCGGTAACCTGCGGACAAAAAAACGTCCATATCTGGGACAAATACGCCGTCAAGTCCGAAAGCCGCACGTTTGACGGAAATGCACTGTTCAAACACGCACTGGTAAACACCACACCTGATATTACAAAAATAATTATCATTGATGATAAGGAAGTAAAAGTACGTGACATGGAAGCCATACAGATGGCGAATAGCAAAATAGATGAAATTCGAACCTCATTTTCCGAGTGGTTGCACGCACAGAGTGACAACTTTAAAACAAGGTTGACAGACCAATACAACAATACTTTTAACTGTTTCGTACGACCGAGCTACGACGGTTCCCATCAGGATTTCCCGGGTTTGGATCGTAAAGCGCTGGGTATTGAAGATCTTTACTCCAGCCAAAAAGATACCGTATGGATGATCAAACTCAATAACGGAGCAATATGTGATCACGAAGTCGGTGCCGGAAAAACACTGGTAATGTGCGCTGCGGCACAGGAAATGAAACGTTTAGGGTTGGCACATAAGCCCATGATTATAGGTTTGAAAAGCAATGTGCACGAAATAGCGGAAGCTTACAAAACTGCTTATCCACATGCTAAAATTCTTTTTCCCGGTAAGGAAGACTTTACACCACAAAAACGCTTGAGAATATTCGGTGACATCAAAAACAACGATTGGGACTGCGTAATTCTTACACATGACCAGTTCGGAAAAATACCACAGTCACCTGAAATGCAAAAAGAGATTTTGGAAATTGAATTAGACAGCGTAGAGCGTAATCTTGATGCATTGCAATCCCAAGGAAAGGAAGTAACGAGAGGAATGCTTGCCGGAGTCATCAAACGAAAAGAAAACCTCGAAGTAAAACTGAAAACACTTCAATACGACATCGAAAACCGCAAGGATGATGTGGTAGATTTTAAAATGATGGGTATCGACCATTTGTTTGTAGATGAAAGCCACCAGTTCAAAAACCTGATGTTCAATACTAGGCATTCAAGAGTTGCAGGATTAGGAAATGTAGACGGCAGCTTAAAAGCCATGAACCTGCTGTTCGCCATCAGAACCATACAGGAACGTACCAATTCAGATATGGGAGCTACCTTCTTATCTGGAACAACCATCAGTAATTCACTAACGGAACTATACTTGCTGTTCAAATACCTTCGTCCAAAAGCAATGAAAAAACAAGGCATCCATTCCTTCGATGCCTGGGCTGCAATCTATGCCCGAAAGACGACCGATTATGAGTTTTCAGTCGCAAACAACATTGTTGCAAAAGAACGCTTCAGATACTTCATTAAAGTACCGGAATTGGCTCAGTTCTATTCTGAAATCACAGATTACAGAACCGCAAAAGATATCGGTATTGACCGACCTAACAAAAACGAAGTATTGTACAACATACCTCCTACTCCTGATCAGGAAGTATTCATCAAAAAACTAATGGATTTCGCCAAGTCAGGAAACGCCGAACTGTTGGGAAGACCGCCACTCTCACAAAGTGAAGAAAAAGCAAAGATGTTGATCGCAACAGACTACGCTAGGAAAATGTCATTGGATATGCGGATGGTAAGTCCAATATACGAAGACCATCCCGACAGTAAAGCATCACACTGCGCAACAAATATTGCTAACTACTACAATCAGTTCAAGGCACAGAAAGGCACACAGTTTGTTTTTTCAGATCTTGGAACCTACAAGCCCGGAGAATGGAGCGTATATTCAGAGATCAAAAGAAAGCTCGTTGAAGACCACAATATTCCCTCACACGAAGTTCGTTTCATCCAGGAAGCAAAAAGCGACCGACAGCGAAAGGAACTGATCAAAGCCATGAACGAAGGAACCATACGAGTATTGTTCGGTTCCACCAGTATGCTTGGAACCGGAGTCAATGCCCAGAAAAGAGCTATAGCCATCCATCATCTGGACACACCTTGGAGACCAAGCGATCTAGCACAAAGGGATGGTAGGGCAATACGCAAAGGGAACGAAATAGCAAAATTCTTTGCAGAAAACAAGGTAGATGTAATTATATACGCAGTTGAAAAATCACTGGACAGCTACAAGTTTAACCTTTTGTACAACAAACAGCTGTTTATAGACCAGCTGAAGAACAACAACCTTGGTAAACGTACAATCGATGAAGGCAGCATGGATGAAAAATCAGGCATGAATTTCTCCGAATACGTTGCGATACTCTCTGGAAATACAGACCTGCTTGATAAAGCTAAACTCGAAAAACAGATTGCAGGATTGGAAAGCGAAAAACAGGCATTCAGCCGTTCCAAATACAGTGCAAAATATAAACTGGAAGAATATTCTGCCGAGTTAGAAAAGGCACAGTCCCGTTATGACCGAATGAGCCTTGACTGGAACAACCTACAACAACGAATTAAAAGAAATCCAGATAACAGCACAGCAAATCTACTTAAACTTGACGGTCTATCCCAAAACGCAGATCTGAAACAGATCGGAACCAAACTAAATGAGATATCCAACAAAGCAAGGACAGGCGGACAATATGAAGAAATAGGAAGTCTTTACGGATTCAATCTACTGGTTAAAACTGAAGCTTCAAAAAAAGACGGAACGGACATCAAAGTAAACTGTTTCTTCGCACGAGGAGAAGGAAACATCAAATACACCTACAACAACGGAATCATTGCTAAAGATGAAAAACTGGCTGCATCAAACTTCATAAATGCACTGGAAAAAATCCCTAGCTACATTGAAGAGGAACAAAAGAAAATAACGGAAATAAACAAAGATCTGCCCGTACTTCAGGAACTGGTTAACAGCAAATGGTCAAAAGAAAACAGATTAAATGAAATCAAAACCGAACTGGCAGCTGTCGAACGTAAAATACAGCTTTCTATTGTACCAGAGGTAAAGGAAGAAATCAAAAAGGTTGAAAAAGAAGAAGTTGCTTTAGAAGACATTTCAATCAAAAACAACAATCCAATCCGGTACAAAATGTAAAACAGAAACTAAAAACAATTTAATTAATTAAAAAATCGACAATACACCTCTTCCAAACCCGCAGCACCAACAGAAAAATGTTATTTTTGCAGCATTAAAAAATTAAAAGAAGAATATCATGCAAGAACTAATCGGAAAAATCAACGCTGAAATGGCAGCTTTCAACGAGGATGCTCAACTACAATCAGAAAAAGCAAACAAAGCAGCAGGTACGAGAGCCCGTAAATCAACATTAAACTTAGAAAAACTTTTAAAAGAATTCCGTAAGGTATCTTTAGAAGAATCTAAAAAATAATAAAAGCTCCAAATGGAGCTTTTATTATTTTAAGTGAATAATTTAAATTGTTTTCAAAATCATCTCTTCTACTCTATTTTTTAATAATTCAAAACCTCCGGGATTGATCTTCCTAAGAATTTCCATTCTCAAACAATCCTCTGAGTTTAAATCTTTGAATGACTTATAATTACCAATATTCTCTTCAATTTTCATTAATAACTCTGCCTGTAAAAACTTTTTTTCTTCTTCGGTAAACATATTTTTTAATCTTCTATTTCTACAAATTTAAGCTTCCTAGAGTAAACAACATAGGTAATTTGTGTAAAAAAAATACCACTCTATAGCAAAAACAATTTCTAATTTTCTGTCTAACCCGGTGATGTCCTTTTATTTTTTAATCATTTTTTTATTTATTGTTCTTCCATCTTTAGTTTCAATATTAACGTAGTAAACTCCACTTGCAAAATTTGTTTGTATTTCATGGGTCGTATTAGTTTCCGAAACTGTTTTAATAATTCTACCCATGCTATCAAATATCTTAACGATTTTTACTAACTCATTGAAATCCTCTATATAAAAACGATCATCAAATGGATTCGGATAAACTTTTATAAATTGTTCTACAGAATTTTCTACGGATAAAGGAGTATCTAAAAGTAGTCGGGCTAAAGTAAAATTATTATTAGAGTTTAATACTGAGGAACCACCGACAACAAGTGTATCATTTCCTTGTATCTTAATGTGGTTCAACCAATCGTTTCCTGGTGATGCATCAATATCCACCAGACCTTTGCCATTATTAAAAGTAGTATCTAAATCACCATCATTGTCAAAACGCACAATGCGATATGCAAGCCCTCCCAGAGCAGACTTTGTTCCACTCCCAATAATAATTTTTCCATCAATTTGAGTTGCTATTACCCTTGGTCTGAAAGAGTATGAGAGAATCTTCATACCGTTTATTCCGAAAGTAGTATCAAAGGAGCCATCTGAATTAATTTTTAGTAAAAAAGGATCTAATTCAGTACCCCCGATTACGATTTGTCCATTCTGTAATTCTCGGGTTGTATGTAGATACTCGGTAATGTTTTGCATCGGATTGTAATTGAAAAGATCAACTACTACTTTTCCATTGGTTCCAAATGTTGTATCAAAATTTCCTTGAATATCAATTTTACAATACGTACTTTTCGAATGATTAAGAATATCGCTGTATTCAAGTCCTACGCAAAAAATCTTGCCATCGTTTAAAAGAATAGCTTCACCCATTGAGAACTTGTAGTTGACAGATGTTAAAGAAAGTACTCCATTATTTCCAAACTGGCTGTCTTCAGCTCCGTTACTGTCTAATTTAACCAATATAGCAAGGTACTCATTGTTTATAGAAGTATTACCCCCTAAAATAATTGAACCATTGGATAAAACCATAACAGAAAGAAATTGTTTTGAAGATGTCAGTTTGTAAATTCCATTTGCACCAAATGAAGTATCTAATGTTCCATTAATATTATAACGAACAGCGAATCCTACGTATGTTCCTGGAGAATTAGGTGTAGGTCCTAAATTGACTTCACCTACTACGATAATTTTTCCATCGCCTTGAATTACGATATCCTGTGGAGATTCTGAATGTCCTATCACAGTAGTCACCTTTCCATTTGTTCCGAAGGTGTTATCAAGTAGTCCTTTTTTATCTGTTTTTGTTAATGTTAACTGATAATCGGTGCTTCCTGGTCCTCCTTGCTGGGCATAACCCGCACTTATAATACTTCCGTTTTTATCAAAAGCGAAACATTTAATTTCAGCGGTACTTAGGTGTGGATGTACTGCTATTCCGGCATTTCCAAAAGAGGGGTCTAGAGCTGCATTCTGGGACATTAAGCTGAGACTACATAAAAATGCTATAAATAAAAATAGTTTTTGTGTCATAATATGTTTAACTGATTATTATATTTATCTAATATATAATATATTTTATTTAAAAAATTATGTTAAAGTTAACACTTTTTATTAAGAACAAACAATACAAAATTAAACAAAAACGAAATAAATGACCTGCTAGTAGTAAACATTTGATAAAGATTGATATTTTTATTACTAAGCTTCTCATAGAGTACTAATGAGTGAATCCTTTGTAAGTTACAAAGGATTCACTCATTAATTAATTAACTATATATCAGTTGAAAAAAAGTCTAATATTTTCAGTACTTAAATGTGCTTTTTTACAAACTCAAAACGGCTTTTCCCTTCAGCATCCAATACAATATAGGCACTAAACTTTTTACCTGATTTACTTTTCAGTCCTGTAATTAAAGATGTTTTTCCAGAATTGACCAAACTTTCAATATCCGAGACACTTAATTGTACTCCACAAACCATTCTCAACTGAATCCAATCACAAGATGAACCAGTGCATTTTACCAGCTTATCTCTAATTAGCAATGAACTGCTTTTACATTTAGGACAAGTCAGATCAGGTAGTTCTTCGCGATCAAACTTTAATTTTAATAATTCATTAGTAATTAAAGTTGTATAATCTTCCATTTCTTTTTCGAACAAAGCCGCTTCTAATTCGCCATTTTCAATTTTATGCAAAGCAATTTCCCATTGCGCAGTCATAGCAATATCTGCAATTTTAAAATCTCTAACCAATTGATAAACCTGCAATCCTTTTTCTGTTGGAACCAATGATTTCTTATCCCGAAGGATATACGAACGGGAAAATAAAGTTTCGATAATGGAAGCTCGAGTTGCAGGTGTTCCTATTCCTACATCCTTTAATGCAGAACGTTCCTCCTTCTCATCAATATCTCTGCCTGCGTGTTCCATTGCAGACAAAAGAAAAGCTTCTGTATAAAGCAAGGGTGGTTTTGTATTTTTTTCAAGTATGCTACCAGATTTAATACGTAACACATCACCTTCCTTCAATTCAGGTAATTCCAATTCCATCAAATCTGAATCAACTTCTTCAAAAGAACCTTTAACAGCACGCCAGCCCGGTTCGATAATTTTAGTTGCATTCAATCCAAATTCATAATGCAATACCTGCAAACCAACCTTTGTCTGTTGTTTGATACACGCATCAGAAACCGCTTCCAACAATCTGAAAGTAATCAGATCATAGACTGCAGCTTCTTTAGCCGATAAGGCAGAAGGAATTTTTTCAGTAATTAACAATCCATGATGATCGGTAACCCGTAGATCGTTGACAATCCGCTTATTCAAACGTCCTAATTTTAGTCTGGATGTCACTTCCCGACAATCATCCCGAACCATCAAGCCACCGACTAATTTCGGAATATCTTCCCAAACATCCCCCGGTATGTATCTGCTTCCTGTTCTGGGATAGGTGATAAACTGTTTTTCATATAATAGCTGCGCAATCTTTAAGGTTTCATCTGCAGATAAATTCAACAGTTTATTTGCTTCTTTCTGTAAGCCGGTAAGATCGAAAAGCAAAGGAGGCTGTTCTGTAACAATTTTTGTTTCAACCGAAAACACTTCAACCGAACCGTTACGTTCAATAGAATTCCGTGCCTGCTGTAATTCTCTTTTTGATTCCCATTTGTTCTTTGAAATACTTTTAAAAGATATGAATTGTTTGTTATGCAATAGTTCAATTTGAAAGAACGGTTTAACAACAAAATTCTGATGTTCTAAAAACCGTTTACAGATCAATGCCAAAGTAGGCGTCTGTACCCGACCTAAAGAATATATGCCGTCCCCTGCAGCCACGCTAAGTGCCTGTGAAGCATTGATCCCAACCAGCCAGTCAGCGCGGCTTCGAGCCCTTGCAGCAAAATACAATCCGTCAAATTCAAAACCGGATACTAGGTTCTCAAAACCTTTTTTTATTGCTTTCTCGGTAAGCGAACTGATCCACAAACGTTGAAATGGCTTAGAACAACCAAGAAACTCATAAAGATAACGGAATATCAGTTCCCCTTCCCTACCCGCGTCAGTCGCAACGATAATACCAGAGCTTTTTTGAAAAAGCTTTTCGATAACTTTCAGTTGTCTGACAGCATTCTTATCAGCTACCCAATCATTTTCAACCCTTATTTTACGTTCCGTCAGTAAAAAGGGATTTGGAAGTATGGGAAGCAAATCTTTGCTAAAACCTGAGATACCATAGTCCGACGGCATACCCAAACCAACCAGATGTCCGAATGCCCAAGTAACAAAATAACCATTCCCTGAAAAAAAACCGTCATTCTTTGTATCTGCGCCAAGTAAGGCAGCAATCTCTCGTGCCACACTCGGCTTTTCTGCTATAACTGTCTTCATCGCTTAAATTTTCTTGCCCTTTTTCTTCTCTACTGTCTGTTTATTATCCTTAACACCAGATTCCTGCTCAACTTTCTGCTTCTTGTCTTTAGGAGTGTTCTGCGACCGCTTCAAAGGCTCCTTAATCTTATTTGTTTTCTCGTTGTTCTTTCCATCCGAGTTTACAGCAACCTGCGTTTTAAATTCTTCAGCAGGTTTGGCTTTTTCTTTCAATTGTCCCGGAAAAGCAAAGTCCGTTTTTCCTGTGTCCTGATTAAAAGTAATATACCCTTGATATGATTGTCCTTTTTTATCAATCAGTCCGTCAATGTAAATTGTTTCACCTGCTTTGAATTTATTATGCTGCTGGTCGGTAAGTTCTTTCCCCCGAAAAACTTTTGAAGCTTCTTTCGGTTCACCCTGACTAACTAAATTCTCTTCACTGACCGTTTTTTTATTAGGAACATTTCGATCAAACAAAAACTCAACATATCTTTTATCCGCATTAAACTGTACAGTCGCATCGAACTCTGCTCCTTTCTTAGAGATCATTCCCTCCAGAAAAAGCGGTTTGCCTTCCAAAAGCGTCTGCTTTTGCACATCATCTAACTTTACTCCTTTAATCTCATCGGGAACTTTTATCCTTTCAGCCGGAAGCGCAACCACTTCATTAGTCAGCCGGTCCAAGCTGACAATTGAGGGAATTACTTCGTTGGTCTTTGGATTTACCATATCCACTATCCTACCCATATTCCCGGTCTGCAATAAGTTCTTCTTATCCTCATCGGTAAATTCGTGACCAAACAATGGATACTTCAAATTAGGTTCCTTTCTGATTCCGTGGATAGCTATAACCACATCACCCAATTCATTTGTTTTAAGTGACAATCGGGCATCCATCCGAGCTTCTGCAGCCCCAACTTTCAATACCAAAGGCACCAGTTCACTAGTCTTATAACCTTTCAACAAAGGATCCATCATGTTCCTTTGAATTAATTCCCTTTCGCTTAAACCGATATCAGACATCATTTCCCAGTCGATTTTTTTCGGATCGTAACGGTACTGTGTTTCCGTAGCATTTTCCTGCGCTTTCTGTGTATTTTCCATATTGTTTGAATTTTTATTACTCATTTTATTTTCATTTTTAACTGCATACTTTTCCAATTGCTCAAGCACTGATGTATCCTTATCAACCAACCTCTTATTTACCTCTTGTCCTATATCGACTGCACTTTCCAAAGGGACTCTGAAAAATGAAAAAGAAGAAGGATCCCTTAACTGGCTTAAGAAGTTTGAAAAGAAATTCGAGAACAGATCTCCGTGTTTGTCTACGCGCATGAACTGATTTTGATTTCTTCTGATTGGGTTAACGGTCTGCATATTACCTTTGTCATCAACACCTTTCACTGCCCGGACTTTTTGTTCGTCCTTACTACGAACCAATAGAACATCTGCGGGCTGTTCATCTGCTTTTTTATCTACTTTTTCTTCATCCATGATTTATATTTTTAAATTGTTAAAACAAACTAAGCTAAACACATTGAAGACAATCAATATTTGGCAGCAGCAGTCACTAAAGTTCCTTCTTCTTCTTTCGTTCCGCCACCGATCTGGAATAACTCTCCCGTATTACCTGTTCCACATCAGAGCGTTTGTAGTAAATCTTTCCGCTGATACTGTAATATGGAAGCTTACCGTCCGACCGGTAACGCTGCAGGGAACGGGCACTAACTTTAAGAAGCTGTAAAAGATCCTGATTGTCTAAAAGTTCCTCTCCGTCAACTGTTTCCAAACGCGTGTTCCTCACTTTAAGCAGTTCGTCTACTAAATCAAAGCGTTGGATAATTCGTTTCATCCATGCAATAAATTCTGTTCTGTCTATATTCATCATAAGATTTTTAAAAAACCGATCCCCGAAAGCTGGCTTCACATAACCACAGGGATCGGTACTGTTGCACAGGGCAAAATTGCGCCAACAAAAGACCTTGATTCGCCAAGTAGCTACCAAGCAGTACCCATGAAAAGTGAAAAAAATCAATCTTTATCTAGAAAAAACATATTAGCAACTATACATTAAAAACAAAAAATGCCCATAAAACAACCTGGGAACAGCTGTTTTATGGGCATCTTATTGGCATACAAAGTCAGTCTAAATCCTTGTGCATATACTTTTCCAGATTGGTAGTCAGTTGATCCAAAAAATACGTTTTGCTTCCGGAACGGTCTTTCATGCGGTGGAATGAATGATGGAGGTCACCCAGCTTGATTCTGAATGCCATTTCAAAAATCATCGCCAGTTTGGTAATTCCAACCCGACCGTTCGACACCGCGCCTGTCGCGTGCAAGGCATAAACCAATTCTATCAAAGCATTTTTAGAATCCGTCCAATAGATATCTTTAGAGTAAGCTTCCAATGAAACTTCATCACCCAGCTTCTCGGCGTCATCCGGATCCAGGCGGCGCAACAAATATTGATATAGCAGATCGTCAGATATTATTCTGGAAACCTTATAATCGTAATAAGTAGAAAATTGGGGGTCCATTTCAAATGCCACACTGTTTAATCCGCTGTAAAATTCTATATTTCCCAGACGGAAAAAGCGGTCGTCCAAATCACAACGGTTAGAACGGTAGTACCGATAAAAATCTGATGAAACCGTATGCTCTTTAAATGTTTTTTTCAGTTGTTCCAGTTTAGAAGAAAAATACTGCAACATCAATTTGCCGTTTGGTACCGGACAGGCAATTTCCATACGATAAACCTTATTGTAGAAAATCAGCTTACCAAGTATCTGGGGTTTGATGTTTTTAAAAAAGTCTATTTCCTGTAGTTCGTTTTCAAAATCTGAGTTCATTACAAATTCCTTTAATTCGGACAACAAGTCTTTAAGAAGTAAAGTCATTGAATATGACTCTTCAATAATTTTGGATGGTTTCATGGTAAGCCTATCTTCCTTTTTATTGATTTTAGAGATTGCCTCATGAAAAAAACGATGTTTCATAAGTATTGAGTTTAATTAAGTTGCAGGGGGTCCTTATTAAAAAAATACATGAATGCAATGATTGGATG